>NZ_JAPVOJ010000001.1:732500-1017500 GCF_027157905.1 Agrobacterium sp. LMR679 | reverse complement strand
TGAAAAGCACCCCGACGAGGGGAGTGAAATAGAACCTGAAACCGGATGCCTACAAACAGTCGGAGCCCGCAAGGGTGACGGCGTACCTTTTGTATAATGGGTCAACGACTTAGTGTAACTAGCAAGCTTAAGCCGGTAGGTGTAGGCGCAGCGAAAGCGAGTCTGAATAGGGCGATTTAGTTAGTTGCATTAGACCCGAAACCGAGTGATCTAGCCATGAGCAGGCTGAAGGTTGGGTAACACCAACTGGAGGGCCGAACCCATAACTGTTGCAATAGTTCGGGATGACTTGTGGCTAGGGGTGAAAGGCCAATCAAACTCGGAAATAGCTGGTTCTCCGCGAAATCTATTTAGGTAGAGCGTCGACCGAATACCCTCGGGGGTAGAGCACTGGATGGGCTATGGGGACTCACCGTCTTACTGATCCTAACCAAACTCCGAATACCGAGGAGTACTAGTCGGCAGACACACGGCGGGTGCTAACGTCCGTCGTGAAAAGGGCAACAACCCTGACCTCCAGCTAAGGTCCCCAAGTCATGGCTAAGTGGGAAAGGATGTGAGGATCCCAAAACAACCAGGATGTTGGCTTAGAAGCAGCCATCATTTAAAGAAAGCGTAACAGCTCACTGGTCTAAATAAGGGTCTTTGCGCCGAAAATGTAACGGGGCTAAAGCCATGCACCGAAGCTGAGGATATGCCGTAAGTGCATGTGGTAGCGGAGCGTTCCGTAAGTCTGTGAAGGCGGACCCGTGAGGGCTGCTGGAGATATCGGAAGTGCGAATGTTGACATGAGTAACGATAAAGGGAGTGAGAGACTCCCTCGCCGAAAGACCAAGGGTTCCTGCTTAAAGTTAATCTGAGCAGGGTTAGCCGGCCCCTAAGACGAGGCGGACACGCGTAGTCGATGGGAACCACGTTAATATTCGTGGGCCTGGTGGTAGTGACGGATCTCGTGTGTTGTTCAACCTTATTGGATTGGTTGGGCGGCGAAGAGGTTCCAGGAAATAGCTCCACCGTATAGACCGTACCCGAAACCGACACAGGTGGTCAGGTAGAGTATACCAAGGCGCTTGAGAGAACTATGTTGAAGGAACTCGGCAAATTGCACGCGTAACTTCGGAAGAAGCGTGACCCTTTTGTACGCAAGTATGATGGGGTGGCACAGACCAGGGGGTAGCGACTGTTTATCAAAAACACAGGGCTCTGCGAAGTAGCAATACGACGTATAGGGTCTGACGCCTGCCCGGTGCTGGAAGGTTAAAGGGAGGGGTGCAAGCTCTGAACTGAAGCCCCAGTAAACGGCGGCCGTAACTATAACGGTCCTAAGGTAGCGAAATTCCTTGTCGGGTAAGTTCCGACCTGCACGAATGGCGTAACGACTTCCCCGCTGTCTCCAACATAGACTCAGTGAAATTGAATTCCCCGTGAAGATGCGGGGTTCCTGCGGTCAGACGGAAAGACCCCGTGCACCTTTACTATAGCTTTACACTGGCATTCGCCAAGGCATGTGTAGGATAGGTGGTAGGCTTTGAAGCAGGGACGCCAGTTTCTGTGGAGCCATCCTTGAAATACCACCCTTATCTTCGTGGATGTCTAACCGCGGTCCGTTATCCGGATCCGGGACAGTGTATGGTGGGTAGTTTGACTGGGGCGGTCGCCTCCGAAAGAGTAACGGAGGCGCGCGATGGTTAGCTCAGACCGGTCGGAAATCGGTCGTCGAGTGCAATGGCATAAGCTAGCCTGACTGCGAGACTGACAAGTCGAGCAGAGACGAAAGTCGGTCATAGTGATCCGGTGGTCCCGTGTGGAAGGGCCATCGCTCAACGGATAAAAGGTACGCCGGGGATAACAGGCTGATGACCCCCAAGAGTCCATATCGACGGGGTTGTTTGGCACCTCGATGTCGACTCATCGCATCCTGGGGCTGGAGCAGGTCCCAAGGGTATGGCTGTTCGCCATTTAAAGCGGTACGTGAGTTGGGTTCAGAACGTCGTGAGACAGTTCGGTCCCTATCTGCCGTGGGTGTAGGAATATTGACAGGATCTGTCCCTAGTACGAGAGGACCGGGATGGACGTATCTCTGGTGGATCTGTTGTCCTGCCAAGGGCATAGCAGAGTAGCTATATACGGAATGGATAACCGCTGAAGGCATCTAAGCGGGAAACCAACCTGAAAACGAGTGTTCCCTATCAGAGCCGTGGAAGACGACCACGTCGATAGGACGGGTGTGGAAGCACAGCAATGTGTGAAGCTTACCGTTACTAATAGCTCGATCGACTTCTTCGTTCCCATTGAATATGTTCATCAAGCCAAGCTTGATGATCTGTTTTGTCCTGACGCCCGAAGGGCTCCGGACGGGCCGCGCCATAAGGCGCGACGGACTAGCGTCCTGTATGGCTGCCATGCTCACTGTTGAGCAAAGGCTGAATACGGACCGGTCACAGAAAGACGTGTAAATTAAATAGAGCCTTGGCTCTCCAGCTTCTCGAAACAACAGTTTCCATGTGAAAACATGAACTAGGTTGCTTTGGCCACCTGGTCCCTCATATCAGAGGTGACCGTATGGCCGATTGGCGTCCCCGTGAGCGACAAGCGAACGGGATAAGGCATGCCAATCCAAAAAAGAGCAACATATGTTCATGCGTTCCGCATGAACATATGTTGCGTTTTGCCGACCTGGTGGTTATCGCGGGGCGGCTGCACCCGTTCCCATTCCGAACACGGCCGTGAAACGCCCCAGCGCCAATGGTACTTCGTCTCAAGACGCGGGAGAGTAGGTCGCTGCCAGGTCTGCAAAACGCAACACAAATCTTCTCATTCACAAAAACCGGCACAAAGCCCAAATCAAAAGGCCGCATCAAGCGGCCTTTATGCTATAATAAAACCAGTCAACGCGGGGTGGAGCAGCCCGGTAGCTCGTCAGGCTCATAACCTGAAGGCCGCAGGTTCAAATCCTGCCCCCGCAACCACTGAAACTTGCAAATTCGCCCACTCGGGATATTTGCGACGAAGCTCCCCCTCATATGAGTCGAGGAGCTTTTTTTGTTCCTACGTCTCCAGTTCGCCGGCGGAAGCGTTCCTCAAAATCATGCGCGTGGAGTAGCTTCATACGTTCTTCGAGGATGGTAAAGGTCTCCATCGCCGCCAGGATCAATGCGATCTGGCCGCACACTTCGAGTGAGGCCGACCGATGGTTCGGGGACTTGCCGATCACCACTTTCTGGATGACTGGCGAAGGATATTGATGAAGGGCTTCTCGCCGCAGCATCGGTATACTCCCGGATATAGACAGTTCATGACGGTTATCGTTCACGCACAGCCTCATCGAGTGATTTGGCGATCGGTGACAGTAAGTACTGGATGATTTTTCTCTGGCCCGTCTTGATTTCGGACTGCACAGACAATCCAGGTCCCAACTTGTGCTCCTTGTTTTGCACATTAATGGTTGTCGCAAGCAAGCGGATGCGCGCGGCGTAGACGAGACCCGGTTGGACTGGCCGCCCCTTAGCGTCTTGTTCAGCCGCAGGAGGTTCCGACAGGTCTATGGCGTCCCGGCTGATGCTTTCGACAACGCCAGGCACCAAGCCGTAGTCTGTAAAGGGGAAAGCTTCCAGCTTGACTCGCACCTGCTGACCTTCGCGAACGAAGCCGATGTCTTTGTTTAGCACATAGGCTTCGACCTCAAGGCCCGTACCATCCGGAACGACTGTCATGAGCGCCTGCGCAGGTTGCACAACGCCACCAATTGTAGCGAGCGCAAGCTGCTGTACCGTTCCTGAGACCGGGGCCCGCAATTGGAGCATTTCTCGGCGACGGCTCATCTTACGCAGTTCCTCAGCCGCGAGCGCAGTTTTGTCTCGCGCTTGAAGCAGATCGTCGACTGCGGTTTTGGTGAATGTTTCGCGCAATTTGCGTATTTCTGCCTCAAGCGAGGTTGCTGCGGCCAATGCCTGCTTCGCTTTGGCAAGCTGTATTTCGATGTTTTGCGTGTGTTCAACCCGTCGTTGTTCATAGTCGAGTAGATTGAGCTTGGCGAAAGTGCCTTGCTTGGTGAGTTCTCGGCGTGCTTCGAGCTGTTCGTCAACCAGTGGAAGCGTTTGGCGCAACTTCGCGATTTCAGCCTTGGTTGAGTTGCATTCGGCCTGACGCTGGGCAATTTGCTGCTTGAGGCTCGCAACCTGTGCTTCATATTCTGCAATGGCTGTCTGTACGAACTGTTTTTCGACGAGTTCGTTCGCGAGCGGTGTGCCTTCCGGGAAAACGTATTTCCCCAAGCCTCCGTCAAGATAGTTCAAAAGGGCAGTATTGCGCGCTTCGACAGTCGCTGTCGCGCAGCGCCGATGGTGGGCGCATCATCGAATTGCCCGGCGGACGCTGGCGGTTTGTTCCGAACGAGAACGTCAGCGGTCCGATCAGCTTCAGCTATATGATCGGTGATGGCCGTAAGACGTCGACCGGAAAGATCATCTTCAACATCGCCGCCGTGAATGACGCGCCAATCGCCAATGCTGATGGAGCCGGCACGATGAACGATCCGGAAGGTGTCTTCCGGACGAAACAGAATCAGACAATTGTCGTCGATTTCTCCGCACTCGTCGGAAATGACCGTGATGTCGAAGCCGACAGCTTCGAGATTGTCGAGATATTGGATGCCGACCAGGGTACAGTCGTGCAGGTTGGCTCGACGGCAGTGTTCACCCCAAATGCAGGCTATATCGGGGACGCTGGCTTCCACTATCGCGTCACCGACAGCCACGGCGCTTCCAGCATTGGCTACGCCACGCTTCTTGTGATGCCTCTTGTACCACTGCCGATCCCGGTTTCGGATTTCGGGTTCGAGGTGCTAGAGGACAGCTTCATCGACATAGAGCCCGCAGCACTGATGGCCAACGATTATGTGCCGGAAGGATCGACCATTACCTTTGTCGGCCTTGAGGGAGCGGCGCGCCTCGAAAGCGGAACTTATCGCGTAACCCCCGCCGCTGACTTTAATGGCGAGCTGATACTAAGTTATTCAGTTCAGAATGAGCAGGGTTTCCCGGTTTCGACGACAGTCACCATCAATGTTCTGCCGGTTGCCGACGCACCGGTTGCCCGCGCGGATACGTTGGAGATGAACGAGGACTTGCCACTCACCGTCTTTGCCAGCCAATTGCTCGCCAATGACAGTGATGCAGACAGGCAGGCCTTTGTTTTTACACGCGTTGTCGGTGCTTCGGGTGTTACGGTAAGCGATCTTGGCTTTGGCCAACTCCGGATCATGCCTGGGACGGATTTCAGCGGTGCGGCCTGGTTCGATTATGAAATCGAAGACAGCACCGGACGGACGGCAACGGCGCGCGTCGACATCGCGATTGCGCCGGTCAACGATGTTCCTGTCATTGCTGCTATGCCGGTTCTTAAGGGAACCGAGGACCAGCCTTTCCGGGCGACGCTGCCAAACGGCTTTGTCACCGATGTCGACGGCGATGCGTTGCTGGTCGAGTTGCGCGGGAAGGGCGGTTCGGCTCTACCATCGCCACTCACATATGAGCACGAGACCAGGACGCTCAGTGGCATACCGCCGACCAATTTCAACGGCTTGGTCCAGCTTGAAATTGCCGTCTCGGACGGGAAAGCCCACACGGTCAGAGACCTATTGGTCTTCATTGCTCCGGTCAACGACACGCCGGTTGTCACAGATTTGCTTCCTGATATTGAAGTCGATGAAGACCGCTCCTTCTCGGTTGCACTCCCCACCCGTTCCTTTTCTGATGGTGATGGCGATGATTTGAGCTACGCTGTCAGCCTCACCAATGGATTGCCACTTCCAGCGTGGATGTCAGTCGTCAACGGCAATCTGATCGGCACGCCGCCAGCGAATTTTAACGGGGTCATCGAACTGGCAATGACCGCCAGCGATAGCGCATTATCCGCCACCGGGAATTTCCGTTTCCTGGTCCGTCCCGTCAACGACGCGCCGGTTCTGGTTCATGCCTTGGCTGACTACACCGGACAGCAGGCTCGCCCGATCGATGTGGGGCTGGACAAGTCGATTTTCGCGGATGTTGACGGAGATGCTCTGGTTTTCACTGCTCAGCTGGCGGACGGCGGCCAACTGCCGAGTTGGCTTACCTTTAACGGTAGTGGTTTCATTGGAACGCCGCCCCAGACCTATTTCGGCTCGCTCGATATCGAGGTCGCCGCAAGCGATGGATCGCTCGTGACATATGGTCTGTTCCGACTTTCCATCGTCCCCACCAATCAGGCGCCGGTGCTGGCGCGGCCATTGCCAGATGTTTCTGTGCAGGAAGACCACGAGATTTCCTTTGCTATTCCCGCAGGCGCGTTTACAGATGGCGACGGCGATCCGCTGACCTATTCAGCGGTACTCGCCAACGGCAATGCATTGCCTGAATGGTTAACCTTCGACGGCACGTGGTTCACCGGAACGCCACCGGCCAATTTCAACGGTGTGATCGCTATTGCTGTGACGGCTGGCGATGGCCTGCTATCGGCGACAAGCACGTTCCGCTTGACTGTTGCGCCGGTTAACGACGCTCCCGTTCTCAAGCTGCCGCTTGCTGATGTAAGCTCGCCCGAAGATACGCCAGTGGATATCTCGATCTCCGCGACAGCCTTCACCGATGTTGATGGTGATCCTCTGGTTTATTCCGCAACCTTAGGCGACGGCAAAGCTTTGCCGAACTGGTTGAATTTCGACGGTGCCCGGCTCACAGGCATGCCGCCCGTAAATTACAATGGCGCCATCGATATTAAGGTCACGGCAAGTGAGGGATCAATTTCGGCTACAAGCATGTTCCGTTTGACTATCACTACTGTCAACGATGCGCCGGCTATTGCAAACCTACTCCCGGACGTCGTGTTGCCCAGTAAAGCGCCCGTCTCGATCCCGATTCCCGTTGATATTTTTAAAGACGCTGATGGAGACGGCTTGACACTTTCGGCAACACTGTCCGATGGCAAACCGCTCCCTTCCTGGCTCCGCCTCTCGAACGGCCGGATCTTTGGGACACCGCCGAGCAATTTTACCGGCGCGCTTGACATCCAGGTCACGGCGAGCGACGGCGCGTTGAGGACAAGCGATGTTTTCCGGTTGACTGTCAAGGCGACCAACGTTGCTCCGGCGGTCGCGGTGCCGTTGCGGGATGTGAGTCTGCCCGAGGACACGGAGGTTTCTATTACGATCCCGGCAGGCAGTTTCACCGATAGAGATGGCAATCCGTTGATATACACAGCCAAGCTGTCCAGTGGCGCTATATTGCCTTCATGGTTGAAATTTGACGGCACGACGTTCACAGGTACGCCGCCGGCGAATTACAATGGTGTATTCGATATCAAGGTGACGGCTAGCGACGGATCGCTTTCGGTGGACGATGTCTTCCGCCTGACAATCAAGCCAGTGAATGACGCGCCAGTTCTGACGAAACCTCTCCCCGATGTAAACATGGTTGAGGACAAAGCCGTTTGGATTACGATCCCGGCGGGTAGTTTTACCGATGTCGAAAAAACCTCACTGACCTACTCGGCAGCCCTCTCGGACGGTAGTCCACTGCCATCTTGGCTCATATTCAATGGCCTCACGTTCATTGGAACACCACCTCTGAACTTCAACGGAATATTCGATATCAAGGTCACTGCGAGTGACGGTTTGCTGTCCGTGAGCGACGTATTCAAGCTCGTGATTACTCCAGTGAACGATAAGCCGGTCGCGGTAAATGATGGTCCTTTCTCTGTCACTCGAGGTGAGACCTTGGCAGGTCCAACTGGAGCCCTGCTCGGAAACGACGTCGATCCTGACGGCGATCCGTTGTTCGTTCTGTCGGTCGGTGGGGCCCGGATGGGTACCGTGAAAATGGGTGCCGATGGCCTGATCCAATACACCCCAGATTTCGGTTATGAAGGGACAGATAGTTTCGTTTATCTGGTCAGCGATGGCCGTCTCACTGCGTTTGCAGCAGTCAGGCTCACCGTATCAAGTCCTTTCGATGGGTGGACCCAGGGAACCGAAAATGCAGACACTCTCTCAGGTGACAACGGGGTCTTGAACAGGATTTTTGGTGGCCGCGGCAACGATACAATCAGCGGTGGCGATCAGGCGGACCGCCTGGCGGCGGCGGCGGCAACGACAAACTCTACGGCAATGACGGGAGGGATGAATTCTGGGGTATGGCTGGTAACGATATGATTTATGGCGGTGCCGGAACGGATATGGTCTATTTCAACGGTGCCAGGGCAAGCTATTCGCTTGTCACGGCCGGGGGAGCGTCAAAGTCACTGACAATCAGCCGAGCGTAAACGGCAATGATGGGGTCGATACGTTGTCGAGTATCGAACAGCTGTTCTTCCGCAATGGGGAGCGTGTCGCGCTCGCCGCGCCGATCATCCTGGATCTGGATGGCGCCGGCGTAGAGCTGCAGACCGCGGAGCAGGCTGCGGCGCTGTTCGACACCGACGGCGATGGGGTTGCCGACGACACCAGTTGGATCGGTTCAACGGAGGGCTTCATGTTTCTCGATCGCGACGGTAACGGAACCGTCAGTGGTATCGGCGAGATGAGCTTCATCGACGATGTCGAGGGTGCGCTCTCCGACCTCGAAGGCCTGCGCGCATTTGACAGCAACCGCGATGGAATATTGTCTGCTGATGACATGCGCTTTGGTGATTTCCGAATCTGGCAAGACCGTAATGGTGACGGCACGGCGCAGGAAACGGAAATCACGACCCTCCCCGATGCCAAGATACTCGCGCTTGATCTCGCCGCAACAGCCACAGAGGCGCAATGGGAATTCGGCTCGACGGCTATTGTTAACCAGGGCCGCTATTTGCGCACTGACGGGAGTTCGATGGAATATGTCGACGCTGCATTGAGCTATTTCTCGGCTGCTTCAGAACCAAAGTTCCAGCCACGCGACGGGATTGCGCGTCGAATGCAGGAAGAAGGGGCGGAACCTGACGGCTTGGAGGCGGCTCTCAAATCACTTCGCGCTGGCGTTGACTACAATAATCTTATCACCGGCAGTCACATTCCTGGCTCTTGTGACACTGGACGTAATGATCTCGAATCCGGTCGAGTCCTCGCGCTGATGCGCCAGGACATGGCGGCATTCGGGAAAATAGAAGGAGATAGCGAGCTTTCATCACGTAAAGCGCAGGCAACGAGACCCGTCGAATTCTACGCTTGACCGTAAAGAAACGATAACTCCAGCATTGATCATGCGTTCTGCTCGACGTGCAGCTCGCCCGATCTCGGCGGACGGGCTGCCCGAAAGGCTGTTCTTATTGAAACAACCAGCCCAGCGCCTATCGAGACGACTCCTGTCAGCATGGCGATGGTCAAGCATTGACTGATCCGAAAAGAGCATTTCAGTGTGTTGAAAACTTGCCGACGTCCGCCCTTGCGTCGGGAACAAGTTGTATTCAACGGAGAGCGGTAGCTCCGCTCACGACCCCAAAGTGGGCATCACATTCACGGAATGTCTTGACGCTTGAAATTCATAAGTCTCCGTGCCGTCATGTCCCCGCAACCAGATCTAACAAAAAAACCGTAGCCAACGCTCCGGGGAGTTTTTGTTGTCACGTGGAATTTCGGACAATCATTTTACCGGGCAAGGTAACTGTTTCGGCTTCAATGGCTCCGGTGATCATTCCGATGATGGCCTCGACCATTTCGTGGCGCGGTTGTTCATATGTGGTGAGGCCGTATGCGGGTGAACCTCCGAGTTCATAATTGTCGAATCCGACGATGGCCATATCTTTAGGCACTCTCAGCCCGAAGTTTCCGCGAATTTCATCCATGGCGCCGAAAGCCAGGATATCGTTCTCACACATAAGGATATCGACGCGTTCGGAAGGTGCAGTATGCGAGAGATATTCGCGGACGGATGCTGCTCCCGCTGCGGCGCTGTATTTTTCGGCAGATAGCAGTTCGATCTCGCCAACGCCTTTTTCCGCCCAGAAATCCGTAAAGTACTGCCGGCGCCTTAGCGCTGTCGAAAGCGCCGTCGCGCCGCTCATGAAGCCGGGCTTTCGATATCCCCGTTCGTATAAATGGTTGACGATGTCTCTCAGCGCCAGCTCGGCGTCACATACGACGGCGGGTACGCCGTCGATCTGGCTATCGCGTGCCAGAACGAACATGGGCGGCATTCCGTGGCCAAGCTGGCGGTCCGTCAGCGTTTCATCGCGAAATGCGGTGCCAAAAAGAATGATGGCGTCAACCTGACGCTGGTCGGCATGCAGCAGGGCGTGAACGTGATCGAAGTGGTTATTGATGTTGATGAGCATGGCAACGAGGCCGGCGGCCTGCAGACGCTCCGTCAGTGTTTCAAGAAACGGCAGTTTCTGGGGATTGGCGAAGTCATCAACGAAGACGGCGACCTGATGGGTCAGATTGGTGGCAAGGCTCCGGGCAAGAAGGTTCGGCGAGTAATTCAGGGCGGCCGCCGATTCCAGCACGCGCCGTTTGCTCTCCTCGGTGATCGACGCACCGGGTGTGAAGGCCCGGATAACGGTCCATTTAGAGACGCCGGCTGCGGTCGCCACCTCCTTCGCCGTCGCTCTCCTGGTAGTTTCCCGCTTGCGCATAGTGCCTCCGACCAAAATAGAACGAACATTCCATTTCTGACTTCGATGAAATGAACGCTTGCTTTTAACCCATCCGCAGCTATGATGCACCTGCTTGCACCCGGTAGCAAGATGTTTGCACCCGGTAGCATGTGTATTTTATCGGTCTGAGGAGTGGGCCGGTACAAGGAGGAGGAACCACATGAAATCTATTCTCAGGAAACTCGCCCATGGCGTACTCGTCGCCGGAATAGCCGTGTCATGCTCTGCGGCGGCCAAGGCGCAGGATCAGTTGACCATCATCGCGGTCACCCACGGTCAGGCGTCCGATCCTTTCTGGTCTATTGTCAAAAATGGCATGATGCAGGCGGGCAAGGACAGTAATGTCCGGGTCGATTATCGCGCGCCCGAGACCTTCGACATGGTCGCGATGGGTCAACTCATCGATGCGGCCGCAAACCAGACCCCGGCGGGGATAGTGATTTCCAACCCGGACCCAGATGCCCTAGGTCCAGCGATTGAAAAAGCAGTTGCCGCGGGCATTCCGGTCATCTCGATGAATTCCGGCATCTCCGCCACGGAAAAGCTCGGCATCAGGCTGCACGTCGGTCAGGATGAACTGCCTGCCGGTGTCAAGGTTGGGGAGAAACTGAAGTCTCTCGGTTTGAAGCACGTTCTTTGCGTCAACCAGGAGGTGGGCAATGCGGCTCTGGACCAGCGCTGCGCCGGAACGGAAAAGGGTTTTGAAGGCGGCAAGGTAACGGTGTTGCCGACGACAGCCGACCCGGCAGAAATCGAGGCCAAGATTCAGGCGGCGCTTACCTCCGATCCCTCGGTGGATGTTGTTCTCGGTCTTTCTGCGCCGCTGGTCGGCGAACGCGCGGTTGCGGTTGTCGAAAAGCTGGGTGTCGGCGACAAGGTCAAGGTTGCATCCTACGATCTGTCGGCGGGTTTTCTGAAGGCTGTCGCGGACGGGAAGGCACTGTTTGCGGTTGATCAGCAACCCTTCCTGCAAGGTTATCTACCGGTGACATTTCTTGCGTTGAACGCGCGTTACGGCACCATTCCGGCGGGCAACGTCGCCTCCGGCCCAAGCTTCGTCGAGAAGGATACGGCGGCCGCAGTCATCGAAAAATCCTCCCAGGGCATCCGCTAGGCCGGATGGAAGTGTGGCTCCCGCCAAAGCGGGAGCCACCCCGAACGCAACCTTTGCCTCGATGCGCGACCTTTTCGGCCGAACGCCGTTGCGCGCAAAGATGACACCCAATCTGAGGAACGAACCCATGACGCTGGCCAACGAACAGAACGGGTCGTCGACCCGATCCGACGAGCGGCTAAAAAAGGTTTCGATGATGACCGCGCTCCTGCGGCGTCCGGAACTCGGCGCTGTCGCCGGGCTGGTGCTTGTCACCATTTTCTTTTTCTTCACCGCCAATCCCGCCATGTTCACGCTGGCCGGCGTGGTCAATTTCATGGCTCCGGCCGCCCAGCTCGGCATTCTTGCCATCGGCGCCGCTTTATTGATGATCGGCGGTGAATTTGATCTGTCGATCGGATCAATGGTCGCCTTTGCCGGTCTCGTGTTTGGCACGGCGCTGGTGGTTCTCAATCTTCCGCTCAGTGTGGCGATCCTGATTGCGCTCGGATTTGCCGTGGTCATCGGCGTCACGAATGCCCAGCTTACGATGCGAACGGGTCTTCCCTCGTTCATCGTCACGCTTGCATTCCTCTTCATTCTGCGTGGCCTCACGCTGGTTGGCCTCAAATGGGCAAGCGGCGGAGCGACACAACTTCGCGGCATGAAGGAAGCCGCCGCCGACAGCCCGCTTGCCCCGATTTTTTCCGGCGAGGCCTTTACCGGCCTGTTCTCCTGGCTCGGCAGCCGGGGCATCATCGAGACATTTCCAAATGGAACACCGAAGGTTCCCGGTATTCCGGTGGAGATCCTGTGGTTCGTCCTGATCGCCCTGCTCGCTACATGGGTGCTTTTACGGACGCGTTTCGGCAACTGGATATTTGCCGCCGGCGGTGACCCGCGTGCGGCGCGCAAGTCGGGCGTGCCAGTGGCGCGCGTGAAAACCACCCTGTTCATCATAACGGCGATGTGCGCCACACTCGTAGCGATCCTCACCGTGCTGGATGCCGGCTCCACGGATGCCCGCCGTGGGTTTCAGAAGGAATTCGAGGCCATCATCGCGGCCGTCATCGGCGGCTGCCTTCTGACAGGCGGTTACGGTTCGGCGATCGGCGCGTTCTTCGGCTCGATTGTCTTCGGCATGGTGTTGATCGGCCTCACCTACACGTCGATAGATCAGGATTGGTACCTCGTGTTCCTCGGCGGCATGCTGCTGACGGCCGTCATATTCAACAATGTGATCCGCAAACGCGTCACGGGAGAACGCTGATGAGCACATCTCAGACGCCAATCGTCGAGGTAAGGAACCTCGTCAAATATTTCGGCTCCATCATCGCGCTCAACGGCGTATCGCTGAGTGTCAATGCCGGCGAGGTTCTCTGCCTTCTCGGAGACAATGGCGCCGGCAAGTCCACTCTCATCAACACCCTGTCCGGCGTGTTCAAGCCGACATCGGGAGAATTCCTCGTCGAAGGCCAGCCACGCATATTCGACGGTCCGCGGAATGCGCTCGATGCCGGCATCGCGACCGTCTATCAGGATCTTGCGATGATCCCCCTGATGTCGGTGACGCGGAACTTTTTCATGGGCCGCGAACCTCTGAAGGGTTTCGGCCCCTTCAAGAGCATGGACATGGATTTTGCCGACAGGGTCACGCGTGAGGAGATGCGCAAGATCGGCATCGATGTGCGCGAGCCGGATCAGGCGGTGGGCACTTTGTCGGGCGGTGAACGGCAATGTGTCGCCATCGCGCGCGCTGTCTATTTCGGGGCGAAGGTGCTCATCCTCGATGAGCCGACGTCGGCGCTCGGCGTCGCGCAGACCTCGATGGTTCTCAAATATATCAACCAGGTCCGCAATAACGGGCTCGGCGTCATTTTCATCACGCATAATGTCCGCCACGCCTATGCCGTCGGCAACCGCTTCACGGCGCTGAATCGCGGTAAGACCCTCGGAACATATTCGAAGAGTGAAATTGGCATCGACGATCTGCAGAACCTGATGGCAGGCGGCAAGGAGTTGCAGTCCATCTCCGAGGAGCTGGGCGGAACCATCTGACTAGACATTCCCGAACGAATATCCGGTTCGGCGCGATCGCGCCGCGCCACGATCCCTCATACTCATCAGCAAGGTATTACCCATGAGCGCTTCTGCGACTTCCTTCCCACTGGCGGCCTGCGCCGAGATGTTGTGGCGTGACAAGCCGATCGAATGGCGCGCTTCCCGGCTCAAGGATCTGGGCTTCGGTGTCGGCCTGTGGAACTGGCCGGAACATGACATCAGCAGACTTGAAGCGACCGGCGCGACCTTCACCATCATGAATGGTTATCTCACCGGCCGGCTCACGGATGACGAAGGCGCGGCAGAGCTGCTCAGCACGGCCCGCCAGACCGCCCAGGTGGGCAAACGCCTTGGCGTTCAGCGACTGAACCTGCATGGTACGGGCCTTGGAGATCGCGGGCTGCCGGTGCAGCCTGTCGAGGTGGTCACGGGCGTCATGTGGCTCAAGGCGCGTGACACGCTTTGCCGTATCGTTGACCTCGCGGAAGAAGAGGATGTGGTTTTCACCCTGGAGAACCTCAACCTTCCCGTCGATCATCCCGGCGTACCGTTTGCGCGCGCGGAAGATGCGCTGGCGCTGGTTTCCAGCATCGACCACCCGCGTCTGCGCCTCAATCTCGATCTTTACCACGCCCAGATCGGTGAAGGAAACCTGATCGAACTCTGCCGCAGGGCCCTGCCGTGGATAGGAGAGATTCAGGTTGCCGACGTGCCCGGTCGCTGCGAGCCCGGTACGGGCGAAGTCAACTGGAACGGCATTGCCCGGGCGCTGAAAGCGATGGGCTATTCCGGGCCGGTCGGCATGGAGGCCTGGGCATCCGGCGATGCCGACGCAGCGCTCTCGGCTTTCCGCGCTGCATTCACAATCTGACACCATAAACCCACAGGACGATCCCCATGCCCAAGACAAAACCCGTCAATATCGGCCTCATCGGCGCCGGCCGCATCGGCTCTTTCCACGGTGAAACCGTCGCCCGGCGACTGGTGGATGCCGAACTCGTCGCCATTGCCGATCCCGCACCGGGTGCGGCAGCAGGTCTTGCGGAAAAACTCGGCGTCGACGCCGCCTATACCGACATTGCCGCATTGCTTGCACATCCCGGTCTCGACGCCGTCATCATCGCAACGCCGGCCCGTTTCCATACCAATGTTCTTGTTCAGGCTGCCGAGGCGGGAAAAGCGATTTTCTGCGAAAAGCCGATGGCGCTGACGCTGGAAGATGCCGATCGGGCGATTGCCGCGGCACGCTCGGCCGGCGTTCCCCTTCAGGTGGGCTTCAACCGCCGGTGGGATCAGGCCTTTGCGGAAGGCCGGGCCGCGATCGATGTCGGCAAGGTCGGTGCGCCGCAGCTCATCCGCTCGCTGACGCGTGATCCCGGCCCATTCGCCGCAGACCCCGGCCGTATTCCGCTCTGGACGATTTTCTACGAGACCCTCATCCACGATTTCGACACGCTGTTATGGCTGAACCCCGGCGCCAGACCGGTCGAAGTCTTCGCCATGGCGGATGCGCTCGTTCGCCCTGACGCGAAAGGTGAAGGCTTTCTGGATACGGCGGTGGTCAATATCCGTTTCGACAACGGCTCCATAGCCGTTGCAGAGGCCAATTTTTCAGCGCTCTACGGCTATGACATTCGCGGCGAGGTTTTTGGATCGGCCGGCATGGTGACGATGGGCGATGTCCGTCGTTCAAGCATGACGCTGTTCGATGGGCGCGGTGTCTCGAATGAGACCTGGCGTCGCGATACCGATCACTTTGTCCATGGCTACACGGCGCAACTTGCCTCTTTCATGACCGCCGTCCGTCAGGGGGAGATGAGTGAAGGGCCGACGGGCCAGGATGCACGCAACGCACTGGCGGTCGCCCTTGCCGCTATTCAATCGGTATCCCGGAAGCAACCGGTCGCCCTGAATTGAACCCTAAGGCGCGGTGGCTTGCCGGCGTGCCTTCAGATCGACAAGGAGCAGGCTCCATGCGTACGCGGCAGACCTTTAAAACGCCGACCAGCATTCAGGACATGAAGGGTCTGATCGTAACGGGGAGCCTGCGATTGTCGGAGCAGCAGGACCATGTCGCGCGAACCATTCTGGCTCGTCCGCATATCGTCGCCTTTGGTACGATCGGTTCCCTCGCCAGCGAATGCGCCGTGTCTCCATCCACCGTCGTCCGTGTCGCCAACTCGCTGGGCTTTGATAGGTTCAGCCAATTCAGGCGGGTTTTTCGCACGCACGTACTGTCGGAAGGGAAGGGGGCGTAACATAATGGATTTTCTATAGGTTTTACCCCGTGAAAGTGAAAGTCGCAGGTTCTGCAAGGTGGAGAAGAAAATGAATCTCGCCAAGATTTTGCCGGCAGGGGTCCGCCTCGCCATCAGCCCGCTTTCCTGGTCGAATGCCGTTTTGCCGTCTCCGGTCCTCGGACGACCCGTTCAAGAGGTTGCGATTCAACCTGGATGGCCAGCGGCCCCACGCTTTCCGGGCCAGGCTGTCAGCGCGACGTCGACCAAAGCCTTTAACCTAGCCCTGCACGCGCCATCGCAAGCCTGCGCGGACATGCCCTGAATGACGGCGCCGTAAAAGCGGGCGAGCGTATCCGTGTCGGTTTGCGTGGGTAGTTCGCCCTCGCTGACGGCGCGGTCGAACCGCGTCTTTAGAATCTGTATTGCCGCCTCGCGCAATTGTGCCGTTGTGCGGGCGACAGAGGCGTTTGCTTCCGAATGCTGGAGAACGGCCGTGGAAACGATGCATCCTCGCGGCTTGTCGGGCTGGGTATGTCCTTCAGCAATATCGTAAAGG
This sequence comes from Agrobacterium sp. LMR679, assembly GCF_027157905.1. Taxonomy (NCBI): domain Bacteria; kingdom Pseudomonadati; phylum Pseudomonadota; class Alphaproteobacteria; order Hyphomicrobiales; family Rhizobiaceae; genus Agrobacterium; species Agrobacterium sp. LMR679. The sequence goes on along the minus strand of NZ_JAPVOJ010000001.1, from coordinate 1,000,942 downwards.
TAAGAGGCGAGCGCCTCGTAAGCGGGTATTTGCGCCTGCAGCACTTCGGCGCGGCGTTCGCTTTGCTGCGCAATGCTATGATCAAGCGCCAGCCGGAATAATTCTTCCTTCGAACCGAAGGTCGCGTAGAGGGACGGCGGGGTGATGCCCATCGCATGGGTGAGGTCCGCTATCGAGGTTCCCTCATAGCCGTGCTCCCAGAACAGCCGGGCTGCGACGTCGAGCCCGGCATTCCGATCAAGCAGGCGCGGTCTACCGCGTTGTTTTCGCGTCATTTCAGACATTTTTATATCGATCACTATAAAAACATTGACAGATCATGGCCGGATTTTATTATAACGATCGCTAGTTAAATCGCAACGGAGTGATCCATGTCTCAGAAACTATCGAACAAAGTCGCCCTCATAACGGGCAGTTCACGCGGCATCGGCCGTGCCGCGGCCCTGGCGTTCGCGAAAGAGGGTGCAGGTCTTATCGGCGTTCATTATGGTGCGAACCCCGATGCGGCAAAGGCAACGATCCGCGAGATCGAGGCTCTCGGTTCGAAGGCGGTCGCTCTCAATGCCGATCTGCGGTCTGGGAAAGCGGCGACAGACAGCTTGTGGGAGCAGTTCAGGGAAGCCACGGTCGCTTTCACCGGCTCGCCATCGCTTGATATTCTCGTCAATAATGCGGGCATTGCCCCGGCGACATCGTTGAAAGAAACAACGGAAGCCGCGTTCGACGAGTTGATGACGATCAACTTCAAGGCGCCATTCTTTCTCATTCAGGCCGTTGCCGATCATCTCCGCGACAATGGCCGCATCATCAACGTCTCGACCGGCTTCACGCGCATCGCGGCGCCGACGCATCCCGCCTATGCGGCGTCCAAGGGGGCGCTTGAGACATTGACGCTGGCGCTTGCCCCGGAATTCGGCCGGCGCGGAATTACGGTCAATTCGGTGCTGCCGGGTGTCACTGAAACCGACATGAACGCCGGATGGCTGGCAGCGCCGGAGGCCCGCGCAGGCGCCGAAGCCCTGTCAGTCTTCTCGCGTGTCGGACGCGCCGACGATATTGCGGACGTCATCACATTCCTTGCCTCGAACGACGCCCGCTGGACGACCGGACAGATGATTGATGCGACGGGCGGTGCGCGGATTTGATCCAGGCATAGCAGATGTCCCTGGACGACTGGCGTCGGGCGGTTTCGCCTGACGCCCGAATGGGACAACTGCGTTCCTTCTCCCGGGCGAACTTTTTATCGGCGCGCGTGCCTTGCGATGTTGGCGTCGTGGCCCACCCGACAGAGGCGCGAGCCGGCGCTTTCTTCGTCTCGTGGGCGCGCAACGCCGCCTGACATATCGGGAGGCGGTTTACGTTATCAATGTGTCGCCGGCTACCTATCGTGCAGGCTCCAGTGCCTTTTCCAGCGCGGGATCCCGACCGCGCTTATAATCGTCGAAGCTGAGACCAACAGAGATGTCGGGTGAAAGAGAGATATTGCGGGGCCCAAATGCGACGGTCGCCCAGTAGCAGGTTCGGACATCGCTGCAGCCTTGCTCGTAGTCTTCGAATTCGGAGCTGTAGCGGACGCTTATCCCTGAGTTTGGCAGTGTTATTTTATCGCCTTCCGCCCAGAACCTGCCGCCATCCCCCATTTTTTCGCCGATCAGAGATACCCACTCGCCTCCGCTTCCCTTTATCAAGGCTGCGGTGACGATGCCTGCGGAGAACGTCGCGCGTCCCACAAGGACAGAAATCCGCCCCTGATCAGGGAGAAGGCGGGGCAGTGCCTGTGCGAAGAGAATGCTGTTGAAGAAATCGCCGCCGTTGTTGAAACGGAGATCGACGACGATGTGCCTCGGCTGGAAAGGCAGGATGTCTTTGTGAATGATGCCGCCGAATTTTTCGACGAGCGGCTTATCGTCGACACTCCGCGCCGTATCGTTTCGAATGTAGAGCGTGGTTTTTCCGTCATCGAGAAAAGACGCGGTTACATCGCTCCGTTTGCTGTATAAGCGAGGACTTTCTTTTAGCTGGTCGAGCACATGCGGCCAGCGTCCCGGCGTCCTTTCCGCATCCGGAACGAGAACCGAATAGCCCCTGTTCAGCCCGGTGCTGCGCTCATCGCCCGGGTCTTTCGTTACAACAGGCAAATACACCGTCTCCAGCGTTCCGGACCCTAGATTCAGCGTCAGCGGTGTTTTCGCGGTGTCGTCAATGGCGCCTATATGCCGGAGCACCCTCGGCGTCACCAGATAACCGGGACTGAGAAAGTGGATTCTCTGATCTGTGCCCGCAAGATAGGGCTTGAGCCGGTTTTCCGTTTCCGCTGCCGTGAGCGAGCCGATCTTTTCTATGCGCGCACCGAGCAGATGCGCATAATCCGGATGGGCCTTTACAACATAGAGGCCGTCGGCAAACCACCACAGGCGAATGGGCAGGTCGCCGCCCAGAAAAGCACCGATATTGGCGTTCGTATGGCCGTTTCGGGCAATCGCGACAGACCGCATGATCTCCATTGCGAAAGCTTCCGGGCTCAAGCGATCAACCTCGCTTTCGATAAAGTTGACGTGGCGCTCGAATGCCTGCCGTTGATCCGGGCTGAAGCTTTTATCGAGGGGCGCCCATTGCTGTTTAAGCGCCGACAGATCCTCCCGCATCTGCCGGGCCGTCATCGAGTTCTCGTTTGCATATCCCGTAAGCGGCAGGATTGCGAGAAAGCCAAGGACAAGCGTGCGACGTGAGGCTGTTCTCATGGGAACAACCCCTCACGCGCGTGGATGATGACGTCAGCCCGCATTGCTCAAATCCATGTAAGCGGGTTCAAATTCGTGGCCATCGGGATCGGCGAAGGTGCGGAGATACATGAAACCCAGATCCTGCGGTTCACGGACATCCGCCTGCCCACCTGCTTTTGCCGCGGCGCCAACCATGGCGTCGACCTCTTCGCGGCTGTCGCGCGAAAGGGCGATCAGCATGCCGTTCGTTGTACGGGCATCGGCGATCGGTTTGGCGGTGAAGGTCTTGTAGTAGTCGTGCCGCAGAAGCTGGAAGGTGATGGTCTCCGACCACACCATCGAGCTTGCGTCTTCGTTGGAAAACTCTTCATTCTTCACGCAGCCGATCGCCTTATAGAAGGCGGTCGAAACGGTCAGGTCTTTCACCGGCAGGTTCAGGAAAATCATTTTGGCCATTGTCTTTCTCCTCATGGTGGAACGGGGTTACAGGAAGGTCTGCTGAAAGGTCTCGCTCGGATGGATGCAGATGATCTCCAGCCGGTCAGTGCCGATATTTTCGAAGCGGTGGGGGATATTGGCAGGCCCGACGACGATGTCGCCGGACGAACCGCGCGCCCGCTGATCGCCGATTGTGAACTCGGCCTCGCCTTTGCGCACCACCCAGGTTTCGGCATAGGGGTGAACATGCAGATCAGGGCCGCGACCCGGGTCGGCATTGACGACAAAGATGGATACGGCGCTTCCGTATTCGCATCCTTCATAACGCACCGTCCGGCTCTGGCCGGGGTTCGGTTCCTGATGACGACGGATGGAAAACATCTGGTCTCCTCCCTGAGACAAAACTATCTTCTCGAGAAGATATATGTGCAATTTATCTTCCTGTCAAGATATCTATCTTCTCGCAAAGATATATTCACGGAGCAGGCAAAGCCGTATATGGTTTTCGAAGTGGTGAAGGGGTGATGAGATGAAGCAGGCGATGCCGGACACGACGACGGATCGGATGGTGGAAGCTGACAGGGAAGATCATGTCGACCGTCTCCGTGGCCAGTGGGCGCGGGAACTGCCTGATATCGATACGGAGCCGATGGCTGTCTTCGGGCGCGCCAAACGGCTCAGCAACCTTCTGGCGCCGTCAATCGAAGAGACGTTTGCCGGCTTCGGTCTCGACCGCGGCGAGTTCGATGTTATAGCCACATTGCGCCGGTCTGGACCGCCCTACCAGCTGACGCCGACGGAAATGTACACGACGCTGATGCTCTCCTCGGGCGGCCTGACGCACCGGCTTGATCGATTGGAAAAGGCCGGCCTCATCGAGCGCAGAAAATCGACGCTCGATGGGCGCAGTGTCGTTGTGTGCCTCATGCCGGCGGGCATCGAGCTGGCGGAAAAGGCGTTTCGCAAGGATATGAAAAGCGAACTGAGTTTCCTGCAGGGGCTCACTCCGGAGGAGCGCGATAATCTCGCGGCGCTGCTGAAAAAGCTGGTGCTGGATATCGAGGCCCGTGCGTAGGCTCCGGTGCAGGTTTTTTCATTCGAGCGAACCTACAAGTCCGAGCTGTTTACCGGGCATCTGCGGCTCGCGACCTGCCGGCCGTAGCAGCATTTTCCTCAAGCGATCACTGTGTTTTCCAGGTCTCGAGCAGCATCCTCACAAATTTTTCAGCAGCTGGGGAAAGAGCGCTGCTTCGCCTTTGCACGATGCCGATCGTACGGGAGACCACCGGGTTGACGATCGGTCGGGTGATAAGGAATGGGTGATCGTCCTGCGGCGTTGCCAATCGCGGCAGGACGGAAATCCCAAGTCCGGCTTCTACGAGACCGAGCGACGTGTTGAGATGCGTCACCTCATAAAACCAGTTCAATTTTAGATTGTGTCGCGCAAGCGCGCTGTCGAGAAGCGTCCTGTTGCCGCTTGAACGGTCCACGACAACCAGCGGATGGGCCTCCAGCTGGTCCCACTCGATTGTCTCGAAAGCTGCCAGAGGATGGTCTTTCCTCATTGCCAGCACGAAGGGGTCATCGATGAGCGGCTCGAATGAGAGCTCGGGATCGGAATTGCCCATCAGATTGATGCCGAATTCCACCTCGCCCCTGGCGACCGCCTGCAGACCCTCATTGGCTGTCAAATCCCTGATCCGCAGCCTTATATGGGGATATTGCTGGCTGAAGGTCTTGATGACGGTGGGAAGGAAGTAAAAGGCGGCGGTGGGAACGCAGGCCATGGTGATAAGCCCGCGCCGTTGCGCACCGTCCTTCATGGCAAAAAGCGATCCGTCAAATTCCTCGAGCATGCGCCGAACGAGCGGCATGACTTCCTGTCCCATGGCGGTGGGGGCAACGTGGCGCGTCGTTCTTTCCAGAAGTGGCGCGCCAATCGCCTGCTCCAGTTTCTGGATACGGCGGGTGAGCGCCGGTTGCGAGATATGCAGTGCCTCGGCGGCCCTGTGGAAACTGGCTAGTTCAACCACCGCTTGAAACGCCCGCAAATCCAGAATTTCACAATTGATGCTCATATCGCAATAAAGCTCCAAAACATTGCATTTAACAGATTAGACTCTTTTGCTCATATTGCAACAACGCGGCGCATTGATCCGCCAAATGCAATATTGAGGCAACCCATGAACGATCTGCTGAAGATACCCTGTGTGCTGATGCGCGGTGGAACGTCGCGTGGACCGTTCTTTCTCGCATCCGATCTTCCCCGTGATCGAGCAGACCGGGACGCGGCCCTTCTTTCCATCATGGGGTCTGGCCATCCGCTTCAGATCGACGGCATTGGCGGGGGCAATCCGGTCACGTCCAAAGTTGCGATTATCGGCCCTTCCACCGTCAGGGGCGCCGACATCGATTATCTGTTCGCGCAGGTTCGGACCGACAGGCAGTATGTCGACTATTCGCCAAACTGCGGAAACATGCTGGCCGCCGTCGGCCCCTTTGCCATCGAAGCGGGGCTTGTCGAAGCCCAGGGCAACGATACTCTTGTGCGAATCCATAACGTGAATACCGGCAAGCTGATCGAGGCGAAGGTTCCGACACGCGGCCGCGAGGTTATTTATCTCGGCGACGCCTCGATCGACGGTGTTCCGGGTCTGGCGGCGCCCATCGCATTGACATTCATGGATGCGGCGGGTGCGAAGACCGGTAAGCTGCTGCCCACCGGAAAGCCGGCCGATCTGATCGATGGCGTCGACATAACGGCCATAGACTGCGCCATTCCGATGGTTCTCATCCGCGCAGCCGATCTCGGCGTGACGGGCTACGAGGATCCGCAAACCCTGAGCGCTCACAAGGATCTCATCGCACGGATGACCCGCATCCGCATCGAGGCCGGAAAGTTGATGGGAATGGGTGATGTGAAAGACATGGTCATTCCGAAACCGGTGCTCGTTGCACCGGCCCGCAGAGGCGGCACTCTTTCGGTGCGGTATTTCATGCCCAACGAGTGTCATCCTGCACTGGCGACGACCGGTGCCGTTGGTATCGCAACCGCGGCTGTCACCAAAGGCTCCATCGCTTATGATGCGGCTGGAGGCCTTTCGGTGCCGACCCAGATCCGCATCGAACATCCCGCCGGCTGCCTCGACGTGCAGCTGGAGATGCGAAACGGCGCAATAACGGCCGGCCTCGTAAGAACGGCGCGCAGGCTTTTCGAAGGCTTCGCCTTCGCCAAACCAATCGCTGCGATTGAAGACGCAGCCTAGACGCGGCCATAGTGGCGCAAAATATAGTCAAACCGGGAGGAGACCCTTATGCGTAAATATCTGCTTGCAACCGCGGCGCTCTGTGCGCTGGCGGCATCTGCCAATGCCGAATCCGTCAGGATGAGCGTTGGCTCGTACAACCTCAACAACCTGCCTTTCCCCGTGGCGGCGAGCCTCGGCTTCTACAAGGAGGAGGGCCTTGATGTAACGACCGAGAACTTTGCCCAGGGCGGATCGAAGGTTCTGCAGGCGCTTGTTGCCGGTTCCACGGACGTTGCCGTGGGCTTCTACGATCATACGATCCAGATGCAGTCGCAGAACAAGCACGTGGTCGGCTTCGTGCAGCTTGCCCGTAACTCGGGCCTGGTTCTCGCCGGCAAGAACGACACGGATTTCAATCCGGCCAAGCCCGAGACGATCAAGGGCAAGAAGGTCGGCATCACGTCGCCCGGCTCCTCTTCGGACTTCTTCATTCGCTACTACATGAAGCAGCATAATCTCAGCGACAATGACATCTCCATCATCGGCGTCGGTTCGGGCGCTGCGGCCGTTGCCGCCCTGCAGCAGGGCAAGATCGATCTGCTCGTCAATTACGACCCTGCCGCAACCATCGTCGTGGAGCGCGGGCTGGGCAAGATCCTCATCGATGCCCGCAGCGATCAGGGTGCAAGGGATGTCTATGGCGGCATCTATCCCACCTCGGTCCTTTACGCCACGCAGGACTATATCGATGCCAATCCCGAAGTGATCCAGAAGGTCACCAATGCGACGGTTCGGGCGCTGCACTGGATGAAGCAGCATTCTGCGGAAGAAATCGTCGCAAAGCTTCCCGATGATTTCGTGTCCGGCGACAAGCAGACCTACATCAAGGCCGTTGAAGCAGCCAAGGCGATCTTCTCCGAAGACGGCAAGTTTGAGCCTGCCGATCTCGAAACGCCGCTGGCCGTTCTGAAAAGCTTCAATGATGCGGTCGCCAAGGCGACGATCGATCTCAACACCACCTACACCAACAAGTTCGTCGAGGCTGCGGCCTCGAAGGCCGCAAACTGAGAGGCCGCCATGTCTTCGCCAGCCAGAAAGCTAGAACCCGTGACGGAACTCAAGCCCCAGCCGATGGTGGCAATCGACGACGTGACCATGGCGTTCGGTTCGTTCGTTGCCGTGCAAAACGTAAATCTCAAGGTCGGCGATGGCGAGTTTCTCTCCATCGTCGGGCCGACCGGATGCGGAAAGTCCACCATTCTCAACGCGATTGCGGGCCTGTTGAAGCCAGCGCAGGGCAGGGTTTCCATCGACGGTTCGCTCGTCAAGGGCGTACAGAACAATATCGGATATCTGTTCCAGCAGGACGCGCTTCTTCCCTGGAAGACAGCGTTTCAGAATGTCGAGCTTGGTTTGATGTTCCGCGGCGTTCCCGAAAATGAGCGGCGCGCCAAGGTTCAGGCCTGGCTTGAAAAGGTTGGCCTGAAGGGCTTCGGAGACCGCTTTCCGCACCAGCTCTCCGGCGGACAGCGCAAACGCGTGCAGATGGCGCAGGCGCTCATCACCGAGCCGAAGGTTATCCTGATGGACGAACCCTTCTCTGCACTGGATATCCACACCCGCCACCTCATGCAGAACGAGTTGCTGCGCCTGTGGCAGGAGGACCGCCGTGCGGTGGTCATGATCACCCATGATCTGGAAGAGGCGATTGCGCTCGGAGACCGCGTCGTCGTTCTCGCTGCCGGCCCGAAGAGCCGCGTCATCGAGAGCTTCCCTGTCGATCTCGAGCGGCCCCGCAACGTCGCGGAAATCAAACTCGATCCAAAATTCATGACGCTCTATCGCGATATATGGGCGTCCCTGCGTGGCGAAGTGGAGAAAAGCTATGCAAGCCGTTAATGTTCGTATCATCCAGATCGCTCTTCTGGTCGTGCTTTTGGGCGGGTGGCAGCTCGGTGTCACCTCGGGCGCCATTGACCGCTTCTTCTTTCCGGCACCCTATGACATCGTCAAACAGGTGATTGACTGGGTTGCCGATGCCGGTTTTTACAAGCATGTCGGCATCACGCTGAGCGAAACGGTGCTGGGCTATCTCATCGGTACAGGTCTCGGCGTCGGCGCCGGCGTCTGGCTGGGCCTCAGCCCCTTCGTCGCGCGGGTGCTCGATCCGTTCATCAAGGCCGTGAACGCCATTCCGCGTGTCGTTCTGGCCCCGATCTTCGTGCTCTGGCTCGGTCTTGGCCTGTGGTCGAAGGTTGCGCTTGCGGTTACGCTCGTCTTCTTCGTCACTTTCTTCAACGCCATGCAGGGCGTGCGCGAAGTGAACCCGGTCGTGCTTTCCAATACCCGCATTCTGGGCGCCAAGCGCTCGGACCTGCTGCGTCACGTCTATTTCCCGGCTGCGGCGAGCTGGATTCTGTCGTCGCTGCGCACGTCCGTCGGATTTGCAGTGGTCGGCGCAATCATCGGCGAATATCTGGGAGCTTCCGCCGGTCTCGGCTACCTGATCGCCCGCTCGGAAGGCAACTTCGATGCGGTCGGTGTTTTCGCAGGCATCATCATTCTGGCGGTCTTCGTTCTTGTTATTGACCTCATTCTGGATTTTGCGGAGAAGAGGTTGATTACCTGGCGACCCAATGCAGGCGAGGAGCGCCCCGCGTAAGCGGACTGAAACAAGACTATTTCCGTCGGGGCGGTCCGTGATCGCCCCTTTTTAACTGGCTGAGCCTTGCAAGCGAAATGGCGACGTGCAAATCCTTCCATTCGTTGGACAAATTGCACATGCTGGACATCTACTACGCCGAGTTAGACACGAAGTTGATGCCTGCGGACGCCTGTGGCCTCGAGCTCGCCGGTTCCATCGATCTTGATGCGCACCGTTTGCTTGCGGCTTTATTCGATAAGGGCCGGCAGGCGGGCGCCCACCTCAGCTACTTCGAAGATACGCTGCTTGAACCGGTGCAGGTCGGGATATTGCTGAATATCCTCCTGACAAACGAATATATTCTTGAAGGTAACGAACACGCGCTGGCCGCGTTCAATTCGATGCGTGATCTCCTGGAGCGAGCTGCAAAGCGAGGCGTGGGGCTTTTGGCTTTTGCTGATTGAGTGCCGGGTCGGTGTTATGTTCCTGGCGGTGAGATTTGTAAAAGTGCCGGGAAAAGTCTCCTCAGATATCTCGACACAAGGGGCTTTTTGATGCTCCAAGGAAGGACGTATCCGCTGAGGAGCCATTCATGAAAACAGTCACAATTTCGTCTCCCCTGCCACTGGATGGCCCGCAATGGGTGAGATTCCGTCAGCGGGATGAGTTGCGGAAGGCGATGCTTGAACGGCGCTTCGACGAGGTGGAGCGTATACTCGCGGCGCTTGAGGCGGCATGGTGGCAGTCCGACGATCTGGCGGACGATCGCTATATCCATCTTTCGACGGACACGGGCCTGTTCGACAGCGCCAGCGTCGACGCGGCCCTCAGACTGGAACTGCTCGATGGCTGGAGGCAGGCATACCCGGCTTCGTACCATGCAAGGCAGGTCGCCGGTCACTATTATTTCCGCCGGGCCTGCGACATCCGAACGGCGAGTTGGGCATCGGATGTTGGGGAAGACCAGTGGGCCGCCGCCCACATGGCCTGCATAATTGCGGCAGAGCATTTGCTGAAGGCGATGGCCCTTTCCGCGCGGCCTGCTCTTGCCGCGGAAACGATGATGGAGATGAGCCAGTATCTCGGGCAGCCGGATTTCGTCGATGCGCTGTTTCTGGGTACGCCCGATGAAAAGACGGTAGCGCGCGATGAGTTGGAACCGGAGCTTTACGAAGCCGCAAGCGCCCGCCTTGCCAGACATGGATTGACGCCGCCTGGTATCATAACGGCGACGCTTCCTCCCTCGCTTCCGCCCCTGCAGCAGGGGGACGCCGAAAATCCCGGCTATTACTGGCTGCGCTACTGCCTTTCGCTTCGGCCCCGGTGGCCGGAAATCCTGGTTTCTTACGCGCAATATTTGAGCCCGCGATGGGGTGGCGATGATGGCGAGGTCGAAAAATTCGCCAAAGGCCCCTTATGTTCCGCACTGAGTGAACAGGAGCGCAATTCCGTGCGCTGGCCCGGGGTGCAGGATGCATTGACCATTCCCGATTATCCCGAACCCGGCGATACCCGCGAAATTGCTGCCCGGGAGAGGATTTTCAAGAATTGGCTGGCGCGGGATCTCACGGATCGCCTGCGTTTCGTTTCCCTCGGAAAATACGCCAATTTCACCCATTATTCTCTCCAGGACGAAAAACTGGCGCACCAGCGCCATGTCGAATCCATCCGTTACTGCAAGGCGCCGGGAACCTATCCGGCCATTGACGGCCCGTTCCGGGACTTCACCAATCTGATGCTGATCCAGCATTTCGAGGATCACGACGGCGCCTATGCAAATGTGTTGCAGACGGCCGTCCGCCGTTTTGATGAGCCGACCATGCTGACCATGGCGGCATTCGCCTGGCAGTTCGGCATGTGGGGAATAGAGGCGAACCCGGCCATCGCCACGCAGCTGGTCGACCGGGTCGCGCAACTCGAACCGCTCTACGAGCCCGATGAGTTCACGCCAATGCATGCCTGCCGGATGATCTGGGATGGAGGATTCCAGCAGGAGTCGGCCTGGTTGACCCGCGCATTCGCTGAACGGCGCGTTTATTCGGCCGCGGCAAGCATGTATGACATCGCAACGGGATTCCGGCCCGATACAGACCCGCAACTGCTCGACGGCGACGAAGCGGGCCGCTGGCTTCAGCAGGCGGTCGAGGAGGGTGAGCCGGTCGCACTTTATAACTATGCCTGGCGGCTGGAAAATGTCGACAATCTCGATCTGTCGCTCCGGGAAAATTTCGAACGGGTTCAGGAATATTACCGTGGCGCGATGGAAGGCGGCGTGGATATGTCCCTCATCCGACTGGCGAGCGTTGATCGCCGGCACGGCACTGCGGAGGAAAAACAGCAGGCCGTCGCCAATATGAAATCCCTCATCGACTATCATGACGACCACATTGCCGGAGAGGCTTATGGCCAGGTCGTTCTCGCCTATAAATACGGCGATGGCGTTCCCAAAAGCGAGTTTATCGCCATGCAATGGTTCGACCGTTACAAGGAACTCTTCCCCGATCATTCGTCACTGGAGTGGATGGAAACGCAAGTTTATGGATCGAGCGGATTGCAGATGGCCGGGCGGGCGTTGAAGGCCTTCTTCCTCGGCAAGAAACTTTCAAGCGACCATCTTCCGCCGAAATAAGCGACGGCATGGCAAGCCCCCTCCAGTCACCGCGCGAAGGCAGATGGCGAGCCCTGGCCTGGCTTGCCTTTGGCGACATATTCTTGTTGGCCTGCGGCCTTGCGCTGATCCTGTCGCCTCTTTTGCTTGTGTTGCTGGTGTCTTCGTGGCTTCTGCTGGTGCTTCTTGCCTTGCCGGCGCTGTCATGGGTCTTTTACGGGCTGATGGTCCTGCGAGCCTATGCGGCAGTACCGCCCCCACCGGTTTCGGATGGAATATTGCTGCAGGCCGACAAGGTTCCCGTCCTTGCCGAAGAGCTTGAACGGCTGCGCCTTGCCTGCGATGCGCCAGCCTTTACGGCCGTCTATATCAATGCCGAGCTTAACGCGTCCATCTATCAGACAGGCTCCCGTGGCGGCCAGCCGAGGCATGTTCTGGTTCTCGGTCTGCCGCTTCTCGCCCTGTTGACGCAACGGCAGGCCGCGACCGTCGTCGCGCATGAATACACCCATATTTCCCGGTTGCACGGTCATTTTGCGCGCTGGGCCCATGTGGCTCGCCAGCGCTGGGCGGCGCTTGGTAAATTGCATGAGCGCAATCATCGGCTGGTCACCGCGCCGCTCAGATTGTTTCTTGCCTGGTATGTACCGCGCATGATGCGCGAGACGCTGGAGTTTTCCCGTCGCTGCGAGGCGGTTGCCGATGCGCGTGCGATCACGGTCTGCGGCGCCGACATCGCATTTGAGACGGAAATCGCTCTCACATTGCGGCAAAGAGCCCTGTCCAGCCAATTCTGGCCGGATATGTTTGCTGGGGCAGACAAAGATGACATCGCCAAGGCGCGACCCTTTGCCCTGATGTTGGCGGAGCCGGAGAACAGCCGCCCGCGAGATGGCGCGCAGGCGGCCGTCTGGCTGCATGAAGACCTCTGCCAGAAACCGGATAGTCATAGCACCCATCCCGTTTTGTCGGAGCGCATTGCCGCAACGGGGTTTGATCCGGCAGGCCCGCTTCCCGATCATCTGCCCTGGCGTCTCGAAGAGACTTCCGCCGCCGCCGAATGGTTGGGGGAGGAAGCCCCCGGCATCGCGGCACGGCTTGATGCAGACTGGCGCGACAATGCCGCACGAGGCTGGCAGGACGCAAAAGACTGGCATAGCCGTCAGCGCAGCGACTTCTCAAGGCTCCTGCAGCGTCGCGAACAACAGATGTTCGACGAGCAGGACTGGCTGCAACTGGCGCTGCTTTCAGAGAAATTCGATCCGTCAGGCATGCTGCGCGCCGAGGCGATTGCGGAAGGATTGCGGTATTCGCCTGAAGAGACGACGCTTCTACAGCTACGGGCAGAGGATATGGAGAAAGCCGGAGACATACACGGAGCGATGTCCTTGTGGCACCGTATCGGCCGGAACCCCTCTTTCTCCAGGTATCGGCTCCATCGCCACCTCTGCGAACTCTGCCTGCGGGTGGGAGACAGGCCGGCGGCGGAGCAGCATCGGCAGATCGCCGACCGCCTGTGGACGAGCGAAGATGCCGTCCGATCCGCCTCCAACGATGCCGGTCTCCATCCTCACGGGTTGGAAGCATCCGAACTCACCTTGCTGCAAGGCACGCTTCATCCGCTGTTTCAGCATGCGCACGCCATCTGGCTCTGCCGCGACACGCCGCCCGGTGCGCCGGACCCGACACGATGGTTCCTTTATGTGCAGGCCTATGACGGCTGGTTCATGCGCCTCGTCGGCAAACTGACCGGCGAGGAAGACAGGAACGCTTCCGCCTGCAAGCGGCTGTTTGAGCGTTTGCAGGCGCGGCTGCATCTTCATCTGCAGCTTCGCTTTATCGGGCCGAACGATCCAGTCCCGGCCCATTGCAGGCACGATAGCCTGATTGCCCGAGCGGGCACGGCCGCTGTCGCGTAGCTTACAGGCTTGAAAACGATGCTCGAACCGGCCAGCGGCGCGGCGAATTGTCAGCACTTGCCTATCCCGGGTAACACTTCATTTAGTGATTTTGTGAAATCTAAAATACGCAGGTTCCAAGGTTTCATCGGCGGAGCCGGTAGAACAAGCGGACCCATGACGACCTGCCCGGCGGCGGCTCGAAAAAGGCATCCGCTTGTCGCCCTATGAGGAGGGGCAACAGCTACCCGCGATGTTTCATTATATATTCCCCGGCCTCCCGAGAGGGCGGCTGGAGGAGTGCTTGCCTTGAGGCCATTCATGTCTTTCCTGAACAATACCAAGATAAAAACGAAGGTCGTTTTTGTCATCTCTCTGATGAGCCTGATGTCGCTTTCCGGAATAAGCTACGTCAGCCTTCAATATAAAGGCACCGACAGCGTCTATAGCGATTTCATCGGCCATGAGGCCCTTGCTGCGGTTCTGAACGCCAGAACCAGCGGGAACCTCAATGCACTCGGCATGCAGATGCTTCGCGCCAGCCTTAACGAGCCGGCCAGCGCTGATTTCGAAGCTGCCGTCAAAACCTTCAGAGCCGACCGTAAGCAGCTCGAGGAACGCCAGAACAAGATCATGGAGCTGGTGCCGGCGCGCACGGATGCCGCCCGCGATATCCTCAAGGGTGTTGTCGAAGTCGAGGAAATCGGCAATCAGGTCATCGCCCTCATGCAGGCAGGGCAACGCGCCGAAGCGCAGCAGATGGCGCTCAACGTGCTTCGGAAAATTGCCGAAGTCTCGCCAAAGATCAGCGCCGGCAATGAACAGCTCATCCAGGTGATGAATGAGGGGAGAGAACGCCTTACAGCCAGCACCAATACGACGATCTGGACGGGTCTGATTACGCTCGCGCTCGTTTCGCTGGCCGTGATCGCACTTGGCCTGCTCATTTCCTCCCGGGGCATCACCACCCCGATTGCGCGGCTTCGTGCGCGCATGGAATCGCTCGCGGCCGGTGATACGGCCAGCGAAATTTCCGGAATGGATCGCAGGGATGAAGTCGGCCAGATGGCTGCTGCGGTTCAGGCGTTTCGCGAAAGCGCAATCGAACGCCTCCGGCTTGAGAATGAAACGGAGGCCAACCGTTCGACTTCCGAAAAGGACCGGATCGAGCGCGAGAAGCAGAAGGCCAGGGAAGCTGCCGACGTACAGTTTGCCGTCGACAATCTTGCCACGGCCCTTTCGAAGATCGCCCAGGGCGACGTTACTTACCGGATCGTTCAGCCGTTCGTTTCCGGTCTTGACGGTATCCGCGGCGATTTCAACCGGGCTGCGGAACAGTTGCAGTCGACCTTGAGCCAGGTGGCGCAGAACGCGCGCGGCATCGACGCCGGCGCCAACGAGATAAGGTCTGCGGCGGACGATCTGGCGAGACGCACGGAGCAGCAGGCTGCCGCCGTTGAGGAGACTGCGGCTGCGCTGGAAGAGATCACCACGACAGTGAAGGACGCCACGAAGCGGGCGCAGGAAGCGGGTCACCTCGTCGGCCGTGCAAAAGTCGGCGCTGAAAAATCCGGAGAGGTGGTGCAGCAGGCCGTCGCTGCAATGGAGCAGATCGCGACATCCGCCAATGAGATTTCCAACATCATCGGCGTAATCGACGAGATCGCGTTCCAGACCAACCTTCTGGCGCTGAATGCGGGCGTGGAAGCTGCCCGTGCGGGTGAGGCGGGCAAGGGCTTTGCCGTTGTCGCGCAGGAGGTTCGCGAACTGGCGCAGCGCTCTGCCGGTGCGGCCAAGGAGATCAAGAACCTGATCACGACATCCAACGGTCAGGTTCAGCAGGGCGTGCAGCTGGTTGGTGAAACCGGCAAGGCGCTGGAACTGATCGTGACGGAGGTGCAGGAAATCAACCGGCACGTTGCCGCCATTGCGGAATCGGCACAGGAGCAGTCCTCCGGTCTTCAGCAGATCAACACGGCCGTGAACCAGATGGATCAGGACACCCAGAAGAACGCCGCCATGGTGGAGGAAAGCACCGCCGCCAGCCACGGGCTTGCGCGCGAGGCGTCTTCGCTCAACGGGCTGATCGCGCAGTTCAAACTGTCCGAAGGCGGTTATGGCGAGGCCTCCGCGCCCGTGCGCACGGCATCGGTTGCCGACAGGCCTGCAGCGTCTCCCGCGCGTGCGCTTGGCGGCAGGATAAGGGCGGCGTTTTCAGGTAATGCCGCGTTGAATACCGCCCCCGACAACTGGGAGGAGTTTTGATCCTTGCCCTGCCTTTACGGCACGCTCGGTTGAGGCGCTGAAAGCATCGCTCTAAATATCGACACCGGGGATCGGAGATCCCCGGTGTCCTGCTTTTGGGCGGTATATGCCCGTTGAGGGCATGAGCGGCTTTCCGCTTCGGCACTTGCAGCGACCGCCTTACCCCGTGTGAAACAGTCGGCGCTTTGGCCCAAATACGCGAAAGCATTTCTCAAAATATACGGCTTTTGGAATGAGCGTCTTTGATAACCTATTAAAAACATAGAAAATACACACAAAAGAAGGGCGAATGGATATGAAGATCCTTGGCATTTCCGGTAGTGTGAAGCGGCCATCCCGCACGGCGCATGTCGTTGAACGAATTGTTGCGGCGATCGGGCGGACGGCGAAGGTTGAAACCGACCTCATCGATCTTGCCGATGCCGCGCCGGTTCTATTTCGGGCATTGCGCGCAGACCAGCTCGACGAGGCCGGGCGTAGGATCATCGATGCCGTCGAGGCTGCCGATGTGCTCGTCGTCGGTTCGCCGGTCTATCGCGCGTCCTATACGGGCGCGCTCAAGCATTTATTCGATCTTGTCGATTTCCGTGCCCTGCAGGGTCGACGCGTGATCCTTGCCGCGACCGGCGGCTCGCCGTTGCATGGCCTGATGCTGGAACACCAGTTCCGTCCGCTGTTTGGCTTCTTCGGCGCTCTTACCGTGCCGACCACGGTTTATGCCGTCGAGGCGGATCTTACCGGATACACGCTTTCAAACCCGGCCGTCGAAGCGCGCATTGAGCGCGCCGTCACCGATCTGTTCGAGCTTTTACCCGCCAAAGCACTTGGCGGCGGCGATCACCATCCGACGCTTTCCGTCGTTTCACGCGAAGCGGCTGCTAACTGAGATTGCAAGAGAGGAATTTATCATGACCGCACGCACCGCCGAGCCCGTTAAATTCGCCTATTGGGTTCCGAATGTTTCCGGTGGCCTCGTCATCTCCAACATTGAACAACGCACCAGCTGGACCATCGACTATAACCGCAAGCTCGCGCAGATCGCGGAAGCGAGCGGCTTCGATTATGCGCTGAGCCAGATTCGATTCACGGCCGGTTACGGCGCCGAGTTCCAGCATGAATCCGTGTCTTTCAGCCATTCCCTGCTGGAGTCGACAAAGACGCTGAAGGTCATCGCCGCCATTCTGCCAGGGCCGTGGAACCCGGCGCTCGCTGCAAAACAGATCGCCACGATTAACCACCTCACCAATGGCCGCGTTGCGGTCAACATTGTCAGCGGCTGGTTTCGCGGCGAGTTCCATGCCATCGGCGAACCGTGGCTCGACCACGACGAGCGCTATCGCCGCTCGGAGGAGTTCATCCGTGCATTGCGCGGCATCTGGACGGAAGACAGCTTCACCTTCCGCGGCGATTTCTATCGCTTCAACAATTATTCCCTGAAGCCGAAACCGGTCGATCCGCAGCCCGAAATTTTTCAGGGCGGTTCTTCGCGCGCAGCCCGCGATATGGCGGCCCGCGTTTCCGACTGGTACTTCACCAACGGTAACACCCCGGAAGAGATCGCAAGGCAGGTCGATGACATTCGTGCCAAGGCCGTTGAGAACAATCATTCGGTCAAGGTCGGCGTAAATGCTTTCGCCATCGTGCGCGAGACGGAGGAAGAGGCAAAGGCCGTGCTTGCCGAAATCATCGAGAAGGCCAATCCGGAAGCGGTCAACGCTTTTGGCCATGAAGTGAAGAATGCCGGCCAGGCCTCCCCGGAAGGAGAGGGCAACTGGGCGAAATCCAGCTTCGAGGATCTCGTTCAGTACAATGACGGTTTTCGCTCAAACCTCATCGGCACCCCTCAACAGGTGGCGGAGCGCATCGTGCGCCTGAAGCGCGCCGGCGCCGATCTTATCCTGCTCGGTTTCCTGCATTTCCAGGAGGAGGTCGAGTATTTCGGCAAGCACGTCATTCCGCTGGTGCGCGCACTCGAAGAGGCCGAGGAAAGCGCGGCGATTGCAGCCGAATAACGCAGGCAGAACAGGTGGAGCGGCCGTCGCCGCTCATCCGCCGAAAGTGCCGCAGCCGAACCGGACGGGACGCAGGCTTTCGAACTTGCGCGGCCTGACACGCATCGCTGTGAATTTTTCATCCCGGCTGCTAAAATCGGACGTTATTCGGTCCGTGGCCGCCGAGATCGCGTGAGTTGAAATGTCAGTGAGCCGGAATAATGCCATTGTCGCCATCATAGGCGGTGGATTTAGCGGGGCAGCGATTGCCCTTCATCTCCATCGGGCCGCTGGGCCGTTCGAAAATGTGCGGATCGTCGTGTTCGAGCCGAGAGAGGCGTTGGGTGCGGGGCTTGCCTATTCCACGCCGGAGCCGGCCAACCGGATCAACGTACCGGCCGGCCGCATGACGCTTTATCCTGATGATCCGGATAATTTCCTCCATTATCTCGACACATCGAACGCCCTGGCGGGCGATGCAGCAGCGGTTTTGCCCGACGGGCAGGCCTATCCGCAACGCAGGGTCTTCGGCGCCTATGTCGCGGCCGAGATCGCGCCTTTGCTGGATGCGGGCATTGTTGAGCACAGGCGCAGCACGGTGGAACATGTGGCCCGCCATGCGGATGGCTGGGAGCTGCAAACCGCAGACGGCGATAGCCACTTCGCGGACATCGTGGTGGTTGCCACAAGCCATCCGCCGCCGGCGCTTCCGCAGGTGTTGAAACCGCTTGCCGGTCATCTGAAACTGGTGGCGGACTTGAATGCGGACGCCGCGCTGGAAAATATCGCCGCGGGTGACCGCATTCTGATCGTCGGCAATGGCTTGACCGCGGCTGATGCCTTTGCCGCGCTCCACCGGCGCGGCCATCATGCGCGGGTCGTTTCGCTGTCGCGCCGCGGCTTGCGGTCGCGTGGCCATCCGGCCTTGCCGCAGGAACCCTACGGCGATTTTATCGATCCGCCCTCCAGACGCGCATCGGAATTATTGCGGCGGATTCGAGAGGCTGTGCGAGTGTCGCAAGCGGGCGGTGCGAGCTGGCATGGCGTTCTGGACGCCGTTCGCCTGCAGGGACGCAACATATGGCGGAACCTTCCGCTGATCGAAAAGCGCAGGGTGGTGCGGTGGTTGCGGCCCTTCTGGGACGCGCACCGGTTCAGGATCGCGCCGCAGGTGGAGAAACTTCTGGATGAGGCCATAATTTCGGGCCAGCTACAGATCGTCGCCGGGTCGCTTGTGTCCGCAAAGGCTGGCGAAGACGGTTCGTTGCATGTCGATCTGCGGTTTCGTGGCAAAAGGGACGTCGCGCGGCTCGACGTCGATGCTATCGTCGTGACGACCGGTCCCGCCCATGGTGGAATTCTGAAATCGCAGGCTTTTCTTTCCGGTCTGGAGCAGGCGGGGCTTTTGACCTTTTGCCCGACGGGGCTGGGCATTCACTGCGACGAGCGATCCCGCGCCCTCGACAGCCGCGGCCAGGCCATTGAAACGCTGCTGATCGGCGGTCCGCTGGCGCGCGGAACCTTTGGTGAGCTGATGGGCCTGCCCCAGGTCACCGAGCACGCGATCTTCGTTGCCGGAGAAATCGCACGGAGCCTTGCGTCAGCGACGAGCAGCCCGGCGCCGGTCTGAACGCAAACTGACGCGGCGTTGATGAGCCGGCGAAATGACGGCTGCCATCAGGCGACGGCAGCTATCCCGGCCCGGTTATTTCCCTCTATTCGCAGGCTAAAGTCAGACGTCCAGATACGACAAAATGGTTGCAGCGACGTCAGACGCCTCCTGCGTTTCACTTGAAGCCTCCACTGATGTGCTGGTCGCGCTCTCCTGGGTTGAAGTCGTTTCATCGGTGGTTGAGATCAGGGAGGCGATATCCTGCACTGAGCTGTTGGTGGTCTTGGCGCTGTTTAGGGCCGTAACCTGCGCCGATGTCATGGCGGCGACCTGGCCTGGCGTGAAGGCTGCCGCCTGGGAGGCCGTCAGGGCAGCGAGCGTACTGGTGCCCAATCCCGAGATCGCGCTCGAACTCAGGCTGATGATCTGCTCGGTGGAAAATGCCGTCAGGTCGTCGCCGCCAAGCGCGGCTGCCTGCAGCGCGTTGAGGACGCTGACCTGTGACAGTGACAGCGCTCCGATTTGCGCGGACCCCATTGCCGCGACCTGACCGTAGCTCAGCGCAGCCACCTGGCCCGTCGTCAAAGCGGCGATCTCCTGAGAAGACAGGGAGGCCACGACGGTGGCGGACAGTCCCTTGATCGCCGTCGAACTGATGGCGGCGAGTTCCCCGGTCGAGAATGTATCCAGATCATCCGCCGTCAATCCCGCAAGTCCGGCCGAACTCAATGCGGCGATCTGGCTGGTGGAGAGTGCTTCGATCTGGTCCTTGCCGAGGGCATTGATCTGATCGCCGGTCAATCCGGCGACGCCAGCCGTGCTCAGGGCCGCAACCTCGGCGGTGGAAAGAGCGGCGATAAAGTCCGTGGACAGTCCCTTTATCGCGCTTGAACCGATAGCCGCGAGTTCCTCCGTCGAGAAGGTTTCCAGCATCTCCGCGGACAGGCCCTTGAGCGCATCCGAGTTCAGCGATGCTATCTGCCGGGTGGATAATGTCTGGACCTGTTCAATGCTCAACGCACCGGTCTGTGCGCTGCCAAGGCCTGCAATCGCCTTGGCGTCCAGAGCCGCTATCTGGCTGACGGAAAGGGAGGCGATGTCGGCCGTATTCAGGGCCGCAACCTGTTTGGAAGTGAGGGCGCTGATCTGCGCATTGGTCAGCGCGCTCACCTGACCGGTGCCGAGAGCCGCGATCTGATCCGTGGTCAGGCCCGGTATTGCCGCCGCGCCGAGCGCGGCGATCTGAGCGGTCGTCAACGAAGCGATGGTCGCTGTCGACAGGCCCGAGACCGCATTCGAACTGATGGCGGCCAGCTCGGCGGCAGTGAATGTATCGAGATCGCCGGCGCTGAGGGCCGCGATCTGTTTCGAACTGAGAGTGCCGATCTGACTGCCGGTCAGGGCCTCGACCTGACCGGTGTCGAGGGCCGTGATCTGATCGGTGGTCAGGCCCGCCGTGCCCGCCGTGCTGAGGGCGGCGATCTGGGCTGCCGAGAGCGAGGCGATACTCGCGACGCTCAGAGCCGCAACCTGCTTGGAGGTGAGGGCGGCGATCTGGGCGCTGGTGAGGGCATCCACCTGACCGGTGCCGAGGGCCGCGATCTGGGCGGTGGTCAGGCCGGGTACTGCGGCCGCGCCCAGGGCGGCGATCTGCGCCGTCGTCAGCGAAGCGATTGCCGCTGTCGACAGGCCCGAGATTGCACTCGAGCTGATGACAGCCAGCTCGGCGGCAGTGAATGTATCAAGGCCACCGGCGCTGAGGGCCGCAATTTGTTTTGCGCTGAGGACACCGATCTGAGCACTGGTGAAGGCCTCGACCTGTGCGGTGTTGAGAGCGGCGATCTGATCGGTGGTCAGGCCTGCTATGCCCGCCGTGCTGAGGGCGGCTATCTGGGTTGCCGAAAGCGAGGCGATGCTGGCCACGCTGAGGGCGGCAACCTGTCTGGAGGTGAGGGCGCCGACCTGGATACTGATCAGGGCGTCGACTTGATCGCTCGTCAGGACGGCGACCTGCCCGGTGTTCAGCCCTCCAACGCCAGCCGCACTCAAGGCTGCGACCTGGGCCGTGGTCAGCGACGCGATGGTCTCCGTTGACAAGCCCGGGATGGCATTTGAACTGATCGCGGCAATGTCCTTGGTCGAGAACGTTGCCATGTCGTCCGTACCCAAGACTGCAATCTGTTTCGAGCTGAGAGCACCGACCTGAGTATCGGTCAAAGCCTCGACCTGCGCGGTGTCGAGGGCCGCGATCTGGTCAGTGGTCAGGCCCGTTATGCCCGCCGTGCTGAGGGAGGCTATCTGGGCTGCTGAAAGCGAGGCGATGTCAGCCACGCTCAGGGCCGCAACCTGTTTGGAGTTGAGTGCCGCGATTTGGGTACTGGTCAGGGCGTCCACCTGATCGCCAGTGAGCGCTGCGACCTGCCCGGTGCTCAGCCCACTAACGCCAGCCGTACTCAGCGCTGCGATCTGCGCTGTCGTCAGCGACGCTATGGTTTGCGTTGACAAGCCCGGGATTGCATTCGAACTGAGGGCAGCAATGTCCTTGGTCGAGAACGTGGCCATATCCTCCGCGCTCAGGGCCGCTATCTGCGTCGAGCTGAGCGCCCCGACCTGGGCGCTGGTCAAGGCCTCGACCTGTGCGGTGCTCAGGGCGGCGATCTGCGCGGTGTTCAACGCACCGATGCTTTGCACGTTCAGGGCGGCAATCTGGGCTGTCGTCAGGGAGGCGATGGTCTCTGCCGACAATCCGGCGATCGCACTGGAACTGATCGCGGCGATATCCTTG
Source organism: Agrobacterium sp. LMR679 (assembly GCF_027157905.1). Taxonomy (NCBI): domain Bacteria; kingdom Pseudomonadati; phylum Pseudomonadota; class Alphaproteobacteria; order Hyphomicrobiales; family Rhizobiaceae; genus Agrobacterium; species Agrobacterium sp. LMR679. Next base: position 978,730 of record NZ_JAPVOJ010000001.1, on the reverse strand, counting down.
GTCGAGAATGTCGCAATGTCGTCCGCGCTCAAGGCGGCGATCTGTTTCGAGCTGAGAGCGCCAACCTGGGCGGTGGTCAAGGCCTCGACCTGGGCGATACTCAGGGCGGCGATCTGCGCGGTGCTCAACGCACCGATGCTTTGTACATTCAGGGCGGCAATCTGGGCTGTCGTCAGGGACGCGAGGGTCTCTGCCGACAGTCCTGCGATTGCGCTGGAAGTGATTGCGGCGATGTCCTTGGTCGTGAATTTCGCCAGATCGTCCGTCCCCAGCTGCGAAATCTGTGTGGAGCCGAGATTGACGATTTGCGCGCTCGTTAAGGCTTCGACCTGGCTGGTGGTGAGGGTCGCCAGCTGCTGCGCGCTTAGTCCCGTAATGCCCGCAGCGCTCAGGGAGGCGATCTGGGCTGTTGAAAGAGCGGCTATGTCGTCCGTGCCGAGGGTGGCAATTTGTGCCGAGCTCAACCGCGCCATCTGCTTGGTCGACAGCTTGGAAACCTGGTCGGTGCTGAGGGCGGCGATCTGGCCGGTCGAAAGTCCCAGGATGCCGGAGGTGCTCATTGCCGCAAGCTGGGCCACGGAAAGCGATGCTATATTGTCCGTGCTCAATGCCGCAATCTGCCCCGAGCCGAAAGCCGCGATCTGGGCCGTGGTCAGGGCCGCGAACTGATCGATGCTGAGGGCCGCAATCTGATCGCTGGTCAGGCCCTTGATGCCCGATGTGCTCAACATGGCCGTTTGGCTGGTGGACAGGGCGGCCACATCGTTGCCCAGGGCGGCGACCTGAACCGAGCTCAACGCCTTGATCTGCGCGGTGGATAGAAGGCTGACCTGATTGCCGCTCAGGGCTTCGATCTGATCGGAAGTGAGGCCGGCAATGGCGCTGGTGGTGAGGGCGCCGATCTGAGCGGTGGTGAAGGCCGCGATAACATCGGTGTTCAAGCCCGACATGGCCTTATTCGTGATCGCTGCGATATCGGCGGTCGAGAATGTCGCCAGATCCTCGATGCTCAGGGCTGCGAGCTGCGCTGAACTCAGGGACTTCACCTGCGTCGGAGACAGGGCCTCGACCTGCTCGGTGCTCAAAGCCTCGATCTGATCGGCCGTAAGGCCGGCAATGGCGCTGGTGGTCATGGCGGCGATCTGGGCGGTGGAAAGCGCGGCGATTGCGTCAGCACTCAGGCCGGACACGGCTTTGCTCGTGATCGCCGCGATATCGGCGGTCGAGAATGTTGCTATGTCCTCCGCGCTCAGGGCCGCAAGCTGGATCGAGCTCAGCAACTTCACCTGTGCCGAGGATAGGGCCTCTACCTGCTGGGTGCTGAAGGCTTCGATCTGGTCGGCTATCAGGTTTGCGACCACGCCGGTGCTGAGGGCGGCAATCTGAGCGGTTGACAGGGCCTCGATCTGACCGGCGCTCAAGGCCTGAAATTGCGCTACGCCAAGGGCGTTCATCTGGGCCGTGGTCAATGCGGCGATCTGCTCTTTGGTAAGGGTGCTGATCGTCTCCGTACCCAGACGGGGCATGGCTTTGCCGGTGATCTCCGCTATATCGGCGGTTGAGAATGTCGCGATGTCCTCCGCGCTGAGAGCCACGAATTGTGCCGCGCTCAGCGACCTCACCTGTTCCGGCGACAGGGCTTCGACCTGGCTGGTGCTCAGGGCGGCGATGTGCGTCGTCTTGAGTGCGGCAATCTGCGCCGTCGTCAATGCGGCGATCTGGGCGGTGCTCAGGGTTTCGATCTGGTCGATCGTCAGACCGGCAATCGTGCTTGCGCTGAGGGCGGCGATCCGGTCCGGGCTAAACGCTGCGATTGCCTCGGTGCTGAGGCCCGGCATGGCCTTGACGGTAATCGCCGCGATGTCGGCGGTCGAGAATGTCGCTATATCGTCCGTGCCGAGGGCAGCGAGTTGCATAGAGCTCAGCACTTTGACCTGCGCCGGCGACAGGGCTTCGGCCTGTTCCGGGCTCAGGACCGCGATCTGGTCGGTCGTCAGGCTCGCAACGGCGCTCGTGCTCAGGGCCGCGATCTGCTCGGGGGTAAGCCCTGCGATCACCTCCGTGCTCAGACCCGGCATGGCTTTGCTCGTGAGCGCTGCGATATCGGCGGTTGAGAACGTCGCTATATCTTCCGCGCTCAGCGCGGCAATCTGCGTCGCATTGAGGGCGCGTACCTGAGATGAGGTCAAAGCCTCCGCCTGTTCCGTCGTCAGGGCATGGAGCTGGGTGGTGGTAAGCGCAGAAATCTGGCTCGAATTAAGGCTTTTGATGGCGTATTGATCGAGAATGTTGAGCTGATCCAGCGTCAGGCCAACGATGGCCCCCTGCGAAATGGCGCTCAACTGTTGTGAGTTGAGGACTTTGACATCCTCCACATCCAGTGCCGCGATCTGGGCCGACGAGAGCGCTTTGATCTGCGTTGTGGAAAGCGACGCCACGTCGTCGGTTGTCCAGGCTGCGACCGCCTCTGTCGAAAGATATCTGATCTGATTGACGTTCAGGGAAGAAATGATCGACGTCATGTCTGAAAAATCCTAAAGTCCAGGCCCAACAGGTGGATTTTCTGCTAAAGCCCCGGAAGGGGGTCGGTTACGCAGGTCCACCATTTTTCAAATGTTGAGTACGCAATCGGGCTTGCCTGAACCTGAAGTTGTTACGCTTCAGCCGCTGGAGCGTTAATTGCCTGCTTTGATGGAAGAGAACGGACAGGCCCGTCCCTCAGACGGGCGAATGCAGGAATGCCGGCATGGGAGCGCCCTCCGCTCGCCGGGCGAGATAGAGGCGGGCGGTGTCGAGCGCCTCGCGAATGGTCGCATCCATGTCGAGATAACGATAGGTCCCGAGCCGCCCCACAAAGGTTACCGACGCTTCCCGTTCGGCGCGCGCCACATATTCGGCGAGCTGTTCTTTGTCCTCGACCAGCCGGATAGGATAATAGGGAATGTCCTGCGGGCCGCATTCATGGGAGAACTCCCTGTAGCAGACGGAGCCGGCATGGTCTTCCCACGGAGAAAAGTGCTTGTGTTCGGTGATGCGGGTAAAGGGCACCGAAACGTCGCCATAGTTCATCACCGCGCAACCCTGGTAGTCGCCGTCATAGGTGAAGCGTTCGAAATTGAGCGTCCGGTACGCCAGACGGCCGAATTCAAAGTCGAAATAGCCGTCGAGCGGACCGGAATAGAAGACGTGTGCAGAGGCCGGCGCTTCGGCGCGCTGGAAATGTGTGCCAAGTTTGACGCTGATGTTCGGATGATCGAGGATGCGTTCGATCATGTCCGTATAGCCGGTTTCCGGCATGCCCTGATATTTGTGGAAGAAGTAGTTGTCGTCATAGTTGAAGCGCACGGGCAGGCGTTTCAGGATGGAGGCTGGCAGTTCTGTCGGCGAGCAGCCCCATTGTTTCTCGGTGTATCCCTTGAAGAAGGCTTCATAGAGATCGCGGCCGACGAAACGCAGCGCCTGCTCCTCGAAGGTCTGTGGATCGGTAATCGACTTGTCGGCCTTTTCCTCGATGAAGGCTCTGGCTTCATCGGGCCGGAAATTCTTGCCGAAGAACTGGTTGATCGTGTGCAGATTGACTGGCAGCGAATAGACGCGCTCGCCGCTCGTCGTTTTGACCCGGTTCTTGTAAGGCATGAATGTCTGAAAGCCGTTCACATAGTCCCAGACTTCCTTGTCGTCGGTATGGAAAATATGCGGACCGTAAACATGCACCATAACGCCGGTCTCACCGTCGCGTTCGGTGTGGCAATTGCCGGCAATGTGGTCGCGGGCATCGACGATATCGACCCTGTGGCCTGCCAGCGCCAGCTCCCGGCCGATGACCGCGCCGGAAAGTCCGGCGCCCACAATCACAATTCTTTCGTCCGCGAACATTGGTAATCAGTCCCGTTCATACGTCGCCCGGCGGGCGGTCGAGATTTGCATCGAAGAGGTGCCGCGCAGCGCATGCCCCGGCCGGCCGAGACTATCCCGTGCTCAGTTATCCGGTTTCCGCCAGAGGCGATTGTCATAGGGAATTGGCGAATAGTCGTGCCATTGAGAGAGCTTCTTGAGATAGCGATTGCGATAGCTCTGCTCGTCTTCGAACTCCACGTTCTCGAACACGGCTTCCGCGCCCAGCTCGTAATAAAGATCGAGATTGCTGAGATCCGGCACCGGCGTCTCGCCGCGTTCGCATTCGCCCTGCATTTGCCAGAACAGCTCTTCCAGACGGCGCGCCAGGGCGGGAATATCCCGCAATACGCTGGTATCCCGCTGCCGGGCGATCGATTCTCTGACCTCCAGAAGCTTCTTCCTGTCGCGTTCGAAACCGATGGCGCGGGCGACATAGTCTTCCGGCGAAGAGCAGATCATTTCCGGAACACCCGCTGCGGTGACGATGCTGCCGCAGAAGCGTGCCGCAAATGTCTTGCCGGACATGGTAAGGACGGGCAGGCCGGATGTTATGGCGTCCGCGGCCGTGGAGTGTGCGCCATAGGGGAACGTGTCCAGAAACAGATCGGCAACGCCGATACGGGCGATGTGCTGCGGGTTCGGAACCTTCGGCGCAAATACGAGCCGGTCAGGTGAGACGCCGCTTTTTTCTGCGATGGCCTGCAGGTGCTGATTGACGTCTTCATCGCCTGCCAGCAGCCACAACAGGCTGCCCGGCGTCTGCGACAGGATCGTCATCCATCGCGCAAAGCAGCTTTCGGTAATCTTCTGCATGCCGTTGAAGCTGGCATAGACGAACGCATCCTCCGGCAGCCCCACCTCGGCCCGGCTTGGCCGGGCGGCGATGGGCCGCTTGCGGTCGAGCGGCTGGTCGCAGGCGATGCGCAGGACCTTCTCGGAGTAATAGATGTCGTTCTCCGGCGGGATCATGTAACCGTCCGAAATCAGGTACTGATGGAACGGGCTTCCCATCGATCCGGGGTAACCGCAGAAACTGACGATGACCGGCGCGGGGCGATAGGCGAAAATCTTCGTGCGCGCGTCCTTGGTGTAGCCGTTCACGTCGATCAGAATATCGATTTCGTCGGAGATGATCTGCGATGCCGCAGCGGCATCGTCCAGGCCGTGGATATCCCGCCAGCAATGGACTGCTGCCTTGATCCGCTCCTGCGTGCTGTCGGTGTTGCGGACGTTACCGCAATAATAGGCGAAGACCTCAAGGCTGTCCCTGTCATGCAACTCCAGAACCTCGCAGAGAGCGAAGCCCACGGCATGATCGCGAAGATCCGACGAGAGGTAACCGACGCGCAGCCGCTCACCGGTTCCGGACTTCAGCTTCGGCGATCTGCGCGGAAAACGGCTGAGGTCCGGCCGCGTGCCGACCACCGTTTTGCTGTAGCGATATGCCTTGGCCAGCTGGAACATTGGATCGTCGGCGTAGCAGCTCAGTGTCAGCGAGGACATCGCATCGAGCATCTTGCGGGCAGGGACATGGCTGGAGGGTGCAAGCACCGGCCACTTGCACTGGCGCTGCCGCAACGACACCCAGTGCTGGCCTGCCTCCGGCAATTCCGGCCGCAGCTCGAACGCCTGCAGCAAGGCGGTTTCAGCATCCTCGAGCTTTCCGGCGCCTTCGAGAACGCGGCCGATGTTCTGCAGGGCCATGTGCCGATGGCCAATCGCTTCGGCGTCGAGGTGCTTCGTCGTTTCGGCATAATGCGACCATTGTTCCACGGCCTGGCCGATCAACCCGCTATCTTCGAGGACACGACCGAGATTGATGTAACCGGGAGCGAATTGCGGATTGGCCTTCAAACAGGCGCGGAAAGCTTGGACGGCGCCTGCACGGTCGCCAAGCTGGCTGAGCGCAACGGCATAGTTGAAATAGGCGAGATGAATGACGGGATTGTTGTCGTTGAACGCAACCCAGGTCTTGTAGAGTTCCGCAGCCGCGGCTCGCTGACCGGCGGCACTGAGCGCCTCGGTTACGCTCAGCAGATCCATGAGACTCATCCGCTGGTTCCGCGCAAGATCAAGGGCGCTGGGAGCGGCGGCGTCGTTTGAAGGTGAGACGGGATTGGCGGTCATGACATCCTGCGGCAAGCGACAAAGGGTCGAAGATAAGAACAGCCTGTTGATGGGCCGTCCTTAGCTATAGCAGGTAACTTGCCTGTGGCTGGATGTGTTTGAAGCGGGGTTGCTTGCCCGGATCAGCCTGTGGTGTGGCCGGACGAAGTTTCCTCCCGGTCAGGCGCCGGCTTCCGGGAGATTGATGCTGTCATGCCGCAGTAAGGATCACTCTCATGATCTAGCGATGAGAGTATTTCATCCTGTAGCTCGCCAGCGCGATCGACGGGTTGATCCGATAAACACTGTCGAAGTCTTCATCCGTGAAGTATTGATATGAATGTGCGACATATTCGCGGAAAAGACCGTGCAGGTCCTGCCGCATCTGCTTGGCCGCCCATTCCAGCAAACCCGCCTTGAAGACGATGAAGATCGGGTAATATTTTGCCCTGAAGATCGGATTGTCCAGGAAAAGCTTCTCGATGTCTTTCAGCGCCGCGAACATCTCAAGCCGGCGCTCGTCGAACGTGCTCGTATGCTGCTCCCGCCCGGGGACGAGACGGTGTGTTGTCAGGCTGCTGTTAATGGCCAGAAACCGTCCGGCATTCATATAGGCCGCCCAGTGCGGCAGGATATCTTCGTTGATCCGCGCCGTGGAGAAGCGCCAGTTCGTCCGGCGAATGAAAGAGGTCCGCAGTATCTTGTTCCATGGGTAATTGATCGTCACCAGGAATTGCGCGGTCGAGTCGAGGTCGATCATTGCACTGTCGCGGCTGCCGAGGACGCTGTCCCAGATATTCTTGTCGATAGGCGCCATTTCGCCGGCAGGGCCATCTGCCGTTCTCAGCACGCTATATCTGAATGCGGCGACATCGATATTCGTCTCATCCATCAAGGGCAGAACGGTATCGACAGCTCCGTCGTGCAGGAGGTCGTCAGCGTCGTGAAACAGGCAATATTCGCTGTCGATGGTCGCCAGCGCCCTGTTGCGGGCAACGCCCGGCCCGGTGTTCGTCTCGCTGCGCATCAGCCTTATATTGGCGTGCCGCGCGATGTATTGCTCGACGATGTCGCAGGTATTGTCGGTGGAGGCATCGTCGACGACGACGATATCCATCTCGGTTTCATTGCGCAGAACACTGTCGAGTGTCTCGCCGATAAGACTGGCCATGTTGTAGGCCGGGATGATGACGGATATTTTTGCCATGACAGATACTGAATGTCCTTCTGGGGCATTCTGCAATTAAAATGTTACGACGCGGCCTGAGCCGCGTCGTAGGTTTTGTCGGGTCGTTTAAGGCTTATACTGCCTTGTAGGCTTTGATGACCGCCTCGACCTGTGCATCGTTCATGACCTTCAGCTGCTGGGCCGAGAGCGCACCGGCCTGGCTGCTGCTGAGACCAGCGATGGCAGCGGTGGAAAGGCCTGCGATGGCATTGGCGCTGATGGCCTTGATCTCGTCGGTCGAGAAGAGGCCCAGTTCAGTGCTGTTCAGGGTCGCGACCTGCGCGGAGCTGAGGCCGGAGACCTGATCGGAGTTGAGGGCCTTGATCTGGTCGGTCGACAGGGCCGCGAACTGCGCCGAGGAGAGCGCTGCCGCCTGTGCTTTGCTGAGGGCGGCGACGTTGCCGGTGCTCAGCTTGGTGGCGTCGATGCCGGCGAGAGCCTTGGTGCTGATGGCCTTGATCTCATCGGTCGAGAAGGTGGCAAGGCTGTCGGAGGACAGAGCGTTAAGCTGCGTCGAAGACAGGCCGGCGATCTGCGTCTTGGTCAGAGCGGCGGCGTTTTCAGTGCCGAGACCGGCCAGGGTAAGACCGGAGATGGCGTTGGCGCTGATGGCCTTGATCTCATCGGTCGAGAACAGAGCCAGCTCGGCGCTGCTCAGGGTTGCAATCTGAGCGGAGCTGAGACCGGAGACCTGTTCGGAACCGAGGGCCTTGATCTGATCGGTCGACAGGGCTGCGAACTGTGCAGAGGAGAGCGCTGCCGCCTGTGCTTTGCTCAGGGCGGCGACGTTGCCGGTGCTCAGCTTGGTAACGTCGAGGCCGGCAAGCGCCTTGGTGCTGATGGCCTTGATCTCGTCGGTCGAGAAGGTGGCAAGGCTGTCGGAAGACAGAGCGTTCAGCTGCGTCGAAGACAGGCCGGCGATCTGCGTCTTGGTCAGCGCGGCAGCATTTTCAGTGCCGAGACCAGCCAGGGAAAGGCCGGCGACAGCATTGGCGCTGATGGCCTTGATTTCGTCGGTCGAGAACAGAGCCAGTTCGGCGCTGCTCAGGGTCGCGACCTGAGCGGAGCTGAGGCCGGAGACCTGCTCCGAGCCGAGGGCCTTGATCTGGTCGGTCGACAGCGCCGCGAACTGTGCCGAGGAGAGTGCCGTGATCTGCGTTTTGCTGAGGGCGGCGACGTTGCCGGTGCTCAGCTTGGTGACATCGAGGCCGGCAAGGGCCTTGGTGCTGATCGCCTTGATTTCATCGGTCGAGAAGGTGGCAAGGCTATCGGAAGTCAGGGCGTTGAGCTGTGCCGAAGACAGGCCGGCGATCTGAGTCTTGGTCAGTGCAGCGGCATTGTCGGTGCTGAGAGCAGCGAGCGCTGCTGCGGAAAGGCCGGCAACGGCGTTAGCGCTGATGGCCTTGATTTCATCGGTGGAGAACAGGGCCAGTTCACTGCTGCTGAGGGTCGCGACCTGCGCGGAGCTGAGGCCGGCGACCTGATCGGAGTTGAGAGCCTTGATCTGGTCGGTCGACAGGGCTGCGAACTGTGCCGAGGACAGTGCCGCTGCCTGTGTTCTGCTCAGGGCGGCGACGTTGCCGGTGCTCAGCTTGCTGGCGTCGAGGCCGGCAAGGGCTCTGGCGCTGATGGCCTTGATCTCGTCGGTCGAGAAGGTGGCAAGGCTATCGGAAGTCAGGGCGTTGAGCTGCGTCGAAGACAGACCGGCGATCTGCGTTTTTGTCAGCGCCGCAGCGTTTTCGGTGCTGAGAGCAGCGAGTGCAGCGGCGGAAAGGCCGGCAATGCCGTTAGCGCTGATGGCCTTGATTTCGTCGGTCGAGAAGAGTGCCAGCTCGCTGCTGCTGAGGGTCGCAACCTGAGCCGAGCTGAGGCCGGCGACCTGATCGGAGTTGAGGGCCTTGATCTGATCCGTCGACAGGGCTGCGAACTGTGCAGAGGAGAGCGCTGCCGCCTGCGCTCTGCTCAGGGCGGCAATGTTTCCGGTGCTCAGCTTGGTGACGTCGAGGCCGGCAAGCGCCTTGGTGCTGATGGCCTTGATCTCGTCGGTCGAGAAAGTGGCAAGGCTCTCGGAGGACAGGGCGTTCAGCTGTGTCGAAGACAGACCGGCGATCTGCGTCTTGGTCAGTGCAGCGGCGTTTTCAGTGCCGAGACCAGCCAGGGAAAGGCCGGCGACAGCATTGGCGCTGATCGCCTTGATTTCGTCGGTCGAGAACAGAGCCAGCTCGCTGCTGCTGAGGGTTGCGACCTGAGCGGAGCTGAGGCCGGCGACCTGATCGGAGTTGAGGGCCTTGATCTGGTCCGTCGACAGAGCTGCGAACTGTGCCGAGGAAAGCGCCGAAATCTGCGTTCTGCTCAGGGCGGCGACGTTACCGGTGCTCAGCTTGGTGACATCGAGGCCGGCGAGGAGCTTGGTGCTGATGGCCTTGATCTCGTCGGCGGAGAAGGTGGCAAGGCTGTCGGAAGACAGGGCGTTCAGCTGCGTCGAAGACAGGGCGGCGATCTGAGACTTTGTCAGGGCGGCGGCGTTTTCGGTGCTGAGAGCAGCGAGCGCGGCTGCGGACAGGCCGGCGATGGCGTTGGCGCTGATCGCCTTGATTTCGTCGGTCGAGAACAGCGCCAGTTCGCTGCTGTTCAGGGTTGCAACCTGTGCGGAGCTGAGACCGGCGACCTGAGCCGAGTTGAGAGCCTTGATCTGGTCGGTCGAGAGGGCGTCGATCTGGCTGGTATAAAGCGCCGTAACCTGAGACGCCGACAGGCCGCTGATCTGAGCGGAGCTCAGCTTTGCGATCTGGGTCAGAGTCAAGCCCTTGAAGGCGCTGACCGAAATGGCCCGAAGATCTTCAGAGCTGAAAAGAGCAAGGTTATCTGTGCTCAAAGAAGCGATCTGAGACGACGAGAGGGCCTTGATCTTGGTGCTGTCCAGCGCATTCACGTCTTCCGAGGTTAGGCTGGCGATCGTGGAAGTGGAAAGCTTGGAAATCTGCACAGCAGACAGTGAGGAGAGAATAGACGTCATGAACGTGTCCTTTACCGGATGGCGACTGGTCACGCCTATCTGCTGCCAGACACTGCCCGTGATGACAGCGGTCCGACATCCGCAAATAAAGCGAAATTGTGGAGAACATGGCTCATGTGAACCTGCGCTGGAAACGCATCATGCAATTCGAGCCGGAGAAGGGGGCCCGGATTTTCCACGCTAGCTTGTGCGAATGCCGCTTAATAATTTCCGTCGCTTAAGATTTTCGCGACGTGCGTGTCATATCAGGCCAACATTTAAAGCCTAGTTAATATTTGGAGGCGGTGCATTTTATTCTTGATGTTTGCGTATCTTAGAGTCTTATGGAGTATAAAATTACAAAGCTAACTATCGATTCGATCATCTTCCACTGCGGGCAATCAGACATGGCTGCTCTCGGATAAGTAGTATCCGTTTGGAGGGGCGAGAGCGCAAGGGTTTGACCGTTATTTTCGTCTAAAACTGTCCCGAGATTCTTGCCGGCAGCTGATCCGTCTATGTAACGGCTGCCAGAATCGAACAATGCTTTGCTTTGTCGCCTTTATTTCGGGTGCCGTGTAGTTGGTTTTTTTGAAGCGGAAGCTGTTATTTCCGGTTTCCGGGCTACGGTAATGCTTTGGACGGACAGGCGCGCGTCACGCGGCGAATTGGCGATGTGCCAATTGGGGGATTCCAGAAAATGGGTGTCCAAAGCGCGATGACCCGCCACGAATGACGGGCTGTTTTGGTCTGACGCGGTTGTCCTCGTCAGACTTCAATCCCCTGTATCAGGCATGATGGCGCAGGGCGTCGATGATCACCTTCATCGCCGGAGACATTTGACGCCTGCTGGGGTAATAGAGGTGATAACCGGTGAAGGGCGCGCTCCAATTGTCCAGAACCGCCTGCAATTTCCCTTCGGTTATGTGCGCCTCGACAAGATCTTCCGGAACATATGCAATCCCGTAGCCTTTCATCGCCGCGTCGATCTGGGAGATCGAGGAATTGAAGCTGAGTTGCCCGTCAACTCTGACCCGCAGTTCTCGCCCGTCCTTTTCAAACTCCCAGCTGTAAAATCCGCCCCAGGTGGCCTGACGCGTATTGATGCAGACATGGCCGACCAGATCCTGTGGTGTCGCAGGGATGCCGTGTCTGGCGAAGTAGTCCGGCGAAGCCACGGCCCGGAGACGCCAGTCCGGACCGATCCTGACGGCAATCATGTCCCTGTCGACGCTCTCGCCCAGTCGCACGCCGGCATCGAAGCGTTCCTCGACAATATTGCGCATGCCGTTGTCGCTATAGAGTTCGACATGGATATCAGGATAGTTGGTGAGCACGCGGCTCAGCTTTGGCCAGACGGTCGTTTGAAGGGCGTGATCGGACAGCGTCAGGCGCACGGTGCCTGAGGGTTTTTCGCGAAAGGCGACGAGGTCCGCCAGGTCCGCCTCGATGCCCTGAAATCGCGGAGCGATGGACAGAAACAGGCGCTCGCCGGCTTCCGTCGTGGCCACGCTGCGGGTCGTCCGCGTCAGCAGGCGCACGCCCAGCCGGGCTTCCAGCTGCTTGATGGTGTAGCTCAATGTCGACTGCGATGTTCCAAGCGTCGCCGCAGCCTTTGTGAAGCTCCGCTCCTTGGCAACCTCCATGAACCAGAGGAGATCCTTCATGTCCTCTCGCTGCATCAGAATCCCCTGATTAATATTGAATTTCGATAAGTCCATGCGGATTAGCACGGATTGTCCGTAAAGTCGTCCGGCAATATCTTCCCGCCATCGAAAGAAACCGGGATTTTTGTGCGAATGGCTCTTACCTATGACGAAGAGATGGGCAGCAGGCGCGCGGCATGGAGCGCCGTGCTTTGCATGACGCTCTGCGCTTTCGTATTGATCGCTTCGGAATTCATGCCCGTCAGCCTGCTGACGCCGATCGCCACCGATCTCGGGGTTTCGGAAGGCAATACGGGGCAGGCGATCTCCGTCTCCGGCATCTTTGCGGTCATCACCAGCCTGTTCATTGCCGGCCTGACCCGGCGGTTCGACCGGCGCGTTGTCGTGCTCGGCCTGACGGCGCTGCTGATGCTGTCCGGCATAGTGGTCACCCTTGCACCGTCTTTCCCGGTTCTGATGCTTGGCCGCGCCTTGCTCGGCATTTCTATCGGCGGCTTCTGGTCGATGTCCACCGCCATCGTCATGCGTCTTGTCTCCCATGCCCAGGTGCCGAAGGCGCTTGCCCTGCTGAATGCCGGCAATGCGGTTGCGGCAACGGTTTCCGCCCCGCTCGGCAGCCTGCTGGGCGCCTATATCGGCTGGCGCGGCGCCTTCTTTCTTGTCGTGCCGATCGGCCTGCTTGCGTTCCTGTGGCAATGGATCGTCCTGCCGGAACTCCCGCCTCAGCGCGACCGTGCATCCTCGAATGTTTTCAGGCTGCTTGGACGTCCAGCCGTGGCCGCGGGCATGATCGCGATCCTGCTGTTATTCATGGGTCAGTTCGCACTTTTCACCTATCTGCGACCCTTTCTCGAGCAGGTCACGCGGGTCGAAATCACGGTGCTGTCGTTGCTGCTGCTGATCATGGGATTGGCCGGAGCGGTTGGCACATGGGTCATCGGCCGGTTGCTGCAGCGCCGTCTTTTCAGCATTCTTGTGATCATTCCGTTGATGATGGCCGGTATCGCGCTCTTCATGGTCGTCTTTGGTGATACGAAACTTCCTGTTGTCGCCGCGCTTGTCGGCTGGGGTTTTCTTGGAACCGCCGCGCCGGTTGGCTGGGGCACCTGGCTGAGCCGCATTCTGCCCGACGATGCAGAGGCCGGCGGCGGGCTGCAGGTTGCGGTCATTCAACTGGCGATCACGGCGGGGGCCTCTGTCGGCGGCATTTTATTCGACAGTTTCGGCTGGTGGTCCGCCTTCACCTTGAGCGCATTGCTGCTCTGCGGTTCCTCGCTTGCCTCTTTTGCCGCCTGGCGGCTGGTGCGGAGGCCATCATGAATGTTCGCCTCACCTCTTCCTCCAGACGCGCCCTGCTGGCGCTGGCCGCTGCGATCATCTTGCCCGGGCGGGCTTTCAGCAAAAGCAGCCCCAACAATCAGGAGCGGAGCGACTTGAAGATCAAGCTGACTTTCGGAGAAAACACGATGATGGCGACGCTCTACGACAATCCGTCGGCGCGCGATTTCGCATCCATGCTGCCGCTCGATCTCAAGATCGCCGACTTCGGCTCCAACGAGAAGATCGCCTATCTCCCTCGAAAACTGACAGTCGAAGGCCATGGTCCGTTCGGCAACGAGCGGCCTTACGACCTTTGTTATTACATGCCCTGGGGCAATCTCGCGATGTTCTATGCCGACTACAGGCATCCCGGCCTCATCCGGCTGGGACGCTTCGATGAAGGTTATGAAGCGCTCCATATCCCCGGGGAATTTCCGCTGCGTATCGAACGCGTCCAATGAACCGAACCACAGGAGTTCCCAGCATGAGCAAGCCAATCGAAACTGATGAAACCTGCAATACCGGCAGGCGCAACCTGATGAAGGCAACGGGCCTCGCCGTCGCCGCAATGGGCATGGCGCCGATGGCGGGTACTACACAGGCCTTCGCCCAAACCTCCACGTGGGACAAGGTCTTCCCGAAGAGTGACAATGTCGACCACCAGAAGGTCTCGTTCAGGAACCGCTACGGCATCACTCTCGCAGGTGATCTCTACCTGCCAAAGAACCGTGGAACTGCGCCTTTGGCCGCTCTTGTCATCAGCGGTCCCTTTGGCGCCGTGAAGGAACAGTCGTCCGGCCTTTATGCACAGACCATGGCGGAGCGCGGATTTGCCGCGCTGGCGTTCGATCCGTCCTATACCGGAGAAAGCGGCGGTGAGCCCCGAAACGTCGCCTCCCCGGATATCAACACCGAGGACTTCAGTGCCGCGGTGGACTATATCGGGCTGCAATCCTATGTGGATCGCGAACGCATCGGTGTCATCGGCATCTGCGGCTGGGGCGGCATGGCGCTGAATGCGGTCGCGGTGGACAAGCGCGTGAAGGCAGTCGTGGCCAGCACCATGTATGACATGACGCGGGTGATGTCCAAAGGTTACAACGACAGCGTTACCCTCGAACAGCGCACGCAGGCGCTGGAGCAGATGAGCCGGCAGCGCTGGCAGGATGCGGAAAAGGGGAAGCCCCGCCTATCAACCGCCTTATAACGATCTCAAGGGTGGCGAAGCGCAGTTCCTGATCGACTATCACGACTATTACCGGACGCCGCGCGGTTACCATGCGCGTGCCGTCAACTCCGGCAATGCCTGGACGCAGACGACACCCCTGTCGTTCATGAATATGCCGATCCTGACCTATATTGCCGAAATATCGCCGCGCCCGGTGATGTTCGTCCATGGGGAGAAAGCGCATTCCCGCTATTTCAGCGAGACCGCTTTCGCGGCGGCTGCCGAACCGAAGGAACTCGTGATCATTCCGGACGCCAACCATACGGACCTGTATGACCGCGCCGACAAGATCCCGTTCGACCGGATCGCCGCCTTCTTCAACCAGCATCTGGCGTAGAAGCCGACCATAAAAATGTCACGGCAGCCCGGGCCATTGCCAGCTCTTGCTGCCGCTACATTTACGTCACGCAGCATGCCGGCGCGCTCGTGCGCGTCGGCGGCGTTGCGGTTTGTAGGCTCTAGTCCAGCATTACCATATGCGCCGGTAGCTGCTCTTCGAAGAATTTCGAGAAGGTCGCAATGCGGGGCGGCAGTTTCTGATAGGGCGGATAATAGAGCGTCAACCAGAGTTCCTGCGGCGCCCAGCCGGGCAGGACATGAACGAGCCGGCCGCTGCGGATGTGTTCGGCGATATGGAATCCCGGCAACATGGCCACACCTGCACCCCCGCCGCCATATCGGCCAGAACCTCGCCATTATTGGCGCTGAAGGCGCGTCCCGCGGAGATGGCGATGCTCGATCCGCCATCCGACAGGACCCAGTTCTCCCTCCGGCTTTCGCCGCTATAGGCAAGGCAATCGTCAGGGGTCAGTTCGCCGGGATGTTCCATCTGCGTAAACCGGCTGCCCGGGGCCGCCACCAATATTCTCGGCACGGCCCTGATCTTGCGCCAGATTGTGAATTTGTCCGATGGGGCCGACGATATACGGATCGCCAGATCGTAGTCGTCATCCACGATGTTGACGAGACCATCCGACAGCGAGATCTCGAAGCACATTTTCGGATAGAGTTCCCGGAAACCGGACAGGATCGGCGGCAGCACCGTCTTGCCGAGCCATGTCGGCGCGCTGATCCTCAGACGCCCTTCATCTGCCTTGTGGGCGTTGCGGACATCGCGCCGGGCATTCTCCAGCGCCTCGACCGCCGGCTGGATCTGCGCGGCAAAGATGGCTCCGTCCGTCGTCAACGACACCTGTCGGGTGGTGCGGACAAACAATTGCACACCGAGATCGCATTCAAGTGCGGCAATGGCCCGGGTGACGGCAGCTGCGGTCATGCCCAGTTCGCGGGCCACCTGCGCGAAGTTGCGCTTTTCGGCCGCCATCAGAAAGGTTTTGAGAGCTTTATGGTCGTTCATCTTTATTATTTCAAAAATCGCAATTCACTCGAGAGAAATATTGCAATTCTGCGATGCAATCAAGCGGGTTATATCTTTGTCCATCGAAACGGGCACACCAACAACGAAAGGCGCCGACGATGATCAAGGATATCAAGGGCCTGCACCACGTCACCTCCATGGCGTCGGATGCGCGGCAGAACAACAGTTTCTTCACCGATACGCTCGGCCTGCGCCGGGTTAAAAAACCGTCAACTTCGACGAACCCAGCGTCTATCACCTTTATTACGGTGACGAAAAGGGAACGCCCGGCACGGTCATGACCTATTTTCCCTTCGCCAACATGATGGCCGGCCGTCCCGGCGTCGGCGAAGTGGGCGAGACGCAGTTTTCCATCCCGAAGGGTTCGCTGGGTTTCTGGAAAGAGCGTCTCCTTGCCAAAGGCGCCGCCGGCATTCAGGCCGACACGGTCTTCGGCGCCAATCGCCTGCGCTTCACCGGTCCCGATGGCGATGGTCTTGCTCTGATCGAAACAGGCGACGACGCCCGTGCCGCCTGGCTGGCCGAGGGAATTTCCGAAGACAACGCCATACGCGGTTTCACCGGCGCACGGTTCAATCTGCACGATACGGCCGCAACCGAAGAACTGCTGCGTTTCATGGGTTATGAGCGGACTGAAGTTGAAGGCAACGTGACGCGCTTCGTCATTCCCGGCGGCAACGGGGCAGATACGATCGATCTTGCGGCCCTGCCCAAGACACCCTTTGCCCGGTCGGGAGCAGGCTCGGTCCACCATATCGCCTTCGCAGTCGAAAACCGCGAAAAGCAGCTGGAAGTGCGCAAGGCGCTGATGGATACGGGTTATCAGGTCACCCCCGTCATCGACCGCGATTATTTCTGGGCGATCTATTTCCGCACGCCGGGCGGCATCCTGTTCGAGATCGCCACCAATGAACCCGGTTTCGACCGCGACGAGGATACCGCGCATCTGGGCGAAGCGCTCAAGCTGCCGAACCGCTACGAGCCTTTCCGCAATCAGATCGAGGCGAATCTCGCTCCGCTTGCGGCATAAAGCGGGTCCCTGATCCGCATCCACTGACCAAGATAGATCCTCGCTTTTCAAGACGGCTGCCCCTGCCGGGCGGCCGGCCGGCGAAGCCTTCTCAATTTCCACCGCCGCAGATCGGCAACCACCACCTGAACGGAGAACTGAAAATGTCCAAGCTCGAAGTCCTTACCCCCGCTAACAGCCAGCTCATCTTCATCGACCAGCAGCCGCAGATGGCTTTCGGTGTGCAGTCGATCGACCGCCAGACCCTTAAGAACAATGTCGTCGGCCTCGCCAAGGCGGCAAAGATCTTCAATATCCCGACGACCATCACCACGGTCGAAACGGAAAGCTTCTCCGGCAACACCTTTCCGGAACTGCTCGCGGTCTTCCCGGAAAACGACATTCTCGAGCGCACCTCGATGAATTCCTGGGATGACCAGAATGTCCGCGATGCGCTGGCAAAAAACGCCGCCGGTGGCCGCAAGAAGATCGTCGTCTCCGGCCTGTGGACGGAAGTGTGCAACACCACCTTTGCGCTCTCCGCGCTCCACGATGTCGCAGATTACGAGATCTACATGGTGGCGGACGCCTCCGGCGGCACCTCCGTCGATGCGCACAAATATGCCATGGACCGCATGGTGCAGGCCGGCATCATTCCCGTCACCTGGCAGCAGGTGCTGCTCGAATGGCAGCGCGACTGGGCGCGCAAGGAAACCTATGACGCCGTCACCTCGCTGGTGAAGGAACATTCCGGCGCCTACGGCATGGGCATCGACTATGCCGTCACCCATGTCCATGGCGGCGAAGAGCGCGTCAAGCATGGCAAGCGCATCGGCCCCAACCCGGCCAAGAAATAAGCTTTCAACCGCGCCGCACCGGCAGGATCGCCATCCAGCCCGGTGCGGCTTTCACCCATCGAGGAGGTTCCCATGAAAGTCTATCTTCTGTCCCTCGGCGCCGGCCTGCTGGTCGGCATCGTTTACAGCCTGCTCAATGTGCGTTCTCCCGCACCGCCCGTCATCGCTCTCGTCGGCCTGCTCGGCATCCTGGTTGGGGAGCAGATCATTCCTTTCGCGAAGACGATCGCCGGCAAGGAACCGGTCGTCGTTTCGTGGATCAACCAGATCAAGCCGCACATGTTCGGCCATATGCCGAAGGGTGGCGTTGAAACCACGGGTCTCGCCGAAGTTAAACAGCCGACCGAGCGGGAGAGAAGCTGATGCCCACACGACGCACCTTTCTTGGCGCGGCCTCGAGCCTTGCCTTTCCGAATCTGTTTTCACCGGCTAAGGCCGCTGATCCCATCAAGACCGGAGGTTCTTCCATGCATCCAGATACGATCCTTCACAATGGCCGCTTCACGACGCTCGACCGCGGCAATCCGAATGCAACGGCAGTCGCCATCAAGGACGGCCTGTTCCTGGAGGTGGGAAGCGACGCCGAGGTCATGGCCCTTGCCGGGCCGGACACGAAGATCATTGACCTCAAGGGCAAGCGGGTTCTGCCCGGCCTGATCGACAACCACACCCACGTCGTGCGCGGCGGCCTGAACTTCAACATGGAACTGCGCTGGGACGGCGTGCGCTCGCTGGCAGACGCCATGGACATGCTGAAGCGTCAGGTGGCAATCACGCCCGCCCCGCAATGGGTGCGGGTCGTGGGCGGCTTCACCGAGCATCAATTCGTCGAAAAGCGCCTGCCGACCATCGAGGAGATCAATGCGGTCGCGCCGGATACGCCGGTCTTTCTGCTGCATCTTTATGACCGGGCGCTGCTGAACGGCGCGGCGCTGCGCGCCGTCGGCTACACCAAGGATACGCCGAACCCGCCCGGCGGCGAAATCACCCGCGATGCGAACGGCAATCCGACCGGCCTGCTGCTCGCCAAGCCGAATGCCGGCATCCTCTATTCGACGCTTGCCAAGGGGCCGAAGCTGCCGCTCGATTATCAGGTCAATTCCACCCGCCATTTCATGCGTGAGCTGAACCGGCTGGGCGTGACCGGCGTGATCGATGCGGGCGGCGGCTTCCAGAATTATCCTGACGATTACGAGGTGATCCAGAAGCTGTCGGATGAGAACCAGATGACGGTTCGGCTGGCCTACAACCTCTTCACGCAGAAGCCGAAACAGGAGAAGGAAGATTTCCTCAACTGGACGTCATCGGTCAAATACAAGCAGGGCAACGACTATTTCCGGCACAATGGCGCAGGCGAAATGCTGGTCTTTTCCGCTGCCGATTTCGAGGATTTCCGCCAGCCGCGCCCGGACATGCCGCCGGAAATGGAAGGCGAGCTCGAAGACGTCGTCCGGATTCTGGCGGAAAACCGCTGGCCCTGGCGTCTGCACGCCACCTATGATGAGACGATTTCGCGGGCGCTGGATGTCTTCGAAAAGGTCAACCGGGACATTCCGCTGGAAGGCTTGAACTGGTTCTTCGACCATGCCGAAACCATCTCCGACCGCTCCATCGACCGCATTGCCGCCCTTGGCGGCGGCATCGCCACCCAGCACCGCATGGCCTATCAGGGCGAATATTTCGTCGAGCGTTACGGCCAGGGCGTGGCGGAAGCCACACCGCCGATTGCGCGGATGCTGGAAAAGGGGTGTGAACGTTTCGGCCGGAACGGATGCGACGCGCGTCGCCTCCTATAATCCGTGGGTGTCGCTGTTCTGGATGGTGACGGGCAAGACGGTCGGCGGCATGCAGCTTTATCCACGCGCCAATTGCCTCGACCGCGAGACGGCGCTGCGCATGTGGACCGAAAAAGTCACCTGGTTCTCGAATGAGGAAGGCAAGAAGGGCCGCATCGAAAAAGGCCAGTTCGCCGATCTCGTGGTGCCGGACAAGGACTTCTTCTCCTGCGCGGAAGATGAGATTTCCTTCCTCACCTCGGAACTGACCATGGTGGGCGGCAAGATCGTTTATGGCGCCGGTGACTTCAGAACGCTGGATGAAAGCAATATTCCGCCGGCGATGCCCGACTGGTCGCCTGTGCGAACCTTCGGCGGTTATGCCGCCTGGGGAGAGCCACAGGGCGCTGGAAAGAATTCGCTCAGACGCGCAGCTATCACCTCCTGCGGCTGCGCCAATGATTGCGGTGTGCATGGCCACGACCATGCCGGCGCATGGACGTCGAAATTGCCGATTGCCGATCTGAAGGGCTTCTTCGGAGCGCTGGGCTGCTCCTGCTGGGCAGTCTGAGCCCGGCCAGCAGAAAATCCACCGGGCAGCGGATCGCCGCTGCCCGGTGGGCCCGGGAATAGGTATATTGCAAATTACGCAATTATATCGAAACTATTGATGCAATTGTTGGCGATAATCCTTTGCGTCAATATCGCTCCATCAGATGAACGCAGCGCCGCTCGAACCGACCGGCCAGATCGCAGGAGCAAAAAATGACCGAGCCGTCTTCAACCCTTCGCCTTCGCGGGCTTCTCGCGGATATCGTTGCCGCACCCGCCACGAAAACCTTAGCGCTTCTGGCGCTCTGCTCGGCCTATATTCAGGGGCCGCTGACCAAGATCTTCGACTTCCCCGGCGCGATTGCCGAGATGAACCATTTTGGCCTTCAGCCGGCGGTCGCCTTCGCTGTTGTCGTCATCCTGTTCGAGCTCACCGCCTCCGCTCTGGTGGTGTCGGGCTTCCTGCGCTGGGCCGGTGCGCTGGCGCTTGCAGGCTTCACGCTTCTCGCCACCTTCATCGCTCTTCGCTTCTGGGAAATGGCGCCCGGCATGGACCGCATGATGGCCACCAACGCCTTCTTCGAGCATCTTGGCCTTGCCGGGGCCTTTATCATGGTCGCCGCAATCGATCTCACGAAAGGAACAGGCAAATGAGTGCTGCAAAATCCTCCGCGAGCAGCTTTGCTCCGCTTGCACAACCGGTTTTCGCAGTCCTCTGGGCCGCAACGGTGCTTGGCAATACCGGCAGTTTCATGCGCGATGTCGCCAGTTCATGGCTGATGACCGATCTTTCGGCATCGCCGGCGGCCGTCGCCATGGTTCAGGCGGCCGGAACCCTGCCGATCTTTCTTCTGGCGATCCCGGCCGGCGTGCTGACCGATATTCTCGACCGCCGCAAGTTCCTGATCGCGGTGCAGCTTCTGCTGGCCTCGGTCAGCGTCACCCTCATGGTTCTTTCCCATACCGGCCTGTTGTCCGTCAGCGCGCTGATCGGGCTAACCTTCCTCGGCGGCATCGGTGCGGCACTGATGGGGCCGACCTGGCAGGCCATCGTGCCGGAACTGGTGAAACGTGAGGACATCAAGAGCGCCGTGGCGCTGAACTCGCTGGGCATCAACATCGCCCGTTCCATCGGCCCGGCCGCCGGCGGCATCCTGCTTGCGGCTTTCGGGGCGGCCTTTACCTATGGCGCCGATGTTGCAAGCTATTTCGTGGTCATCGCCGCCCTTTTATGGTGGCCGCGGGCAAAGAACGCCAATGATGCGTTGGCGGAAGGTTTCTTCGGCGCATTCCGGGCCGGCCTTCGTTACACCCGCGCCAGCCGGCCGCTGCATGTCGTCCTGTTGCGGGCTGCGATCTTCTTTGCATTTGCCAGTGCCGTCTGGGCGCTGTTGCCTCTGGTCGCCCGGCAATTGCTCGGCGGAGATGCGAGCTTCTACGGTATCCTGCTCGGTGCTGTCGGGGCCGGCGCCATCGGCGGTGCGCTGCTCATGCCGAAATTGCGCGACCGTTTCGATGCCGATGCCCTGCTGCTGGGTGCGGCTCTCACCACTGCGCTCGTCATGGCCGGGCTGTCCTTCGCGCCGCCAAAGTGGCTTGCCATCGTCATCCTGTTGTTTCTCGGCGGCGCATGGATCACGGCGCTGACGACGCTGAATGGCGCAGCCCAGGCGATCTTGCCGAACTGGGTGCGCGGCCGCGGTCTCGCCGTCTATCTCACCGTCTTCAACGGCGCGATGACAGCGGGCAGCATCGGCTGGGGTGCGGTGGGTGAAGCGGTGGGTGTGCCGGGCACGCTGCTCATCGGTGCGGCCGGCCTTTTCATTGCCGGTCTCGTCATGCACCGCGTGAAACTGCCGGCCGGTGATGCGGATATGGTGCCGTCCAACCATTGGCCCGAACCGCTCGTTGCCGAGCCGGTGGCCCATGATCGCGGCCCGGTTCTGATCCTCATCGAATATAATGTCGAAAAGCATCACCGCTCCGCTTTCCTGCATGCACTGGACGAGCTTTCACAGGAGCGCCGGCGCGATGGCGCCTATGGCTGGGGCGTGACGGAGGACTCCGCCGATCCGCAGAAGATCGTCGAATGGTTCATGGTGGAATCCTGGGCCGAGCATCTGCGCCAGCACAAGCGGGTTTCCCACGCGGATGCGGATTTGCAGGGCAAGGTGCTCGCTTATCATTCCGGGCTGGAAAAGCCGGTGGTGCGGCACTTCCTCACAATCAACCGTCCGGGAAAGGCGTAAAACGGAAAGGGGCCGAAAAGGCCCCTTTTTCGTTGTTGCCATGCGACTGTCCGATTATTGCGTGATCCGCGCCAGCACACGGCTCAGTGCCTCTTTCAGCACCCCTGAACCGCCCTTGTTGTCGAAATCCAGCAGTACCTGCTCGTTGAGCCCGCCCTTGGTGGCGAATTCACGGCTGAGATCGATGAAATCCGTCCTGCTGCCGGCGAGCAGGGCCACCTCGGAAAGGCCGGCAAAGAGGGGCGCAAGATAGGCCCGCCCCTTTTCTTCCGGCAGACCGTTTTCGGCAAGCCATTCCGTCGTCGTTTGCATGATGCCGAAATAGGTGGCCATCAAAGCGCTTGCGGCGGCCAGAAGATCGTATTCCGCCTTGGTTTCGCATTCCACCGCATTGCCGAGCACGTTGAAGATAGCAGCCGTATCCGTATCGGCAGGATAAATGGCGGTGACGCCCTTGCGCCGGGCAACGAAGGGCAGCGGGATCGCCTGGCTGAGACGCACATCCGCGCCGATCCAGTCCAGAAGCGCCTCGCGGCCGGTTGCGGCAACGACGCTGACGATCTTCTGCCCGTCCCGGAACCGGAGCGGCCGGATGACTTCTTCAGCGATCTGCGGCCGGATAGCCAGCATGACGGTATCGCAGCCATCGACGATTGCCTGATTGTCGCTGGAGACGATCACCTGCGGGAAATCGGCGGCAAGCCTCGCCGAGATATCGGCACTGCGCTGGGACACCATGACATGCGGCACGGCGGCAGGCCTGGCGAGCAGGCCCCTTACCATTGCATCGGTGATGGCTCCTGTTCCGATAAAACCGATTTTCTGGGGAAGTGACATGATTGCTCCGCTGCGGCGTTTCGCGTGATGCTAATTTTTCCGTCCGGAATTGTCGACAAGCAGAGGGGGAAATTTGCGGTCGAGGCGGAGCCGTGCCCGGTTTATGCCGGCTCTTCCAGCCCCAATATCGCCGGCCATGCCGGTGCTGCACGCTCTGACATGACCTCGATATGGCGCAGCGAGGTGAGGCCGAATTCTTCCGGGCGCAAGGTTCTGCGGTTGACGCTTCCCTGCGGGAAAACGTCGGCATAACGCCAGACGGCGGCGGGCGGCACCACCACATCGTCTGCCATCGTCATCATGCGCAGATCGAAGCGGGTGGCGGAAAAATCCGGTTCTGGCAGTGATTTGCCGATATCGCGCCGGAAGAAATCCCGGCTCGTGCACCAGCGCCGCCATTGCCAGTAGATTCCGGCGGGCAGATCCGCACCCAGCAGCAGCCTTCGGCCGGGAAGATAGCCCGCGAGTGTCGTGCTGACAGGCCCGAGCAGATACCAGAAGGCGATGACCGTGGGCCGATAGGTCCATGGATGGTCGCTGACATGGGCAAAGCCCGAGCCGATGGTGATGACACGCTCGAGCCGCTCGTCATGGCGTCGAAAAGGAAATGTCAGCCCGCCGAGGGAATGGCCGAGCAGCCAGAGGGGGCCTTGCGGTGCTATCTGGCAAAGTGCGGCCTCGGCTGCCGTCTGGTCGGCAATTCCCCAGTCGGCCATCGTGGCCCGGCTTTCGCGGACGGGGTGCTGTCGGGATGCGCCGAAATCGCGATAATCATAAGTCAGGACACCGATGCCCTGACCGGCCGCCCATATGGCGAAGGCGCGATAATAGCGCGCCGGAACACCCGTTGCGCCATGAAGGACAAGATGCGCGCGGGCTGGACCCCTGGGCGGAAAGAACCGGCCGGCGAGCCTGTGCCCTTCCGAAACAATGTCGATCTCCCGGCTCTCTGCAATATCAGTCATCCATCACTTCCTCCTCCTGGACCGTTTGGTCTAATAACATCTCTAGACCAAACGGTCTATGGCGCTTAAAACAGGCGAATGGATGAAAGCAAGAACCGCCAAGCTCTGATACGGGCCACCTCCGCGCTGTTTCGGCGGCGCGGTTATGCGGGTGTGGGGCTGGCTGAAATTCTTGCGGAGACGGGCCTGCCGAAAGGCTCTCTCTATTATCATTTTCCCGGCGGCAAAGAGCAGCTCGCCGCCGAGGCGACGCGATGGGCGGGCCGGAAGGTGGCAGAGCTGATCGACGCGAGTTTCAAGGACGCGGAGAGCTTCGCTTCGGGCTCGGTGACGTTATCCCGTGCGATAGCCCGCCTCTCGCAGGAAAATGGCCGTATCATGGGTTGCCCGGTGCTCAGCATCATTCAGGCCGGCGATGAAAAGCCCGATTTGCGCCAGATCGGTGCGGATGTGCTCAATGACTGGACCGCAAGGATTGTAGCTCAGGCAAGGCGCCTGGGCAGTCACGATCCGCAGACCGATGCCGAAAGACTGGTGATCGGGCTGCAGGGCGCGTGGGTTGTTTCGCTGGCGCGCCAGGATGTCACGTCGTTTAAGACGCTGGAGAGCAGCCTGCTTCAGTCTGCCTAGGCGTATGCCGGTGCGTTTTCACGCAGAGGCCTGATCGGAGCCATCGGTGCTTGTGGTGCCGCATGCTGCGGAGCAAATGAAAAGCGCGGCCGCTTTCAGGCTGACCGCGCGTGTTGTCGGAGAAGAGAATAGGACTTTTACGTCTCTTTAGGTTGCTGTTTTCCCTGCGTCGGCTGATCCGTGGCGTTCGCGATTGATGCAGCCAACAGAGCCTGTGTCGGGTCCGTACCCCTGAAGCCGGCCTGTGCAAGGATTTCGTCAAGAACCGGCTTTTGCGCAGTGAAGCTGAGAAGCTGGCTCGAAAGATCGCCGAGGCCATTGCCGTTTTTGGCGTCGCCGCCGCCACCGAGGGCGCCCGCCAGATTACCCGCGCTGAAGATGCGGATATCGGAGATTTTCTCGATGGGCTTCATCGCCTCGGAAAGTGCTTCGGGAATGATGGCGATCCTAGCACGGGCGAGTTCGAATGCGATGATGTCGCCCGACAGGGCATTGCGTGCATCGTTCTTTGCGCGTTCCGCCTGCGCCTCTGCATCGCCGAGCGCGATGACGCCTTCGGCACGGATTTTCGCGGCCTGTGCCTCGGCTTCGGCACCGATCTTGGTGGCAGCAGCCAGGTTTTCGGCGGCTTGCCGTTCGGCTTCTGCCTTTACCGTGATGGCCGTCGCTTCCTGCTCTGCCGCCTTGCGGGCGTCGATCACGGCGATGCGCTTGGCGCGTTCGGCGATTTCCACTTCGCGGGCTGTTGCCACCTGTTCTTCCGCAGTGATGGCGGAAGCCTTGGCTTCGTCCGCCTTGGCGCGGGCAGCCTGTTCCTGCTCCACCTTCTGCGCCACGGCGATAGCGGCTTCGATTCGCGCCGTTTCGGTGATTTTGCGCGCTTCCGCCTCGCGTTCGGCAATACCGCGCTCGGCTTCGATGCGGGCAGTTTCACGCGCCTGGCGGGCTTGGGCGTCCCGTTCGGCGATGCCGCGCTCCGTATCGAGCTTTGCCGTTTCCTCGTTGAGGCGGGCCGCCTGCTCGGCCCTGGCTGCTTCCGCCCGCGTTTCCGCCGTCTTGTTGGCGATATCGCGCTCCTGCGTCAGCTCCGCATCGCGCTGTTCGCGTTCGATGGTCAAGCGCCGCAGCACCGCTTCGCGGTCCTTCGTGGCAATTTCGACTTCGTTGTCGCGGACGATCTGGTTGCGTTCGCGTTTACGCTCTTCGGTGATCCGGGTGAGTGCCGTCAGGCCTTCCGCGTCGAACGAGTTGTTGGGGTTGAAGTGCTTGATGTCGGTTTGATCGAGGCGTGTCAGCGAGACCGATTCCAGTTCCAGACCGTTGGACTGCAGATCGTGCGCGACGGCCGCCTGCACGGACTTGACGAATTCGGCACGCTGCTCCTGAAGATCGCGCAGCGACATGGTGGCTGCAACCGAGCGCAAACCGTCGACAAATTTCGCTTCGACCAGTGACTTCAGCGCATCGGCATCATTTGTCCGGTCGCCGAGTGTCTGGGCGGCAAGTGCGATGTTTTCTGCATCGGGTTTAACCCGCACGTAAAATTCGGCGGTGATGTCGGCCCGCATGCGATCCTTGGTGATCAGGGATTCATGTTCTGATCTTTTCACTTCCAGTCGCAATGTGCTGAGAGAGACCCAGGAATAGGAATGGAAGATCGGCAGGATGATGGCGCCGCCATCGAGAACGACTTTCTTGCCGCCGAGGCCGGTCCTTACATAGGCTTTGTCGCGTGTCGACCGCGTGTAGAGCGATGTCATGATGATGCCGATGACGACGATGGCCGTGACGATGGCCCCCGCAATCAGGCCCAGAGAAAAGAAATCCATGGTGAGTTAGCCCCTATGATGCCCGCTATGGTGAACTTCCAGATCCGGCGGCGCGGGAATGGCCTGAAAAAGCCCATCCGCACCGTCGACGATCAATACCTGCGCACCCGTATCGATCGTGTGACCGGATGCTGCCTGAGCGCGCAGGAAGTGAATATTCTCGTGCCGGTCCTTGACCCGCACGGTGCCGGGCTTGCCCTGATCGAGAGGCCCGATGGTGACAGTGCCCACAAGTCCCAGAAAATCGGTCTGCTCGAGCGCGTTTGTCTCATCGCGTGGAATGACCTTCGCAACGGCGCGGCTGAGTGACCGCGTGGCCGGCAGGGTGGCGGCAATGGCGCCGGTCATGGCCAGATTGGGCGGCAATGGCCCGAGCGGCGTTGCGGAAGCGATCCCCTGAATGAAGAACCCGGCGACGGAAAAAGCCGAGAGCAGGATGACCGCCAGAACAAGAAGCGGCACGCCGCCCGCATTGAGCCAGGACATCCAGCTGCCGAGTAACCCCGCCTCGGTATCGCCGGGTGCGTGGTAACTGAAGTTGTCGTCAAGCAGTCCCGAAGCCGATACACCAAGAAGAACCGAGACGAGTTCGACGATGCCGAGGCCGAAGACCGTCAGCAAGGCGATCCAGAAGGGAGCAGTGCCTGGCTGGACAATGCTCTCCATCAGCGCTGCCCCTCACGAAATGCCTTGAGCCGTGCTTCGATAGCGCTCTGGCGCTGCATCCGGCCGAGTTCTTCAACCTCCGCCGCTCCGTTATTGGGCTTGGCGGGGGTGCCGGTTACTCTTTCGATGGCGTCGAGCGCGTCAGCCAGACGGCGGTCGTTGCGCTGGGATGGGGTCGTGTCGGTTGCCGGCGCGATGCGTTCGGCGCGCTTGGCGTCCTCAAGCCGCTTTTGCGCATCCGCCTTTGCGGAGGCGATGCTGCGCAATGTGGTTTCCGCCTCGGCAATTTCGGCAGCGTTCTCGAGAATCGCCTTGTTCAGCGCTTCCCGCTGCGCTTCCAGATCGATCTGCAGCCCGGTTGCCGCACGGGCCAAATCCTCGCGGCCGTTTTCAAGTCCGATCCTGATCTTGTCGTCGAGGTCACGAATTTCTTCGTCGAGATCGGCGGCCTTGGCTTTCAGGCGATGGCCGGCTGCGACCGCCACGCCAAGCGCGGATCGGGCCTCATCGGCGATCTGAGCGATTTCCCGCACCGCCTGCTGCGCTACCGCAACCGGATTGGACGCCTCCGCCGCATCGACAGCGTTGTTCATAACGCCGGCGATGACACGCCCGAGTCGCCCAAGAATACCTTCATTGTTCATCGAAGCCTCCTTGTTCGGTTGAAAGCCGGTTTTTATTCCGGCATGGATGCTGATGGTTTCGCCCTCGAACACGAGGCGCGCTTCTGAAAAGTCATTCCAGCCGTCGTGATAGCCACGGACGGTATAGGGCACCACGACGCGGCCCGAGAGGGTGGCGATGCTTACCGTGTCCGGCCCCTTGACCGAAAAGAGCTTGCTGTCGAGCGGAATGTCCCGCACCGGCTCTTGCGGATCGCGCTGGCTATGGTCGCGCAGAGCCAGCGTCACCATGCGGGAAGGAAGGCTGGTCTTGACCCTGATCTCTTCATAAGCTGCCGCATGCAAGGCTACGAGATTGGCGCCTTCAGTCCGGTCAAGGATCGCCATCGCTCGCCGATAGGCAAGGAGCGTCTCTTCCAGAGAAGAGCGGTTCCCCTCCGAGAGATTCAGTGCCAGGACAACGTTGGACAAAAGTTTCGTGCTCATGTGAAATATATAAAGCACTTCATTTGTGCTTTCAAGATTTGGCCCGCGCGAATTGAGAGGTTGGTTCATGAAAAAAGCAATCATATTCGACTGCGAGTTCCTCTGCCTGGAAGGTTCCCAGCGCAGGTTTTGGTGTGCGGCTCATGATCCCGATCCGGTCATTGCGCAGATTGGCGCCGTCAGGCTTGGGCTGGAGGGCGATTTTCCGCTTCTGGGGACCTATAAGGCCTATATATGTCCGGTCGACCGTCATGGCGGAAGATATGTGATCGATCCGTTCTTCACCCGACTGACGGGGATCACCGGGGAGATCATCGAAACGGAAGGCGTTCCCTTGCAGCAGGCCCTTTCAAGCTTCGACAGTTTCTCGGAAGGTGCCCAATGCTGGTCATGGGGTAAGGACGAACTGAATATGGTGGCGATCAGCTGTTATGTCGCCGGAATACAGCCGCCCATCCCTGCCGGGCGTTTCGACAATGCCGTCAAACTTCTGCTTGCAGCGGCAATGCCGGCGGAGGATCTGGCAAAAACGCCGAGCAACAGGCTGGCCGATTATTACGGCGTCGAGCATCCGCCATTGCAGGGGCACGATGCGCTCGATGATGCGCTTTCGGTTTCCTATACGCTGCAACATCTCCTGAGGGGCGGAAAACTGACGCCGGAAGCGTTCGGCGTTTAGCCGGTGTCAGGCGGAATTGCGCCACTAACCCGGCCGATGTTCGCGAAAGGCGGCGGCGAGCGTGCGTAAGGCCTCCCGGGATCTGCTGTCCGTCAGGGTGGAGAACATGATGATTTCCGTGGAGGGCAGGGGCGGCAGGCCAAAACGCTGGCTGACCTCCACTGTGCCGGGCGGTGCGAGACGGGAGGAGAAGGCGGAAACCGCGAGCCCGGCCGAGACGGCGGCGGTCACCATCGACGATGTGCCGCCAAGAAACACCTCCGTCCACGCAATCGCAGCCGCATCCAGGGCGCGGGTGGCGATGTCACGCACGCCACAGGCGGGCGAGAGCGCCGCCAGCCGCAGGGGTTCACCCTGACGGTGTTCGAATTGCGGGGTTGCATACCAGCCGAAATGTTCCGGCCCGAGCACCTCGCCGTCGCGCCGATCATCCTCGCGCCGGATGATTGCCGCATCGATCTCCCCACGGTCGAAGGCATCAAGCAGGGATCGGGAATGATCCATGCGCACTTCGATCGTAAGCCCGGGGTCGTGGTCGTTGAGGCGTGCAAGCAGGGTCGGAACCTCCGGTCCCGCCACATGGGCGGCAATGCCAAGGCCGAAGCGGCGGCGTGGGGAAGAAAGGCCCGCCAGTGCCCGGTCATGCGCGGCGAGAAACTCGCGGGCGGGCGCCAGAAACACCGCACCCTGCGCTGAAAGCCGCACCGAACGCGGTGTGCGTTCGAGCAGCCGCTGGCCGAGCCTGTCTTCCAGCCGCTTGAGCTTGACGCTGATGGCGCCCTGGGTGGTGCCGAGCGCTTCGGCAGCACGGGTGAAGCTTTGCATATCGGCGATGGTGACAAAGGCCTCGACGGCCTCCACATCCAGCGTGCTCATATCGATTACTCCAATTTGTTGTCTCTGAAATAGCCAATCATCCAATTCAGTTATGGTCAAGCTTTGTCTAGCGTGCCTCCTCCACAGATCGGTTTTCGCATTGCGGGCCGACCCATGAAAGGCTGAAGAATGACCCTTGCCGTTACCGCCCAAGCGGGCAGCAGAAGCGCCATGGCGCTCGCTGCCGTTTGTCTCTCCGCCCTGATGTTCGGACTGGAAATCTCCAGCGTTCCGGCGATCCTGCCAACACTCGAACAGGTGCTGCATGCGGATTTCCGTCAGCTTCAGTGGATCATGAATGCCTATACCATCGGCGTGACGATGGTGCTGATGGCGACGGGGGCGCTGGCAGATCGCTTCGGCCGTAAACGTGTCTTTATCGCCAGTATCGTCGCTTTCGCGCTTTCCTCTCTGGCCTGCGGAATGACGGAAAACGTCTCGGTGCTGATCGGCGCCCGTTTCCTTCAGGGGCTGAGCGGCGGGGCGATGCTGGTGTGCCAGATCGCCATCCTGTCGCATCAGTTTCGCACGGCCCGCGAACGCGGCATGGCGTTCGGCTGGTGGGGCATCGTCTCGGGCGTGGGGCTGGGTTTCGGCCCGATCATCGGCGGCGCCATCGTTGCGCTGTGGAGCTGGGAATGGGTGTTCCTCGTTCACGTCGTGCTTGGCGCGGGAACATGGCTGCTTGCCGCCGGCGGCGTCGGAGAATCCCGCGATCCGGAAGCGGCGCGTCTCGATCTTGCCGGCATGGTCACCCTTTCGGTCGCCGTTTTTTGCCTTGCCTTTTTTATCACGCAGGGACCCGCGCTCGGTTTTGTGAGCCCGGCGGCGCTTCTGATCCTTGGCGTCGCGGCTGCGAGCTTCATTGCCTTCGTGATTGCTGAAAAGCTTAGTTCAAGACCGATGTTCGACTTCTCCGTGTTTCGCATCCGGCCTTTTTCCGGGGCGATCATCGGTTCTGCGGCGATGAATATCAGCTTCTGGCCGTTCATGATCTATCTGCCGATCTGGTTTCAGGCGGGCCTCGGTTATGACAGCGTCACCGCCGGCCTCGGCCTGCTTGCCTATACGCTGCCGGCGCTGGTGATGCCGCCGCTGGCGGAGCGCCTGTCGCTGCGCTACCAGCCGCGCCTCGTCATTCCGGCCGGGCTGTTCACCATTGGCCTCGGTTTCATGCTGATGAAATTGGGAAGCGGCATCGAAAATGCGAACTGGCTCACCATGCTGCCCGGCTGCATCCTCGCCGGTATCGGGCTCGGGCTGACCAATACGCCTGTTACCAACACCACCACGGGAGCGGTTTCCCCCGCCCGTTCCGGCATGGCCTCGGGCATCGACATGAGCGCACGGATGATTTCGCTCGCCATCAACATCCCGATCATGGGCTTTATACTGGTGGAGGGCGTCCGGGCTTCGCTTCGGGCGAATCTGTCGTCCGGTGCGGATGTGCATGAATTGCAGTCGCTGGCGGAAAAGATCGCGGCGGGAACTGCCGGCGCCTCGGCGCAGGGCGTTTCGGAAGAACTCGTCCATCGGGCGCTTGCGGATGGGTTCGGCCTCGTCATGCTCTATGCCGGCATCAGTGTTTGGATGCTCGCCGCCATCAGCTTCACGATCTTTGGCCCGGCGCGAAAGCCTGCCCAAGGTTAGGGCGACGGCTGCAAAGGGAAGGCTATTTCCTTCGCCCAGCAGGACCATGAGCAGCGGTGCGCCGACGAGAGCGGAAACCAGACCGGCGGGCAATTGGTAGGGAAAGGCTGCCATTCGTCCCACCCAGTCGGCAAGCACCATCAGGCAGCCGGCGGCGAGTGCCGCCGCGATGAGATGCGGGCCGGCGCGGCGAAATCCTATTTCACGGGCAAGGTGCGGCCCCATCAGCCCGGCAAAACTCAAGGGGCCGATGATGAGCGTCGCCGCCGCCGTCATGGCGGCCGCGAGAATGAACAGTGCGGCCCGTGCCGAAGCAATATGGACGCCGAGTTCCCGCGCAGCACCCGCGCCGAGCGGCAGCAGGGTAAGCCAGCGATGCGCCAGAATGGCGAAGGTTGCGAAAACCACTGCGCAAACGGCCGCGATCCGGGCGGTGAAATCATCGACGAGATAGGTCGAGCCTCCCATCCACCGAATGATCATCATGGCGCGCGGGTCGCCGCCGGCCGCCAGCACGCCGATCACCGCGTCGAGCATGGCCGTCAGCACCACGCCGGTCAGAAGAACCCGCTCGGGCGTGAAGCCTGACCTGAGGCCGAGCGACAGGATGGCGAAAAGAACCGCGGCGGCGCCGGCGCTCGCAAAACCCAGTTGCAGCATCGGCCCGGAGGCGGTGAAGGCGAAAAGCGCGACGGCCATGCCAAGCGTTGCACCGGCTGAAACGCCAAGCACTTCCGGGCTTGCTATCTCATTGCCGGTCAGGCGCTGGAGAATGGCGCCGGCTGCACCAAGCAGGCTCCCGGCTGCGAAGGCCGCGACGACCCGCGGCCAGCGATAGGGCAGAATTTCGCTCCATTCACCGACAGGCAGCAAACCCCAGCTTCCATCCGGCGCACGGCCGAAAAGAATGGCGGCGGTTACGCCCGCAGCCAGCAGGCCAACGAAAGACAGGACCATGATGGGGGAAAGGCGACGCTGTTTAACGATGCCCGGTGGCGGAGCGGGCAATTCCCTCTGCATGGCTTTCAGGCGGGGCAGCAGAAACAGCACCAGCGGCGCGCCGAACAGGGCCGTCATGGCGCCGGTCGGTATCAGCCCGCCGGTGATATCCGAAAGGCGTTTGACGATTTCGTCCGTCAGAAGCAGCAGCCCTGCGCCGATGAGCGGCGACCAGAGGATTTGCTGGGCGATGCGGCGGGCACCCGCAAGCCGTGCTACGGCGGGCGCGACAAGGCCGACGAAACCGATGACGCCGACGGCGCTGGTGACAAGCGCGGCCAATGCAACCGCGATCGATACCGCAAGAACCCGCAGCCGCACGACGGAAAGGCCGAGCGCTCCGGCGCTGACATCCCCCAGTTCCATCAGCGATAAAGGCCGCATGATCAGCCCGGCAAGCGCGGCCAAGACCAGAATTTTCGGAAAGAGGGTGACGGGAACGGCCCAGCTTTGCAGAGACAGCGACCCCGCACCCCAGATGAACAGGCCGCTCAGATACCGTTCGTTGAGGAGGACGAGAATGGCCGAGGCGGCGGCGCACCAGATGCCGATCATCAGGCCGGCGAGGACGAGCGACAGCGGTGAAAATCCGCGTCTTGCGCCGATGGAAAACACCGCAAGGGCGGCCAATGCGCTGCCCGCCATCGCCACTACATCACGGCTGATGCCTTCCAGGGTGGGAAAGGCGAACATGGTTGCGGCAACGGCAAGATTGGCGCCCGCTGAAATGCCGAGCGTCGAGGGTGAGGCGAGGGGGTTGCGCAAAGCCTGCTGCAACAATGCGCCGGCCAGAGCCAGCGCAGCGCCGGCCAGAAGCGCCGTCACCATGCGCGGCAGGGTGGAATAGAGCAGCATGAGCCGCTCAACATCATATTGCGCACCGCCGCCGCTCAATCGATGCAGATCCGGCCAGATATCGCTGACGGCAAAGATGGCGCCGAGGAGGAAGAGGCTGGCGGCAACACCGGCGGGGGTGAGGAGGCGCAGGAGGACCGGCGGCATCAGGCGTGGCTTTCCAGATGATCGGTCACCAGCCGGGCAAACCGCATGGCTTCCTGCACCATGCCGAACATCAGCACGCCGGGAAGGGTGGAGACCCGGCCCGCCCGGACGAAGGGCAGGTTGCTCCAGAGCGGGCTTTGATCGAGCCGCGAGAGAATGTCGGGCGGCGTCAGCGGTTCGAAGGCGATGAGCCGGGCATCCGCCGAAAGGACGGCCAGCGCCTCCAGCGCGATGGTTTCGAACCCCCAATAATTGGTCTTTTCCGGCCAGGCATTGGCAAGACCGATCTTTTCCATGGCGCCCTGATAAAGACCGGGGCCGCCATAGACCCGCGCATGGCGCTCATCCATGAAATTGATGACGGCGACCGGCGGCGGCCGCAATTTTTCAAGCCGGCGGCGGCAATCGTCAAAGCAGGCTTCGGCCCGTGAGAGGAAATCCTCTCCCCGCTGTTCCCTGTTGAGGGCCGCGGCAAGCTTGCGGGTCGCGGCGTAGGACGCCGTCAGGGCGTCGCTGTCCGGTGTATAGATGGAAAATTCCATCACCGGAGCGATCGACTGTAATTTCGGGGTAAGCGAGGCAAGGAAAGGCGTTGACAGGATGACGTCGGGCTTCAGCCTCGCCAGCACTTCGAAATTGATTTCGGCGGTCAAGCCGAGGTCGGCCACGCCTTCCGGCATGGCAGGCTCCACCATCCATGTGTCCCAGTCGGCGCGCGCGGCGATTGCCGCCGGCGCGGTGCCGAGCGCGAGCAGGGTGGAGGCAAGCCCGTAATCGAGCGAGACGATGCCACCCTTCGGCATCGCCGCTTTCACCCCGCTCTGCCATGGCAGGGTCAGCGCCGTGGCCATCAGCAGCCGGCGAGTGGGCGAATGGTCAGGCATCGTGCGTGTCCCGGTTTTGTCCGCAGGGCAGGGGACAGCTTGCGCCGCATCCGCCAATGGTGGGGATCATGTATCGCAGGCAGCAAACGCGCCTGTTGCCCTTGACCACCATGCCGGACATGGGATTGCGGCTGCCATCCGGCCACAGGGGATCGTCGATCACCGCCCGGCAGGCGCGTGCGAGCGCCGGATCGGCCTGCGCCTCGATTTCCCCGATGATCCAAGACAGATAGACGGCGGCATTGTTCCACAGCAATTTGGGAGCAAGTTTCGCAGCCCTGGCGATGGAGGGGATGAGTGCCGCGAGGTGATCGCGCAAGAGCCCATGCAGATCTTCGGGCGCGGATGCCTTGCCGGCCTGATCGCCGGCATGGGGGAGCAGGAATGCGACCGGCAGGGCGTTTTCCGGATCGATGATCACGCTCAGATCGCCGAGAGCCAGGGGCAGGCGGCGGCCGTGAACGAGACGGCAGACGGTGGGCGTGATGGTCAGCAGGCTGAAATAATAAAGTGTCCAGAGCGATGCCGTGGCTCTCGGGTCGGCGTCCGGATGGGCGGCGTGGTGGCGGGTCATCAAGCCGCAAAAAACATCTTCGCAGGCAAGCTGCCGGCAGGGCAGAACCTCCGCACCGCAGGGCGGTGCAAGCAGGAACTTGTCCGTGCAATAGCTGAAAGAGCCGACGGACGCGAAGTCCGGCAGCCTTTCATGCGCCGATTGCGGGCAGGGCGCCATGGTCTTCGCCATGCGCCCCGCCGCCGGGTTGCCGCCTGCGGTCGCCACGGTTACCAGCGATATTTCAGGGACGCCGTGATGTTCCTGCCCTGACCGAGATAGCAATAACCGTCCGTGCAGGCGACATTGCGGTCGTCGGCGATGTTGCGGACGTTGAAGGAGGCGACGAGGCCGTCATAATCCTTGTCGAGCGCGCCGAAATCGTAGGAAAGAGCGGCGTCGAGATAGATTGCGGCATCGTTCTTCGCGATGTTTTTGGTGCTGGTATAGCTTTCACCGACATAGCGCAGGCCCGCTCCGGCCGAGAGGCCATGGAGAGGCGTATCTTCCTGGAAGGTATAGTTCGCCCAGAGAGAGGCCACATGGGTCGGCACCGAGGAAGGCGTATTGCCGGCATCGTCGCCCGCCGTGATCCTGGAATGGGTGTAGCTATAGGCGGCGATCACATCCCAGCCGGTGGCGATATTGGCCTTCGCCTCCAGTTCGAAGCCCTTGTTGGTCACCTCGCCGAGCGAGCGGAATATCAGGCCGGCGGGATCGATCGCCACGGGCTTGTTCTTTTCCGCCAGATGATAGGCGACCGCCGAAAGCATGATGTCGGTTCCGGGTGGCTGATATTTCACGCCCAGTTCGAACTGTTCGCCTTCGGTGGGCTTCAGCGTTTCGCCGGTGGCGGAAAGCTTGGTAACCGGATCGAAGGAGGTGGCGTAGCTGAAGAAGGGCGAAACGCCGTTGTCAAAGGCATAAAGCGCGCCTGCCTGAACGGTGAAGACGTCCTTCTGCACATCCTCGGTGGCAGCCCCCTGCCGGGTCTGGTCCACCCAGGTCTGCCGTCCGCCGAGGGTGAAACGCCATTTGTCCAGCTCCATCTGGTCGAGGGCGTAAAGCCCGACCTGCCGCAGATCGGCTTCCGACTGATAGGCGCTGTAGGCGGGCGTGGGTCCGGAGAAGCCGTAGCGCGGATTGGCGATATCGAAGTCGAAGGCGGAGCCGCCGGATGCGTAACCATAGGCGAATGAAGATTTCACATTGCTGTAATCGAGGCCGGTCAGCAGCGTATGGGAAACGGGGCCGGTGTCGAAGCTCCATTCAAGCTGGTTGTCGGCCTGGAAGGCCTTCATGTCGTCGCGGATCGCCCAGGGATCGCGATGGGCGACGGTGCCGGTCCAGCTCGATACGCCGAGATAACGGCTGCGCAGATCCATATGCGAATAACGCAGATTCTGCCTGAAGGTCAGGGTATCGTTGAATTCGTGCTCGAAATTATAGCCCACCTGCTGCTGGCGGATTTTCTGATAGTCGTAGTCGGGATCGCTTCCACGCAGCCGCAGGACATTGCCGGCGGGATCGGTCAGTGCCGCGACCGAAGCGTCGGTTTCGGTAGACTGGATGAGCCCGTAAACGGTGAGGCTGGTCTGGTCGGACGGCTTCCAGGTAAAGGACGGCTGAAGGAAATAGCGGTCGTCGGCAATATCGAAATTGGTGTCGCCGGCGCGCGCCAGCCCGACCACGCGGTATGACAGTGTGCCGTCAGCGTCTATCGTGTCGCCGATATCGAAGGCGGCCTGTTTGCGGGTTTCCGTGCCGTAAAGCGCCTCAACCTCGCGAATGCGCGTGCCATTTGCGAGCTTCGACGTCTTGTTGACGATGCCGGCGGGTGTGCCTGCGCCATAAAGAACGGAGATCGGGCCACGGACGATTTCCACACGCTCCAGCGAATAGGGATCGGTGCGGAACATGCCGTAGTTCAAATAGGGCTGACGCAGTCCGTCCTTGTAATCGCCCATGGTGGTGGCGTCGTAACCGCGAATATAGATCTGGTCGAAGCGCGGGTCGAAGCCGGCGGCGGTGCCGGTGGTGACGCCGGCGGAGTAGCGCACGGCCTCGATGATGTCCTGCACGCCGCGCTGCTGCATTTCCTTTTTGGTGACGACCGCAACCGAGCGGGGCGTCTCGATGAGCGGCGTATCGAGCTTGGTGGCGCCGGAGCTGTTCTTGGCCGCCACGGTGGCGTTGTCACCACCGCCCCTGTTGCCTGTCAGTTCGATGGGCTGGAGCAGGGTGGAGCCCGCAACCGGCGCTGCTGCGGCGCGGGGGTTGCTGAGCCGCACGGTGTTGGCGCTGGTGAAGGTGTAGGAAAGGCCGGTGCCGGCAAGCAGGCGCGTGAGGGCATCCTTGCGGCTGAACGCGCCTGTGACACCCGCCGTCCTCACCGTCGCCGGAATTTCGCCGTTGAACACGACATCGACACCGGTGATGGAGGAATAACGCACCAGCGCGCTCGAGAGCGGCTGCGGCGCGATTGAAAATTGCAGCGCGCTTGCCTGCGTCGCCGTCTGTGCGGCCGCCGGCAGAGGGCCGATCAGGGCAAGGCCGGCGACGGTGGCGAGAAGCAGTATACGAAATGATCCGGTTGCTGAATGACGGTGGCTGAAATGATTTTTACGCTTAGACACGGTAATATACCTTCCCCTGCTCCTGTTGCCGCAATGACGGCCTCAAAACACGAGTACGATTCCGTTTGCGCAAAACCTCGGTCCCCGGACAAAATTTTTTTAAGCGCGTGTGCAGGCGATGCCCCTGGAGTGTTTTCGCATTTCCAGACGGAGAACCGCGCGCCGCTTTTCCTGCAAGTGCTCTAGCGCTGGCGGATGACCGACAGCCAGGGGGAGTAATCGGTGACCGTGACGGGCAGGCCTTCTTCGAGGATCTGCCCGATCTTTTCCCGGCGTCTGACATCGACGATCATCGTCACCGGCTGTCTGCCGAGCGCATCGCCCAGAACGATCATGCGGCCGCGACGCCATTGCTCCAGTCGCGCGACGACCTCTTTCAAGGGCGTTGAGATGAAGACCAGCTTGCCCTGCCGCCAGGCAAGCCGCGTTTCGATATCGGTTGCTTCGGGTCGCGAGAGAACACCGTCCCGGTAGGAGATGCTGTAACCGGCCTCCACCGCCTGCCGCGACTGTCTGGCGGCGACCTCGACGGCATGTTCGGCCACCGAAACCGAGACGGAGGAACCCGCGCGACAGACGGAAAAGGCGGTGCCGAGCGCCGTGGTCACCAGGTCTTCCGTAATCACGGAAAATGGCCGGTTGCGATCCGGCGCAACCCGGAAGAACGCCTCACCCGACAGCAGCGTGATCTGCCGCCGTTGCGGGGTGAAATTCACGGAAATGGCGCTCGATGTGGAAAGCTCGACGGTCGAGCCGTCGGAAAGTGCGATGCTGCGGGTCTCGCCAATCGCGGTTTCATAGTCACCCGCCGGGCGTGTCGCCTGCCACGCCGCGGCTCCGACACCGCCGATCAGCAGAAGTCCCGCCGCGCCGTTTTTCAGCAGCCGACGGCGGCCAAGCGGCTGAGCCTGGGCAAGCTGCGGCGCCATGCCGGCGCCGAGCCATATGCGTTCGATATCGGCATAGGCGCGTGCATGTCGCTCATCCGCCTCGATCCAGCGCCGGAATTCGCTTTCGTCGGCTGCGGTGGCGCCGGGTTCCAGAAAATGCGCAAACCAGCTTGCCGCCGCATGCGCTATTGCCGCTTCGTCACCCTGGGCTGCGGTTTCGCGGCCGGCCGGCGTCTCCGCGGTCGCATCCTTGCCCGCGGCCACCTTCATCTCTCGCCCGGCGGCGTCATGCCGGACTTCAGCTTTTCAAGAGCGGTGACCATATGGCCGAAAGCGGTTTTCGGCGAAATATGCAGCCGCTGGCCGATTTCCACGAAGGTCAGGCCTTCGATGCGCGAAAGCAGAAACACGTCCCGGCATCGCGGCGGCAGGGCATCGACGAGCATTTGCAGGCGTTCCAGCTCCTGCCGCCCGATCATGCAGGTTTCCTGCGTGGGCGAGGGGTCGGCGACGAAAGCAAGATGTTCGATGCCGGTAAAGACCGGGGCGATACGCTTGCGCCGCTCATGGTCTATGGCAAGGTTTCTGCCGGTGATGATGACATAACCGCAAAGATCGCCGGTGAGGCCAAGCAGCTTCCGCCGCTCCCACAATCGCAGGAACGTGTCCTGCACGAGATCGAAGGTGGTCGCGTGGCAACGCACGCGGTGATAGATCGCCGCGGCAAGCTTGCTCTTCACATTCAAAAACGCGTCCAGAAGATCCGGGCTGTCAATTTGCTGCATGGTCTCTGGATAACACCGGCCATCCGCGCGCAGCAAGACGGCCGAGCCGATAAAGATGATTTTTTTTATCATATTTATTAGCTGTAACTTTCGCACCACGACGCGGCGCGAAAATATGGGATGGGCGGAGCCTCCCGACCCTTCCCCGCAAGACTTTCTCCGCGATATCGCTAGGCGCTTTCGGTTGCCTTACCCTCGCGGAAGCGTTCGCCGAGGTTGAAAAAAGACAATTTCATGTGGCTGCGCTTGTCTCTCCCCTCAAGGCTGGAGAATGGCACTTTGAAACCGAATGCCTTGTCCGGTTCGCCGGAGCGTTCCCGCCAGAAGGCGTCGATGTCTGAAACCATCATTTTTTGCCGCCGGGCGCGACGGTAGCGAATGGGGTGTCTGGATTGGGCGACAGCGAAGTAGCTGAGCGCACCCTCGCAGGCGAGACCTTGCAGAACCATCAGCGCTGCTTCCTTGGGGCGAAGTCCCGAGAGATCGCGCGTCACCGACACCATTTGCTCTTTTGCGGCGCGCGGACCCTGCATGCCTCCAACGACAATCGTGTGGTGCTGCGTTTCGCATCCTTCGAGAAAAGTAAAAGTCGCCGTCCACAAAACGGCGTTGTCATGGTCGCGCACGAGCCTGACAGCCAAAGCGCCCTCGTGCCGGCCGCCGCAACGATCCGCCAACGCCAGGATGCACCGATATTCATCGTTCCGGCCGCGAACGGTGCCCATGTCCATGGTTTTTCCCGCCCATAGCCCGGCCGTGGTGCTTCTGGGAAAATGCCGGTCCGCAATTGCGAAATTGTCCATGAGAAAAGCCAGCCGTCTCTTCCGGGAAACTTTATTGATCAGGAATTTCGACAGCGGTTTTTGGAGAAGGTCGTCATGCGGGAGCGGTAATTCTCGCTCCGCTGAAAACCGGACCAGAAACCACCACCACCGAAAGGTGACCAATGGATTGGCTGCAAAACGCATCCAGAAAAGGACTGCCCGCTTCCAGTGGGCACGTCCGGCAAAGGTCATAATTCTCCGGAACAGCAAAAAATGAGGTGTTTCCGAAACCGTCTGGACCACCTCATCGGTGACCGGGCGTTTCTCTGCCAGAACGGCAGCATCTTGAATGCGCGACATACACGGGCTTCCGGCAGAAATTGAGCGTTCAGCCGGGGCATGCGCCGGAATTGTCGAGATTCTGTCGAGAAACAGCCTGTCTTCAATGAAGACCGGTTCGTTGCCGCAACGGATTGCCCGCGGAAATCTTTCAGGGCGTTCGCGCGAAGAGAACCGTTACGATGGTTCCGCCGTCTGGTCGTGTCTTTATCTGCAGATCGCTGTCATGCGCCCGTGCGATTGCGCGGGCAATCGACAGGCCGAGCCCCGTGCCACCGGTTTTGCGCGCGCGTGACGGTTCCATGCGCCAGAAGAGTTCGATACCGTGTGCCTCGACGCCGGGGGGGAAAGCCCGGTCCCTTGTCCTCGATCGTGACGAAGGGCCGCCCGTCCTGAAGCCCGGTCGAACAGCGCAGAAACTTGCCGCTCGCGGCATAGCGGCGCACATTGTCGATCAGGATCAGCAATAGCTGCCGAAGACGTTGGCGGTCGCCGCAAATGGGAGCGGGCTCCAGCGACATATCGATATCGATGCCGGCCTCATCCATCAGCGGCCGCGCCGCTTCAGCCACGGCCGCGCATTCGGCGGCAAGATCGAGCGGCTGCGTGTCTTTGACGAGGCTGTTGGTTTCCGCCAGGGAAAGTGTGCGCAAATCATCGACAAGACGCGCGAGTCCTTCCACATGGACGATGAGGTGGCGAATGGCTTGCTTGTCGAGGGGAAAGACATCATCCGCGATGCCGTGCAAACGGCCCTGGAGGATCGTCAGCGGTGTGCGCAATTCATGGGCCACCGCCATCGTGTTGAACTTCAGCCGGCGCTCCATCATCTGAAGTTCCCGCGTCAGACTCTCGAAACTGTCGACCAGAAATGCGACTTCGGCGATGGGGTTCGCCTTGATCTTTGCACCTCCGCTGAAATCGCCGGTCGCCATGCGCCGCGCCGCGTCTGCAAGTTCGCCGAGAGGTGCTGCAATGCGCCGCGAGATGAAATAACCGAGCAGGCTGCACAGAAGGACAGCGAGCAATCCGAAGAGGAATACCGATTTGATAAGCTCGTTATCCGCCTCATCCTCCAGGCCCGGCAAAACCTCGATAAGGGCCTGAAGCTGGCGCTGATCCGGCATCACGCCCCGGTCGATATCCGAGAAGGCCTTGGAGGCATCGGGCGACAGCTGGGCGATGATGCGCTCTTCAATATTGTCCGCATACCAGGAAACGCCGAAATAGACCAACGCGACGGCAAAGATGAGCATCGTGGTGATCGTGATCGCCGTCATCGTGCGCAGGCGCAGTCGCCAGAGTTTCATGGTTTCTGCTCCCCGGCCAGCCGATAACCGACGCTGCGCACCGAGACCAGATAACCGCAGGCGCCATGATCCGCCAATTTCTTGCGCAGATTGGCGATGTGCGTGTCGATGGTGCGCGCCAGCGCATCGCTTTCCGGCAGGCAGGCATCCAGAATATCGGCGCGCTGAAAGGCGTGGGTCGGGCGGCGCGTCATATGGGCGAGTATCCTGAACTCGCTCAGCGTCAGGGGTAGAACGGTCCGTCCCCTATCGCCGCAAACGGCCGCGACGTAGGCTTCGGTGTCTACTTCAATGGCCCCGAAGCGCAAGACCCCACCGGCGGCGGGCTGTCGCGTGCGTTTCAGCACGGCATTCACCCGCGCGATCAATTCGTGGGGGTTGAAAGGTTTGACGATGTAATCGTCCGCGCCGAGGCGAAGGCCGGTCAGCTTGTCCATATCCTCCGCAAGGGAGGTGACCATGATGACAGGCGTATCCCGTTCCCGCCGGATGCGGTTCAACACCTCGATGCCATCGAACTTCGGCAGACGAATGTCGAGCAGAACCAGATCCGGTCTCAGCATGGAGAAATGCGTCAACGCTATTTCTCCATCGCTCGCCCTGACGGTTCTGTACCCTTCGCGAATGAGATAGGCGTCCAGAATTTGAATAATATCGGGGTCGTCTTCGACGATCAGAATAAGTCCTTTGTCCATACTCGATCCGCAAATCTGCTTCTGTAAGCCGTGGTAACGCCGGGACGCTAAGCGGATGCGAAACATCGGGCAAGAGCCTCCGTCCCCGAATAAACACTATCGGTGCCGCTTTCCTTGCAGTCTTGTCTCTTTCTCCGCAAAGCCTTGACATTTCTGCGGAAGAGAACTGGCCATGCACCAGCCTCTCGCCAGTAAAACCGACCGGAAAAAGCGGAATTGGACCCAGAGGTCGAAATTTCGCGCAGGCGCCATCCATGTCGCCCGTCAGGCTTTTTTGCGTGCCTCCGGCAGTTCCTCCCTGCTGGCCCTTCTGGTCGCTCTTGCGATGATGATCGTCTTCACGATCAGGTCGGATATCGATCTTGAGGTGAGCCGGCAATTCTGGACGGACCGTTTCCACCTTGGCGAGGATGAGT
The DNA here is from genome assembly GCF_027157905.1 of Agrobacterium sp. LMR679. NCBI lineage: Bacteria > Pseudomonadati > Pseudomonadota > Alphaproteobacteria > Hyphomicrobiales > Rhizobiaceae > Agrobacterium > Agrobacterium sp. LMR679. The sequence continues at coordinate 935,955 of NZ_JAPVOJ010000001.1, read as the reverse complement.
TCCTGATTTTCGTCCGAGATCTGAACCGCATGCTTCCGCCGGTCTTATTGTCCGGGCTGGTGTGCATGCTTGTCCTCATGCCATTTTCTGGCGGCCTGCCCCGGGTTTTTCCACCGCACAAGCTGCTGCTTATTGGCGTCTTTTTTGCTCTGGGACCGGGCGCCTCGGTTCATATACTGAAAAATGCGTTTGGCAGGGCAAGGCCGCGCCATCTTGGCGAGTTCGGGGGAGACCTGTTGTTTACACCGGTTCTTTCCCTTGACGGTGGCTGCGCCCGAAATTGCTCTTTTCCTTCCGGTGAAAGCGCTTCCGCAGCCGCCCTTCTGGCCTTCACCATTCTCCTGCCAGAGAAATTTCGCCTGATCGGCATCGCGATACTGGCGCCATTTGTCGTGATTGTCTCCCTGAACAGGGTGGCAATGGGCGCTCACTTCCTCTCCGATGTCCTGATTGCATGGCCCTTGATGCTCGCAGTGTTTCTTCTGCTCCAGCGGCCGTTCATGAACAACCGGCAGGCGATAGACGCCGCCTTCTCGCGCAGGGTCGACGGGACGCGGCCCGCCGCGGAAACAAGGCCATTTGCGGAACAATAAGGCTGCGGGGAATCCCCTCCGCCCAATATCAAAAAGGGCAGCGGAAAGCCGCTGCCCTTGCTGTTTCCTGCCGGGCGACCGGAGGCCTTATTTCACCTGGGCGACGACCAGCTTGCCGTCGGCGCGTTCGGCGACGAACTCGATATTGGCGCCTTCCTTGAGCTTGGCGAGGATCGCATCGTCCTTGACGCGGAACACCATCGTCATGGCCGGCATGTCGAGGTTCTTCAGTTCTTCATGGATGATGGTGACCTTCCTGGCTGCGGCATCGACCTTCTTTACCGTTCCCTTGGTGAATTCCTCTGCGAATGCGCTGAGGGGAGCGGTGAGCAGGAGTGCTGCTGCGACGGTGATTTTAACGATGGTCTTCATGGTCAGATTCCTTTGTTGCCGGGTTACTTTGCAGAAACTTTGAGATCGCCGCGCATGCCGGCCTCGTAATGTCCGGGTTTCAGGCAGGCGAATTCGAACATGCCGTCATTGGTGAATTTCCAGATGATTTCGCCGCTTTCGCCGGGCGCGAGGCTGATCGCGTTCGGATTGTCGTGCTCCATCTCCGGAGCCTTCTCCATGGCGGCCTTGTGCTCCAGATTGGCCTTCTGTTCGTCGAGAATGAATTCATGGTCCAGTTCACCGACATTCTTCACGACAAAGCGAACCGTCTTGCCCTTCTTGAAGTCGAACTTGGCGGGAGTGAAGAGCATCTTGCCGTCAGGCGTTTCCTTCATCGTCACCTGAATGGTCTGGGTCACCTTGGCCTTGTCGCCCGGTTCGCCGATCGCCATTGCTTCATGGCCGCCGCCGTGGGTGCCCGAGGCAAGGGCGGGTGTGGCGAGAGCGGCAAGAAGCAGTGCAAGTTTCAGTTTGGTCATTCCATATTTCCTTGATTTTGGTGGGGGTTCTTGTGGGGTTGGGTCTGCACGATCAGCCGTGTTTCATCGGTTTCGGCGTGATCTGCGTTTTGGGGTCATTGGTCTTGGTCGTATCCGGCAACTCGCCGGTCCATTCCCAGGCCTGGGTTCCGGGCGGGTTTTCGTACCAGCCGGGATCTGAGTAATCGCCCGCGGAGATGCCTTCGCGGACCTTCACCACGGAGAACATGCCGCCCATCTCGATGGGGCCGTGCGGACCCCAACCCGTCATCATGGGCACGGTATTCTCAGGGATTTCCATTTCCATCGCGCCCATATCGGCCATGCCGGCGGTGCCCATCGGCATATATTCCGGCCGCACCTTGCGGATTTTCTCTGCGACGGTCTTCTTGTCGACGCCGATGAAGGTCGGGACGTCATGTCCCATCGCATTCATCGTGTGGTGCGACTTGTGGCAATGGATCGCCCAGTCGCCGACATATTTGGCGTCGAATTCATAGGCCCGCATCGCACCCACGGGGATGTCGATGCTCACCTCCGGCCAGCGCGCCTCGGGCCGCACCCAGCCGCCGTCCGTGCAGGTCACTTCGAAATCGTAACCGTGCATGTGGATCGGATGGTTGGTCATGGTGAGGTTGCCGACGCGCACGCGCACCCGGTCGTCCCTGGAAACCACCAGCGGATCGATGCCCGGAAACACCCGGCTGTTCCATGACCACAGATTGAAGTCGGTCATGGTCATGATCTTCGGCACATAGGAGCCGGGATCGATGTCGAAGGCGTTGATGAGGAACACGAAGTCGCGGTCCACCGGCATGAAGGCCGGGTCCTTCGGATGGATCACGAAGAAGCCCATCATGCCCATCGCCATCTGCACCATCTCGTCCGAATGCGGGTGGTACATGAAGGTGCCGGATTTCACGAGGTCGAACTCGTAGACGAAGGTTTTGCCAACCGGGATATGCGGTTGCGACAACCCGCCCACACCATCCATGCCGGACGGCAGGATCATGCCGTGCCAGTGGATCGTCGTATGTTCCGGCAGCTTGTTGGTGACGAAAATACGCACCCGGTCGCCTTCGACGGCCTCGATGGTCGGACCGGGCGACTGGCCGTTATAACCCCAGAGGCGGGCGGTCATGCCCTCCGCCATTTCGCGTTCCACCGGCTCGGCGACAAGATGGAATTCCTTGACGCCGTTGTTCATCCGGAAGGGCAGGGTCCAGCCGTTGAGGGTGACGACGGGGTTGTAATCCGGGCCGGTGGTGGGCTTGACCGGGGCCTGGGTCGCAGCCGTTTCCATCACTGCCGCTTCCGGCAGGCTGGTGTTGGATGTTTTCGCCCAAGCCGCCGAGGAGACCATTGCAGCGCCGACACCCAGAAAGTTTCTTCTGTTAAACATGGTCGTTTCCTTTCTCAGTGTCCGCCACCGCCGCCGCCAGCGGCGGCAACCTCGGTCTCCGCGCCTGCCGCAGCACCCGTGCCGCCACCGTAAATGGCGGGAGCGAGGCTGGCCTCGGCGAGCCAGAAGTCACGTTTCGCATTGATGGCGAGCAGGCTTGAATTGACCTTTTCCCGGCTGTCGGCCAGAAGCTCGAAGGTATTGGTGATCATGCCGTTATAGGTCAGCAGCGACTGCTCTTCGATTTTGGTGCGCAGCGGCACCACGCTGTTGCGGTAGTGCCGGGCGATGTCATAGTTCGAGCGATAGGCCTGATAAGCGGAGCGGGCTTCCGAGCGGACATTGACCGCCTTTTCCGCCAGCAGGTTCGCCGCGCGCATATAGGCGAGTTCGGATTCCCGCATGCGCGCCTGACCGGAATCGAAGATCGGAATGACGAATTCCAGCTCGGCATTGCCGGTGGTCTGCTTGTGGATTTCGCCGTCTTCCAGCTCGCGTTCGGTCTCGAAGCCGGAACGGATTTCGAGATCGGTCACGTATCGGGTGGCTTCCGTGAGCTTGAACGACCGGGCGGTCGCCTCCAGATCGAGCTTTGCCATCTGCAAATCCACGCGGCGCTGCAGCGCTTCGGCCTCGATCATGTCCCGTTTGGTAAGCGCCTTCGGAAGCGGGGGCAGGCGGTTGGGAATGGTATATTCGATATCCGCTCCCCACAGTCCCATCAGCCGGGTCAGTTCCTCCTTGGCAAGACGGGCCTCAAGCCGCGCCCTTGCGATCTGGCCGGTCAACTCGGCGTAAAAGACCTGCTCGCGGGCCTGGCCCTCCTTGTTGAGCGAACCCGCCTCGCCAAGCTTCACGGCAAGTTCCGAGGCGGCATCCGCCGCGGTCTGTGCCTGCGCCAGCTGGCCGACATTTTCCCATGCCGCCACCGCGGTAATCCAGGCGCGGCGGGTATCGGCCGCCAGTTGCAGCGTCTTCAGCGCGGCGCCAAGCTGCGCCTTGCGGAAGCCGGTATCGGCGATCTCGACATTTTTCTTGAGGGTAGCCAGCGCCAGAACATTGGTGACGACGACACCCTCGATCGCCTGATAGGCCCTGAGCCCCGGGGTGCCGATCCCCGTCAGCCCGATGCCGACCCGCGGATTGACCAGCATGGTCGATTGCCATGCGGTGGCGGCGGATTCGCCGAGATCGGCATAGGCTGCCTGAAGGCCCTTGTTGTTCAGGAGCGCAACCTGCACCGCCGTCTCGACATCGAGACTTTTGCCGGCGGCCATCAGCGATTTGACGCGGGCCTGCGTCGCCTGCGCCTCGGCCCGGTTCTGCACCCAGACCGCCTGCTTGCCTGTCGCCTCGGATGTCCTGGCCGAAACATTGGTGAAACCGGCGTCACGCGACGCATATTGGGCGGCCGTGACACAGCCGCCGAGAAGAAACGGCAGGCAAAGGGCGGTCGCGAGTTTCGCTCCGAGTTTGAAGGTAAGTATCGTCATGATGCGTCTCCTTTCGGAGCCTGCGCATCGTTCTGGTTACGCCAGGGCTTCGGGTCCGCCGGCGCGCGGTGCGTGTAACCCGCGACCGGGGTCTGATAGCGGATGGGGGCCGCGCCGAGCGAAGGGTTTGCCGCGTCGTCATAGGAGGCGGCGTCGTTCATCAGGGATGTGGCTGTGCAGCCGCCCAGAAGCAGGGGCGCCGCAACCACAATGTAAATCGGGTTCATGGGTATTTTCCGAACAGGAGATGCAACGGCGCGGCGGCGCTAAAGCCGCTCACGCACGGTCATTGCCCAAAGGCGGGCTTTGCCTGTTCAGATATTCGGGGGGCGGTGAAGGAGCGGGGTCTGGCCCAGCGCCTTGCTGTCGTCGAGGAAGGAACGGATGCTGTTGACGACGGGTCTGCCAATGGTGTCGTGGCTGATCAGAACCGCCATGCCGAGACAGAAATCGCCGCAGCATTGCGGCTTGACGGGCTTTTTGACGCCGCCGTCCTGTTCGGCCATATCGTTGTGATCGTGACTGTCGGACATCATGGCTGAGGCGTCATGGTCCATCGTCGCGCCGTGATCCATCATGGCGGACTGATCGTGCTGCATTCCACCGGCTTCGGCGGGATGCATTGCGGCATTGACGGTGGAAACACTATAGCCAGCCAGTGACAGTATCATCACCAGTCTAAACAACAGGGCCAGCAATTTCGATGCTCGCAACATCTCACGCATGCTTCGTAGAAAAGCTGTAGTCCTGTGATTTGTCAATGGATATCCCTCATAACCATCGACGAAAGCCGTTATGTCGCATTCACGCGGAGCAGGGCCGGCAAGCGGAATGGCAGGGCCTGCAGCCTGCCCGCACCTCACACGAAGTCGATGAAGGCTTCATCGAGAATAAGGAGCTTGCGGGCCTGCATGCGGGCATATTCCTCGTAAAAACCCTGCGAAATCCAGAGCGCGGAACGGCCGCGTCGTCCGCTCCAGCCGATGCCGCCGATCAGTTCGGCCGCCGCAAGCTTGCGGCCGATGTGGATACGCGACAGGGAGAGGGATGTCGCCAGTTGCGTCACGGTTTCCACATCGGTCAGGCGCCTGCCGTGTTCGGTCGGCCTTTCCCAGTCGATGCCGGCGATAAGGCGATCCATCAGCAGTCCGCCCGCATCGAACCAGTTGAAGATGATGGAAAGCGGGCCGGGGCAGCGCACCTCCGGATGCGACAGAAACGCCTGCGATACGCGGGGGTGGATATGGGGAAGCATGGCCTCCGACCGCTTGATGAAACGTGATGCCCTGAAGCCCTCATCCAGCAGATCCAGCGCCTGAAAATGCACGTCGTACCATTGCGCAAGCATCGCCAGCGCCGGGGCTGAAGGCACGATCCCTTTGCCGAGCCCATTGCCGGGCCCATTGTCCGGCCCGTCGCCGGACCGGTCTGCCGGGCGTGTCATTCCGCGTTTCAGCGCCTCCTTGAAGAAGGCATAAGCGACACTATGGCTGGCGAGCCCATGCCGAAGCGCCAGATGGCCGAAATCTTCCCGCGTCAGCGCGGCTTCTCCCCCTCCTGTTTCACGGGCGCCGCATTTCTGAAAATAGAGCGCCAGAAGCGCGTGACACAGAAGCCGGCTCTGGCGTGTCGCAAAAAGTGCAGTCATCTCGGGCGAGCCTTCGTAAAGGGCGATGAAACTTCCCGCCAGCAGACGCAGCGCCGCCGGGAAGGACTCTTTTTGCAGCAGCGCCTCTATTTCGCCGGGCGCTGGCCTGCGGCAATCGGCTGTCGCGGCTGGCAACCGGGAAATCGCAAAGTCGAAAAAATTGGTCATGGGCCGCGCTCCGGGATGGGATGATCCAATCGGCCTTACAGGAGCTGAAATGGCGCGTCTTCTCATTGCGCGCAGAGGTGAAATTTTAAGCCGGCGGCATATCCGCAGCGCGGGCGTCGCCGGGCGTCATGCCATAGGTGCCGGCAAATACCCTGTAGAAAGTAGCGAGGCTGTCAAAGCCGCAGCCATAGGCGATCTGCGTGACCGGCAAGGCGGGGAATGCCAGCAGCAACCGCCTCGCCTCCTCGATCCGCATGGAGGAGAGCGTGCGGGAAAACGACAGTTCCGCACCCTCGAAAACCACATGCAATTGCCGAAGCGAAATCCCCAGTTCCCTTGCTACGGCGGCAGGGGTGAGGTTCTGCCGGGATTTTTTCCGTATCATGATGTCCTGTGCCGCATAACAGAGCCCGGTCCTGAGCGCGGCGCGCACCTCCGGCATGGCGGACGAAAGCCGCCCGCGCGCCGTCATGGCGAGCCGGGCGATATGCGTGACATCGCGTGCGGGGTCGATGAGCCTGCCGGGGTCGGCGTTCAGCGCGTTGAAAAGGGCCCGGAAGGGCAGGGAGAAACTGTTGTTTTCCGCATAACGCGTCGCAAACAGGTCATCGGTGGCCTGACCGAGCATGACCTCGTAATCCACGGGGATCTTCAGCATCCTGTAGTGAAAATCCGCCTCGTTTCCCGGTATCGCATCGTAGGGCAAGTCGGAATAGTTGATGGTGATATCGCCCCCGCCAACCGCGTGAACCTGATTTTTGCCGGCATGCAGAAAGCCGGAGCCCCTGACCTGCAGGCCGATGCAGAGGCTGTCGCCGGCAATGCGGGCAATATCGGCTTCGGTGCGGTTCACCCGGTAAGAGGAGGCGCGCATCTCGGTCACCACGGCGCCGGCGACGGCGCGCGCCTGAAACGAACCCCTGAAGCTGTGGCGAAGGTCCCGCGCAAGCTCGATCGTCACGCCAAACAGGCTTTTGCCACGCACTTCGCGCCATTGGTCGAAGCGGTGTTCGGGCAGAAAATCGTCGGTTGCGAAGCGGACTATGGTGTTCGTGGCTTGATCCTCCCCGACGATCCCGGCGGCCTATTTTTCCGTTGCGCGAAATCGAAGATGAACGAGCGGATAGGGTCGTCCCTGTCCGTCGAGGGCGGAGCGTCCCGTCGGCTCAAATCCCAGGCGGCGATAAAAACCCATGGCCCCGGCGTTCTGTTCGTTGACGTCGGTGGTCAAGGCGGGGTGGAGCGCAAGCGCCCGCTGAACCAGAACCTTGCCGATTCCCTGGCCATGATGGTCCGGATCGATGAAAAGCGCCTCCATATGCCCCTCATGCAGAAACATGAAACCGAGGGGGCGGTCAGCAATATCGACCGCCAGCGTGAGCGGCGCCTGCGGCAGAAAAGCTTCGACTTCCTGCCCGATTGCGGCGCGATCCGACGGCAGAAGGAACCCGTGGGTGGCGTCGACTGCTTTGCTCCATATGTCGAGGATGCGGGAAGCGTCGCGGCTCTCGGAGGGACGAAGTGTGATCATGCCTCACCCTTAGCAAGTGCGGACTTTTCACGCCATGGGCCGGCCCGATCCTTTCCGTGAGCACGTGCGTATTCAATGAATTTCAGCGTCAAAAGCCGGCGATTCCGATCTCCGCATATGCCGCCATCTCTCCCTCCGAAAAATTTTTCTCGAAAAAAATGCTTGCAAAAAGCGGTTCGAAAAAAATAGATAAAAAGAACTTCTATCTATTTATTTTGAGGGAAAGATCGACAGATGGACCAGATCGTCACGCAAATCGACAGAAATCCAGCGCCGATTACGGGTTTCGGCGACGGCTTGTCGCTCGAAGAAGCCAAAATTATCTATAATTTACCTTTTAACGATCTTCTGTTCCGCGCCCAGCAGGTGCATCGCTGTCATTTCGATCCCAATGCCATCCAGATGAGCCGGCTTTTATCCATCAAGACCGGCGGCTGCCCGGAGGATTGCGGTTATTGCAGCCAGTCCGCCCGCAACCCCACCGGCCTCAAGGCCTCCAAACTCATGGAAGTGGAGCGGGTGCTGACTGAAGCGCGCAAGGCGAAGGAAGGCGGCGCGACGCGTTATTGCATGGGTGCTGCCTGGCGCAATCCCAAGGAGCGTGACATGGAGGCCGTGGTGGCCATGGTCGAGGGCGTGAAGGCGCTCGGCATGGAAACCTGCATGACGCTCGGCATGTTGACGCCGGAGCAATCCGAACGGCTGGCCGATGCCGGTCTCGACTACTATAACCACAATGTCGACACTTCCGAGCGGTTCTATTCGCAGATCATCACCACCCGCACCTTCGAGGACCGGCTGGAAACGCTCGCCAATGTCCGCGATGCCGGCATCAAGGTCTGCGCCGGCGGCATTCTCGGCATGGGGGAAACGGTGGAAGACCGGATCTCGATGCTGGTGACGCTCGCCAACCTGCCAGCGCCGCCGGAAAGCGTGCCGATCAACATGCTGATCCCGATCCCCGGCTCGAAGCTTGCCAAGGCCGATCCCGTCGATCCGATCGATTTCATCCGCACCATCGCGCTGGCGCGTATCCTCATGCCGCGTTCGCATGTGCGGCTTTCGGCCGGGCGCACGGAGATGAGCGATGAGACGCAGGCGCTCTGTTTCCTGGCCGGCGCCAACTCCATCTTCATCGGCGAGACGCTGCTGACGGCGGATAATCCGGGTGAGGACCACGATACGGCGCTTTTCCGCCGTCTGGGGCTGAAGCCGATGGAACTGCAGCCAACTGAGTTGCAGTCTGGGGAGCCGGGAGGGTGCCGGTGAACCTCGCGGCGTTCTCCCCCTATGAGGCGAAGCTTGCTGGCCTGGAGCGCAAATCGCGGCTGCGCGCGCTCGCTCCTCAACAGGGGATCGATTTCACCTCCAATGACTATCTTGGCCTTGCCGATTCACCCCGGCTGAAGGCGGCATTTGCCGACGCTATCGGAAGGGGCGTGCCGGCAGGGGCCGGCGGCTCGCGGCTGCTGCGCGGCAACCACCGCGAACATGAGGCGCTGGAAGCGGAAGCGGCGACGCTTTTCGGTGCGGAAAAAGCGATCTATTTCGGCAGCGGTTTTGCCGCCAATGTCGCGCTGTTCTCCACATTGCCGCTGCGCGAAGACCTCGTTCTTCACGATGCCCTGATCCATGCCAGCGTCCATGACGGGATCGCGGCCGGCAAGGCGAAGGCGATCGCCGTGCCGCATAATCAGGTCGAGGCATTCGAACGGGAAATAATCCGCTGGCGGCAGGAGGGTGGCCGGGGCCGCCCGTGGATCGCCGTCGAAAGCCTTTATTCCATGGATGGCGACCGTGCGCCCCTTTCGGCCCTGGCTGATCTTGCCGGGAAACACGGAGGCTTCCTTATTGTCGATGAGGCCCATGCCACCGGCGTGTTCGGCCCCGGCGGGCGCGGCCTTGCCGCGGAGCTGGAAGGCCGGGGCAATGTGGTGGCGTTGCACACCTGCGGCAAGGCGCTCGGTCTTTCCGGCGCGCTTTTGAGCCTGCCGGCGGTGCTTGCCGATTACCTCGTCAACCGCGCCCGCGGTTTCATCTATTCGACCGCGCCTTCGCCGCTGATGGCGGCGGCGGTGCGCGAAGCCCTGCGCATCGTTGCCGATGAACCATGGCGACGCCTGCGGCTGGCGGAGCTGGTAAACTTTGCCGGCGAGGAGCTTCGCTCTCGGCTCGGCGTTGAGCCCAGCGGCTCGCAGATCCTGCCGGTGATGATCGGCGACAATGCCGGTTCGCTTCGTATTGCCGCGCATCTGCGGGAGGGCGGTTTCGATGTACGCGCGATCCGCCCGCCGACGGTGCCGGAGGGCACTGCGCGCCTGCGCATCGCCATCACGCTCAATGTGGATGAGAGCCAGATCGCCGATATGATCGGGCTGCTTGCCCTTTCCTTGGCGCAGGAGCGGAGATGAGCCCTCGTTTCGTCATTTCCGGCACCGATACGGGCATCGGCAAGACGGTTTTTTCCGCAGCGCTGACCCACGCCCTGCAGGCTTGTTACTGGAAACCCGTGCAATCCGGGCTGGAGGAAGAAACAGACAGCGAGACGGTGGAACGGCTGGGTGGCGTGCCGCGCGCGCGCATCCTGCCGGAGGCCTATCGCCTGAAAATGCCGGCTTCGCCGCATCTATCGGCCCGTCTCGAGAATGTAACGATCGATCCCGCGCAGCTGCTGCCGCCGCAAACGGATGGATCGCTGGTGATCGAGGGGGCCGGCGGGCTTCTGGTGCCGCTGACGGACACGGTGCTCTTCGCCGATATCTTCGCCCGCTGGCAAATTCCGCTTGTGCTGTGCGCAAGAACGTCTCTCGGCACCATCAACCACACGCTGCTCTCGCTCGAGGCGTTGCGGCACCGCGCCATTCCCGTGCAGGGCGTGGTCTTCATCGGCGACGAGAACCGGGAAAATGAGCGCGTCATCGCCAATATCGGCGCCGTTCGCCCGCTCGGCCGCCTGCCGCGCCTGCCGGAGATGACATCAGAGGTGCTGCATCGGGCATTTGCCCGACACTTCAATCTCGCTGATTTTCTGGAGGCGCCGGCATGAGCCGTTCCCCTGTCTGGCATCCCTTCACCCAGCATGGGCTGGAACCGCCGATGAAACGCGTTGTTTCTGCGGAAGGCGCATTTCTCGTCGATGAGGACGGCAATCGCCTGTTCGACGCCATTTCCTCCTGGTGGGTCATCACCCACGGGCACCGGCATCCCGCGATCATGGCGGCCATCCGCGCCGCGACAGAGGCCTTCGACCAGGTCATTTTCGCCGAGTTTTCCCATGAACCCGCCGAAACGCTGGCGCGCGGGCTGATCGAGCTTGCGCCCGCCGGGCTAAGCCACGTGTTTTATTCCGATAGCGGCTCGACGGCGGTTGAGGTGGCGCTGAAAATGGCGCTGGGATATTTCCACAATCGCGGAGAAAAGCGCGACCGTATCGTGGTGATGGAGCACGGCTATCACGGCGACACCATCGGCACCATGTCGACCGGTGAGCGCGGTGTCTTCAATGCTGCTTACGAACCGCTGCTCTTCGGCGTCGACCGGCTGGCTTTTCCAGAAGCGGGCAGCGAACAGCACACGCTGGACATGTTCGAGTGCTTCTGCCGTTCTGGCCGTATCGCCGCCCTGCTGGTTGAGCCGCTGGTGCTTGGGGCGGGCGGCATGAGGACTTACGGTGCGGATGTTCTGGCCGGGATGAAACAGATCGCCGAACGCCATGGCTGCCTTGTCATTGCAGACGAGGTGATGACGGGCTGGGGCAGAACCGGCACCATGTTCGCCTGCGAACAGGCCGGTATTTCGCCGGATATTCTCTGCACCTCCAAGGGCCTGACCGGCGGCTCCCTGCCGCTGGCGGCAACGCTGTGCAGCGCGGAGATTTTCGACGCGCATTTTTCGACGGATCGCCGCAAGACCTTTTTCCATTCCAGTTCCTATACGGCCAATCCGATTGCCTGTGCTGCGGCCGCAGCCAATCTTCAGGTCTGGCGGGATGAACCCGTGCTTCAACGCATCAGGCAATTGCAACAGGTGCTGAGCGACAATCTCCGGCGATTTGCCGATGACCGGCGTTTCAGCGGCATCCGGCAAATGGGGACCATCGCGGCCCTCGATCTCGTGGTGCCCGCCGGCGGGTATCTCGCCGAGGCGGGGCCGCGCATGCGGCAATCGTTCCGCGAGCGCGGGTTCGTCATCCGCCCGCTCGGCAATGTGCTTTACCTGATGCCGCCCTATTGTTCGACGGCGGAAGATTTAAGCCGTGCCTTTGACGCCATTGATGAAGTGGCCGGGATCGTCACCGAAACCGCTTCGCTAAAATCGCGCGCGCTCGGCATCGCGTGAAAACGGGGTGTGGCCATGTTCAGCCTGTTCCAGAACCGTTTCCGAAAGTCCTGACAATGCAGACCCGTTCTTCCCGCATGGCCGGTTTTGGTCATGCCGTTCCGTCACGATGCGTCGACAATGCCGAGATAGAGACCAGTCTCGGGCTGGAAGCCGGCTGGATCGAGCGGCGAACCGGCATCCGCACGCGTTATTGGGCGCAAGAGGGCGACACTCTGAGCGGCCTTGCCGCGAGCGCCGGCCGCATGGCGCTGGAAGACGCCGAAATCGGCTCCGACGACATTGCTCTGACGCTGCTTGCGACTTCCACGCCGGATCACCTCTTGCCGCCCTCGGCGCCGCTGCTCGCCCACAGGCTGGGCCTTGCCCGATCCGGCGCGATCGATCTCGCCGGGGCCTGTTCTGGCTTTCTTTATGCGCTTACCCTTGCGGATGGCTTTGTCCGCACCCACGGCCGCGCCGTCCTCATCGTTGCCGCCAATATATTGAGCCGCCGTATCAATCCGGCGGAAAGGGCAAGCGCGGTCCTGTTCGCCGATGCCGCCGGCGCCGTCGTCCTCAAGCCCTGCCGCGAGGCGCAGCGTGGGCTTTTGTCAGCCGATCTCGTTGCGGATGGCGACGGTTACGATCTGATCCAGATAGCGGCGGGAGGCAGCAGCCAGCCATTCTCTGCCGATACATCGACTGAGGAGGTGCTGATGACGATGCGTGACGGCCGCGAAGTATTCTCCCGTGCCGTGGCGCTGATGACCGAGACCTCGCAGCGGGTGCTGCATCAAGCCGGAATGACAGCAACCGATATCGACCGTTTCGTGCCCCATCAGGCCAATGCCCGCATGTTCGACGCCGTCTGTGGCAATCTCGGCATTGACAGGCAAAAGACGGTTCGCACCATAGAAAGCTTCGGCAATTCCTCCGCCGCAACCATTCCGCTTTCGCTCTCCGTCACCAATGCCGAAAGGCCTTTCCGGCAAGCCGAAAACTTGCTTCTGACGGCCGCCGGTGCCGGTATGACGGGTGGAGCGGTGGTTTATCGCGGGTGAGTTCTTCCAGGCCTCGAAGACAGGTGCTCCATACGAAGTCTCGCCAAAGGCTTGAAAAGAAACCCCGCCACGCTTGTTATCGCCTTGGCGGGGTCTGCCTCCATAGAGGTCTTGAGGCTGAGCGGCTTTCACCGCCAGCGATCAAGGTGAATATGGGTATTCTTTCGTTAACGTCAAGTTAAATTCCCAGGCCGGCTCGAACACCGGCTATAACTCGCTCGAATGTTTCTGCGTCCAGCTTTCGTGTCAAATACTTACGTTGTCCTTTCTGATCGCGCCCGGTTCTAAAAAAGATCAAGACGCTCAAAAGAAACGCTAGCCACCATGTCACATTTCGCCCACATCACAGCCGAATCAAACGGGGTGGGAAGAACAGGGTCCAGGCTAATTTCAACAATGTAAGGAACAGCGTGCGCGGGCTGAGTAGTGGAGAGTGGGACAATAGCACATAAGCCATCCCGGTGTGGCAAACGCGGCGATATTACTATGGCGGGCCGCCTTTTCACCATTTCTGGAGGCACAAATCCGCCTCTAGCATAGTCACAAAGTAAAACTGTACCAGGGGAGACGGGATAGCGAATCGGCATAAGCCAAGATATTCAGTCTTAGATTTACTAGCAATGTTTCGAACGTTGCGATCCATAGGGCTTACAATTTTCAGTAATGAAGGTGGAGATAGATTTAAACAAGCATAACGGAGTAGGCGACAAAATTTATTCTTTGATAAAACTGATTTTGATATAGAGAAGCGTTGGCTGGGGAACCTGGATTCGAACCAAGATCGACGGAGTCAGAGTCCGCTGTTCTACCATTGAACTATTCCCCAAAAGCTTTAAAGCGCGTGGCGCGTTCGCTTTGGTGGGTCGTCATATAGATGATTTATTCCGGGGCGCAAGTCGAAAAAATCGAAAAATGCGTTTTATCCCTGTTTTGCGTTTTGCTCCCCGGTTCAGAGCCGTGCCCGGGTGGAGCGTGGGGTGGAGAGCAAAAGGCTGGTCTCGCTGCCGGTGATGCCGGGCACCAGGCGGATGCGGCGCAGTACCGCGTCGAAATCGCTGAGGGTGGCGGCGTTGAGTTCCACGATCAGGTCCCAGCGGCCGTTGGTGCTGTGGATTTCGGAGATTTCCGGAAAACCGCCAAGGGTGCGGATGACGCGGTCCGTCACATGGCCTTCAATCTCGATCATCATGATGCCGCGGATCGCGGCCTCCACCGCATCGGCGCGCAAAATGACGGTGTAACCGATGATGGTGCCGTCGTTCTCCATTCTTTCGATGCGTGAGCGCACCGTGGCGCGAGAGGTTTCCGTCTCGATTGCGAGATCGGAAATGCTGCGCCTGCCATTGTGTCGCAAAAGGGTGATGAGCCGTTCGTCGAGATTATCCATGATGACCAATTCGGTAAATCAATTTTACCAGATCGATAGCTTATTTCGATAATATTGCCAATATTTGATGTTCATTTCGCCAGATCACTGTGTTGAACTGGGCTTGTTGGCAGGAAAGCGAGGACGGGAATGGAAATCAGGTTGATCGGTGCGCCGCTGCAGATCGGGGCCGGGCAATTGGGATGCGAAATGGGGCCGAGCGCCTATCGCGTCGCGGGGCTTGCGCATGCCCTTGAAGAACTGGGGCATCGCGTGGTCGATACCGGCAATGTGACGCCGGCGACCTTCCGCGAATTTAACCATCCCAATCCCGCCGTGCACCATCTGTCTGAAACCGTGGCCTGGACCGAGGCGCTGACGGAGGCTGCCTATCGTGAGAGCGCGGATGCCGTGCCGATCTTTCTCGGCGGCGACCATGCGATTTCCGCGGGGACGGTCGCCGGCATGGCGCGCCGGGTGGCTGAGACCGGCCGGCCGTTTTTCGTGCTCTGGCTCGATGCCCATACCGATTACCATACGCTTGAGACGACGCGCAGCGGCAATCTGCACGGCACGCCGGTCGCCTATTTCAGTGGGCGAGAGGGATTTGCCGGTTATTTCCCGCCGCTTTCCCATGCGGTTCCGGAAGACAATATCGGCATGATCGGCATCCGCAGCGTGGATCCGGCCGAGAGGGCCGCACTGGAAAAGAGCGGCATCACCGTGCACGACATGCGCTCGATAGACGAGCATGGTGTCGCCGTTCTGCTGCGGGCGTTTCTGGCGCGGGTTCAGGCGGTAAACGGGCTTTTGCATGTCAGTCTCGATGTCGATTTTCTCGAGCCGTCCATCGCGCCGGCCGTCGGCACCACGGTTCCGGGAGGTGCTACGTTCCGCGAGGCGCATCTGGTCATGGAAATGCTGCATGATAGCGGGCTGGTCTGCAGTCTCGATCTGGTGGAGCTCAACCCGTTTCTCGACGAGCGCGGCAGAACCGCGACGCTGATGGTGGATCTCGCCGCCAGCCTGATGGGCAAGCGGGTCATGGACCGCCCGACACGGGCCGGCTGAAAGGGGTGATGCGATGACCGTGATACCGAACCTCAATATCGTGCCGTTCGTCAGCGTCGATCACATGATGAAACTTGTGCTGCGCGTGGGTATCGACACGTTCCTGCGCGAGCTTGCCGATGCGGTGGAAGAGGATTTCCGCCGCTGGGAAAGCTTCGACAAGACGCCGCGCATCGCCTCGCATTCGAAGGAAGGCGTCATTGAACTGATGCCCACCAGCGATGGCACGCTTTACGGCTTCAAATATGTCAACGGCCATCCGAAGAACATGAAGGAAGGCCGCCAGACGGTGACGGCTTTCGGTGTGCTTTCCGATGTCGGCAACGGTTATCCGCTGCTTCTGACCGAGATGACCATCCTGACGGCGCTGCGCACCGCCGCCACCTCCGCCGTCGCCGCAAAATATCTCGCCCGCAGGAATTCCCGCTCCATGGCCATCATCGGCAATGGCGCCCAGAGCGAATTCCAGGCACGCGCCTTCAAGGCAATTCTTGGCATAGACACGCTGCGGCTATTTGATATCGACCCGTCCGCCAGCAAAAAATGCGCCCGCAATCTCGCCGGGCAGGGTTTTGCCATCAAGATCTGTGAGAGCGCACAGGAAGCGGTCGAAGGGGCGGATATCATCACCACCGTCACCGCCGACAAGCAATATGCGACGATCCTGACCGACAACATGGTCGGGCCCGGCATTCACATCAATGCCGTTGGCGGCGATTGCCCCGGCAAGACGGAGTTGCACCGGGATATTCTGCTTCGATCCGATATTTTCGTCGAATATCCGCCCCAGACGCGCATTGAAGGCGAAATCCAGCAATTGCCGGCGGATTATCCCGTCACCGAGCTTTGGCAGGTCATAACCGGTGAAAAGCAGGGGCGGGCAAGCGAGCGGCAGATCACGCTGTTCGACAGCGTCGGTTTCGCGACGGAAGATTTTTCGGCGCTGCGTTACGTGCGCTCGAAACTGCCATCCACCGGGCTTTATACCGAGCTCGATCTGCTGGCCGACCCGGATGAGCCGCGTGACCTGTTCGGGATGCTGCTGCGGTGTGAGGCGGCGCTCGTCTAGGGCATTTCCAGCGCTGGCTGCCTATTCCGTTTCCTTATTTGCCGTTTGGCGGTTCTTGCGGGCAACCACATGCTCCCGCCAGATCGTGAAGAGGCCGGCGGCAATGACGATCGCTGCACCGATGACCATGTTGGACGTCACCACTTCGCCATAGATGGTGACGCCGATGATGGAGACGAGCACCAGCTGGTAATAGGAAAAGGGCTGCACGGAGGCTGCATCCGCCAGTTCGAACGCCTTTATCAGGCAATAATGGCCGCTCATGCCGGTAATGCACAGCGCCAGCATCCAGCCCCAATCCTGCGGCTCGATGCTGACCCAATAAAATGGACCGACCAGCGTCAGGGCCGCCGCACCGGCCACGCCGGTGTAGAAAAAGCTCGTCATCGCCGAATCGCTTTTGCTGCCCAGGCGGGTCAGGACGCTGTAGAGCGCCAGCATGAAGGTGGCCACGAAGGTGATTATCAGCCGGTTGTCGAAACCTTCGCCCTCCGGCTTGAGGATGACGAGAACGCCGATGAAGCCGACAAAAATGGCGCTCCAGCGCCGCCAGCCCACATGTTCTCCCAGCAAAGGCATGGACAGCGCCGCAACGATCAGCGGTGCGGAGGCAAGGATGGAATGGCTGTGCGCCAGCCCGACGACGGCGAAGGAGAAGATCGAAATGACGATCTGTACCGCGAGAAGCACGCCGCGGCCGATCTGCAGCCAGGGACGGTTGGCCATGACGGCGCCCCGAATGCCGCCCGCCGACCTTGCGGCCATCAAAAGAACGAAGACGGCAAAGGCCCAGTATCGCAGCATGGCGATAAAAACCGGCGGATAGGCGCTGCCCAGATGTTTCGATATGCCATCCTGCGCCGCAAAGATCGTGAAAGCGACAAGCGCATAAAGAAAGCCGGTCCTGGGTGATGGCATGAAAAAACCGCTATCCGACTGCCGCCGGCAAAAGAGTATTCGGGGTGAATGAGGTGGGTAACAGCCATATGTTACGGCCGTACCTTGTCAGACAACCTTATTTTCCGAATAGCTGCCATGCAAGTGTGGAAGCTGCGTTTTTGGCGGGCGGATTGCCGGCTTAGCCTGCGCTACTGTCTGGTTTAGATTTCTCGAAAAGGCGTAAGTCTTTAATTCAAGCCAATTGCGCCGACGTCATCCTCGGGCCTGTCCCGAGGATCTGCTATCTGCTGGTTGTATTCGACGTGTTCAGATCCTCGGCACAAGGCCGAGGATGACGGCAACATGTCTGGAGGGGTTCATGCCCACATCCGGCGTCGCGCTTAAGGCCCTTAGCCGATCTTCACGGCCGTCTTCGAGGTCGCGGATTTCAGCGCGGCGTCGGCCAGTTTCAGCGCGATCAGACCGTCCTTGATGGAGGGTGACGGCGCGACGTTGTTTTCGATGCTGTCGATGAAAGCGGTGATTTCCGCGGCATAGGCCGCCGTGTAACGCGTCATGAAGAAATCATGCAGCGGCGGGCGGGTGTAGCCATCCGCGTTGGCGATTTCGATGGAAACCGGGCGCTGGTTTTCGGCCGCTGCCGAACCGAGCGAACCGTGGACTTCGATGCGCTGGTCGTAACCATAGGTCGCGCGGCGTGAATTCGAAATGATCGCCTGCCTGCCGCTTTTCGTCGTCAGGATGATGCTGGCGCTGTCGAAATCACCCAGCGCGCCGATCTCCGGATTGACGAGAACGGAACCGGTGGCGAATACGCTTTCCACTTCCTCGCCGAGCAGGAAACGGGCCATATCGAAATCATGAATGGTCATGTCGCGGAAAATGCCGCCGGAGACCTTGATATATTCGGCCGGCGGCGGGCCGGGGTCGCGGCTGGTGATGGTCACCATTTCCACCTTGCCGATGCGGCCATCGTCGATGGCCTTGTGAACGGCCTGGAAATGCGGGTCGAAACGGCGGTTGAAACCGAGCATCACCTTCGCACCGGTTTCCTCGACCACCTTGGCGCAGGCTTCCGCGCGGGCGACATCGAGATCGACGGGCTTTTCGCAGAAGATCGCCTTGCCGGCGCGGGCGAAACGCTCGATCAGGTCGGCATGGGTGTTGGTCGGGGTGCAGATGATGACGGCATCGATCGTGTTGTCGGCCAGAACCTCATCGATCGTGCTGACCTTGCACTGCGCCTCGCGGACGATTGCTTCCGCAGCACCGGCCATGGCGTCCACAACGGCCACCAGCTGAGCACGGCTGTCGGTGGTGATCGCCTTGGCGTGGACCTTGCCGATCCGTCCAGCGCCGAGCAGTGCCAATTTCGTAACCATCTTTCCTCCGGTTTCTCACACCCGTCCCTCACTCCCGGAAAGACAGAATATGAATGCAAGCAATGTTTCGATATGGAATATATGTTCCATTTTGCTAGATCGACATTGCAGATGTGTCAAGCGTTTTGACGATGGTCCAGACGGCCGAAATCACTCCTTCGGGAAGGTCATGCGGCGCGGATGGCCGGTGTCGTTAAAAGCCCCTCGCGATAATCAATCGGCCGAAGCTGTCAGGGCCGCATTGTGGGGCAGGGCGTATACTTCGACCGGGGTTTCGAGGCCGCGCAGCAGCCATGGTCCGAGATTTTCCAGCTTTCCCTGATATCCGGCCATGCGCACGAATTCCTCGGAGAAAAGCACATTGCGCCCGGTCTCCTTGGTCAGCGTTTCCAGCCGCGAGGCGATATTGACGGCGGGGCCGATGACGGTGAAATCGAGGCGGGTCTTCGAGCCGATATTGCCATACATGACATCGCCGACATGCACGCCGATGCCGTAACCCAGGGGATCGTGGCCCTTGCGGCAATTGATTTCATTCAGCGCAACGAGGCTCTTCTGCGCGCTGGCGATGGCTTTCAGCAGGTTTTCGCAGGCCTGCGGGTCGCTGAGCGGGAAAATCGCCAGCAGCCCGTCGCCCATGAATTTCAGGATTTCGCCGCCGAATTCCTCGATGGGATCGCACATGGCGTCGAAATAACCGTTGAGAAGCTCGATGACATCGTCACGCGGCCAAAGGTCGGAAATATGGGTGAAATTGCGCAGGTCGCAGATCAGGATCGCCGCACCCACCGTCATGCCGCTACCGCGCGTGGTGGCGCCATTGAGGATCTTTTCGCCGGCATGCGGCCCCACATAGGTCTCCAGAAGGGTGCGCGTCATGCGGTTTTTCAGGCGTATTTCGCTGACGAGCGCGAGCGCCGGAAGCAGGTTTTTCAAGGCGAGGATTTCGCTGTCGGAAAAACCGCCGGGCCGGTCGCTGGAGAAGGTGGCGACATGGCGCTTGCCGAAAGTGTGCTCGATCGGCCAGGCGCAATAATCCGTCAGCCCCTCGGCCCGCAGGTCTTCGTAGATCGTATAGCCGGGCTCATCGATGTCCTCTCCGTTCAGCCGGTGGCGAACTTCGGTGGCGCCCTGATGAATGTCGTTGATAGGGCTGTTCAGATATTCGGGCGTATTTTCAGACCCATAGCCATAGGTGGCGATTTCGGCGGAGGACAGGCCGGCTTTCCACAGAATGCGCGCGCCAAGCCATTGCGGATGGCGAATGCGGAAAGCGAGCACGCCCCGGGCCACGGAAATTCCGCTCGCCCGCAGCCTGCTGCAGAGCTCGACGAATATCTCGTCGATAAAGCGTTCGTCCTTGGTGCCGGTGATCAGCCAGTCGAGAATATCCGTCTTTTCCGCTGGCCACAATTCATCCAATGCTGAAGAAACCCGTTCTTCGGTGTCGAGACTTAGTGTCATGGCAGGATTCCGGAGGTTGTTGCTGCTCTCGCACAAGCGGGGCACATGTCGCACTCGGCCGAACATGGTCGCTCGTGAACCCCATGTGGTGCCGGATAACGAAAATGTTAAGAGAGGGGCGCGGAAAATGTTCCGGAAGGGACTGGCGGCATCAGGCCGCGCGCGCCGCCCGGATGTTCCCTGGAACATCGTCCCCGGCGGCGCTGAGATTTTTGATGATCGCTAAGGCGGATCAGATAACGGTTTCGACAGGAATATGAAGTGCTGCGGCAACGCGTCTGATGCGCAGCGGATCGCTGTCCGTGCCGTCTTCGAGCGCGCGTATTTCGCTGGTCGTCAGGCCGCAGGTCACGGCAAGCTGCTCGACCGTATATCCGGCGAGATTGCGCGCGGTGAGAACCTTTTTGGCAAAAGGAGCATCGGTTTCGTGATCGGAATCGGGTTGTGAGATTGAAATTGTCATTATTGCATCTCCCTCAGAATGGACACTTAAATGCGGGCGGCAAAGAAAAGTTGCCGGGGCCGAATGCGACCGCGTTGCCGGAGAAGAAAATCGGTGCTGCAACGCAGCGAGGAACATAGCGGCTTCACCGACCTACGCAATAGTTAAATTTTGTTAAGATTCGTGATCGCTGCATTCCTGCGGCACGTCTTTGCCGGAAAAAGGCCGAGATACCGCCGTTTTTCGGGGCTCTTGCGAGGGGTGGGGCAGCTTTCGCTACAGCATGCCCCAGGCGCGAAACCGGCCACGACCCGTCACTTCCCGCAGTTCCAGCTGGTTGGCGAGCCCTATCGCGCCCTGCGGCGTGGTGCCGAGTTCCTTGACGATCATCGCCGCCGAAACCACCGGTCGGGAGACGACAAGCTCCACGAGTTCCGGCAGGCGCGAGGAGGAACGCCGGCCTGCCAGCTTGCGCATCATGCGTTCACGCGCATGGGTCAGCCGGTCGTGTTCCTTCATGCCGGCCTGTGCCGCTTCGTAAAAGCTGTCGAGAAGTGCGAGAACGCGCTGCGTCTGGTTTCGGGCGTGCCGGCGCTCCCGTGGGACCGCGCGGAGACCGGCGCTGAGGGCCGGCAGGTGATCTGGCGTGACGGCGCCGTCGCGCAGAAAGGCGGAGGCCAGAAGCCGGCCGAGCCAGGGGCTGCGTTGCAGCACCTCGATCATGTTCCAGGCGTCGAGCAGGATGGCGGTGCGAAGAATCGCCGGCAGTTCCTCTGTCCGCGCATGGACGGCCCACCATTCTTTCAGCCGCTCATCCTCGTCCCAGTCGGGTTCGTTGATGATCGCATGGCTTTCCTCCCTGTGCATTGGCGGAAGCGCGCTGCCGGTGGTGATCGCATCGAGCGTTGCGGCGCTTCGCGCCAGAAGCGCGTCCAGCTCGGAAAAAGCGCCGTCCAGCGATGTTTCCTCCTCCCGCGTCGGTGTCTTCATCGCGGGAGTGATCGGGCGCTTGTCTGGAAGGCGCTGGTTCTTCGGCAAGTGCCGCCCTGCCGCGTAGCCTTGAAAGGCCCGGCGCGGTAAAGGCCCAGCCGGGGGCATTGGAAAAGATCAGCCGTCTCGAGCGGAGAATCCGGTGCGCCGCCGTCATTTCATGGGTTGGCGCGCGCACATCCATATGCGCGTCATGCAGCACCAGATCTTCCATGTGAACGAGTTCGCCATCCACCCACATGGAGGAAATCGCATCGGTGAAATCCTGTCTTTCGATGAAGCCGTGTTTCATCGGTGACCTGTCGATCCGCTCGTCCAGCCGCGCCAGCGCCTCGCCGGCACGGGCGGCGGCAATGAGGAGCTTTTCGATCTGGACGTCCGATATATCGTAAATCATTGATATTTTTTAGTTTGAGCGCGGGCGGCTTACAAGGCGGATCACAGTCGGGCGGTTTTACTTTTGAGGTTTCCACCCGAAAATCCGCTGAAAAAAGGGTGGCGGAAGGCCGGGAATCGGCAGGGCTTCAGTCGCCATGGCTGGATTTTCGGCAATATCGCGATGCGGTATAAACTTGCGCACTGCAACATGACGGGTATATACCCCCACCGAGAGCGACAAATTATCACACCTTCCGTTCGCCCTTCCATCTCCAGACGAAGATGAATTGGAGTTTACCCGTGAATATTATGGCAAATGGTCCCGCCACCGCGCCGGACCAGAAAACCCGTTTGAAATCCATTATCGGCGGATCGGCGGGCAACCTCGTCGAATGGTACGACTGGTACGTCTATTCGGCCTTCACCCTTTATTTCGCGCCGGTGTTTTTCCCTTCCGGAAACCAGACCGCCGAGCTCCTGAGTGCAGCCGCCGTTTTCGCCGTCGGATTTCTGATGCGGCCCATCGGGGCCTGGTTCATGGGCACCTATGCCGACCGCAAGGGCCGCAAGGCCGGTCTCACCTTGTCCGTCACGCTGATGTGTCTCGGTTCGCTGCTGATCGCGATTACGCCCGGCCATGAGGCGATCGGCATTGCCGCGCCGGCCATTCTGGTTTTCGCAAGACTTCTGCAGGGCATCAGCGTCGGCGGCGAATATGGCGCCAGCGCAACCTATCTCAGCGAAATGGCCGGCAAGAACCGCCGCGGTTTCTTCTCCAGCTTCCAGTATGTGACGCTTATTTCCGGTCAGCTTCTGGCGCTGGCGGTGCTTCTGGTGCTGCAGCGGGTTCTGACGCCGGAACAGCTCGGCTCCTGGGGCTGGCGCATTCCCTTCTTCATTGGCGGCCTTCTGGCGATTGCGGTGTTTTATATCCGCCGCGGCCTTGTCGAGACGCAGTCCTTCGAAAATGCCAAGACCGGCGCTGCCGACAAGCCGAAGTCCAGCGGATGGGCGCTGTTCAAGCACTATCCAAGGGAAGCGCTGATGGTCATGGCGCTCACCTCCGGCGGCACGCTCGCCTTTTATGCCTATACGACCTATCTGCAGAAATTCCTCGTCAACACCTCCGGTTTCAGCAAGGAAAGCGCCACGGAAATCACCACGGCGGCGCTCTTCGTCTTCATGCTGTGCCAGCCGATTGCGGGTGCGCTGTCCGACAGGATCGGCCGCAAGCCGCTGATGGTGGGCTTCGGCATTCTCGGAGCGCTGTTCACCTATGCGATCTTCAGCACGCTTTCGACGACGACCGATCCCATCATGGCTTTCGCCCTCGTTCTGGTCGGCCTGTTGATCGTCACCGGCTATACTTCCATCAATGCGGTGGTGAAGGCGGAAATGTTCCCTGCCCATATCCGCGCGCTTGGCGTGGCTCTGCCCTATGCGCTGGCGAACACCATATTCGGCGGAACGGCGGAATTCGTGGCCCTGAAGTTCAAGCAGATCGGCCACGAAAACTGGTTCTTCTGGTATGTGACGATCATGATCGCCCTGTCGCTGGTGGTTTATGTGAAGATGCGCGACACGCGCGATCACAGCCATATCCACGAGGATTGAGCGACCGTCATCCAGACCGGCAAAAGCCCCGTCCTTCCGACGGGGCTTTTTTCTTTCGGCATTCAGGCGGTTTCGGCGGGAAGGACGATGCGGGCCTCAAAACCGTCCTGCCGGCCCGGCGCCGGCGAGGAAAGCACCAGCTCTCCGCCGGCCTGCTCCACCAGGCTCTTGACGATGGCAAGGCCAAGCCCGGTTCCGTCCGCCGTGGTCTGGCCCCTGGTAAAACGCGTCGTCAGCTTGGGCAGGAGCGCCGCGTCGACCGCTACCCCGGAATTGACGACGCGGATCGTGCCGTCCGCTTCGGCGACGACCTGCACCGGGCTTTCCGCCGGGCTGTGGATCAGCGCGTTTTCGAGGAGGTTACGGACGACGATGCCGAAGGCATCCGCGCCGATCCTGCAGGAGAGGCCGCCTTCACAACGATTGGTGAAGCGGATTCGGGATGAGCCGATGGCCGTTCTCATCATGTCGTCGATAACCAGCTCGAGAACGGGAATGAGATCGTTTGCCGTGTCGGTGACCCCGATCCTCGCTTCCGCGCGCGACATCTGAAGCAGTTTTTCGGCCAGGTGGGCGAGATGCTGCAGGGATTTTTCGATGTTTTCCACGCGCGGCGCAAGTTCCGGCGGAATGTCGGCATGCAGCCGCTGCGCCTGCGCCAGCGCGCCGGCAATCGGCGTGCGCAATTCATGGGCGCTGTTGGCGGTGAATTCCCGTTCCGCCTCGATTGCCGACCGCAATCGTCCGAGCAGCAGATTGACCGAACGGGCAATGGGATGGAGCTCGCCCGGAAAGGGTTGCGTCGGCAGCGGCGCGAGATTGCCGCCGTCCTTTTTGCCGATTTCGTCGCGCAGGGTCTGTATCGGTCGCAGCGTTCTGCGCACCACGACAATGACTGCGAAAATGCTGGCGGGAATGAGGATGAGAACGGGAAGCAGCAGCGCGGTGCCCGCCTCCTCGATCGCCTCGCGGCGATTGGCGAAGGCATCGGCGACCTGCAGGAAATAGTTTCCGTCCGGCGTCGCAACCGTAAAGATGCGCTGGGTCGCGGTTTCAGAAAAACCGGGTTCGAGCGAGACCTCGAAAGGCTCCGTCGAACTGTCATGCGAATGCAGCACCACCTGTCCTTCCCGGTCGCGTACCTGATAGGTCAGATATTCCGCCCGTTCCGACGTCTGGTTGAGCTTTTGCGCGGCAGGCGCGGTATTGTTTTCCCGGAGGTCGTCCACCAGCAGCGGCAGCAGTCTTTCGGCGGTTTCCTCAACGCCGGCGTCGAAAATTTCGGCGAATTCGTCCTGCATCACCATGACGCCCAGCCCGCAGGCGAGAAGCCAGGATATGGCGACAACGCTGGTCAGCGCCGTCACGAGCTTGCGGGTCATGCTGGTCGGTCTGGCCATTTCTGCCTGCTTGTAATTCTGACTATCGGATGGTGTAGCCGACGCCGCGCACGGTTTCGACGCGGTCATGGCCGATTTTCTTGCGCAGCCGGCTGATATAGACCTCGACCGTGTTGCTTTCTATTTCCGCGCCGAATTCGTAAAGCGTGTCGTGCAATTGCGCTTTCGAGACGACCGCGCCGGGATGTTCGACGAGTTTTTCCAGCACGGCCCATTCCCGGGCGCTCAGCGTCTGCGCCGTTCCATCGACCGTGATATTGCGCGCCACCTGGTTGATCTCGATGCCGGGCAGGCGGATGACGGGAGCGGAACGCCCTTCGTAACGGCGCGAGACCGCCAGCATGCGGGCCGAAAGCTCGTTGAGATCGAAAGGCTTGACCAGATAATCGTCCGCACCGGCGTTCAGCCCGGCGATCCGGTCGGAGACCTGGTCATGGGCGGTCAGAATGATCACCGGCGTTGCGTCATCGCGCTGGCGCAGGCTTTGCAGAAGGGTGATGCCCTCGCCATCCGGCAGGCGCATGTCGAGCAGGATGAGGCCGTAACCCATCGTCAGCGTCGCCGCCACGGCGTCGCCCAGCGTCTTGAACCAGTCGACAGCATGACCCGCCGCCGCGACATGGTCCCGCAGCGCTTCGCCCAGCACATGATCGTCTTCAACAAGCAGAACCCGCAAGACAGCTCCCTCTATCGCTTTGTCCTGCGTATCTCTTTCTCCGGATAAGCGTCAAGCACGGTGTTTCAGCTGTTCTGGCGCTGGGTGCAGCCGCCGAATACATCGAGCGAGGGATCGTAGACCGAAGTGGAGACGTTCATCATGCCAAGGATGCTGTGGAAATAATTGTCGTGCGAGCGCCCGCCCTCCGCCGCGGTTCTTGCGAGGCAGGCTTTGTTGAGCCCCATGGATTTCGCAAAGTCGTCGTCGAACCAGACGAGAAACGGCACATGGGTCTGCTGGTCGGGCGCCAGCAGATAGGGCGCGCCATGCAGGTAGACGCCGTTCTCGCCAAGCGACTCGCCGTGGTCAGACGCGTAGATCATGCCCGTCGCCAGCCTGTCGGAGCGGGCCTTCAGTTTGTCGATCACGGTGGAGAGGAAATGGTCGGTATAAAGAAGCGTGTTGTCGTAGGAGTTGACGATCTCCGCGTCGGAGCAATTGCCAAGCTCGGCCGTGCGGCAATCCGGGGTGAATTTGCGGAATTCGTCGGTATAGCGCAGATAATAGGTCGGCCCGTGGCTGCCCATCTGGTGCAGCACAATGACGCTGTCCCTGGTGACGTTGTTGAGCCAGGAGTCGAGCTTGTCGAAGAAGATATCGTCGCGGCATTCCCCGCCGGTGCAGAAGCGGCTGTCATTGGTGGAGGGCAGATCGAAATAAGGGATGCGGTCGGCCACGTTCTTGCTGCCGGTATTGTTATCGAGCCATGTCGCGCTGACCCCGGCATGGACAAGAACATCCATGACGTTTTCATTGGCGAGCGCCTTTTTGTGGCTATATTGCGAGCGCGGGAACTTCGAAAACATGCAGGGAATGGAAATCGCCGTCGCGGTGCCGCAGCTGGTCGTGTTCGGAAAATAGATCACGCCGCGTTTTGCGAGTTCGGGATTGGTATCGCGCCCATAGCCGTTCAGGGAAAAATTCGCGGCCCGCGCGGTCTCGCCCGCCACGATGACGGTGATACGGGGTTTGCGGACGCCGCCCAATGAAGGCAGGACCTTCGCATCCCCGCCGACCGGGCTGACCTGAATATCGACTTCCTTGCCCGCCAGCGTGAAGTAATGAATGGCCGACATGATCGGCGACAGCGGATTGACGCTTTTGACGATATCCTTGTGCTGGCGCACGGCGGTGGTGAAGGTCTTGGAATTGGCGAAGCTGATGATGCCGGCGATGGAAAGACAGATCAGGATGCTGATCGTGTTCCACAAAAGCTTGTCGAGGATCGGGCGGTGGCGCACACGCACGGCGGCGATGAGGAGGGACGGCACCAGTCCGTAAATCGCCATGTGCCAGAGAAAGCCGGGCGTGATCAGATTGCCGGCTTCCGCCTGTGTCGTCTCCATGGCGTTGCGGATCATGTCGCTGTCGATGACGATGCCGTAGCGATCCATGAACCAGGAAGCGGCGGCCGCCGCGAAGACCAGGAAGATCAAAAACGGCTTGATGAGATATTTGGCGGAAAAAATAATGATGAGGGCGCCGAGAAAGGCGGCCATGGCGGCATAAAGCGCGACGATGGCGACCGGATAGGCGGAAAGATAGGTGTGAACCTTCGACCAGAATGTCCGGTTCGTGAAAAACAGCAGATAGGCCGCCGTCAGCAGGCTGAGCGGCACGCTGCCGATTTCCGGACGATATGTTACTGTTCCCGTCGCTTTCGCGGTAAAAAGAGCCACTGTCAGATCCACCAGATTTCCAATAGGCCGGCGGCAACGGAGACGGGGCGAAAACGCCGCCGTCCAGGCTGCCGCATGGGCCGATCAATGGCGGATGCGTCATTTTGCTGACATCAACCTGAAAGCTTGTCATGAAAGTGTCACACTCCGTGGCGGCCGTTTGGCGGGGGTGTTTCAGATCGTCGAGACGATAGAGCCCTTAATTGAGGCCCACGATGCCTGTGGCGGTGGTGCGCGTTGCAAATATGCGTGTGGCCCTGACCGGCAGCAGGCTGCCTGCGGGTAGGTTCTGGAAGGTCACCGTCGCCCCGGAAAGCAGGGTCAGGCAGAGATGGCCGCCATTGCCCACATAGATGGCGCGGGTGGGGGAAGGAAGCGGGCTCGTATCGTCCGGAACCACATCGAAAGCGTGGGATGCCGGGGATTCGAGGCCGGCGGCGTGGTGTTCGTAAGTCTCAGCCATTGCTGTCTCCCGTAAATTGAAATCTGCCGCGATTATGGGGTGCGCCGCGGGCACGGGGAAAAGCGGGGACAGGAAATATCCGGACAGGATTTCGTTCCTGTTTTCGGCCGGCCCGCGAGAGCGTCATTCTTTTCGCAATCCCATACGGTTACGCCGCCCCCGCCTGTTGCCGTCGATGCGGCGCAGACGGGTGATGACGGATTTTTCGTCCACGGGACCGACAGGCGGGCGGGTGCTGCCGCTTCAATTGCGCATATGGAGAATGAAGGCCCTGACGGCGGGAGAGGCTTCCGTTTTCCGGTGGGCGATGGCGAGGTCCGAGGTCGTGGAACTGGCGGCAAGCGGCACATAGCGCACGCCGGGCAACCTCAGGCAATTAAGCGAGCGCGGCACCAGCGCGACGCCGAGGCCGATGGCCACCATGCTGGCAATCGTGGTGTAGTCCCTGCCTTCCGGCGTGATCGCCGGCTGGAACCCGGCTTCATTGCAGGCTTCTATCGTATTGTAGTGAAAGCCGACATCCGGCGGCTGCCGCGGGGTAATGAAGGTCTCGCCGGCAAGGTTTTTCAGATCGACCTGCAGCGCAAAGGCCAGGGGATGGTTTTCGGGAAGTGCGGCCATCAGCGGTTCGCGCAGCACCACATGGGTCGTCACACCTTCCGGAACAGGCGCGGGCGGGCGAATGAAGGCGAAGTCCAGATTGCCGTCGGCAATCTTGGCCAGTTGCAGCCGCATCTCCATCTCGATCAGTTGCAGCTCCACATCGGGATGGGAAGCGCGGAAACTGGCAATGGACCGGGTCATCAGGCCGGAATAGGCGGCCGAGGCGACATAACCGATGGAGATGCGCCCGGTTTCGCCGCGGTCGACGCGTTTGAGCGCCGCAAGCGTCGCCTCGGCATTGGCGAGGATCTTCCGGGCATCCTCGTAGAGAAGCTGGCCGGGCGTGGTCAGCTTAACCGAGCGGCGCGTCCGGTCGAGAAGCGGCATGCCGACAATCTGCTCGAGCGCCATGATCTGCTGGCTCAAGCCCGGCTGGGCAATGCCGAGGCGGGCGGCGGCGCGCTCGAAATTGCGCTCATCCACCAGCGTGGTGAAATAGCGCAGGTGGCGCAATTCGAATGTTTCTGCCCGGCTTGCCGGTTTCCTGCCCATCGTCACGGCCTTTCGCGGCAGATTTGAATAATTCCAGGCTATTATCGCTGTGAGTTTTCATAATCAATAGTTCTGAAAAAAACCGGCTGCGCTTATTGGATCGCAATTCGTCCCTTGCGTAATAAGATGACTTAAATTCTCCAGAAAAATGCCGCCTTATGGTGGCGCGGGTGATGAAGGGTCTTGAGGTGCAGGGAAAAACCAAACACATTTCCATTCTGGCTGGCGGTTGCGCCGTCATCGCTTATGTGGCGTTTTTGGCCCCGGCTTCCGCCCTTGCGCAGGAAGCCGGTACGACGGTGCTGCAGACCATCACCGTGGAGGGCGCCAAAAATCAGGATCCCAAGGCGCCCGTGAAAGGCTATGTGGCGAAAACCAGCGCCAGCGCCACCAAGACGGGGCGATCCCTGATCGAGACGCCGCAATCCGTATCCGTCATCACCAAGGACCAGATGGATGCTCAGAACGTTCGCAATCTCAGCGAGGCGCTGAATTATGTTCCGGGTGTCGTCGCGCAGCCGTTTGGGGCGGATCCGCGTTTCGATGCGCCGCGCATTCGCGGGTTCCAGGGAAACCAGTTGCAGTTCCTGAATGGTCTGCGGCTGATGCGTACCGCCGGTGCGCCCTCCTATGAGGTTTACGGCCTGGAGCGCGTGGAAGTCATTCGCGGGCCTGCTTCCGTTCTTTTCGGTCAGGGCAATCCCGGCGGCCTCATCAATCTCATCAGCAAGCGGCCGACCTTCGAACGATTCGGCGAAGTCGGTGTGCAGATCGGCAGCTTCGACTATTACCAGTCGATGTTCGATATTGGCGGCCCGGTGGCGGATAGCGACAGTTTCGCCTATCGCCTGACCGGCCTTGCGCGCAACGCCCATGCCCAGACGGACAACTTGCAGAACGACCGTTATTTCATCGCACCGGCGCTCACCTGGCAGCCGGACGAGGATACGAAGCTGACGGTTCTCGCCTCCTATCAGCACGACAATCCGAGTTCGCCCTCCGGCCTGCCGTCGGCGCTGACCTATTTCAGGCCCGGCAATATGCTGGACCGCAGCTTTTATGTCGGCGATCCGTCCTTCGATACGTCGAGCCGCAAATTCACCAATATCGGCTATGAATTCGAGCACCGTTTCGACGAGACCTTCACCTTCCGGCAGAATGCGCGTTATTCCAATTTCGACTGGTCCTACCGCGCGCTCGGCATGTCCTCGACCAGCGGCGGCATGATCGGCAATCTCATCCGCCGCAATGCGACGTTCCAGGACGAGCTGCTGAACACCTTCAATATCGACAACAGCCTGCAGGCGGAGTTCTCCACGGGGCCGATCGACCACACCCTGCTTGTGGGGCTGGACTACCGTTATTTCGACAATAACGTCAAAACCGAATTCTGGGCCGCGACGCCGCTCAATCCCGTCAATCCGGTCTATGGCGGGCCGATCAGCCTCACCTCGCGCACGCTTTATGCCGATGTGAAGACGGATATTTCCCAGATCGGCCTTTATGCGCAGGACGAGATGGCCTTCGAGAACTGGCGCGTTACCGCCGGCCTGCGGCAGGATTGGGCAAGCACCAGCGGCACGACCTTCAACGGCACCACCTACCGCTCGCTCGACAAGGACGATCACAAGCTGACCGGCCGCGTCGGCGTCAGCTATCTGTTCGATGGCGGCATCGCGCCCTATGTCAGCTACGCGACCTCCTTCGAACCGGTGCCGCAGCCGGCTGTCGGCGATGCGCCGAAACCGACCACCGGCGAACAATGGGAAGCGGGCGTCAAATACCAGCCCGAGGGTTTCGACGGTTTCTTTTCCGCCGCGGTCTACGATCTGACACAGAAAAACGTCACGACGACGGTGGGCGGCGTGACGCAGCAGATGGACGAGGCGCATGTGAAAGGCCTCGAGCTTGAAGGCGTCGCAAGCCTTGCCGACGGGCTCGACCTGCGCGCGGCCTATACCTACATGGACAGCGAGGTCTCCGGCCGCGTGAATAACGGCAAGGAGCTGGACAGCACGCCCCGGCACGCCGCAAGCCTCTGGCTGGATTACACTTTCCCGGAAGATACCGCCCTTGAGGGTTTCGGCATCGGCGGCGGTGTGCGTTATGTCGGAAAACGTTATGGCGATGCCGCCAATACCTTCGAGATGAAGGGCCTCGCCCTGCTCGATCTCGGTGTGCATTACGAGAAGAACGGCTACCGCGCCTCGCTTCTGGTGCAAAACTTGACTGATAAAGAATATATTTCTAGTTGCTCCACTTTCGGATGCTATTACGGTGACGGAAGAACGGTCATGGGCAAGCTGACCTATCGTTGGTGACGCCATATCAAAGTGAAGCAGCAGGGGCATGACGCGCAAGGATCGATGGATGTCCCCCCTTTGGGGGCGGCGGGAATTTTTAGGCCTGCTCGCTGCTTCGGCTCTTGCTGGCAAGGCGCGCGCGGCGGTCACGCCACGCCTTGCCGCCATCGACTGGGCCATGCTGGAAACCACCGTTGCGCTCGGCGTCATGCCGGTGGCGGCGACCGAGCTCATCCAGTTCCGGGTGGATGCGGTCGAGCCGGAAATCCCCGCAACCGTCGCCGATCTCGGCCTGCGCGGTGCGCCGAATTTCGAGCTTCTGCAACTGAGCCGACCCGATCTCATTCTGATTTCGCCCTTCTACACCCGCTATACCGGCAGGCTGGAAGCGATTGCCCCGGTCTTCTCGCTGCCCTTTTACGTGAAGGGCGAGCCGCCTTTCGCAAAGGCGCTGGCGGCGGTCTCCGCCCTTGGCGACAAGCTCGGCAGGGCCGATGAGGCGCGCAGGGTGCTGGGCGAAACGGAAGCGGCGCTGCAAGCCATGCGGAGCCGCCTTGCCGGTTTTGCGGCGCGGCCGACCTATGTGATCAATATCGGCGACGCCCGGCATTTTCGCGCTTTCGGTGCGGATAGCATGTTCGGGGATGTGCTCGGCCGGCTGGGGCTCGCCAATGCCTGGGTGGATCGTTCGCAATTCACCTTCGCGGCCCCGGTGCCGCTTGAAAACCTCGCCGCTTCGCCCGATGCGCGCATCGTCATCGTCTCCGATATTCCGGTCGAGGCGCGGGAAACCCTGCGCAGCAGCGCCATATGGCGCGCGCTGCCCGCCGTGCGGGAAAACCGGGTGGTCACGCTCGGCAATGTCGGCCCCTATGGCGGCATCACCGCCGGCATGCGCTTTGCGCGGCTTCTGACCGAAGCGCTCTCGGCGAAGGGAGAAGCCCTGTGACGGCGCGGCCTCTCCAGCTTTTCTTCGGGCTGCTGTTCGTTCTGGCCTGCGGGCTTTCCCTGCATGCCGGGCTGCTGCGGCTGCCTTTCGGTGCATGGCCCGGCCTGCCGTTCGATGCCGCCACCATGTCGATGGATCAGGTGATTTTTGCCTTCAGCCTGATGCCGCGCGTGGCGGTCGCCATTCTGGCGGGGGCGATGCTCGGCCTGTCGGGCGCGTTGTTCCAGCAATTGCTGCGCAATCCGATTGCCGATCCTTCGACGCTCGGCATCTCGGCCGGCGCGCAACTGGCCATTGTCATCGCCACGCTGTTCTTTCCCTCGGTGCTGGATGGCAACCGCGCCTTGGTGGCGCTCGCCGGCGCGGCCGGTGCGGCCGGTATCGTGTTCCTTCTCGGCTGGCGACGCGCCTTCGAGCCGGTGACCATGGTGGTGTCGGGGCTGCTGGTCGGCATCACCGCCGCGTCCGTTTCCGCCGCGCTGACTTTGGCACAGGGCGAATATCTGATGTCGCTGGTTGTCTGGAACGGCGGCTCGCTCAGCCAGCAGGACTGGTCGAACGCCTTGTCCCTCGCGTTTCAGCTTGTTGCCGGGCTCGTTCTGACCGGCCTGCTGATTAAGCCGCTGACGGTCCTCGGTCTCGGCGATGCCGGTGCGCGATCGCTCGGCGTCTCGCTGTTTTCGATCAGGCTGGCGGTCGCCGCCGTCGCGGTCATGTTGGCCGCCTTCGTTGCTTCGGCGGTCGGCCTCGTCAGCTTCATCGGCCTTGCAGCACCTGCGCTCACCCGGGCGCTCGGTGTGCGGCGTTCGTCTTCAGTGCTCCTGGTTTCCCCGCTTCTGGGCGGTCTGCTGCTGTGGTTCTGCGACGGTCTCGTGCAGCTTCTGGCAAGCACGACCGCCGAAGTTTTTCCGACCGGCGCGGTAACGGCCCTGATCGGCGGCCCGCTGCTTTTGTGGCTGCTGCCGAAAATCCGGCCGACCGATGTGCATCGCGGTGAAGGCGTCGAGCTGGCGACAAGACGCCGGCTTACGGCCCTGCTGCCGGTACTGGCCGTCATGGCGGGGCTGGTTTTTGCAGTGCTTGCCATCGGCAAGGGGCCCGATGGCTGGACGGTGCTGAAGGCTGACGATCTGCAAAGCCTGCTGCCCTTCCGCTGGCCGCGGCTGGTGGCGGCCGTGGCCGCAGGCGGTCTTCTGGCCATGGCGGGAGCGCTTCTCCAGCGGCTTACCGGCAATCCCATGGCAAGCCCGGAGGTGATTGGCGTCAGCGGCGGTGCAGGCCTCGGTTTTGCCGCCGCCATCACGATTTTTCCGGCCGCCGGTCTTTTCGAACTGTTTTGCGGCGCAGGCATCGGCTCTGCGGCCGTCATGATCCTCGTCCTGCTGTTTTCCATGCGCCGGCACCTCGCGCCGGAAAAAATCCTGCTCGCGGGCATTGCCATCAGTTCGCTCTGCTCAGCCGTTCTCTCGGCGCTGCTTGCCATTGGCGACCAGCGGGCATGGCAGATCCTCGCCTGGCTCAGCGGCTCGGGTTCGACGGCGACGCCGGCTTCGGCGATCTTTCTCGCCATTCTTTCCATCGTGCTGCTGGCGGGCGCGCTATCGGTCACGCGCTGGCTGACGATCCTGCCGCTCGGACGCGATGTGCCGCTCTCCCTCGGCCTGCCGCTCGGCCCGGCCCGCATCGCCGTCATCGCGGTGGCGGGCATTGCCACCGGGGCTGCCTCGCTGCTCGTCGGTCCCTTGAGTTTCGTCGGATTGATGGCGCCGCATATTGCGCTTCGCGCCGGGTTCACCACGCCGCGCGACCATCTCTTCGCCTCCTTCCTGTTCGGCGCGGTGCTGATGGCGCTTTCCGATCTCGGCGCACGGACAGTCACCTTTCCTTATGAACTGCCGCTCGGGCTTTTTGCGGCGCTTGCCGGCGCGCCCTATCTGATCTGGCTTTCAGGCAGGCGATGATGAATTTTTTGAACGATGTACGGAGATGAGAACCATGGGTCAGGCAGCACTTGCCGTCGATTATGACGATATTCCGCTTTTTTCTCTCGACGGCGTGACGATGGAAGTGCCGGGCAGGACATTACTGCAGCCGCTGACGGCCAGTTTTGCGACGGGCAAGACCATCGGCCTGATCGGCCATAACGGTTCGGGAAAATCCACGCTGCTCAAGATTCTCGCGCGGATTCAGGAGCCGACGGCGGGCAGGGTCTCATTCGAAGGGAAGGCTCTCGGCGCCTGGGGCAATCGTGAATTTGCGCGAAAGCTCGCCTATCTGCCGCAATATACGCCGGCCGCCTCCGGCATGCTGGCCAAGGAACTGGTGGCGCTCGGCCGTTATCCCTGGCACGGCGCGCTTGGGCAGTTCACCAAGGCGGATCAGGAGAAGGTGGACGAAGCCATCGAACTCACCGACACCGTCGCATTCCGCGACCGGCTGGTGGATACGCTTTCCGGCGGCGAGCGCCAGCGCGTGTGGCTTGCCATGCTGGTGGCCCAGAACGCCGAAAGCCTGCTTCTCGACGAACCCATCTCCGCACTCGACATGGCGCACCAGATCGAAGTGCTTTCGCTGGTGCAGAGATTGTCGCGCGAAAAGGGTCTCGGCGTCATCGTCGTGCTGCACGACGTCAATATGGCGGCGCGCTTCTGCGATGAGATCGTCGCGCTTCATTCCGGCCAGCTTATCGCGCGGGGAACGCCGCAGGAGATCATGACGCCGGAGACGCTGCAGCGCATCTATGGCGTTCGCATGGATGTCATGACCCATGCCGCCACCGGCTTTCCCGTCGCCCTGCCGCTTTGAGGTTGTTGCAGCAAAACAACGGCCGGCAACGCTGGCTGTTGATGGCGATTCCGCACGCATTTCCCGCCCTAACAATGTCTTAATGGCATCCTACCGCCATCAGACATTGTTAACCGTTCCGCTTTCATCGCCTCCAATTAAGTTGTTTTGGATCGATTTCAGGGAACAAACGTTAACAGTGCGGAATTCAATATCCGGAGAGGGCAAGAAGGGCTGCTGCGGGTAGGAATAAAACAGGAGAAAATCAGATGAAAAAGGCTGTTGCCGTAACTTTTGCCGCATTGACGATGGGCCTCGGCGGAACCGCATCCGCCCTCGCTGCCGACCTTGCAAGATATGAGCCGGCTCCGCAGGAGCAGGACGATCGCAACGGCGTCAAAATCGGCTACCTCACCTGCGATATCGGCGGCGGCGTCGGTTACGTTCTCGGCTCGGCCAAGGAACTGGATTGCACCTTCCAGTCCACCATGGGCGCCCGTCGCACCGACCATTACACCGGCGCCATCCGCAAGATGGGTGTCGACCTCGGTTTCACCACGCAGGGCCGTCTGGTCTGGGCCGTTTTCGCCCCGACCGCCGGTTACCACCGCGGTTCGCTCGGCGGCCTTTATCAGGGCGCAACGGCTGAAGTCACCGTCGGTCTCGGCGTCGGCACCAACGTTCTCGTTGGCGGCACGTCCGGCTCCATCCAGCTGCAGACGGTCAGCGTGACCGGCCAGGTCGGTCTCAACCTCGCCGCCACCGGCACTTCCGTGACGCTCACGGCCATGAACTGATCGGCAAAGTGTCCGGCCCTGGCCGGGCATTCTGTCGCATATCAAAAAACGCCCTCTTCGTTGTCAGACGGAGAGGGCGTTGTATTATCCGGGCCATGATTTCCATTTTCAGAAGTGTGGCGGCAGTGACCGCCTGTTCTTTCCTTTTGGCGACAGCCGCTTTTGCCGAGGGCGATGCGGCCCATGGGGAGAAGGTCTTCAGCCGCTGTTCCACCTGTCACAGCATCGACACGCCACGCACCCGCATGGGGCCGCATCTGATGGGTGTCGTCGGCAGGCCGATGGCTTCCGTGGCCGATTACGGCCACTATTCTCAGGCGCTCAAGGATGCCGGCGCAGCCGGCCGGGTGTGGTCGGAGGAGGAACTGCAAAAATTCATCGCCAGCCCGAAAAAGGCGATACCGGGAAATGCCATGCGCTTTTTCGGGCTGTGGAGCGAAACCGATATTGCGGATCTGATCGCCTATCTGAAAACGCATCCCATGCCGCAATAGCGGTCAGAGCGGTGCTTCAGCGATAATCTCTTCCGCTTCTTCGAAGGTCATCTCCATCACCTTCGCGCCGATCTCGAAACTGAAGCCGTTGCGGGCGAAGGCGGAAAATTCCTTGGCGTTGCGCTTTTCGTCCAGTTCGACACGCCGAAACGGCCCGAAGGCGCGCTTACGGGCGAAGATGACGGCTGCGACGAGATCGTTTGTTCCCTGCAACGCGACCGCAGCCGTTTCCCGGGCGACGCCTTTGACCTGAAGTTTCTGCGCGAGCCCGCGTTTCGACTTGCCGCTGCGCAGGCCGCTCCGCACGGCGATTTCCGCATAGGCCGTGTCATCGAGCGCCTTGATGCCATAAGCGAAGGTTACGGCAAATTCGCCGAGCGCCCTGACCTGCGCCGGGCTGATATCCTCGAATTTTTCCCGCGCCTTGCGCATGATGGCGTCGCGCAGCTGCTTTTCCGTCATCATGCGCTGTTCCAGCCGGTAAAGAGCGGAATTGCGGGCCCAGGAAAGCATGCGGCTGGTGGGCTCAACGGCCGGCGCGTCGCCGTCCACGGCCATGTCGTCGGTCAGGAAGGGGCTGGAATCGTCGTTCATTCCGCTTTTATAGCGCGGTGAAGCCGTCTTGCCAGTTCCTTCCCGGCCCGTTTCCTCCGGTTTTTCAGTAGCTCAAGGCGTTTGCGCGCCGGTTGCGGCGACATAGACCGAATAGAGCGATTTCGTCGCGGTGATGAACAGGCGGTTCTTTTTCGGGCCGCCGAAAGTGAGGTTCGCGACCGTCTGCGGCACCCTGATCTTGCCGAGGAGCGTACCTTCGGGGGAAAAGCAGTGAACGCCATCGCCGGCGCTGGTCCACAGATTGCCGGCCGTATCCAGGCGGAAGCCGTCCGGCAGGCCATTGTCGAGATTGCAGAATTCCCGGCCGTTGGTGAGCTTCGCGCTGTCCGCCACGTCGAAGACGCGGATATGGCGCGGGCGGGAGACATCGTGGCTATAGGAACTGTCGGCAACGTAAAGTTTCGTCTCATCAGGCGAAAACGCAAGCCCGTTCGGCTGCACGAAGTCGTCAATCACGATGTCGATCTTTCCGGTTGCGGGATCGAGCCGGTAGACATTGCGGGTCTTCTGTTCCGGCTCGGCCTTGTAGCCCTCGTAGTCCGAAAGAATGCCGTAGGTGGGGTCGGTGAACCAGACACTGCCATCGGATTTCACCACCACGTCATTGGGTGAGTTCAGCCGCTTGCCGCCGTAGCTGTCGGCAAGCACCGTGATGGAGCCGTCGACTTCGGTGCGGGTGACGCGGCGGCCGCCATGTTCGCAGGAAACGAGCCGCCCCTGCCGGTCGCGCGTGTTGCCGTTGGTGAAGTTGGAGGGCTGGCGGAATACCGATATCCCGCCATCCGGCACCCAGCGCAGCATGCGCTCATTGGGAATGT
Source organism: Agrobacterium sp. LMR679 (assembly GCF_027157905.1). Taxonomy (NCBI): domain Bacteria; kingdom Pseudomonadati; phylum Pseudomonadota; class Alphaproteobacteria; order Hyphomicrobiales; family Rhizobiaceae; genus Agrobacterium; species Agrobacterium sp. LMR679. Next base: position 898,016 of record NZ_JAPVOJ010000001.1, on the reverse strand, counting down.
CGCTGAACAGCAGGCAGTTGAGATCGGCAAACCACACCGGGCCTTCGGCCCAGCGGCAACCGGAATAAAGCTCTTCCAATTCGGCATTGCCGACGATCAGATGGCGGAAGCGGTCGTCGTGGATTTCGTAAGGGGAGGTCTTGTCTGTGGTCATGAGCGTGGTCCGCTTGGGGGCTTGTCGTTATGGTTCAGCGCGTGGCCTTGGGGCCGCTTGCCAGAAGAATGACGGAGATGATGATGAGGCCGGTGAGGATGAGGCGGATGCCGGCGCCGAAACCATAGGTATTCAGCATCGAAACCACCAGGAACATGAAGAGCGAAGCGCCCCAGATGCCGGGAACGTTGGAATCGCCGCCCGCCACCGCCGTTCCGCCGATGACGACGACGGCGATGGACATCAGCAGATATTCCGAGCCCATGTTGAGCGCAGCACCGCCGGAGAAGCTGGCGAGCAGATAACCCGCGATGGCAGCAAGCACCGCGCAGAGCACATAGGTGACGAAACGTGTGCCATCCACCGGAATGCCGGTCATGCGGGCGGCAAAGGTGCTCTGGCCGATGGCGGAAATCCAGCGTCCGTAAAACGAGCGGTCGAGCAGCAGCCAGGCGATGACGGAAAGCAGCAGGGCCACGAGGGCGACGTTCGGAATGCCGAAGAAACTTGACGTGGCGAATGTGGCCAATGTTTCCGGCGGCTTGATGCGCAGGCCGCGGTTCGACCAGATGGCGATGGATTGCACGATGAAGCTCATGGAGAGCGTCGCGATGATCGGCGGGATGCGCAGGAGCTTGATCAGCGCATAATTGCCGATGCCGATGGCGATGCCGATCAGGATGGCGATCAGCAGTCCGGGCAGGATGAGACCGTCCGACACATCCATGAATTTGAGCGCCAGCGTGCCTGACAGCGTCATCGTGGCGGGAACGCAGAGGTCGATATTGCCCGGCCCGAGCGTGATGACGAACATCTGGCCGATACCGACGATGACCGAAAAGGCCGCGAAGGTGAGTGCGGCATGCGACAGGCCGAAGGAGCTTGCACCGCCGGTGAAGAGTACCGTGATGATCCAGACCGCAATCGTTGCGGCGAAAGACCAGATCCATGGTTTTCTGGTGAGGGAAGACAGCGCGTTCATTGGTTTTTCTCCCGCTTTTCAAGACGGTTGAGCAGGATGCGCAGCGCCAGCACAATGATGAGGATCGCCCCCTGCGCGCCGATCTGCCAGTCCGGCGAAATGCGCATGAAGGAGAGGAACGAACCGGCAAGCGTCAGCGTCAGCGCACCGATGACCGCGCCGATGGGCGATACCCTTCCGCCGACGAATTCGCCGCCGCCGAGAATGACGCCGGCAATCGAGAGCAGCGTGTAACGCAGCGCGATATTGGCGTCGGCCGATGTCGTCAGCCCGACAAGGGCGATACCGGACAGCACCGCGAAGAAACCTGCCAGCGCAAAGGTGGCGGCGCGAATGCCGACGACCGACCAGCCCGAGCGCTCGACCGAGCGGAAATTGCCGCCGACGCCGCGCATCAGCACGCCGAAGGAAGAGCGCATGACGATATAGTGGGCGACCACCGCAATCAGGATGCTGGCGACGATCGCGATCGGCACGAAAGGCGGTTTTGCCGTCATCAGCGCCCGGATGAAGGCGGGGGCCTGGCCGCCGGGCGAGGGAAGAATGAGAACGGCGAGGCCGCCCCAGACGAAGCTCATGCCGAGCGTGACGACGATGGAGGGCAGGGCGCGGATATGGATGATGGCGCCAAGCAATGCATAGACCGCAATCGCACTGGCAAAGATCGCAATTCCGAGGATGGGCGTGGTTTGCAGGAAAGTGGCGGTCACACAGGCGCAGAAACTGACGAAGGTGCCCATCGACAGATCGAGATCGTTGACCGACATGATCAGCATCTGCGCAATGGTGGCGAGCGCTATCGGCACCGCCAGATTGAACAGCAGGTTCATGCCGGTATAGCTCATGGCGCGCGGCTGCATGTAGAAGACGGCGGCAAGCAGGAAGGCGAGCGAGGCGGCGGGAATGATGAGGCGGAGCGCGTTTGCCGAGAGTTTCATGCGTGGTCTTCTCCGGCAAAGGAGGCGGCCAGCACATTCTGCTCGGTAATGTCGTCACCGACGAGTTCTGCCTGAATGGCGCCGTCGCGGAACACATAGACCCGGTCGCAGAGACGGATTTCATCCATTTCGGTGGAGTACCAGATGAAGGTGCGGCCGTGGGAAGCTTCGGTTCTCAAGATGTCATAGACCTCCTGTTTGGTGCCGATATCGACGCCGCGCATCGGGTCGTCCATCAAGACGGTGCTGGCGGTGGTGGCGAGCGCGCGGGCGAAAAGCACCTTCTGCTGGTTGCCGCCGGAAAGGGAGAGGATCTTGTTGCCCATGTCGGGCGTGCGGATTTCGATGCGCTTTTTCCATTGCGCCCCAAGCTCGGTTTCCTTGGCTCTGTCCACCATGCCTGCGGCTGAAATATCCCTGAGCGAGGCGATGGACAGGTTTTTGAGGATGCTCCACAGCGGAAAAGTGCCGTTCAGGCTGCGGTCGCCCGCCACGAAGGCGATATCGGTCTTGCGTGCGGGCAGCCAGCTATTGTTGCGGGCAAGATAAAGATCGAGAAGCGCTTCGGTCTGGCCATGGCCGCCGAGACCGGCAAGGCCGACGATCTCACCGCGAAAGGCCTCGAAGGCAAGGCCTTCGCCCCGGCGTGCCGGCATGGAAAGCACCTTCTCGCCTGCCTTGCGGCTTTCACCCCGCCGCCTGTCCTGTTCCTTGACGACGCTGCCCATGGCTTCAACCAGCGAGCGGGTGGTGAAGTCGGCGGCCTTCCGGTCGGCTACCACCCGGCCGTCCTTCATCACCACGATACGGGTGGCTGTCGAAAGAATTTCGCCGAGAATATGCGAGATCAGCAGAACCGACCCACCCTCACGCACGAAACGGCGGACATAATTCATCAGCTGCTCGGCGAGACCGGCATCCAGCGAAGAGGTGGGTTCATCGAGGATCACCAGTCTCGGCGCGTTCGGGATGCGGCAAAAATTGATGGCGATTTCCACCATCTGCCGTTCGGCGATGGAAAGTTCGGCGATGGTCAGCTCGCAATCAATGCCGTGGCCTGGAAAAATTTCATCCAGTGTCTGGCGGATCGTCGTCAGCGCACGGCCGCGCCAGTTTCGCCCACCCGTGGCGGCATGCATGATGCGGACATTTTCGCTGATCGTCAGGTTCGGGCAGAGCGACAGTTCCTGAAACACGCAGCGAACGCCGCTCGCGCGCGCGGCGGCAATGCCATGGCGGTTTTCGTTGCCGCCATAGGAAACGGAACCCTCATGCGGCGTCAGCCCGCCATTGATGACGTTGACGATGGTGGATTTTCCCGCGCCGTTATGGCCGACGAGCCCGAGGCATTCCCCCGTGCGGATGACGAGATCGGCCCCATCCAGCGCTCTTACCGCGCCGAACACGACCTTCACGCCGCGCGCAGCGACGACTTCTTCCGCCTCGATGATGTCATTCATGAGCAACTACGCCATTGATGTGAAAATCAGACAATGTGGTGACTATTGCGGCGCCCTTTACGGGAGCGCCGCAATAGTCAGGCTCTGGGCCGATCCGGCCTATTTGGCCGATGCGATGGCCTTCTCAGCATCTTCCTGCGAATATTCAACATTCGCCACGCCGCCCTTCTGGGTCGTCTTCAGATTTTCCTCGAGATTGGCCTGGTCGATGCGCAGGAAGGGCACGGTCAGGTCCTTCTTCACATCCTTGCCGTCGAGGATTTGCTGCGCCACCCAGAAAGCGAGCGTCGAGACGCCGGGGGCGATGGAGACGGACATGGTCTCGTAACCGCTTGCGTCCTTCTGCTGTTTCCACCATTGCAGTTCGTCTTCACGGTTGCCCATGACGATGGTGGGTGTCGGGCGCTTGGCGGCGGCAAAAGCCTGTGCCGCGCCGTAACCGTCGCCGCCCTGCGTCACGACGGCCGCGACTTCTGGAAGGCTCGGCAGAATACCGGCGACGGCCCGCTGCGCCACATCCTGCGCCCAGTCGCCGTTGACGGAACCGACGATCTTGAACTGCGGGTTCTTGGCGACGCCGGCGGCGATGCCGGCGTGGATTTCATCGTCCACCGAAACGCCCGCGAGGCCACGGATTTCGAGCAGGTTGCCGCCCTTCGGCATGGCCTTGGCGAGATAGTCGATCTGGCTTTCGCCCATCGCCTTGAAATCGACCGCGATGCGCCATGCGCAGGGCTCCGTGACGATGCCGTCGAAGGATACGACGGTGATGCCGGCATCGCAGGCTTCCTTTACCGCGCCGTTAAGCGCGGTCGGCGAAGCGGCATTGATGACGATGGCGTCGTAACCCTGAAGAATGAGGTTCTGGATTTGCGCGGCCTGTTCGGTCGCCTGGTTTTCGGCTGTGGTGAAGGCGTCAGCGGCGGCGACCTGCTTGTCGGCAACCGCCTGCTTGGTGATCTTGTCCCAGCTCGTCAGCATCGCCTGACGCCAGGAATTACCGGCATAATTGTTTGAAAGCGCGATTTTTTTGGCCGACGTATCGGCATGAGCGGTGATCGGCAGAGCTGCGCATGCGACAGCGGCCGATGCCAGAAGCATCTTCCTGAAAGCCATTTGATTTCCTCCCTCGTGGCTTGCCCTTTTCGAGCCCGGAATTCTCGCACGCCGCAAATCTCCTCGGCGGCAGGTGGAATTCCTTTGCACTGGAGCTCCTTTCCCCAGTAGAAGCGAGAATGACCAAGAAGATTTGGCTTGTATAGGCGGATCGCGGCAATCTTCCTGCGGGTTTCCGCAGAAAGCTTGCGGGAACCCGCAGGACGAAACGCCACTGCCGGGCGCAGAATGGATGATGCGGCGCCCTAGGGGTTGAATCTTGCCGCGATGGTCGAAGGCAGGCGCTTGGGAGGGCGTCCGCACATGCTGGATACGCCGAAAAGCGCTCTTTTTCATCACTATATGGGCATTTCGCGGCTGCTTGCCGGGCAGCTCGAATTTAATGCCATCATCCAGGCGGTCGCCACCGAGATCAGCCACATCATCCCGCACGACCATATGGATGTCTGCATCAAGCAGCTGGATGACAAATATCACATCGCCTATGAGAGCGGTCTCGTCAGCGCCTGGAGCCGGCAGCCGCCCGCCCTTCTGACCGGTAGCCCGATCCGGACACTGCTGTCAGGCGAGGTGGAATACCTCTTGAGCGGCGACGCCTGCTCCGATCCGCGCTTTCATTTTGAAGGGTCGTTTTCGAGCCCGATCATCGAACTCAACCTGCATAGCCGGCTGCATGTGCCGATGAAGGTGCATGGCGATATCATCGGCGCGCTGAGTTGTTCCTCGCATCAGTCGAACGCCTATACGATGGAGGATGTGGCGAATGCACGCGCGGTCGCGGATTTGCTGGCGCCTTATTTCTACGCCATCCGCGCCGCCGAGCAGGCCAAACGCTCCGCCATCGAAGAGGCGCGCGCCAATGCCCGCGAGGAGGGCCTGCGGCTGGGCGCGCTGCAATTGACCGAGGCGCTGGAGGCCGAGCGGCAGCGCATCGGCATGGATTTGCACGACCAGACGCTGGCGGACCTGACGCGGCTGGCGCGGCGCATCGAGCGCATGAGCCATACCCCCGACCTGTCGGGCGAGATGCTGGAGCCGGTGGTACGCAGCCTGCAGCACTGCATGCAGGATTTGCGCGAGATCATCGAGGAAGCAAAACCCTCGATCCTGCAATTGTTCGGCGTCGTTGAAGCCATCGAAACCTATGTGGACCGCTCCGTGCGCGACAGCGGATCGGCAATCGACTGGTCGGTGACGGATGAGACGGATGGGCTGGTGGAAAAGCTCGACAAGACGGTGGCCATCTCACTGTTCCGCATCGTGCAGGAGGCGGTCAACAACGCCATTCGCCATGCCCAGCCCGAAGAGATTGCCGTGAAACTGACCGCAATCGACGGCGGCTTGCGGGTGACGGTTAGCGACGACGGCAGCGGCGGCGGCGAAGGCGGGGCCTCCGGCGGCCTCGGCATCGGCAATATGAAGACGCGGGCGAGGCTGATTTCGGCGAGATTCGATATTGGCGGCAATGGCACGGGAGCGGGAACCCGCATCACCGTCACCTTGCCGGCAGGCGCTTTCGACCGGCGGGAGGAGTTGTGACATGGATGTGCTGATCGTCGAGGACGATGCGCTGCACCGCGCCTATCTGAACGAGGCGGTTCGTGCCGCGCTGCCGGAATGCGACAAGGTGCTGGAAGCGGCCAATGGCAGAACCGGCGAAAAGCTCGCGCGGGAAAACCGGGCCGCTCACATCGTCATGGATCTGCAGATGAACGAGCGCAACGGCATCGAGGCGGCACGCACCATCTGGAAGGAAAGGCCCGATACCCGCATCCTGTTCTGGTCCAACTATTCCGACGAGGCCTATGTGCGCGGTGTCTCCCGCATCGTGCCGGAAGGGGCCGCCTATGGCTACGTGCTGAAATCCGCCTCCGATGACCGCCTGCGGCTGGCGCTGCGCAGCATCTTCATTGAGGCGCAATGCGTGATCGACCGGGAGGTGCGCGGCCTGCAGGAAAAGAGCCTCGGCAAGGCCCATGGCTTTACCGATTCCGAATATGAAATTCTTGTCGATGTCGCGCTCGGCCTCACCGACAAGGCGATTGCCCGCCGCCGCAACCTGTCGCTGCGCAGTGTGCAGAACCGGCTGCAAAGCCTCTATGAGAAGCTGAACGTGCATCAGGCGGCCGGCGACGACGAGGCGGAAGGCCGGTATAATCTCAGAACCCGCGCCGTTACCGTCGCTTTCCTGCGCAAGCTGTTGAATTACAGCGCGCTGGAAAGAGCCGAGCGAGAGCTGGCGGAATGGGCGGGCGGCCGCTGATCCTCAGGGCAGGAAGGCAAGCAGCCGTCTTTCATCGGCCCTGAGGCCGGAAACGGGCTTTGCCCCGACCTTCAGGATGCGGCCAAGTTTTTTCTGCGCTTTCTCTTCCGTGGCTATATCGAGGACGGCCGGGTGCACATAGCTCTTGCGGCAGATGGCGGGCGTGTTGGAAAGCTCCGCCGCCGCTGCCTGGCACATGCCCTTTATGCTCGGCTTGTCGCCCGCCGCCACATGTTCCATCGCGTTGCAGAAGGCCGCCAAAGTTCCGCCCCAGGTGCGGAAGGTCTTGGCGGAAATGCCTTGCCCGCCGATACGGGAGAGGTAAGCGTTGAGATCGCTGGAATCGACCGAATGCACCCGGTTTTCGCTGTCCTGCCAAACGAAGAGTTCCTTGCCGGGCAGATCGGCGATCTCCTCGAGGATTTTCTGCAGGCGCGGGTGGCGCAATTGCCGTTTCACCTTCTGCCCGCCTTTGGCGGCAAACCGCAACTCGATGGTTTCACCGAAGGAGACGTGCCGCTTGAGCAAGGTCGTTGCACCATAGGTGCCGTTGGTTTCGAGATAGGAGCGATTGCCGACGCGCAGATAGGCGGCATCGAGCAGCAGCGTGAGTGCTGCGAGCGTCATTTCCGGCCCATGATCCTGTTTTTCGATATCGGCGATGGCGCGGCGGCGGATGGCGGGCAGCGCCTTGCCGAAGCTTTTGAGCTGGAAGAATTTCGTCTCGCCCCGGAGCGCATGCCAGTCGGGGTGATAACGATACTGTTTTCGCCCGCGGGCATCAAAGCCGGTTGCCTGCAAATGTCCTGATGGGTCGATGCATATCCACACGTCCTTATAGGCGGGCGGCACACCGAGCGATTTGATGCGCTTCAGCTCGACGCTGTCGGAGAGAAGTTCGCCGCCCGGCAGACGGTAACAGAAACCGCGTCCGCGTTTCTCGCGGGAAATACCCGGCTCCTGATCGTTGACATAGGCAAGTCCGATTTTGGCAAGAAGGCGGGTGGGCGGTTGTGGCATTGTTTTTTCCGGCAGGTTTCACGCTGCGGCAAACGAAAAACAGGCCGCCTTCGTTCCGGCGGCCTGTCGCTCCAATCGTGAGTTTTCTCAGCCGGCCTTTTTAATCAGCCGGCCTTGGCGATGCGCAGAATCTGCGAGTTCCCGCCGCCGCGCTCTTCGGTCACGGCATAGATCGCGCCATCCGGACCGACCTTCACGTCGCGAATGCGCGCTTCCAGCGGCAACCGGCTTTCGGTGGCAACCTTGTCGCCATCGATATGCAGGATGACGAGACCCTGGCTTACCAGACCGCCGACGATGAAAGCGCCCTTCCATTCGGGGATTTGGTCGCCGTCATAATAGGCCATACCGGAGGGGCCGATGACCGGGTCCCAATAATAGACCGGCTGTTCCATGCCTTCTTTTGCGGTAACACCTTCGCCAACCGACCTTCCGCTATATTCGACGCCATAGGTGATGATGGGCCAGCCGTAGTTCAGGCCGGCTTTCGGCATATTCAGCTCATCGCCGCCCTTCGGGCCGTGTTCCACGGTCCAGAGCCTGCCGTCACCATCAAGTGCCGCGGCCTGCAGGTTGCGATGGCCATAGCTCCAGATTTCGGGGAGGGCGTTCTGCTGGCTGGCGAAAGGATTGCCTTCAAAGGCCTTGCCCTGCGCATCGATGCGGAAGACCTTGCCGAGCCCGCTCGACAGATCCTGCGCCTGCACACGCGGCTTCGAATCCGAACGTTCGCCGACAGTGACATAAAGCTCGTTGTTCGGCCCGAAAACGAGGCGGGAGCCGAAATGTTTGTCGCCGTCATAGGTCGGCGTCTGGCGGAAAATCACCGAGACATTGTCCAGCTTTGCCGCGCCTCCCTCCTCGGTCAGTTTTGCCGAGGCTACCGACGTGCCATTGCCGCCATCGCGCGGTTCGGAGAAGGAGAAGAAGATGGTGCGCGATGTTTCGAAATCGGGAGCCAGCGCGATGTCGAGAAGTCCGCCCTGCCCATCGGACGCCACTTCCGGCACGCCGGCGATCGCCGGGCCGGCCTTGCCGTCGGCGACGATATGGATGGCGCCTTCCTTGGCCGCGACGATCATGCGGCCATCGGGCAGAAACTCCATCGACCACAGATGCGGCAGGCCGTCCGCGATGACGGTTTTTTCGACGCGTGGCTGGGTGGCGGCCTGCGGCGCGCGGGTCTGACCCTCAAAAGCCGGTTTCTGATCCGGCGCATTCGGCCGTTTCGTTTCGGCGGCCGGGGTCTGGGCCTGTGCGATACCGGCGAGCGGCACGGCGAGCAGTGCACACAGGATCGTCGAACTCAGAAATCGGTTGTTATGGAACATGGGTCTCCCTTCCATGGTTTACATCAGGCAGAGAACCATTTGGGTAGGATTTCGTTTCCTGCGATAGTTTCAAGAAAACTTGATCACTCCGTGTGCAGGCGGCACGCTCTTTTCTCATCCATGCGAATTCATAAGGAACCGCAAGGCGCAAGCGACGTTTGGCCTCTGTTATACGGAGGGCGCCATGCAGATAATCGATAACAAGACCATTGACGGGAACAGAACCAAGCCGATCCTCAACGTTGCGGAATTCTGCCGGCGTTACCGGCTGGACAAGGCGGAGGAAACCCGGCTCCGAAAGCTGTTCGGCGAGTTCGCCTCGCGGCATGAGCTTTTGATGAATGCGCAGCGCAAGCCGACCTTCCGCTGATCATTCCTCGTCGTCGAGAGATTTTCCGAAGATCATGAAGACATCATAACGGGTGTTCTTACCCATTATCTGATGCGAAGGCTTGCGAATGCCGGGCATCGGCTCGGCGCGCAGGGGCCATTTCAGAACCACCCGCTTCGTCGCATTCTCCAGCGCAGCCTCCATCAGCTCCACCTGATCCGGGTCGGCGCCAACCAGTTCTCTCAGCACCCGCATCTCCTTTTTCACCAGCGCCGTGTTGTGGCGCGGCGGATGCATGGGGTCGACAATCACCACCTCCGGTGAAAGCTCCTTCAGCAGATATCGGGAGTCACCGTGGAGCAGCGTCATGCGCGCTGCCGCCTCGGCATAAGCGCCGCCTGCTGCCAGTGCACGGCGAATGCCATCGGCAAGGTGAGCATGCATGTCCGGCGAGCGTTCGATGAGGGTCACCTCAGCGCCGAGCGAGGCAAGCAGAAAGGCATCCCGCCCGAGCCCGGCCGTGGCATCGACGATCTTTGGCGTGCGGCCTTTGGTGAAACCCGCGGCTTTCGGCAGGGCCTGCCCGCGCCCTTCGCCGGAGCGGAAACGGTGCCCGACCGCGCCGCCGACAAAATCCACCACGAAGCTTTCGTTTTGTTCCTTCATCTTGGACCTCAGAAGGGGCACGGTACGGTATAGGTGACGTCACGGCCATCGGGATGGCGGAACCCGACCTCCTGCGCATGCAGCATCAGGCGCGGCGCAGCGGCGAGCGCTTCGCCTTCGGCATAAAATTCATCGCCGAGGATCGGATGGCCGAGCGCCTTCATATGCACCCGCAATTGGTGGGTACGGCCGGTAAGCGGGGTCAGCGCCAGCCGCGTTGCCGGAAGCGGCAATCGTTCCAGCACCCGCCAAAGGCTCTGCGCCGGCTTGCCGTTCTCGTGGTCGACCCGGTGGCGGGGCTTGTTTTCCGGATCGATGGCGAGCGGAAGGTCCACCTCTCCCGCTTCTCCGGCAACTTCTCCCCAGACCATGGCGACATAGGATTTGCGCGTTTGGCGGTTTTCGAACTGCGACGCAATCGCCGCATGCGCCTTGCGGTTCAGGGACATCAGCACGATCCCTGATGTGTCCTTGTCCAGCCGGTTGATCATCAGCGCTTTCGGAAACTGTTTCTGCACCCGCGTCATCAGGCTGTCCGAAAGCGCCGGATCGCGCCCCGGCACCGATAAAAGCCCGCTTGGCTTGTCGAGCACCAGAAGATCGTCGTCGCGGTGCACGATGGTGAGCCAGGGTTCGAGTGGCGGATGATAGACGGGGTTGGAAAGCTCTGGAGACATGTCGCTTCCTTAGCACGAATTGCGCATTCGGACAGGCGCTAGAGCATTTCCAGGAAAAGTGGACCCCGGTTTTCCGTCCGGAAATGCGCCAAAACAAAGAGTTAGAGTTTTTTCGCTATTCGAAGAAAAGCGAAAAAACTCTAGTCGGGAATATGCAAATTGACGCGCCCGCTGGTCAGGTCGCTGAGAAGACGGGTGAGCCGTTCGGCTTCCTCGGCCGGAACCGAGAGCAGCATATCCGCGCCGGTGCCGGTGAAATCCTCCCTTTCCAGACGCAGGTTCTGGGTGGCGGAAAGGCGTGATTTCACAAGCGCCAGATCGGAGAAAGGGCAGCTCAGCGTCGCGCTGACATAAGCGATGACCGGCGAGGTCTCGCCAAGCCGCAGGCAGGCGGCCGCCGTGCCACCATAGGCGCGCATCAGCCCGCCGCTGCCGAGCAGGATGCCGCCGAACCAGCGGATGACGAGAACGGCGACATTGTCCAGCGCCTGGCCGTCGATGGCCTGAAGGATCGGTTTCCCGGCCGTGCCTGAAGGCTCGCCGTCATCGCTGAAACGATACGTCTGGCCGCTTCGCCAGGCCCAGCAATTATGGTTCGCATCCGGATCGGAATGCGCCGCAAGAAAGTTTTTCGCATCCTCTTCGCCCGTCACCGGCGCGGCAAAGGCGATGAAGCGGCTTTTCTTGATATCCTGCGAAAAGGTGACGGGTCGGTCGAGCGTGAACATGGGCGTTTCAATATCGCATATATTCGCATGCGGAAATCGGTATAAGGCTCGGAATGGCGAAGATGGCGATGGAGAAGGTTTTGAGCGAGGCGAGGCAGGTCGCGATTATCGGCGGCGGACCGGCGGGGCTGATGGCGGCCGAGATGCTTTCGGCCGCAGGCCATGTCGTGACGGTGTTCGAGGCGATGCCGACCGTGGCGCGCAAATTGCTGATGGCCGGAAAATCCGGCCTCAACATCACCCATGCCGAAGATTACGACAGCTTCCGTCACCGGTTCGGCGATGCGGAACCGAGGCTGCGCGCCGCTCTCGATGATTTCACGCCGGATATGCTGCGCGACTGGGCGCAGGGGCTGGGGCAGGAAACTTTCGTCGGCACTTCGGGCCGGGTGTTTCCCACCGTCATGAAGGCTTCGCCGTTGCTGCGGGCATGGCTCGCCCGGCTGGAGGCGCAGGGGGTGACCATCAGGACGCGGCATCGCTGGACGGGTTTTTCCGGCGAGCACCTGGTTTTCGCGACACCGGAGGGCGAGATCATCATCAAGGCCGATGCCGTTCTTCTGGCGCTCGGTGGCGCAAGCTGGCCGCGTCTCGGTTCGGACGCCGTATGGGTTCCGGCGCTGGCGGAGAGAGGCGTGGCGCTTTCCCCGTTCCGCCCCGCCAATTGCGGTTTCGACGTCGACTGGAGCGATGTCTTCCGCGCGCGTTTTGCCGGTGAAGCGGTGAAATCCACCATCACCATTTCGCCGGGCGGAGCCTTTCAGGGCGAATTCGTCATCACGAAGCATGGTATTGAGGGCAGCGTGATCTATGCCCATTCCGCCGCGCTGCGCGACCGGCTGGAAGAGGTGGGCAAAGTATCGCTCGCAATCGATCTTGCGCCGGGGCGTACGGTCGAACGCCTCAGCCGCGATCTGGCGAAGCTCGGGCGCAAGGAGAGTTTTGCAAACCGCATGCGCAAGGCGGCCGGCTTATCGGCGGTGAAGGTCGGGCTTCTGCGGGAAATCTTTCCCGATATCGCGGCCATGCTGGATGAATTCGTCGCCGCGAGAATAAAACATGCGGAGATACCGATTTTGCGGACGAGGCCGATTGCCGAGGCAATTTCGTCCGCCGGCGGTATCGCGTGGAGCGGCCTTGATGAAAACTACATGTTGGAAAAGCTCCCCGGCATATTTGCTGCCGGGGAAATGCTGGATTGGGAAGCGCCCACCGGCGGTTATCTCCTGACCGCCTGTTTCGCCACCGGCAAGGCCGCCGCAAAGGGCATGGCCGCGTCGCTTGAAGGCTCAGCCTGACAAACGTTCAGCCGTGCCTGCTTCCTCACCATGTGCGGTCCTGACGAGGCAGCGCATGATGGCATCGGTGGTGATTGCACCAAGCGCCTTGCCGTTTTCTCCGACGACCGTGGCGCTGCCGACATTTTCCCGGACGAGGGCGCGCAGGCCTTCTTCAACCGTCATGTCCGCATCGAGCTGAAGGCGGGACTGGCCGGCAAATTCCGGCTGCACCACGGCGCCAAGGCGAATGACGCGGCCTCGATTGACCTCTTCCACGAAGGCCTCGATATAGCTGTCGGCGGGCGACATGACGATTTCGGCCGCCGTGCCCTGCTGGATGATTTCGCCATCGCGCAGGATGGCGATCTTGTCGCCGAGCCGCAGCGCTTCGTCGAGATCGTGGGTGATGAAGACCACGGTCTTCTTCAGTTCTTTCTGCAGTTCCAGCAGCACCGTCTGCATATCGACGCGGATGAGTGGATCGAGCGCCGAATAAGCTTCATCCATCAAAAGGATTTCGGCATTGTTGGTGAGCGCGCGGGCGAGGCCGACGCGCTGCTGCATGCCGCCGGAGAGCTGGTTGGGATAATGGTTGGAGAAACCTTCCAGCCCCACGCGCCTGATCCAGACCTCTGCCCTTTCTTCGCGCTCGCGTTTGTCGACGCCCTGCACCTCGAGGCCATAGACGACGTTTTGCAGCACGTTGCGGTGCGGCAGCAGCCCGAATTTCTGGAACACCATCGCCGTCTTGTGGCGGCGGAATTCCAGCAGATCCGCTTCGTTGAGGCGACACACGTCCGTGCCGCCATAGAGGATTTCGCCGGCTGTCGGGTCGATCAGCCGGTTGACGTGGCGGATCAGCGTCGATTTGCCCGAGCCGGAAAGGCCCATGATAACGGTGATCTGCCCGCCCGGCATGGTGATGTTGATATCACGCAGGCCGAGCACATGGCCATGTTTGGCGTTGAGATCGGACTTGGACATGCCGGCCTTGACGGGTTCGACATAGTCTCCCGCCTTGGGGCCGAAAATCTTGTAGAGGCTGCGAATTTCGATCGATTGACTAGCCATGCGCCACTTCCCGGTGTTTTTGCAGGCGAAGGCCATAGGCCTGGCTGATGCGGTCGAAGATGATGGCGATGCCGACGATGGCAAGCCCGTTAAACACGCCGAGCGTGAAATACTGGTTGGCGATGGCCTTCAGCACCGGCTGACCGAGGCCCTGAACGCCGATCATGGAGGCGATGACGACCATGGCGAGCGCCATCATGATGGTCTGGTTTATGCCGGCCATGATGGTGGGCAGTGCGAGCGGCAGCTGCACCTTGAAAAGCTTCTGGCGCTTGGAAGAGCCGAAGGCGTCGGCGGCCTCCAGCACGTCGCGGTCGACCATGCGGATGCCGAGGTTGGTAAGCCGGATCATCGGCGGAATGGCATAGATGACGACGGCGATGACGCCGGGCACGCGGCCGATGCCGAGCAGCATGACGACGGGAATGAGGTAGACGAAACTCGGCATCGTCTGCATCACGTCGAGAACGGGATTGACCACGCTCTGCAGGCGGTTGGAGCGCGCCATGGCGATGCCGATGGGCAGGCCGACGACGATGGACAGCACGGCGCAGACGAAGATCATCGAGACCGTCTTCATCGTGTCTTCCCACATGCCGAACCAGCCGATGGCGAAGAGAATGCCGCAACAGAGCGAAACAATGGTGGCGCTGCGGCTGCCGAACCAGGCGAGCGCGCCGACAATAAGAATAACGACCGGCCAGGGTGCGCCGATCAAAAGCCTTTCCGCCCAGATGAGGAAGCTCTGAAGGGGGGTAAACAACCCTTCGATTGCGCCGCCATAGGTTCGGGTGAAAGCCCGGAACCCCTCGTCGATGACTTTTTCTAGCGCGCGCAGAGCATCGTCATTCATGGTCGGAAATTTGAAAAGCCATTCCATATCCTGTTCTCCATGACGAACCGGAGGCGGGGATCGATATCCTCCGCGCTCCGGGAGTAAAATCGTCAGAGCGCCGCGCATCCTTCTGGATGCAGGGCGGAACGCTCTGTTGAACCGGCGCATCGTCACCGGAAAGCCGGGAGGCATTCCAGGGCCGGTGCGGGCGCGGCGTCGCCGCTGGCGGACGCCGGTTGCCGGGCAGATATGTAAGGACCGGCTGTTAAAGGGCGGCCTTGACCTTTTCCGCGACCTCGGGAGAAACCCAGCCCTTCCAGAGAGCTTCGTTTTCCTTCAGGAACTGCTTGGCGCCATCTTCGCCGGTCGCCTGGTTATCCGTCATCCAGGCGATCAGCTTGTTAACGGTCGCGTTGGTCCAGGCGCGCTTGTTCAGATAGTCCATGGCGGGGCCGGCACGGTCGGCAAAGGACTTGCTGACCAGCGTCTGCACGTCGTCCACCTGCCATGCGTTCGGCTTCGGGTCCGGACAATCGGCAACCGAGGTGCAACGCTTCCATTCGGCCGCGTCATAGTTGGTGCCGAATTCGAGCTTTACCATCTCGTATTTGCCGAGCAGCGAGGTGGGCGCCCAATAATAGCCGACCCATGGCTGCTTGGCTTCGTAAGCCTTGGCGATGGAACCGTCGAGACCTGCGGCGGAGCCGGTGTCGACGAGGGTGAAGCCCGCCTTTTCGCCGCCGAAAGCCTTGAAAAGCTGCGCGGTGACGACAGTGCCGCCCCAGCCCTGCGGGCCGTTGAACACGGCGCCCTTGGACTTGTCTTCCGGCGAGGGGAAGAGTTCGGGGTGTTTGAAGAGATCCGGAATGGTCTTGAGATCGGGGTTGGCCTCGGCGAGGTATTTCGGAATCCACCAGCCCTGAACAGCGCCATCGGAAAGGATTTTTGCGGCCGCGACCACTTTGCCGCCTTCAAGACCCTGCTTGACGATTTCCGGCTGCAGGCTGACCCAGGCCTCGGGCGCGATATCCGGCTGGCCTTTTTCGGCCATGGAGGTCAGTGTCGGCACGGTGTCGCCGGTCACGATTTCGGCGGAGCACCCATAGCCCTTTTCAAGAATGAACTTGTCCAGGTTCGCGGCAACTTCGGCGGATTGCCAGTTCATGCTGGCGATTGTCACGTTTCCGCAGTCGGCAGCATAGGCTGCGCCGCCTGAAAAGGCGAAGCCGGCGGAAAGAATTGTGGCACCCAAAAGTATTTTCATTGTTGTTCCCTCTGGTCGCGGTGTGGCGAAGACCCGGGCGCTGACGGCACCGCGACCGCCAGCACCCTTATTGAGGCTTAATAATTCCTTTGTCGCCATCCCGTTTGCGGCAATTTCTGGCGTATTGAGGATGCCAATTGTCAAACGAAGGCGGGGTCGCAGGGATATATTGGAGAAATTTCTCGCACGAAGGTCCTGAAATGTCTGATGGTTTAGCACTCGCCTTGCGACATTTACGCCGTGATGGAACTTTTTCAATTTTCTGAAAAGCTTGGGAACAATAAGCGGAAGTTTCTGTTTTCTTGGACTTTTATCCTGTTCTGTATTACGGGAGATTTTCTCTCGGTTTTTGTGGTGATGTTGAATGACCAATCTTGGTGCTGCGCCGGTATGGCCGATCGGTGGCGGTGAAACGGGTGAGCTTGTGCGCCGCTTCGACTGGTCGAAGACATCGCTCGGTCCTATTTGCGAATGGCCGCAAAATCTGAGGCAAAAAGCCAATTCCGTCGTCAATTCCCCCATTCCGCAGGTGCTGATGTGGGGCAGGGATCATGTGATGATCTATAATGACGGCTATGCGGAGATCGCCGGCAATTATCACCCGCGGGCGCTGGGCGGAACCGTGCCCGGCATCTGGCCGGAAATATGGGACTGGAACAGCCGCATCCTCGAAGCCGGTTTTCGCGGTGAGGTCATGGCCTATCGCGACCAGCCGATGACGCTGATGCGGCATGGCCTGCCGGAAGAGGTGATCTTCGATCTGTTCTACACGCCGATCTATAATGAGGGCGGCACCGTAGACGGCGTTTTATGCACCGTGCTTGAAAATACCGACAAGGTGAAGGCCGTGGAGGCGCTGGAGCAGAGCCGCAAGGAACTGAGCCGGCTTACCAATGCCCTGCCCATTCTGGTCGGATATGTCGACCGTGATTACGTTTATAAATTCGCCAATGACGGCTATCTGGAATGGTTCGGCCGCCGCGCCGAGGACGTGATCGGCCGCAGCGTTCCCGAAATCGTCGGCGAGGCGTTTTTCGAGGCCCGCAGGGCCTATCTCGACCGCGCACTCAACGGCGAGAAGATTGTTTCGGATACCGTGATCAGCAGACCGGACGGCAGCACGCGCGCCGCCGAAATCCGCTATGTTCCGCGTTACATTGCCGATGGCTCCATCGACGGCATCTATGTGCTGATCATCGATATCGAGGAGCGCAAGCGCTCGGAGCGGGAAATCCTCATCAGCAACAATCGTTTCCGTGCTGCGGTGGATGCCGTGCACGGCGTGCTGTGGACCAACAGCGCCGAAGGAATGATGCTGGGCGAACAACCCGCCTGGAGCGCCTTGACGGGCCAGACTCCGGAAGAATATCGGGGTTTTGGCTGGGCGGATGCGGTCCATCCCGACGACAGGCAGGGGTCTGTCGACAGCTGGAACAAGGCGGTCGCGGAAAAGTCGACCTATATCTGGGAACATCGGGTGCGCCGCCATGACGGCGTCTACCGCACGTTCGCGATCCGTGGCGTGCCGATTTTCGACAAGGCCGGCGCCATCGCCGAATGGGTCGGCGTCCATACGGATGTCACCGAGCAGCGGCGGGCCGAAAACACCCTTAAGGAACATGCGAGCAATCTCGAACGCGAAATTCGCCACCGCATCCGGGCGGAAGAGCAGCTTCGGCAATTGAACGAGAGCCTCGAGGCGCGTGTCGAGGCGGAAATGGCCGAGCGCCGCCAGACCGAAAAGGCGCTGCAGCAGGCGCAGAAAATGGAATCCATCGGCCAGCTCACCGGCGGCGTGGCGCATGATTTCAACAATCTGCTACAGGTGATCGCCGGCAATCTGCAATTGCTGTCAAAGGATGTGATCGGCAATGAACGTGCGGAGCGGCGGCTGGAAAATGCGCTTGCCGGCGTTCATCGCGGCGCAAAGCTGGCCAGCCAGCTTCTGGCCTTCGGCCGCCGCCAGGCGCTGGAGCCGCGCGTCATCAATATCGCCCGTTTCGTAACCGGCATGGACGATCTGCTTCGCCGCTCGCTCGGCGAGGCGATCGAGGTGGAGGTCATCACCTCGGGCGGTCTCTGGAACACCTATGCCGACCCCAACCAGGTGGAAAACGCTCTTCTCAATCTGGCCATCAATGCGCGCGACGCCATGGAAGGGCAGGGCAAGCTGACCATCGAGGTCGGAAATGCGGTTCTCGACCGCGATTATGCCCGCAAGCACTCGGAAGTTTCGGCGGGGCAATATGTGATGCTCGCCGTCACCGATACCGGCTCTGGCATGTCGCCGGAGATTCTCGAAAAGGTCTTCGAGCCGTTCTTCTCGACAAAACCGGAAGGCAAGGGCACCGGCCTCGGGCTTTCGATGGTTTATGGTTTTGCGAAACAGTCCAGCGGCCACGTCAACATCTATAGCGAGGTGGGGCAGGGTACGACGGTGAAGATGTATCTGCCGCGCTCCGCCGCCGATGAGGACAGGGAAGTGGTGATGCCGACCGGCCCCGTGGAGGGCGGCACGGAAACCATTCTTGTGGTGGAAGATGACGAGGAAGTGCGCAACACCGTCGTCGAGACCTTGAGCGATCTCGGTTACCGCGTGCTGACCGCCCGCGATGCGCAGGCCGGTTTGACGGTGGTGGAAAGCGGCATTCCGATCGATGTCATCTTCACCGACGTGGTAATGCCCGGACCGCTGAAAAGCCGGGAAATGGCGCGCCGCGCGCAGGAACGGCTGCCCAATCTCGCCGTTCTCTTCACCTCGGGTTATACTGAAAACTCCATCGTGCATGGCGGCAAGCTGGATGCCGGGGTGGAGCTGCTTTCCAAACCCTATACGCGCGAAGCGCTGGCGCGGCGCATTCGCCACGTCATCGCCAACCGCAAGCAGGTTTCGTTGTCGAGAGCGCGGCCGACATCTGCGCCGGGTTCTTCGAAACTTTCCGAACCGGTCAGGGCAGCCGAAAATCAAAACCGGTCCATACGCGTTCTTCTGGTCGAGGATGACGAGTTGATCCGGATGAATTCGACGGAGATGCTGTCGGAGAGCGGCTTTGCCGTCGTCGAGGCGGGAAATGCGGCGCAGGCGCTGAAGGCTATCGAAGCGGATCAGATCGATGTTCTCGTCACCGACATCGGCCTGCCCGACATGAAGGGCGGCGAACTGGCGGTGGAGGCTCTGCGCCGCAAGCCGGGGCTTGCCATTGTGTTTGCGACGGGAGACAGCCATTTGCCGGAAGGAGCGCCGGCAAGCGCGGTTCTCTTGACCAAGCCCTATGACGAACAGCAGATCGTCTCCGCCGTTGAACAGGCCCATACGGGCAAGTCGGTGGCGGCCGAATAGGCCGCCTTGCCGCCGGCTCAGTAACCGCGGGCCATGTCGACCGTCTCCGGCAGCCCGCCCGTTTCCCGCCATGTGCGGACATTGCCGGCGACGATCCGGGCCGAACTTTCCCGGCTTGTCGGCGCGGAAATATGCGGCAGAACCGTAACTTTTGGGTGTTGCCAGAAGGCGGAAGCGGCGGGCAACGGCTCCTGCTCGAAGACATCGAGAACGGCATGCGAAAGCCTGCCGGAATCAAGCGCCGCAATCAGGTCATCGGCGACGATGACCGCGCCGCGGGCGAAATTGATGAGCGCCGCGCCCTGTTTCATTGCGGTGAGACGGTCGGCATCGAGAAGACCGCGCGTCGCATCGGTAAGCGGCACGAGGCAGACGAGAATGTCGCTTTTTTCCAGCAATGCCTGCAGCCCGTCATAGCCGGTCAGCGTTTCCACGCCCTCTATCGCCTTGGCCGAGCGGCTCCAGCCGGCGACGTTGAAACCCGCATGGATGAGGCGCTCCGCCGCAGCCGTGCCGAGCGCCCCGAGGCCGAGGAGACCGACGGTCATCTCGCCGGGGTGGCGGTAGTCCAGCTCCTGCCAGAGCGCCTTTTTTTGGTTTTCGCGATAGGCGGGCATGTCGCGCTGCAGGTAGTAGGTCCATGCCAGCACGGCTTCGGCCATCACGCGCGAAAGCTCCGGGTCCTTCAGCCGAACGATGGGGGAGCCTTGTCGCCCAGCTCCAGCACCAGCCGCTCGACACCCGCCCACAGGCTGTGGATCCATTTGAGGCCCTGAAGAGCGGCGATATCGGCGGGATCGGGATTGGCGACGATGGCAAAGTCCACTGCCCGTCGCTGCTCGTCCGTCAATTCGGAGAAGGAGAGGATGTCCTCCTGCGGCATGGCGGCGCGCAGCACCTGTTTCCAGACGGTTTCCGTTTCCGCATTCATCCGTGAAACAAAGGCGATGGGTGATGGCATGGGACTGATCCTGCTTGCGATTTTAGCTTCACGCCATCAATGCGCAATTTCGGCGGGTAATGCCATGGGTGGAATGGGGGAATTTGTGATTCTTCCGTCATGCCGGACTAGATCCGGCATCCAGCCGCCGCGCGTCTGCGCGGCGCCAAGACTTCTTTTCCGCCCAAGGACTTGGGCTGGCTGGACCCCGGCTCCGGGGCCGGGGTGACGGAGTGTGGATGCAACCTGCCTGTTAAATCTCCACCATTACGCATCTTCCTTTACCGGCGGCTTCGCGTCGCCGTAATAGGCCGAGAATTTCTCGTGATAATGCTCCGAACCGCCGGGGCCGGCATAACGCTGCAATTCCGTCATGTCGGTCTTGTTCAGCACGATGCCGAGCGTCTTGTTGGCGATCTGCGGCTCGTTGGCCATCAGGTTCTGCACCATCTGGATCGGCGTCTTGCCCCATTCGGTGACGAAGACGAAACCGTCCACCTGCGGCGCAAAGGCCTTGGCGTCGATGACGGGAACCACCGGTGCAAGGTCGACGATGATGTAGTCGCAGGCCTCGCGAGCGGAGTCGATGAATTTGCGCATGCCGGAGGAAGACAGCAGCTCGCTCGAATGGGCGAACTGGTTGCTGGTCGAAACCGGCAGGATGCCCATTTTCGTGCGCGTATCCACCTTCACCGCCTGCGTCCAAGGGATTTCGTCGAGGACGACCTCCACCAGACCGGCGGATTGCCGTGTCGTCAGCATGCGGCTGAGGCCGGGATTGCGGATATCCGCATCCACCACCAGCGTGCGCTTGCCGGTGGAGGCGATCAGCCCGGCGAGATTGAGCGCCACGACCGACTTGCCTTCGTTCGGCAGGCAGGAAATGACGCCGATGACCCGGCACTGGCGTTCCTGAATGACGACATCTGCCGTGAGTTTCACGTTGCGCAGCGTTTCCGCAAAGCTGGAGCGCGGGCTGTCGACGGCAAGGCGCAGCATTTTCTGGAACGAGACCTGTCCGCTTTCGTCAAGCGTGGCGTTCTCGCTGCCGGGGGTGGCGGCGCTGTTGCCCGCCTTGGCGTTTTCCACGCCCCTTTCACCGATGAAGGGCAGGTAACCTAGAAAACGCATGCGCAGATTGTCACGCACGTCATTGCCGGTGTGGAAGAAACGATCCCGGAATTCGAGAAGCGCTGCGATACCGCCGCCGAGCATCAGGCCGAGAACGACCGAAAGCGCCATGGTCATGGTCTTTTTCGGGCTGGAAGGCGATGTCGGCAGGCCCGCTTCGGAGATGATGCGCGCCTTGGCGATGGGCAGCGACTGCTTCTGGGAAGCCTCCTCGAAGCGACCGAGATAGGACTGGTAGAGGGTGCGCAACGCCGTCGCCCGCTGCTCGAGTTCGCGCAGCTGGACCATGGTGATGTTGGCTTCGGAATTGCGGCCTGCCACCCGGTCGATATTGTCGCGCAGCGACTGTACGCGGGAATTTGTGACGTCGTATTCGTTCTTCAGGCTGCCGGTAAGCTGCTGCAGTTCCTGATAGATCTGCCGCGAAACCTCTTTCTTCTCGGCGTCCAGCGCAACCGCCTGCGGGTGGTCGGCGCCGAATTGCTGGACGATGCCCTGCTGCCGGTCGGAGATGGTGATGTAGCGTTTGCGCAGATCCTGAATGACCGAGTTATCGGTGTCGCGGGCCGAAACCACGGCATTGTCGACGGCCGCATCCGGTCCCCGGTCGATGATCGATTTATACTGGTTGTAACGGGCAGAGGCCGTCGCGGCATCGGCCTGCGCGGCGATAAGCTGGCCGTTCAGGTCGGCAAGCTGGCCTTCGGACATCAGCTCGCCGCGCGAGGAGACGATGTTGTTGTCCGACTTGAATTTCTGCACCGCCAGTTCAGCCGCCTGGGCGCGCTGGTTCAGGTCCGTCATGCGTTCCTGCAACCATACCGAGGCGCGCTCGCTGGCGTCGAAATTGGCGTTCAGCTGTTCGGTGAGATAGGCCTGCGCATAGGTCTTGGCGATCTGCGCGGCAAGCTGGCGGTCGGTCGAGCGGGTGGAGATGGCGATGACCGAACTGCGGCCGACACGTTCCACCGTCAGCGACTGCTGCAGCACGGCGGCGGCCTTTTCGCGGCGTCCGGCGCGGATTGCGGCTTCGGAGACCGGCGGATCGCCCGGCAGGACGAGATCGAGAATGCCGCGCACGGAGGATTTGACGAGTTCGACCGGCGACATCGGCGGATTGACGATGGTGTCGTTCTCATCGAGCCTGGCCTTGTCGACCACCGTTAGCGCCATTTCCTTGGATTTCAGAATTTCCACGGCGCTGGCGATGCGGTTGTCGACGATCTGCGCGGCGGGCACCGGCGATTCCTCTTCCGCATAACGGGAAAGGCTTTCATCGAGCAGCACCTGCGTCATCGCGGTGTAAACGGGGGTCGCAAGCACCAGATAAAGGCCGGCCAGAACCACGGCGGCAATGACGGAGGCGGCAATGACATTGGCGCGACGCACCACGGCGGCCCACAGGCGGTCGAGGTCGATGAACGTGTCGGAATCCTTGCCGGACTCCGGAAAACCGATATTGGATTTAAAGGTCTTGTGGTGCATGGACCTACCTTGTGAATTAAAATGGTACGCGGGAAGCCGAACAAATGCTCGCCTTCCCGCCTCCCGTTATTGGTGCGCCGGCCGCCTCCCCCGGCGGCGCGATTAAAGTCAGGCCGCCTGGACGCGGCTTTCGTGGTTCGCCACCAGTTCCTTCACCGAAGCGAGAACCTGGGCTTCCATGTCCGCGCGCAGCAGCGAGAAGGCGACGTTGGCGGCGATGAAGCCCTGCTTGCTGCCGCAGTCGAAGGTGCGGCCGCTATATTTCTGCGCATGGAAAGACTGCTTTTCGGCAAGCCGCTTCATGCCGTCGGTCAGCTGGATTTCATTGCCCGCGCCGCGCTCCTGCCTGGCGAGAATATCGAAGATTTCCGGCTGCAGGATGTAACGACCGTTCAGGTAATAATTCGAAGGCGCCTTGGATGGTTCCGGCTTCTCGACCATTTCAGTGACGGCGAAGCCATGATTGACCTTCTGACCGACGCCGACGACACCATAGGACGAGACTTCTTCCGGCAGGCACTCCTCGACGCCGAGAATATTGCCGCCGACTTCGTCATAAAGCTCCATCAGGCCAGCGATGCAGCCGCGTGCGCCATAGGAAACCATATCAGGCAGCAGCAGGGCGAAAGGCTCCTTGCCCACCAGTTCGCGCGCGCACCAGACGGCGTGGCCGAGACCGAGCGGCACCTGCTGGCGCGTATAGCTGACGGTGCCGGCAACCGGCAGCATCTTTTCAAGCTGCAGCACCTGCACGGTCTTGCCGGAGCGGGTGAGCGTGTTGATGAGTTCCGGCGCGCTGTCGAAATAGTCTTCGATGGCGGTCTTGTTGCGGCTCGTCACGAAAATAATGTGTTCGATACCGGCCTGCATGGCCTCGTCAACGGCATATTGCACGACCGGACGGTCGACAATCGTCAGCATTTCCTTCGGCATCGCCTTGGTGGCGGGCAAAAACCGCGTGCCGTTGCCGGCTACGGGAATGACGGCTTTTCTGACAGTTTTGTTCAGGTCCATCGCGTTCTCCTTCATCAAGGTTTGATCTGTCCCCAGTCCCCGCGCAGATTTCGTCCACGCGTCAATTTCACGAAATCTGTCTTTTCACCCCAGTATTCGCTGCGGGCGCAAACATGGCGTCCCGCAGCCTCCTCAGCCGCACCGCTATCGGCATTCTTAAGTGCCCCAGCACGGCAGGATCCCTTATCGTGGTCTTCAAGGCGCCCAGTACCGAGCGGCTCTTGATGTTTTCCACCAATGTCAAAAAATTATGCGCTAGCCGCAGGCTGCGGGCTCTCGCCTGCTGCGCATCCATGGCGGCAGGCAGCAAAGTGTAATGGCTCAGGAATTCCTGATCCGCCCGCATCATCGCTTCGACATGATGAAGTTCGAGCACGCGCGAAATCGAGCCCTCGCGGATATTGTAGACATAACCCGGCTTCGGTTCGATGACGCAAAGACCGCCGGCGGCGAGCGCCGAGGCGAGCAGGATATAATCCTCGCCGATGCGGATATCCTCGCGGAAGCGTAGTCCCTCGACATTGAGGAAATCGCGCCGGAACATCGGTTTCATATAGCCGAAGTTGAAGGTGGCGCGGAAAAGAATGTTGGAGGAAATGAAGTCCTCCAGCGTGAGAACCGGCCGTTCCTCCAGAAATTCTTCCGGAAACATCGTCTCCATGGGCCTGCCGTCGGTATAAACGACATCGAGATTATCGACCGCAATCGCCGCATTGGCGGCTTCCGCCCGGCACATCATGCAGGCGGAGCGTTCCGGGCGAGTGACATCGTCGGAATCGAGCACGGCGATCCAGCGTCCGGTCGCGGCTTCGATGCCGGCATTGCGTGCACCGCCCGGACCGAGGTTTTCGGCAAGAGCAAGCAGGCGGACGCGCGGATCGACGATGGCGATACCTTCCACGAGCGCAATGGTGTCATCTGCAGAACGGTCGTCGACGACGATAACCTCCAGCGTCACACCCTGTTGGTCGAGCGCGCTTTGAATGGCGGCTTCAATCGTATCGGCGGCATTATAGGCGGCGATGACGAAGCTGATATCGGGCGGCAAGGCAAGGTTTTCCATCAGGTTGCCTCCACCGCGCCATACTGGCGGATTTCACGCACGCCGAAAGCGCCGCTCATCGAGCCCATATGCAATGCACCGCGCAGCGCATAACGGTTGCGGCGCACGGCGTTGAAACCGTTCAAGGCGGCGAAGACGGCGCAATACAGCACTTTCGATCCCGCTTTCATCACCTGCACCACGCGGCGTATACCGGGTTTCCTGTCCGCCAGCACGCGGCCGTGGGTCTGGCCGGAGCGGAAGCGGCGTTTGGCAAGCCACATGAAGCTTGCACGATTCTCCGGCACCGGTTCGGACAGCATGGCATCTTCCGCAAAGACGATACGCCCACCGGCGGCGTGAAGATGCGAGAAGAAATGGGTGTCTTCGCCGCCGCTCTGGCCGAGCGCCAGCGCGAAGCGCCGGCCCTTCACCGAGGGCGCATCCATCTTGAGCAATGTGTTGCAGGTATAGCCGGTGATGATCTCGCCATTGACCCAGACCGGAACGGTCGAGTGGAAATCGCCGCGTTTCATCCAGCCCGGCGCATTGTCCCGGTAAACCGCCGTAACGGGGCCGAGAACGGCTTCCGCGCCGGTCTCGTCGGCCTTTTCCAGAAGGGCGGAGAGCCAGTGCGGCGGGGCGGTCTCGTCATCGTCGATGAAGGCCAGATAATCCGCCCTGCATTCTGACAGGCAGGCATTGCGGGCAATCGAAATATTCGATTTCGGGCAATGCACATAGGTAATCTCGAAGGGTGCTGTTTCGCGCAGGCGGTCCACACTGGCCTTGGCGCTCGGCTCCTCGTCATTATCCGCAACGATCAGCCGAACTTTCACGCCTTCCGGCACGTCCAGCTCGAAGAGTGACAGAAGTGTGGCGACGAGCGCGGGGCGTCTGTAGGTGCAGATGCCGATATCGACGGTTTTCGAATCATCGGTGCGGGTGACGGTGTTGTCGGTCATGAGACAGCCTTTCTTCCCCGGAATTTCAGGAGTTCCAGCCAGAAGCCGGTGGACCAGGCCAGATGCATCACCATCGCCGAAAAGGCGGCGAGCGGGCCGTATGGGTTTTTCTGACCTATTGCCATCCACAAGCCATAACCCACACATGCGGCGATCCAGAGGCCAAGCGGAATAAGTGCCGCCCAATGCACGAGCGACAGCAGCGCGAGGATGAAAACCGGCAGCACGGCGAGCGGGATCATCTGGCGGATTTTCGGGATCGAGCGATGTTTCAGGAGGTTCTTCGCCCGGCCGCGGCCATAGGCGAGATATTGCCTGAACAGCGGCATGACGCTGGCGCGCGGATAATAGGTCATGCGGGTCTTGTCGGTCATCCAGATGCGGAAACCGGATTTGCGCAGCCGGAAATCCAGCTCGGCATCCTCATTATGGCTGAAGCTCTCATCATAACCGCCGACCGCGTCGAAAGCGGCGATCCGCATCAGCGCGTGGTGGCCATGGTCTATCCAGTGGCCTTTCGCGCCTTCGCGGTGCTTGGAGCCGCCATTGCCGAGCTTGGAATTCTGGGCGATGGCCGTCGCCTTCTGAAACAGACCGTGGCCGACCGTATCCATGGCGACGACGACGGAATCCGCACCGATGCGCTCCGCATCCTCGATCAGCCGCTGGCAATAATCATCGGGATAATCGCCATGGGCGTCGATGCGGATGAGGTAATCGAAATCCTCGCCGAAGGTGGCGACGGCAAGGTTGATGCCGGCGCTCTGGATGCGCTTCGGATTGGGAAGAAGCGTCACGCGGTCATCCTTCGCGGCGAAGGCGGTCACGATATCGCGGGTTCCGTCCGTGCTGCCGCCATCGGCAACCACGATGCGGAAGAGACGCCCCTGCATCGCACCGGTGAATTTGACAAGCAGCCCCTCGATCGTCTTCGCCTCATTGAGGCAGGGAATGACGATCAGCGTTCTGATGCCGGAATGACCAAGACCTTCCATGATTTGCCCCCTACGCACTACACGGGTGAAAACTGCGCTTCGCGGGCATGGCCGGAAGCGGATTTGGCGAGAGAGGACAATTGCTGCACCAGCAGACGGCAATCGTCGCGGTCGGTCAGCCATTGTTTCCTGTCGAGTGCCGAGAGGGTGTTGAAGGCGTCCGCATAGGTTTGCGGGTTCATCCGGCTAAACAGCGCGGTGAGATCGTCAGCGCCCGCATTTTGCAGGACGAAGCCGATATCGCGCTTTTCGATGAAGCGGGCGGTTTCCGTGCCGGCAAGCGCAATCGGCAGGGCGCCATAAAGGCAGCCTTCGTAAAGCCGGTTGGGCAGCAGCCAGCTGGAATTCTGGCCTTCCTCGAAAAAGTCTATCGCCCAGGTGAACTGCACCTCGTTATAGATGGCGGCAAGGTCTTCGGGGTTCTTGTAAGGCCCATGGAAATGCACATGCGGGGCGGCGGCCACTAAGCCGTCGAAATCGGCAAATTCCGAATAGGCCGGCCGGCCGCGCAGGATGATTTCGACCTTGCCCTCCATTCGACGGGCAAATTCGGCGAGAATCTCGAGCGACTTGCGGCAGCGAAGCGCGCCGAACCAGCCAATTTTCCACGGCTCGCCGGGGGCGGGCGCGCGTGGCTGCGGTGTGGCGGCAACGGTGGCGTCGAGCGCCAGCACCTTGTTTTCCTGCAGCAGGACGGGAAGGTCGAGGCCCGACACGGGCTTGAAATAATGCTCCACGAAGGCCGGAGAGCTGGTGATAAGCAGCTTGGCGTCGCGTGCGAAATAACGCTGCGCGGCATTCAGCAGCTGTCCGGGCTTGCCCGTATTGAGAAGCAGGCGGTGAATGTCGAGACACTCGTAAACCAGCGCCGGCTGCCCGGCATAGATCGACATGGCCCGCTTTGCCAGCGCCAGCATTTCCAGATTTCTGGCAAGAATGACATCAGGGGCGGGGATGCGGCTCAATGTCTTGCCGAGCGAAAGGCTGGCTTTCGCCACCGCCGCCATGCGCTGCAGAAACTGGCCGTCGGCGGTTTCTCCGAGCACGACGGGTACGACGCCTTCGATCTCTGCCAGCCGGTTCTGTCCGCGCCGGAAGCCCGCCAGCGTCACCCGCGCCCCACCCGCAAGCAGGGTCAGCACCCGCCGGCGAATGGCGGGGTCCGACAGATCATGCGCGAGATATAGAACATGGGTCATGCAAGGGTCCGGTTGGTTCATGCGTCAGAGACGCCGCGGATGACGGTTTGGTTCAAAAAAATCAGTTGAGGGGGCAGGCAATGGATTCCGGGAACTGGCATTTGTCGCCGAGCGCCGTGAAGGCAAACCGGTCAACGATCATTTGCGTCGCGCCGGAATAGGAAAAGGCGCCCATCCAGTCCTTCAGCGTGTCGGTGCCCCACAGGCTGAAGAAAATCTTCTGGGCATTCTGAGGGATTTTCGACTCGTCGGTCACTTCATGGACGAGCTTGCCGTTGACGTAATAACGCAGGCGCTGCGGCTCCCAGACGAAGGCGTAATCGTTGAAGCCGGCATCGGCTCCGCCTTCCACCGGCACCAGCTTCTCATTGCCGCCCTTGGCGGAAATATACTGGTTCAGCTGCACCTTGTCGGTGTTCTTGCCCAGAACCTCGAAGTCGATTTCATCGTGCGGCTTCTTGTCGGTCGGGCCGATATAGGTAAAGAAGGCCGAGTTCAGGCCTGAGCCGGTGGCGGCCTTCATGCGTGCTTCATAGGTGCCGTAGCGATAACGCCCCTTGGTCTGGATTTCACCGCAGGCGAATTTGCGGTCGCCGGCCTTGGCTTCTTCGAAACCGAGTGTCAGCTGGCCGTTTTCCACCGTCGCCAGTTTCTTCGACCAGGTGCAGTTTTGATGCGCGCCATTGTTCCAGCCGTCGGAAACGTACCAGAAGCTTCTATCCATGGAATCGAAGTTCTCGATGAAG
The DNA here is from genome assembly GCF_027157905.1 of Agrobacterium sp. LMR679. Lineage (NCBI taxonomy): Bacteria > Pseudomonadati > Pseudomonadota > Alphaproteobacteria > Hyphomicrobiales > Rhizobiaceae > Agrobacterium > Agrobacterium sp. LMR679. Next base: position 869,043 of record NZ_JAPVOJ010000001.1, on the reverse strand, counting down.
GATGCGCCATTGCCTTCCTGCGCCTGGCCCGGTGTCGCGAAGGGAGCGGCCAGAAGGGCCGCGGCGAGAAGAATGCGTGCCTGAACGCGGGTGACAAATGTTGTCATTGGTTCACCTCTGTCGTTGCGAATAAAGCGTTTCGGATGTCGGCGGGCCGATCATGGCGGCCCGTTTTGCCGCAAAGTCGGCCTTCGTCTTGCCTTTGCCGCTGCGGCTTCCGGTCAGCACGGCATAGACGGCCGGCAGGTATTTGCGGGTCTGGGCATTGCTGATCACCAGAATGACGAAGGCGGAAAGCGTGGCGCTGATATAAAAAGCAGGGTAGAAATCCGGCCCGCCCTTGTTCCACACCATCCACATGATCACGAGCAGCGGATAGTGGGCGCAAAAAATCCAGAAGCTCAGGCTGCCGGTTTCGGCAAGCCGCTGGCCAAGCCGGCTGCGGATCAACAGGGCGGAAGACGCCCAGAAACCGAGCGCGCCGAAGACGGCAAGCAGATTGCGCGACATGTTGAGCCAGAAGGTGAATTCCGGGCCGGTGAAATAAAGTCCCGTCGCCAATATGGCCGAGGCGGCAAAGGTCAACGCCATGATCGGCACGGCATAGGGGTCGAGCGCCTTGACGTCGATACGATGAAGCGCGAGCGCAATGCCGAGCGAGAAGCTGAAAAGAATGGATTTCTTCTGAACGATGAAAATCGTCAGGTCAGGCATGGCGGTGATGAAGAGCAGGATGGCGAGCGTCGGCAGGGCGAAACGGCGCATCAGAAAGGCGAGCACCGGCGACAGCAGGATGCAGACGAAGAGGTCGCGCAGGAAATAAAGCGGCACATTCACCGGCAGCTCCTCAAGCGCCGTTCCATGGCTGATGATTTCACGCGGGCTGGCGTTCCACAGATCGGGGAAATACCCCACGCCGACATCGAAGAGCTGGATCAGCAATATGGCCGCAAACAGCGCGCCATTCCACAGAAGGAAAGGCAGCAGCACGGTTTTCGACTTGGAACGGATCGTCGCCGGATAATCGAAACCGCTCATGCCGCGGCGAAACAGCAGATAGCCGGAAATGGCGCTGAGACAGGGCACGCCGATGCGAAACAGCGCATCGCCCAGAAAAACCCGCAGCCAGTCGAAGAAACCGTAAAGGCCGAGAAAAGGGCTGGTTTCGGCATCGTGCGGCACATGGACGAACACGATCCCGGAGATCAGCAATATGCGCATCAAATTGATACGGGAGGATAGGTTCTGATCGACAGTCACATCAGTCACCCCTATTGGGCGGCGTCCACCCACGCCGCGTTGCAACCAGAGCGAACTTAAGCCCGCACTGGAAAGTCTGGTTTCGACTTTGGGATAAAATGTGGCGACGCGGGAAAAACACAAGATTAGATTTTGCGGGTGAATGTCTGGCGTTAACGCCATTCCGGCGGCTATAAAAAATCAACCAATTGAAATTACTTTATTTTATACAAATTCCCGCATCGTTAAAAATCGCTGAAGCGTGCGAAATTGTCATTTGTCGTGATGTTGCGCTGCAAAAAGCGTACCTGCACGCCCTTGCCGCGGCGAATGAAATCACCGCGGAAAAGCCGGTTCACGGCGGAAATGAGGCGCGTTTTTTTATGAATTTCCTAACCCTGGGTTGCGGATTCGCGCATCCGTCGCGACTTTACCATACCCAGGATTTTCCCCAGCAGCGCCCGTTCGGTCAGCAGGATCAGCACCGCATAGATGAGCCCGCCGACGGCAGCGCCGATGAGGACCTGAAGCGTGGCATTGGGAACGCGCTCAGCCAGAAGGTGAAGCAGATAACGTACCGAAACGGCCATCACCAGCGCCGCGATCATCGGCCGGCTGCTGACATAGAGGCCACGGAAAAATGGCGTGTCGCTTGCCTTGAACACGGCCCATGAATAGGCGACCAGCGTTACCGCATTGACGATGCAGAGCCACACCATCGCGTCGATCAGGGTGCCATAAAGCGCGGCAAGCCAGACCGCGACGGTGGTGACGATGGCGCGGATCGTTGCCGACCAGAACAGCACGCGGCCGTAACCTGCCCCCTTCAGATAGGGGATGAAGGTGCTGCATGGCGTCAGAATGGCCTTCGACAGGGCGAGCAGACCGAGGACCGGCCAGGCATAGGCCCAGTTCTGCCCGAAGATGACAAGCATGGCCGGCTCCGCCACGGCCCAGAGGCCGAACATCATCGGCGCCAGGAGCACGGTCAGCACCTGCGTGCTGAACATCAGCGCATCGCGCCGGCGCTGCGGATCGTCCATCATGCGGCTGAAGGCGGGAAACAGGACACCCATGACGGCCGACAGAACCACCTGATTGGGAATGCTGGCAAAGCGGTTGGAGGCGGAATAGGCGCCGGCATCCGCAAGCCCAAGATGCCGGGCAATGACCACCATCGGCGACTGGAAGGTGACGAAATTGGCGATTTCCGAGCCCATCAGCCCCGAGCTGAAGCCGAGAAGCGGCACCAGCCGGCGCGGTTTCATGACGAAGCGCGGGCAATAGCGCGAAACGGCATAAAGCCCGACAAGCCGAATGAGGGCTGCGGCAAAAAGCTGGATGATCAGCGCCCAGACGCCGAAGCCCATGAAGGCGAGCGCGACGGCGACGATGGCCGCAATGCTTTCCGACGCCATGCTCCAAAGCGCGTCCTTGCTGAAATTCATGCGCCGGGCGAGCAGCGAATAGGCGACATCGCCGGCAAGCTGCAGCGGAATGAGGAACGCCATGATGCGCAGCAGGTAAGCGCTTTCCACCGCGCCCAGCAGCCCGCCGAAAAATTCCGCGAAGATGTAGAGGACGGCGGCCATGGTACAGGAGATGGCGAGATTGGCCCAGAAGACGGTATGGATCGTTTCCATATCCTCTTCCTTTTCGACGATGAGCGCGGAGGTGAGCCCCGCGCCGGCGATCATCGTCAGAAACTGTACAACCGTTAGTCCTACCGCAACCACCCCGAATTCCTCCGGGGAAAGCAGTCTTGCGAGAATTGGGACCGTGACAAATTTAAGCCCGAATGTCCCTGTTTTTGATAAAACGCTCCAGCCGACATTCGTGGTGATGGTCTTTACATTTGGCGCTGGGGGCATACAAGCATCCTGTTTCTGGAGGCCGGCGGGAGGAAAGCCGGTTGGGAGTTGCCGATACCATCGGGGCCGCTTTTAGGATCGGGCCCGACACTTCTTGATCAACGCAAGGGGCGAAACAATGGCAAGATTTACTGTCGTCATTCCCTACTACCAAAAGCAGCACGGTGTCTTGGGACGTGCACTCGCATCGGTTTTTGCGCAGACTTACCAGGATTTCGATCTTGTCATCGTCGATGACGAATCGCCATACCCGATCGATCAGGAACTTGCGGAACTTTCGCAGGGGGAGAAAGACCGGATTCTCGTCATTAAACAGGCCAATGCCGGCCCGGGCGGCGCCCGCAACACCGGTCTGGACAATGTGCCTGACGGCACCGACTATGTCGCCTTTCTTGATTCCGACGATATCTGGACACCCGATCATCTGCAGAATGCGGCCTTTGCGCTTCAGACCTATGGCGGTGAGTGCTACTGGGCATCCATGCAGGCAAGTGACGAATTTTATTATCATTTCGCCATTTCTGAGCTGGAGAAGAACGAGGGTGCGGCACGGCTTTCCGAGAAGCCGCTGGTGATCGAACTGCCGGATCTGGCAAGTGTGATGCTGCGCAACTGGAGCTTCCTGCATCTCTCCTGCATGGTGATCGGCCGTCCTCTTTTTGAGAAAATCCGCTTCGACCCGGCGCTTCGTCTGGCGGCGGAAGACGTGCTGTTTTTCTGCGATTCCATCCTCGCATCGAAGCGCACGCTTCTCTGTGACGACGCCGGCGCGATGCGCGGCATGGGCGTCAATATCTTCCACAGCATCGACAATACCTCGCCGGAATTCCTGCGCCAGCAGTTCAATACCTGGGTGGCGCTCGATACGCTGGAGGGGCGTTTTTCACGCAGGCCGGACGATGTCGCCTCCATCGCTTCCTATAAAAACACGGCGCGCAAACAGGCGCTGTGGAGCCAGGCGGGCAATCTGAAACGGCGCAAGGCGCCCGAATTCGGGCTGCTCCTGAAATGGGCAATGCGCGATCCGGCACTGCTGCGCGCCGCGTTTGAACTCGGTGCTGGAAAAATCGTCCGCTCCAGATGAGCGAATTCTCGCCCGCAAGAATTTATATGTTTTTTCACCCAGGAGTGACCTCATGAAACCTTACCACTGGGAATCTCATCACGGAAATTTCGGTGACGATCTCAACCTGTGGCTGTGGGATTTTCTGCTTCCGGGCCTGCGCGATGTGCATGACGACGTCATGCTCGTCGGCGTCGGCACCGTGCTGAACGATGTTCTTTTGCCCGCAAAGCAGCGCAAGCTGGTGATCGGCAGCGGTTATGGTTATGGCGCGGTGCCGGATACCAGCACCGAGTTCTGGGATATTCGCTGCGTGCGCGGCGAAAAAACCGCCGCCAAGCTGGGGCTCGCGCCCGAAAAGGGCATTGTCGACCCGGCCGTCATGGTCACCGAGATGCCCGATTTCAAAGGCCTGCCGAAGCTCTACAAGAAGACCTTCGTTCCGCACTGGGAATCGGCGGAATTCGGCATGTGGGAAACCGTCTGCGAACCGGCGGGGCTGACCTATCTCGACCCGCGCGGCGAGGCGAAAGCGGTGATCCGCGCCATCGCCCAATCGGAATTCATCGTGGCCGAATCCATGCACGGCGCAATCCTTGCCGATGCCTTCCGCGTGCCATGGGTCGCGGTCAGTACCTCGCCGTCGATCAACAGCTTCAAATGGAGCGACTGGGCCGGCAGCGTGGGTGTCGAATATCAGCCGCGATACGTGCCGGTTTCGACCCGCGCCGAGGCGGCGAAAAAGGGCTCGCGCTTCTGGGGCATGAGCTTCCCGCCGCCGCCCGGCCCCGTCATTGCCGAGACCGGTTCCGTTCCGGCGCATGAGGGGCCGGCGCATGAGGGCCCGGCGTATGAGGGGGACGTGCTGGTGCGGCCGCAGGAAACGCAGCCCCGGTCATTGCGCAAATTGGCCAAGCAGGTGCTGGCCGCGCCTTCCACGCTGGCGCTCTGGCAGGCAAGCCGCGCGGAGCCGCGTCTCAGCCCGGATGGCCGGCTGGAAGAGCGCAAGGAGCGCTTTGCCGCCGTTCTGGAAACGGTGAAGCGGGATTATCTCTGAGGGTCTACATAGTCCGCGGCGGTGCTTGCTTTCGCGCCGCGGATAAAGTGCAGTGGCACCTATGCGTTTGGCAAAAGCAGAGAATCCGCAGGCCGTCACCCCGGACTTGATCCGGGGTCCAGTGCGATCAAGTCATTGATCGCGAAAGACTCTTTTCACGGCGCAGACGCGCCGTGGCTGGATGCCGGATCATCCTCGGGCTTGTTCCGGGGACCGGCATGACGGAAGCTGGAAAGGCGGACTTGTCGCGGTTCTTGCGGCAGTGGATCTGCCCTTACGAAACCGGCGTACCGTCCAGCAGATAACGCACATCCCGCACCGGCGGCGATTTACGGAACCGGGCGGTCTTGTCGCTCCAGATGCCGCGCGTGATGGCGGGCAGGGCGGGGAGCCGCGCAAGGGCATGGCTCAGCGCGCCGCCCATGCCCTTCTGCTTTTTCGCATCGAGAAAATGGCGAAGCTCGAATTTGGCGCGGATGTGTTTTTCATGTTCGCGCAGGATCGCCGTTTCCTCTGCCGAAAGCCGGCAGCCGGCGAGAATGGCCTTGTCCGCCTCATATAAGCGGCGAAGATCTTCGGTGCGATGGCGGCCGCTCAGCGAGTTGCCGCGCACGATCGCGCCGTAACCGCAATGGCGGATGACCTTGTAACGCGCGCCGGCGGCCAGCGCCCGCACGTAAAGCTCGTAATCTTCACCGAGCCGCAGGCCGTCATCGTAACGCAGCGCATGTTTGTCGAGAAAAGCGCGGCGTATGATTGGCTTCAGAAACCCGGTTTCCCCGCGTTCGACGCCGGGCCTGGAAATATTGCCTTCCACGAATTCCGTGAGCGAGAGAAACCGTGCCTGCGGTTCGAAACGGGCCGGCTGCATGGAGGATGCGCCGGGGACCGATTGCTGGATGAAGGCGATATTGTCGGCCACCAGATCCCACTCGTCATCGGCCAGCATGGCGGCGAAACGGCCCCTGAAAAAGAAGTCGTCCGCGTCGAGAATACTGATGAGCGGCGCCGATGAAATCGAGATGGCGTGGTTGCGCGCAGCCGAAGGGCCTCGATTGACCTCGAATCGCACGACCCGCAGACGGCCCGTGCCGTCATCCGCTGCATGCGCCACATCGCTCGTCGTGTCGGTGGAACCATCGTCGATCACCACGACTTCGCCGACCTCCGGCTCCACGAGGGCGGAACGTATTGCGATATCGATCGTTTCGGATGCATTTTTCGCAGCGATGATGACGCAAATGGGCTGTGAACCGCTCACCATGTATTGTCCTTCTGCTTTGACCAACCGTCAGGATTTGGCCAGCAGAAAGTGTCACGGGTATGGATGCAAGCGATTTTTTTGCGACGCAATAAAAGAAGCTGCTTGAAAGCTCACATATCGGTCAGTTTTGCACCGTGCGGCGGCGGGCTTTTTACGGCGTCCGCCTGCATTGCCTCGGCGCCACGGTCCCGCGCGAAGGTTTCGCGCATCCGCCGCTTTTCCCGGGCGACCAGGACAAGAATCCCAATAAAATAACCGACTTGCAGAATGACCGCGCAGATGAGGGTCTGGATGAATGCCGTATAGAACGAGCCGTGGATGAAATATGTCGCAACCGCAAAGGTAAGCAATGCACCGATCATGCTGAAAAAAACACGAGGTGCATACATGGTGCTCTCCTCCCGAGAACGATTTCTCCATTTTTGACTGCGCTGCGGCATTTTTCTTCTTTGCAAGAAATATACGATGAGACCGGTGCTGTTTCAACACACATATACTTCTTCTAACGGTTGCGGCATGAAATTTCGGTAATCTTGATTGGTAAATTCCTCGGTAATCGATGACTTCCCCAAATCGGGGCTGCCTTGCCAGGCGATTTCCTGCTTTTGAGAGGCGTAAAATCGTTCTCTTGCCGCCATTATCGGCTGTCTTACGCCCTCTGCAGACTTCGTTAACCATCTCGCCTTTAAAAAGTCGGTATTGATTCCTCAGCAAGAGCAAGGTGCCCGCGTGACAACGAGTTCAGAAGTAATCGCCTTTCCGGCAAAGAACCGTATTGCCGACGTAAAAAGATGTGCAACCATGCTCGACCGGCTGCATGGTGTGGAGGCGAATGATTTCTGGCGCAGGGAGTGCCGCGAGCTGGCCGCACGTCTGACGGCGCTTGGCTATGAGGACGCCGCCATGCGGCGTGAGGTCATGGAATTTCAAAATGCGGTGCAGGCGGAATTGTGGGCGGGCGATGCCACGCCAGAGGCACGCCGCGACAGCCATTGAGGCCTCAGCATTTTCCATAAAAAAGCCGGCAGGTGTCAAACCTGCCGGCTTTTTTGTTTATGCCCGTTTGATCAGGAAGCGCTGGCGCCGCGTGTGCGGGCAACGCCATCGAGTGCGGGCTTGTATTTCGGGTCGAGTCGGGCCGCATGGCCATAGGACTTGGCGGCCTTGGCCATCTCGCCGCGACGCTCATAGACCAGCGCCTGGTTGGCCCAGGATTCCGCCACATTGCCATCCAGCGAAATGGCGTGGTTGAAATCGGCGAAGGCGTTTTCATCGTCGTTCAAGGCGACATAGGAAAGGCCGCGGCCGTTATAGGGCTCCGGCGAGGTCGACGACAGCGAGATTGCCTTGGAGAAGTCTTCGATGGCCTGGGCATGCTGGTTGCGCAGCTGGTAGATCAGGCCGCGATTGTGCCAGGCGCGTCCGTCGGTGGTTTCAAGCTCGATGGCGCGGGAAAAATCGTTGAAGGCTTCGTTCACACGGCCGGACTGGCGGTAAAGATTGCCACGGCCGATCAGCGCCACATCGTAGCTCGGATTGATCTGCAGGGCGGCGTTGTAGTCCTGCAGGGCCTGCTGCTGCTGCCCGGAGTTGCGGTAGACCAGCGCGCGGTTGGCATAGGCCTGATAAAAGCGCGGGTTGAGCTGCAGCGCCTTGTTGAAATCCTCGATGGCGCGACGCGAATCGCCGGCGCGGCCGTAAGCCGAGCCACGGACGTTATAGCCTTCTGGATCCTGCGGATTGGCGTTGATGACCGAGGTGAGCGAGGCGATGTTTTCCTGCGAACCCTGGGCACGGTCGATCCTGAATACATCTTCCGTCTGGTTGGATGTCGCGCAGCCGGAAAGACCGGCAAGGACGGTACAGACGACCAGAGAAGCGCGGAACCCTCTGTTGTTTTTCAATGGCACCCGGTGCGTGGAGGCATCGGAGTTTTTCACAACACAGGCGTCGACAGCGATCATTCGGTGTGGGTTCCCTCGCAGGCCGGTCTCACGGTCGTTTTCAAGAGCGTTCTCCGGCCACAAACACAAAGAGCGGCGGCGAATTGATCGCCCCCGCCCAACAAGCATTCAAAAACGTCCAAAAGACGGCCTATTAACGGCCTGCGCGGGGGCCTGCAACCAGACCTTCGCGCTGTGCACGCTTGCGTGCCAGCTTGCGAACGCGGCGAACGGCTTCAGCCTTTTCGCGAGCGCGCTTCTGGGAGGGCTTTTCGTAGTAATCGCGCATTTTCATTTCACGGAAAATGCCTTCGCGCTGCATCTTTTTCTTCAGGGCGCGGAGCGCCTGATCAACGTTATTGTCGCGGACTAGTACCTGCACGTGAATCCCGTTCCTTTGGTTTGGTTAATTTGCTATGTGAATAAGGCATTCGCACGCAAATAAAAAATCGTTCGTTCGGCTGTCGAGCCGGGCGATTGGTGACGTGCAATAACAGATCATTTGCAACAAGTCCAGCCGGTAGCGCATAATCACCCAGCAAAATGCGGCTTGCCCGGAATTGTGCCTGCGATGTCGAAACAAAATCATTGCGACGTCGCAAAATGGATATTGCCTCCCATCCCGATTTGCCATGTGTATGATGAGGGCCGGAGCCATGTTTCCGGCCTCTGGCCGGTTCTTAAGGAGCAGATTGCGAATGCGCAAATATTCCGTTTTTGCCGTGGCGCGTGAGGCGCTCAGGGGTCATAAGGGGTGGGATGCGCAATGGGCCTCGCCCGAGCCGCGCAAGGATTACGATGTCATCATCATCGGCGGCGGCGGCCACGGGCTGGGGGCTGCCTATTATCTTGCCAAGGAACACGGCATTACCAATGTCGCAGTTCTGGAAAAAGGCTGGCTCGGCGGCGGCAATACCGGCCGCAACACCACCATCATCCGCTCCAACTATCTCTATGAAGAGAGCATGGATATTTACGAGCATTCCCTGAAACTCTGGGAAGGCCTGAGCCAGGATCTCAATTACAACGTCATGTATTCGGCGCGCGGCGTGATGATGCTGTCGCACAATATCCATGACCGGCAGTCCTTCAGCCGCCATATCAATGCCAACCGTCTTTACGGCATCGACAATGAGTGGCTGACGCCGGAGCAGGCGAAGGCCTATTGCCCGCCGCTCGATATTTCCGGCAATGCGCGGTATCCGATCAATGGCGCAGCGCTCCAGCGCCGCGGCGGCACGGCGCGCCACGATGCCGTTGCCTGGGGTTATGCCCGCGCGGCTTCCGATCGCGGCGTGCACATCATCCAGAACTGCGAGGTCACGGGCATTCGCCGTGGGCCGGACGGGGCGGTGACGGGTGTGGAGACCAATCGCGGTTTCATCGGCGCGAAGAAAATCGGCGTTTCCGCCGCCGGTCATTCCTCCGTCATCATGAAAATGGCGGATGTGCGCGTTCCGCTGCATTCCAACCCGCTGCAGGCGCTGGTTTCGGAGCCGTTGAAGCCGATCTTCCCCTGCGTCGTCATGTCCAACACGGTCCACGCCTATATTTCGCAATCCGACAAGGGCGAGCTGGTCATCGGCGCGGGCACCGACCAATATAACTCCTATTCCCAGACCGGCGGCCTGCAGATCATCACCCATACGCTGGACGCGATCTGCGAGCTGTTCCCGATCTTCCGCCGCGTCAAGATGATGCGGCAATGGGGCGGCATTACCGACAACACGCCCGACCGCTCCGCGATCCAGAGCGTGACGCCGGTACAGAATCTCTTCGTCAATTGCGGCTGGGGCACGGGCGGCTTCAAGGCGACGCCGGGTTCGGCCAATCTTTTCGCGCATCTCATCGCGCGGGGTGAACCGCATCGTCTGGCGGCGGGGCTGACGCTCGACCGATTCCGTACCGGCCGTCTTATCGATGAGGCTGCCGCTGCCGCGGTGGCGCATTGATGCTGGCGGCGGCCATGCTTGCGATCAACATATCAGGCGCGGCCGTGGCCGTGCCCGCCGGCAGCGTCATTCCCGAGGCCAGGGATTTTCGTAGTCAGAAGATTGCGAAGATGCAGGGTGAGAAAGACTGGCCCTTCACGGCGGAAAAAGGCCTGCTTCTCTGTGCTCCGAGTCTCGCGAACAAAATGGTTTATTTTGTCGGTGAGAAGGAGGATGGCGAGCAGGATTACCCCTTCGCGATCGACACCGACATGATGGCGGTTGCCATCGTCAATATGGGCCGGGCCTCGGCGCTACGCCCTTTCGATAATTTCGAGCAGCTTTTAAAGCGGCTTTCCCCTTTCGTAGCCATGGGAAAGCGGCTGTGTGACCAACCCGCCGGAACAGCGCTTCCGGAAAATTCTCTCTAGGTGGAGCGACGATGCTTCTGATCCATTGCCCCTATTGCGGGGAAGACCGTTCCGAACTGGAATTCCGCTGGGCGGGCGAAGCCCATATTGCCCGACCGGAAAACATCGCCGATATTTCCGACGAGGCCTTCGCCGAATATTTCTTCATTCGCGACAATGACAAGGGCCTTGTTTTCGAGCGCTGGCGTCACATTCACGGCTGCGGCCGCTTCTTTAACGCCGCCCGCGATTCGGTCAGCGACAAATTCCTGATGACCTACAAGGCGGGTGAGCCGAAACCCGATACTGAGACGGTCCTTTCCGCAGAAAAGGGAGCCGGGCAATGAGCGGCGATTATCGTATCAAGGGGGCCGGTCGTCTCACCCCGGCCAGAACCGCGCGCTTCACCTTCGATGGCAAGATTTATCAGGCGCTGGAGGGGGACACGGTCGCCTCCGCGCTTCTGGCGAATGGCGTGCATCTGATTGGCCGCTCGTTCAAATATCACCGGCCGCGCGGCTTCCTGTCGGCCGGGCCGGAAGAGCCGAATGCGCTGATCGACGTTTCCCGCGACAGTCTGCGCAAGCAGCCCAATGTGCGCGCCACGGTGCAGGAAGTGTTCGACGGCGCGATTATCGCCTCGCAGAACCGCTTTCCGTCGCTCTCCTTCGATCTGAGCGCGATCAACGACCTCCTGTCGCCGATGTTCGCGGCCGGGTTTTATTATAAAACCTTCATGTGGCCGAAGGCCGCCTGGCACAGGGTTTACGAACCGCTGATCCGCCGCGCCGCCGGTCTCGGCAAGGCGCCGAGCGAGCCGGATGCGGATCATTATTCCGGCCGTTATGCCCATTGCGATGTGCTGGTGGCCGGCGCCGGCGTCGCTGGTCTGACCGCGGCGCTTGCTGCCGCGAAAACCGGCGCCAGCGTCATTCTGGTCGATGAAAATGCCGAAGTCGGCGGCGCGCTGCGTTTCGACACTGGTACTGTCATCGACGGCCTGCCCGGTTACGAATGGGCGCAGAAGGTTTTTGCCGAACTGAAGTCCCTGCCCAATGTGCGGGTTCTGACCCGCACCACCGCTTTTGGTTATTACAACCACAATTTCGTGGCGCTGGCCGAGCGGGTGACCGATCATCTCGCCACGCCCGCGAGACACCAGCCGCGCGAGCGACTTTGGCAGGTGCGCGCCAAAAAGGTCGTGCTGGCGGCGGGTGCGATCGAACGCCACATGGTCTTTGCCAATAATGACCGCCCCGGCATCATGCTGGCCTCGGCCGCACGCACCTATCTCAACCATTACGGTGTCGCCGTCGGCCACAATGTCGGGGTCTACACCGCCCATGATTCGGCCTATGAGACGGCCTTCGATCTGAAAAAGGCCGGGGTGAAGATCGCCGCCATCGTCGATTGCCGCGAGAACCCGGATCAGCGCCTGCTGGATGAGGCGCGCTCGCTCGGCATCGAAGTGCTGGCGGGCCACAGCGTTTACAACACCGCCGGCCGCCTGCGCGTCTCCTCGATGACCGTCGGCCGCAATGGCGGCTCCAACAAGCGCAAGATCGCCATCAATGCGCTTGTCGTTTCCGCCGGCTGGACGCCTTCGGTGCATCTCTTCTCGCAATCGCGTGGCAAGCTGAAGTTTGACGCGGCTAACCAGCGTTTCCTGCCGGATATCCATGTGCAGAACGGTGTTTCCATCGGCGCCTGCAACGGCACGGACGATCTTTCCGCGCTGATCGCCGAGGCTGCGGCTGCCGGTGGCGGCGTCGTGGAGTTTTCCGGCGAGAATGCGCGGACCTGGACCGGCGGCATGATCGGTGCGGCCGAAGGCGCGGGTGAGGGCACCGGCGTCAAGGCCTTTATCGATTTCCAGCACGATGTCTGCGCCAAGGATATCCGCCTCGCCGTGCGCGAAGGCATGCATTCCGTCGAGCATATCAAGCGCTTCACCACCAATGGCATGGCGTCCGATCAGGGCAAGATGTCCAATATGCATGGCCTTGCCATCGCATCTGAAGCGCTTGGCCGGGATTTGCCCAAGGTCGGTCTCACGACCTTCCGCCAGCCCTATACGCCGGTCACCTTCGGCACGCTCATCAACCATTCGCGCGGTGCGCTGTTCGACCCGGCCCGCAAGACGCCGATGCACGAGGAAGAGCTTGCGGCCGGTGCGGTGTTCGAGGATGTCGGCAACTGGAAGCGCGCCTGGTTCTTCCCGCGGGCGGGCGAGGACATGCATGAGGCGATCAACCGCGAATGCAAGACGGTTCGGACAAGCGTCGGCGTGTTCGATGCCTCCACGCTCGGCAAGATCGAAGTGGTGGGCCCGGATGCTGCGAAGTTCCTGAACCTCATCTACACCAATGCCTGGGATACGCTGAAACCCGGCCGCTGCCGTTACGGCATCATGACCCGCGAAGACGGCTTCGTTTACGACGACGGCGTTGTCGGACGTCTTGCCGAAGACCGTTTCCACGTGACGACGACCACGGGCGGTGCGCCGCGCGTTCTCCAGCACATGGAAGATTATCTCCAGACCGAATTCCCCGATCTCAATGTCTGGCTCACCTCGGCCACCGAACAATGGGCGGTGATTGCTGTGCAGGGGCCGAAGGCGCGCGAGGTTATCGCTCCCTTCGTCGAGGGCATCGATCTCTCGCCGGAGGCCTTCCCGCATATGGCGGTGGCCGAAGGCACATTCTGCGGTGTGCCGACGCGGCTCTTCCGCGTGTCATTCACCGGCGAACTCGGTTTCGAAATCAACGTTCCGGCTGATTACGGCGCAGCCGTCTGGTCGGCGATCCGCGAAAGGGCGGAAGCCGTCGGCGGCTGCCTTTATGGCACCGAGACCATGCACATTCTGCGTGCGGAAAAGGGCTATATCATCGTTGGGCAGGATACGGACGGCACGGTGACGCCAGACGATGCCGGGCTTGCCTGGGCCGTTTCCAAGAAGAAGACGGATTTTGTCGGCATTCGCGGGCTGAAACGCCCCGATCTCACGCGCTCCGGCCGCAAACAGCTTGTCGGGCTGAAGACGAAAGACCGGCTGACCGTTCCGGACGAGGGCGGCCAGATCGTTGTCGATCCAAACCAGCCGAAACCCATGAGCATGCTCGGCCATGTCACCTCCGCCTACTGGTCGGAAAATCTCGGCCATTCCGTCGCTTTCGCGCTGGTAGCGGATGGCAGGGCGCGCATGGGCGAAACGCTCTATATTCCGCTTGCCGATAAAACCATTGCCGTCGAAGTGACCGACATGGTCTTCCTCGACAAGGAAGGAGCCCGTCTCAATGGCTGACAAACTTCACGCAAAACGCAAATCCGTGCTCGAGGATTTTCACGGCGGCTCTCCCTTCGTTTCGCTGAAGCCCGCGGCTTCCGCATCGCGGCTGTCGCTGCGCGCCCGGGAAAGCGCCCTGCCGGCACTTTCGGAAGCGCTGGGTTTTGCCTTGCCTGCCCGCCCGAAGAGCTCTATCACCTCGGGCCTGCGGTCCGCCCTGTGGCTCGGCCCGGATGAATGGCTGGTGATCGATCAGGGCGAAAGCGACCTGATGGCGGTTCTCGCCGGCGTCTCCGGCCTGTTTTCGGCAACCGATATTTCCCACCGCAATACGGCCGTCATCGTCTCCGGCGCCGGTGCGGAAGCGGCACTCAATGCCGGCTGCCCGCAGGATCTTTCTCTCGCAAAGTTCCCTGTCGGCGCGTGCTCGCGCACTGTTTTCGGCAAGGCGGAAGTGGTGCTGCTGCGCACGGCGGACGATACGTTCCGGGTGGAATGCTGGCGTTCCTTTGCGGAATATGTCGGCGGGCTGTTGCAGGAAGCGGCTGAGGACGTGGCGGTTTGAACTTTTCACGCGCCTTGAAAAGAGATCGGCTTGCATGCGTGATACGGGTTTTCAAACCAGTATCACGCATGCTGTTTCAACTTAGAGGGTTTGGACATATGCAACGCCGGCTTCCAGCGCATCTTTGAATGTTAGGCGTTGATGATAACTGGCTAGAAAACCGGCTTTTACGGCATTGCCGCGTTCATCCGGTGTGCCGTGATGCCCGGGATTATCAACCGCGTGATCTCCGACGCTGAATTGTGCCTGAGCGATAACCGCTGCTGGAAAATTCGTATTATCTAGTTTGCGGCGGCCTGCGAAATATCCTGCTAGATAGTCCGCATGTAATTCTATTCTTTTTACGGTCGGCTGCCCACGCAACCGGTCGTCTATTCCATACTTATATTGTGCAATGTGCCCAAATTCATGGGCACATACGGCTGCGATGTAAGCGGCGGGGTAGGCTGGTTGACTGAGGAATTCCTGAAGAAAACGCAGGCCAAAGAGAACCGTGCCGTCCGAGCGACCCATATAGTTGGCCGAACTGGCATAGGCATTTTTTCCCTTCGCGTCGTCTAGATAAGTGAAGCCGGGCAGGACATCGAAAAGATTGCTGAGATAGTTCAGAGTCTGTGCCAGCGCATAGTCAAAGTCTTTGTCTCCAGACGTGGCGATTGGAGTCTGGCCGTCGACATAGGAGAACTCCATCGTTTTGTTGTTCGTTTCGGATGCAATCTCCGCGGCGGTTAGCGTGCATCCGTTATATGTCTGACACTGACATATCCCGGGCAGTGCGAGGCTTGCGCCGCATCCGACAATAAGGCCGCGTCTCGTGATCATGGCGTTCACCTCAGGGGCAAAGTTCGGGAAATTTTTGACAGGCCTGATTATCCGAAGGTGGTTTGGGCACCGGATTGGGCGCGGGGTTCGGATTGGGATTGGGTATCGGATTCGGTGTCGGATTCGGATTTCCGCCAGGCACCGAATTGAACTGAAAATTCTCAAACCTTTGCGTCATCTGAGAAAATGCAAGTTGCCAATCCGCATATCCATTTTGATGAACGGTTCGGCAAGTCAAAAAACTGCCCAACGGAAGTACGTTTTCTCCGCCTATCATTACATTATGAACAGGTCCAAGTTGAACTAGAGGGGGATAGCGACCTGTTCCGCCTGTTTGTTGAAAAATTGCAAATAGTGCCTGCTGACCAAATGCGGATTGTAGTTGCGGTCCTCCAATTTGCAGCAAGGTGGCAATATTTGCACATGCATTCATGGCGGCTTGCGATCCCATTTGTTGCTGGGCGGTCGCTGGAGCCGCAATTGATGTCAAAAACATAAGAATAGTTATGATTTTCAGGGGTTTAGTATGCAATTAAAATTCCCCTCTAGATAAGATATTGAGAAGAGGAGCATGGTTGTATTCATTTTACAAGTACTAGTTGGTTTTTGGGCAATCAATTCGTCTTAATTTGTTGTCCACCCCCGCCATTCCACCCATCGCCCATGGAAATCGGCCCGGCCGATTTCCTGTTTCTCACCGCTCGGCCAGATCTGCAGGGTAATGGCGGCACCGCCCGGTGTCGCGTCCGCCTCCATTTGCAACCGGGCAAGCGGGGCATCCGGCGTGGCGCGGGTTCCAGCTTCGGCAATCACAGCCTCGCCGGCCTGTTTCAGTCCATCGGGCAGATATTGCCAGGCGACGGAATGATAGACGACGTGGGTGGCGCCCGGATATTGTGTGGCAAGGCGGCGTTTCAGCCAGTCGACCGCGTCCGCCTTCTCGACATGCAGACCATGTTCCACCGCTATCCGCAGGGCGGCGGCGGTTCGCTCCAGCCGGTCTGTCTGATCGGCCCAGACATAGGACATCAACCGCAGGCGATCTTCGGCGGATGACGGGTCGAGCGGATTGAGATCGCAGCCGGCGCGCTCGATAACCTCGATCTGCTCATGGGCCGGGGTGTTGCCGCGCCATTCCGGTGACAGGAAAACATCGGATTGTTCACCCCAGGTGAGATCGCCGAGGCGATATCGGTAACGGTCGAACTGCAGGTTGAGGCCAGCGCTGGCTCCGACTTCGGAAAGCACCAGCGGCTTTCCGGTCAATTTCGCAATCGAAAGAAAGCCCGGCAGCAGAACGGCGGAGCGGCGAACCTCGTTGGTCTGCGGCGGTGATTTCAACCTTTCGAGGATGAAAGGGGAATGAAAACGCAGGGCGCTGGCGCAGGCCTGCCAGAGCGCTTCTTCGTCTTCCGGCGGGATATCGGCAAGCGGCGCGATCTTTTCCTCGATGGCGAGCGCATGCAGGGCGCCCGCCAGCCGCAGGGGAACGGAATCGCCCGCGGGGCCGACATCGCCGGGCCAGGATAAAATCCGCTCGCCCACCTCGGTATGGCGGTCGAGCCTTGCTGCCATGGCGCGGCAGAGCCGTGCGGTAAAAGGCGAGCCGAGGCTGTCGCAGGCTCTTGCCTGCACGAGAAACGCATTCCTTACGGCTTCGTCATGCATGCGGTCTCTCCCTTGCGGCGGTTTCAGTCGTCTTCCGGCCTGTCCTCCGGATTGAACTGGCTGATGGTGGTCCAGCGGGCGGTAAGCGCCGGCTTTTTCTCGTTTTCGATTTCTACCGTCACGTCATAGGTCGTCATCAACATGGCCGCGCCGCGAAAACGCGCCTCCGCCAGCGTGAAGCGGCCGCGCACCCGCGCACCGCTTTTGACCGGCGTAACGAAACGAACGGCATCGAAGCCGTAATTGATGCCCATGGTCTGTTCGCGGATGCGGGGCAGGGCATCGTAATTCAACGCCGAAAGCAGAGACAGCGTCAGGAATCCATGTGCGATGGTGCCGCCAAAGGGGCTTTCCGCTTTGGCGCGTTCCGGGTCGGTGTGGATGAACTGTTCGTCCAGCGTCGCTTTTCCGAAAGCGTCAATCATCGTCTGATCGACGGTGATCCAGTCGGAGACGCCCATTTCCGTGCCGACCAGATTTTTCATCTCCGCCAGCGCAATTTCTTTTGTCATGTTACCTCGTCCGCATTGTTTCCAGGGACTTATACGGCTGGCGACGCGAAGGGATCAACTGCGCAGATAAAACACCACGGAGCGGGCTGGCAGGAAGGCGGGATTGCCGAAATCCGTGCCGATCGCATGCCAGCCATTGCCGGGCAGCGTGAAAGGAACGACTTCGCGACCGCGATTGATGAGAACCGCAAGCTCGACCTCGTCGCCCGTTTCCCGGTCCGATGTTGAAAGCACCATGGCGAAGGCCGGTCCATTCGGGCTTTCCCAGTCCGCAACCGTCATGGGTTCCCCGCCCGGGGCAAGCCATGTCACATCGCCGCTGCCGGAAAAGAAGCCGGTCTCGGAAAAGACGCCGAAGCGTTTGCGAAGCGCTGCGAGAAATGCGGTGTGATCGATCAGTTCGGGGACAAGCGAAGACCAGTCGACCCAGGTGATGTCATTGTCCTGACAATAAGCGTTGTTGTTGCCATGCTGGCTGCGGCCGCCCTCATCGCCGGCGGTCAGCATCAAGACGCCGCGGCTGACGAACAGGGTGGAAAGCAGCGCCTTCACATCCGCAATGCGGGCGGCGACAATGGCAGGGTCATCCGTCCGGCCTTCGAAACCATTGTTCCAGGAGTGGTTTTCATTGTGGCCGTCGCGATTGTTCTCGCCGTTTTTCTCATTGTGCTTGTGTTCGTGGCTGACGAGATCGAACAGGGTGAAACCGTCATGGGCGGCGAGAAAATTGACGCTGCGGCTGTTCGACCGGCCATGGCGGGAAAAGATCGGCGAAGACCCGGAAAGCGCGTCGGCCAGCGCCCCGGTGGTGCCGGCGTCGCCGCGCCAGAAGCGGCGCATATCGTCGCGGGCGCGGTCGTTCCACTCCAGAAAGCTTTCGGGGAAATTGCCGAGCTGATATCCGCCAGGGCCGATATCCCATGGTTCGGCGATCAGCAGGCGGTCGTAAAGCAAGGGGTCCGAATGCATGGCCGCGAGCGTTTCGCTTGCCATGTCGAAGCCATTGACCGTTCGCCCGAGCACGGGCGCGAGGTCGAAACGGAAGCCGTCCACCCCGGCATTCAGAACGAAATGCCGGAGGGAATCGACAATGATCTGGCGAATATAGGGATGATCGCAGGCAACCGTGTTGCCGGTGCCGGTATCGTTGACCAGCACACCCGGCTTTCCCGGCGGATGGCGGAAGGCGGTGAGGTTATCGAGCCCGCGCAACGACAGGATAGAACCTTCGATATCGCTTTCGCCGGTATGGTTGAAGACCAGATCGAGAATGACGCCGATGCCCTCCGCATGCAGTGCCGCAACCGTATCGCGCAATTCCCGCACGCCGCCGGGGCAGAGGCGTGGATCGAGCGCCATGAAGCCGACGGGATTATAACCCCAGGCATTGGAAAGGCCGAGCGGCGGCAGGTGGCGCTCGTCGATCCATGCGGTGATCGGCATCAACTCCACCGCATCGACGCCGATTTTTTTAAGGTGCGCGACAATGGCGGGATGGGCAAGGGCGGCAACGGTGCCCCTGATCTCTTCCGGCACTTCAGGATGCAGCCGGGTGAAGGATTTGACGGCGAGTTCGTAAATCAGCCCGCCTTCGGCAAAAAGCGGCGGTTGACGCCGGACCGGCTCATGCTGCGAAAGGATCGCCTTCGGCATGATCCCGCCGGTCTCCGCACCAAAGGCGTAAAGCGCGGGATCGTGCCGGAAGGGGCGGTCGATCTCCGTGGCATAGGGGTCGAGCAGCAGTTTCGCAGGATCGAACCAGAGGCCGTGTTCGGGGGCGTAAATGCCGTGAGCGCGGAAGCCGTATCTTGTGCTAGGGCCGGCATCGGAGACGGTCAACCGGTGAACGTCATCTTCACCGCGCGTCATCGGCAAACGGGCCGTTTCTTTTTCGCCCTTGGTATCGAAAAGGCAGAGATCGATCTGCGATGCGTGCCGGGAATAGACCGTGAATTCCGTTCCGTTTTCCGTCTGGATTGCACCTTTGGGGAAAACGGAAGGTGTCTGCATGGTCTGTCTCTCCGGGAAATGGTGTTTTTCTTCCAGAATGGAAAAGGGAGGCAAGGCCGAGTGAGGGACGCTTTCAGTGCGTCCCTCATGAGCGGGCGGCAAGCCCTTACGTAATAACGCTCGGTGCGTTGCGGCCGGTATGGGCCTTGATGCCGGCGATCGTATCGGCAACGGAAATCAGGTCGGCAAGCGCTTCCTGCGTTTCGATGCCGTGACGCGCCGCATCCGGCTCGTAACGCTCGACATAGAGGCGAAGCGTGGCGCCCGCAGTACCCGTGCCGGAAAGGCGCAGCACGATGCGCGAGCCGCCTTCGAACAGGATACGGATACCCTGATTTTTGCTCACCGACTGATCGACCGGATCGTGATAGGCGAAATCATCCGCCGCCGCGACCTTCAGATTGCCGTAGCTGGTGCCGGGAAGTGTGGCGAGTTTTTCGCGCAGGGTTGCGACCAGTGTGTTGGCGGCGTCCGAATCCACTTCCTCATAGTCATGGCGGGAATAATAGTTGCGGCCATATTCGGCCCAGTGTTTTGTGACGATGTCCTTCACGCTTTCCTTGCGCGCGGCGACGATGTTCAGCCAGTAGAGCACGGCCCACAGGCCGTCCTTTTCGCGCACATGGTTGGAGCCGGTGCCGAAGCTTTCTTCGCCGCAGATCGTTACCTTGCCGGCGTCCATGAGGTTGCCGAAGAATTTCCAGCCGGTCGGCGTTTCATACATGCCAAGGCCGAGCTTTTCGGCCACACGGTCCGCTGCAGCACTCGTCGGCATCGAGCGGGCGATGCCGGAAATGCCGGCGGCATAACCGGGGGCCAGTTTGGCATTGGCCGCGATGATGGCGAGGCTGTCGGACGGGGTGACGAACATGCCCTTGCCGACCACCATGTTGCGGTCGCCATCGCCATCGGAAGCGGCGCCGAAATCAGGGCCTTCCGGGCTCATGACGTCGTCATAAAGCTCCTTGGCATGGACAAGGTTCGGGTCAGGGTGATGGCCGCCGAAATCCGGCAGCGGCGTTGCGTTGCGGACGGAGCCCTTCGGCGCGCCGAGACGCTTTTCGATGATTTCCACGGCATAGGGACCGGTGACGGCGCTCATGGAGTCGACCACGACCTTGAAACCGCCGGCGATCAGCGCACGGATGGCGGCGAAATCGAACAGCTCTTCCATCAGGGCGGCGTAATCGGCAACCGGGTCGATCACCTCGACCGTCAGGTCGTCCATCTTGAAGCTGCCCACCCTGTCGAGATCGATATCGGCGGCGTCGGAGATTTTGTAGCTGTCGATGACCTTCGAGCGGGCATAGATCGCATCGGTGATCTTTTCCGGTGCGGGGCCGCCATTGCCGATATTGTATTTGATGCCGAAATCTTCGTTCGGTCCGCCGGGGTTGTGGCTGGCGGAAAGCACGATGCCGCCGAAGGCCTTGTATTTGCGGATGACGTTGGAGGCGGCAGGCGTGGAGAGAATGCCGCCCTGACCGACCAGAACCTTGCCGAAACCGGCGGCGGCGGCCATCTTGATCGCCTTCTGGATGACTTCACGATTGTAATAACGGCCGTCACCGCCAATTACCAACGTCTGGCCCTCAAAGCCCTCAAGCGCGTCGAAGATCGACTGGATGAAGTTCTCGGCGTAATTTTCCTGGGCGAAGACTGGCACCTTCTTGCGCAGGCCGGATGTGCCCGGCTTCTGGTCCTGATAGGGCTTCGTCTGAACGGTCTTGATCATTGTTTCAATGGCCTTTCGAAATAAGCTGGCTGTAAAGCGCGGCGTAAAGACCGGCGCTCTTTTCCCAGGAAACATCGGATTTCATTCCGAGTTTCTGCATTTGTGTCCATAGTTTCGGGTCGTGGTAATAACGGACGGTCCGGCGGATCGCCTGTTTCAGACCATCGAGCGTGACGGGTGAAAATTGCACGCCGGTCGCCGATTTATTGGCGATGGCGGCGTGGTTGGCGTCGATCACCGTGTCGGCAAGGCCGCCGGTGCGGGCGACGACCGGAATACAGCCATAACGCAGCGCGTAAAGCTGGGTAAGCCCGCAGGGTTCGAAACGCGAGGGAATGATGATCGCATCGCAACCCGCCTGCATCAGATGCGACAGCGGCTCGTTATAACCGATGGCAACGCCGACGCGGCCATGGTGGCGGGATGCGGCCGCCAGAAGCGCACCTTCCAGCGCCACTTCTCCTGCGCCCAGCACCACGAGGCGGCCACCGAGGGAAACGATCTCGTCCACGGCTTCCGCCATGAGATCGATGCCCTTCTGCCAGGTGAGGCGGGAGATGATGCAGAAAAGCGGGCTGTCATCATCGTCGATGCGGAAATGTTCGGCGACAGCCTTCTTGTTCAAGGCGCGGTTCTTGAGATTGGCCGCCGAATAATTGTCGTGGATCAGATGGTCCGTCGCCGGGTTCCAGACATCGGCATCGATGCCGTTGACGATGCCGTGCAGCACATGGGCGCGGCTGCCGATGACGCCGTGCAGCCCCATGCCGAATTGCGGGGTGAGGATTTCCTCGGCGTAGGACGGGCTGACAGTGCTGAGCGCCGTTGCCGTCTGCAGGCCGCCCTTCAGGAAGCTCACATCGTTGTAATATTCGATGCCTTCCATGCCGAAGGCATGGGCGGGCAATGCAAGTTTGCTGAAGATATTCGCGCCGAACTGGCCCTGAAAAGCGATGTTGTGGATGGTGAGAAGGCTCGGAATCTCGGGCGTTTCGGCATAACGCATATAGACCGGCGCCATCGCGGCCTGCCAGTCATGGGCATGCACCATATCCGGCCGCCAGCCGGGGAGCGCGCCGGCGGCAATGCGGGCGGCAGCCAGCGACAGCGCCGCGAAACGCTTCCAGTTGTCAGGGTAATCCTTGCCGGTCTGGTCGAGATAGGGGCCGCCGGAGCGCTCGTAATAGGCGGGCGCATCGAGAATGAGGAGATCGAGCCCCTCATGCCGCACTTCGAGCACATCGGCTTTTTCGCCGAGCAGATCGGTAAATTCGAAACATTTGACGGGATCCGTCACGGCGGCTTTCACCGCCGGATATCCGGGTATCAATGTGCGCGTCTTGACGCCATGGGCTTCCAGCGCGATGGGGAGCGCGCCGGCAACGTCGGCGAGCCCTCCGGTCTTGATCAGGGGATAGATTTCGGATGAAACCGAAAGGACATTCATGGGCTCTACAGGTCCAGCTTGTCGATCATCGATTGGGTGATAAGGCAAATACCGTTTTCGGTGCGGCGGAAACGTTTGGCATCCAGTTCTGGGTCTTCTCCTACAATCAGTCCTTCCGGAATGACCACGCCATGGTCGATGACGACATTGCTGAGCTGGGCATGACGCCCGATCTTCACACTCGGCAGTACTACGGCATTCTCAAGGCGGGAGTATGAATTAGCGCGCACCCCGGTAAACAGCAGGCTGCGCTGCAGGGAGGCGCCGGAAATGATGCAATCGCCGGAGACGACCGAAGACACGGCCGAACCGCGACGGTTTTCATCGTCGTGCACGAATTTCGCTGGCGGCGTGATTTCCGCATAGGTCCAGATCGGCCAGGACTTGTCGTAGATATCGAGGTCCGGCACCACATCCGTCAGGTCGATATTGGCCTGCCAATAGGCGTCGATGGTGCCGACGTCGCGCCAGTAAGGGCCATGCTCGAAATCCGAACGCACGCAGCTATCGGCGAAGCGATGGGCGACGGCTTTGCCGTGCTCGACGATATAGGGAATGATATCCTTGCCGAAGTCGCGGCTGGAAGTCGGGTCGGCGGCGTCGCGGCGCAGGGCTTCCATCAGGAATTTCGTGTGGAAGACGTAAATGCCCATCGAGGCGAGGGCGAAGCCTTCATTGCCGGGAATGCCCGGCGGATCGGCCGGTTTTTCGATGAAATCGATGATCTCGTCTTTTTCATTCACATGCATCACGCCGAAGCCGGTCGCCTCCATGCGCGGCACTTCAAGGCAGCCGATCGTTACGTCGGCGCCGGAATCGACATGCTGCTGCAGCATGTATTCATAATCCATCTTGTAGATATGATCGCCGGCGAGGATGACCATATATTCCGGCGCATAGGGCTCGATGATGTCGATGTTCTGGTAGACGGCGTCGGCCGTGCCTTCATACCATTGCGTTTCGGAAACGCGCTGGGAGGCCGGCAGAATATCGAAGCTTTCGTTACGCTCGGGACGGAAGAAATCCCAGCCGCGCTGCAGGTGGCGGATGAGCGAGTGCGCCTTGTATTGCGTGGCGACGCCGATGCGGCGAATGCCGGAATTGAGCGCGTTGGAGAGCGCAAAATCGATGATGCGCGCCTTGCCGCCGAAATAGACGGCGGGTTTTGCCCGGCGGTCCGTCAATTCCTTCAGGCGGCTTCCTCTGCCGCCTGCGAGGACATAGGCCATTGCATCGCGTGCCAAAGGCTGAACTCTTTTTTCCGACATGGTGTCCTCCCTCTCTGTCTGTCAGTTTTCCGGCTCGAGCATGATCGTTGCGAGTGGCGGCAGCACGAGCATTGTCCCGATGTCTCCCCCGGCATCGACCGCCTGAACGCGTCCGCCATTTCCCTTGCCGCTGCCGCCATAAATTTCGGCATCGGTGTTGAGAATCTCCCTCCACCGCCCCGCAAGCGGAAGCGGCACATAATAATTTTCCCGATAGACCGGCGTGAGATTGCAGATGACCGCCACCGGCTTTTCACCCGGCGCCATGCGCAACCAGGCAAAGACGGAATTGTCGTGATCATCCACCACAAGCCAGCGGAAACCTTCCGGTTCGCAGTCGCGGGCGTGCAAAGCGGGTTTTGAACGGTAGGTGAGGTTGAGATCGCGCACGAGGCGGCGCATGCCCTCATGCATCGGATATTGGCGCAGGTTCCAGTCGAGCGAGCCCTTTTCGCTCCATTCGCTCCATTGTGCGAATTCCTGCCCCATGAACAGCAGCTTCTTGCCGGGATAACCCCACATGAAGGCGTAATAGGACCGCAGATTGGCGAATTTCTGCCAGTCGTCGCCGGACATCTTGGCGATCAGGGATCCCTTGCCGTGCACCACCTCGTCATGGGAAAGCGGCAGCACGAAATTTTCGCTGAAGGCGTAAAGCAGACCGAAGGTCAGCTCCTGATGGTGAAACTTGCGATGCACCGGCTCGCGCGAGAAATAACTCAGCGTGTCGTGCATGAAGCCCATGTTCCATTTGAAGCCGAAGCCGAGGCCGCCCTCATGGACCGGCTGCGATACTTTCGGCCAGGAGGTGGACTCCTCGGCAATGGTCATGACGCCCGGATGGGTGCCGTAGACGAGGGAATTCATCTTCTGCAGGAAGCGGACGGATTCGAGATTTTCCCGCCCGCCATATTCGTTGGGAATCCACTCGCCTTCCTTGCGGGAGTAATCGAGATAGAGCATCGAGGCGACCGCATCGACGCGCAGGCCGTCGAGATGGAATTTCTCGGCCCAATAAAGCGCATTGTTGATGAGATAGGACATCACCTCGATGCGGCCGAAATTATAGATGGCCGTGTTCCAGTCGGGGTGAAAACCCTGGCGCGGATCGGCATGCTCGTAAAGCGCCGTGCCGTCGAACCAGCGCAAGCCGTGCTCGTCGGTTGGAAAATGCGCCGGAACCCAATCGAGCAGGATGCCGATGCCGACCTTGTGGGCGCCATTGACGAAACGCGCAAAGCCCTCCGGATCGCCGAAACGGGCGGATGGCGCATAAAGCCCAGTCGTCTGGTAACCCCAGGAAGGGTCATAGGGATGTTCGGTGATGGGCAGGAACTCGATATGGGTGAAGCCCATATCCGTGCAATAGGGAATAAGCTGGGCGGCCAGTTCGTCCCAGCTCAGGAACGTGCCGTCCTCGCGGCGCTGCCAGGAGCCGGCATGCACCTCGTAAATGCTGATCGGCTGGCGGCGCTGGTCCACCTGCGCCCAATGTTCCCGGTGAGCCTGATCTTCCCATTTCTGGGTGAGCTCCGGCGCGGTGACGGAAGCGTTCTTCGGCCGCAACTCGGCGCGGCGGGCATAGGGGTCTGCCTTCAACGGCAGAAGCTCGCCGTTTGCGCCGAGGATTTCGAACTTGTAGGCACAGCCGGCATAGACGTCGGGCGCGAAGATTTCCCAGATGCCGGTATCCTTGCGGAACCGCATGACATGCCGGCGGCCATCCCAATTGTTGAAATCGCCGACGACGGAAACGCGCCGCGCATTGGGAGCCCAGACGGCGAAGTGGAAGCCTTCGACGCCCTCGAGCTTCAGCGGATGCGCGCCCATCCTGTCGAAGAGCCGCAGATGCGATCCTTCGCGGACGAAATAATCGTCCATGGGGCCGAGAACCGGGCCGAAACTGTAAGGGTCGGTCACCGCCCATTCGGCATCGTCGCGGCTGGCGCGATACCGCACCGGCTGGCGCTTCGAAAGATCGATCCGGCCTTCGAAAAAGCCGTCCGGATCGAGCCGCTTCAATTCGCCCACGAAATTTCCGTCCAGCGTCAGGACGGAAACCTCCTCGGCGCCCGGAATGAAACAGCGGGCGGAAAACCCTTCCGGCGTTTCGTGAACGCCGAGAAGGGCAAAGGGATTGGAATGCAAACCGCTCTTGATCGCCTCGATTTCAGCCTTCGTGATTTCGCCAGTCTTTTTCTCTTCGGCCGAATTGAGCGGTTTTTTCATCAGGCTCTCCAGATCTCGGTGGCATATTGGCGGATTGTCCGGTCGGACGAGAACCAGCCCATGCGCGCCGTGTTGCGCACTGTCTTGGCATACCAGCTGTCCGGATCGCTCCAGATCGCGTCCACCTCACGCTGTGCATTGGCATAGGCGTCGAAGTCGGCGGCGACCATGAACCAGTCGCTGTTGTAAATACCGTCGATCAGGCCGGCGAAACGGGAGCGGTCATCCGGCGAGAAGACGCCGGAGGCGATGGAAGACAGCGCCTGCGACAGCTCCGCCGATCCTTCGATGATCGCGCGGGGATTGTGGCCTTCGGCACGCGCCTTGGCCACTTCATCCGCCGTCATTCCGAAGATGACGATATTCTCCGCGCCGACATGATCGCGCATTTCGACATTGGCGCCATCGAGCGTGCCGATGGTGAGCGCGCCGTTGAGTGCGAATTTCATGTTGCCGGTGCCGGAAGCTTCCATGCCGGCCGTCGATATCTGTTCGGAAAGATCAGCGGCGGGAACCATGATTTCCGCAAGCGAGACGTTATAGTTCGGAACAAACACCACTTTCAGAAGCCCGCGCACGGCCGGATCGTTGTTGATGACCCGGGCAATATCGTTGGCAAGCTTTATGATCAGCTTCGCGTTGTGATAACTCGGCGCCGCCTTGCCTGCGAAGAACTTAACGCGCGGCACCCAATCCAGTTCCGGGTGAGAACGGATCTGGTCATAAAGCGCGACCGTCTCCACGAGGTTCAGAAGCTGGCGCTTATATTCATGGATACGCTTGATCTGGATGTCGAACATGGCCGAGGGATCGACGCGGATGCCCATGCGTTGCGCCACCGTATTGGCAAGCCGCACCTTGTTCAGACGCTTCACCTCGGCGAATTTTTCGCGGAAACCGGCATCGTCGGCAAAACGGTCGAGCGCTGTCAGCTTTTCCGCATCGTCGAGGAAATCGTCGCCAATCGCCTCGCGCAGCAGGCTGGTGAGGCTCGGATTGCACTGCATCAGCCAGCGGCGCGGTGTGATGCCATTGGTCTTGTTGTTGATACGGTCAGGATAAAGGCTGTGCAGGTCGGCAAAGACCGTTTCCTTCATCAGGTCTGTATGAAGGGCGGAAACGCCGTTGATGGAATGCGAGCCGATAAAAGCGAGGTTGCCCATGCGCACGCGGCGCTCGCCGCCTTCATCGATCAGCGAGATCGAACGGATTTGCTGATCCGCCATCTTCTTTTCCTTGCGGGCGTAGACCAGCGTGTTGGCGTTGATCGCATAGACGATCTGCATATGTCTTGGCAGAAGACGCTCGAGCAGCGGCACAGGCCAGCTTTCCAGCGCCTCCGGCAGAAGCGTGTGGTTGGTATAGGAGAACGTGCCCTGCGTGATCTTCCACGCTTCCTCGAATTCCAGCCCGTGCACATCGCACAGAAGACGCATCATTTCGGCGATGGAAATGGCCGGATGCGTGTCGTTGAGCTGGATCGAGACCTTCTCGGGCAGCGAGGTGAAATCCGGGTACTGCTGCAGGTGACGGCGCAGAATGTCCTGCAGCGAGGCGGAGGAGAAGAAGAACTCCTGTCTGAGGCGCAGTTCCTGACCGGCGGGCGTCGCGTCCGCAGGATAGAGAACCCGCGTCAGGCTTTCCGCCTTGTTGCTTTCCCGCAATGCGCCGATATGGTCGCCGGCGTTGAAGGCGGCCAGCAGAATGGGGTCGATAGGCTGCGCCGACCACAGGCGCAGCGTATTGACGCGGGTGCCGCGCCAGCCGACGACCGGCGTATCGTAAGCCATGGCGATCACGCGTTCGGCCGGTTTCCAGACGAAACGCTGCGGATCTTCATAACCGCCGATGGTTTCCACCGAGCCGCCGAAGCCGATTTCATAGGAGCTTTCGCGGCGCTCGAATTCCCAGGGGTTGCCGTGCGCCAGCCAGGTTTCCGGCAGTTCCACCTGCCAGCCATCCGCCATCTGCTGGCGGAAGAGGCCGTGCACGTAACGAATGCCGTAGCCATAGGCGGGAATGTCGACCGTTGCCATGGATTCCATGAAACAGGCCGCAAGCCGGCCGAGACCGCCATTGCCGAGCGCGGCATCCGGCTCCAGCCCGGCGATGACATCCAGATCGACGCCGAGCGAGGACAGGGCATCGCGGATTTCGTGCATCAGGCCGATATTGGAGATGGCGTCGCGCATCAGGCGGCCGATCAGGAATTCGAGCGACAGGTAATAAACGCGCTTGGAATTGTTGGCATAGGCCTTGCGGGTGGATTCCATCCACTTGTCGATGATGCGGTCGCGCACGACGAGGATGGTTGCGGTCAGCCAGTCATGGGGCTTGGCAACCTTGACATCCTTGCCGATACGGTAGGTGAGGCGTTCGATGATTTCCGACGCCATGATTTCCGGGTTGGAACTGCGCGGGGCGGGACGGGGAAGATCGGCGGCGTTAAGATTATTGATCATTGGTCGGTCAGCACCTTGGTGGGAGGAGAGGGTCTGAGAGGTCGATCCGGTTTGCCTTTGCTGATGCCAGTTTATGCATCGATATGGAGGCGTGGCAACAGCAATTTTTTCGGAAAATTGAACAGCTTAGCGCAATGAAAAATAAGTGTTTTTCTCGGCGTCCAAAGGATCGCCGAAGGCATTGATCGCCCTGTCTGCGCCGTTCTTCAGCGGATTTTCTTGGTCCTTGCGATGCGGGGCATCGCGCGGAAAAGGGGAAGAGGCTGCAATACTTCTGAAATGGTTCACCGGTCCTGAAATCTGTTTCGAACTATCGGATCACACACTAGCCTTCGCGGTTGCGAAAATTCAATGAAAATAAACAGGGAAAATAAACAGGGCAGCGCCACTGCTGCGCCGACCCGTGGTGGCACGGGCGTAAAAACCGGCTGCGATTGTCGCCAATGGCGCTGTTTACGGCAGGAGAAAAGGTTCCATCGCCATCTCGCCGGCGCGGATCGTCACCCTGGTATTCGGGGAACAGCGCACCAGGGTGCGCAATCGAAGGAAAAGGGTTCGGAACTCAATGCGATGCCGTCATCGAGCCCGCGCCAGTAGAGTGTCGGCGGCTTGTCGTCGCTCGACCAGCGGAAGGCATGCAGGCAATCGCCATCCATAAGAACGGCGCTGAATCGCAGCGCGGAAGACACGCCTGCCGCCGTCATCTTTTCCTGGCAGAGCCGCAGCGCGGTGGAAATGGCGCGAACCGGCTCGGTGTCGAGGCCATGCCCGGCGGCGATGAGGAAGATTGCTTCGCTGTCGCCGGTGCCGCGCCGGGACGCATAGATATCGTCAGGAATGAGGGAATCGATATCGCGCCTGATCTGCTCGTAACCGCCGATCTGGCCGTTATGCATGAACAGGTATCGCCCATGCGCAAAGGGATGGCAGTTGGCGCGGGACACTTCGCCTGACGTGGCGGAGCGGACATGGGCCATGAACATGCCCGAGCGGAGCTGGTGGCAAAGCGCCGCTAGATTGGCATCGGACCACGCGGGCCTCGTATCGCGAAAAACGCCGGGCGTTCCGCGTTCGCCATACCAGCCAAGGCCGCAACCATCGCCATTGACGACGGTTTTCGCTTCCCTTGCGGCCATGGACTGGCTGACCAGCGATGCTTCCGGCTCGATCAGCAGACTGTCGAGCCAGACCGGTTTACCGGAATAGGCAAAGAGGCGGCACATTCATGCGGCTCTGTTCAGGGCCTTGTTTCCGAGCGCGAAGCCGACGGCGGCCTTCGCGTGAATGGCGGTCGAATCGTAACCCGGCAGCGGCAGGGCATCGGGATCGATCAGCAGCGAAATCTCGGTGCAGCCGAGAATGACGGAATCGACACCGAGTGCGCGGGCCTTCTCGATGACCGCGAGATAGCGCTCGCGCGAACAGGACTTGATTTCGCCCTGGCAGAGTTCGCCGAAGATGATGTCGTGGGTCGCAACCCGGTCTTCCGCATCGGGCACGACCACCTCGACACCGTGGCGACGCATGCGGTCGGTGTAGAAACCGTGTTCCATCGTGTAGCGGGTGGCGAGCAGCAGCGGCTTGCGGCGTCCGTCCGTCTTCAGGGCTGCGGCGGTTTCATCGATGATGTCGATCAGCGCCACGCCGGACATCTTCTCCACGGTGTCCGCGACCAGATGCATGGTGTTGGTGCAGATCAGCACGCAATCGGCGCCCGCATTGGCAAGGCGCGCGCCGGCAGCGCCCAGAAGCGCACCGGCCTCATCCCAGCGGTCGGCCTTCTGAAGAGCGACGACTTCGGAAAAATCGAGCGAATGCATGACGATGTCGGCCGAAACCAGCCCGCCGCGGCTGTCGCGCACGGCCTCGTTGATCATGCGGTAATAGGTTGCGGTGGATTCCCAGCTCATGCCGCCGATCAGGCCGATCCGTTTCATAAGAGTTCCCTTATCAAGTTTGATTAGAAATAAGAATGCCATCGTCGGGGCGAAAACGGCATGCGTTTTTGCAGGGATTTCGCGGCATATATGCAAAATTGAGGCGCTATTTTTCAAAATATCGCAAACTTCTTGCGCCCTTGCGTTAACCTGTGCATTCTTCACCGATGATTGATGATCGGGACCGCCGAATCCTTGCGATTCTCCAGGAAAATGCTGAAACGCCGCTTGCCGACATTGCGGAGGAAGTGTCGCTGTCGCTATCCGCCTGTTCGCGCCGCATCACGCGGCTGCGGGCGGAAGGTTATGTGACGGGTACGATGGCGCTGCTCGACCGGCGCAAGATCAACCTGCCGACCACGGTTTTCCTGCTGGTCAGAACCGGCCTGCATGCGGAGGACTGGCTGGACCGGTTCCATGCCGCCGTCAGCACCATACCGGAAATTGTCGAGGTTCACCGGCTGACCGGCAATTTCGACTATATTCTGAAACTGGTACTGCCGAATGTCGAATATTACGACACGATCTACAAACAGATCCTGCGCCGCGTCGAGCTTTACGACATGTCCGCCTATATCTCCATGGAGACGGTGAAGCTGTCGTCTTCGCTGCCGACGACACATATCTGAGCGATCATCGAGCCTTGATCAGCGCCCCGTCTCGAAAAGAACACCGAAGCGGAAGCTTCGCGTCTCGCCCGGTTGCAGCGCAATCGCATCCGCGAATTCCGGCTGGTTGAAGGCGTTGGTCGGCGTTTCCACCGGTTCGAGCGCGATGGATTGGCGCCTGTCGCGGGCGAGCGTATCGCCGGTGAAGACATGCATGTGCCCGCGCTCCTGCCATACCGTCAGGCTCGAACCGTCGTGCCGGTTTTCGAGCCTCGTCTCGTAAAGCCCGTTTTCGGATGCGATGAGGTCGGTGAAGCAGACATCAAGCACATGGCCGGCCAGCGGCGCATGGAGAAAGCGGGTGTCGTCCCGTTTGACTATCCCGCCCTGCGGGTCCCGCAGGGGGATCAGGTCCTCGTCTGTTTCAATCGCCGTTCGCGAGGGGAGCGTGAGGAGAAGATCGTCGATAGACGTCGTGCCGGGCAGGCGGAAATAGGGATGCCAGCCGGCGGCGAAAGGCAGGAGCCGGTCGTCGCGATTGATGCCGCGTATGTCGATGGTGACCTCATGGCCGGCGAAACGATATTCCACCTCGATGGCGAGACGGTAGGGATAACCCTTGAAATCCGCAGGCGCTATTTCGGCGCGGAAGACGAGAATGTGAGCGCCGTTTTTCTCGGAAGACTGCGCAAGCGCGAAGGGCAGGGCTCTGGCAAATCCGTGGAAGACGAGGGCTTCATGGGCAAGCACCGGCTCAATGCGGTGCATCTGCCCGCCAAAACTGAACCGACCATCCGGGATGCGATTGGTGAAGGGTGCGAGAATGCCGTTTCTCACGCCGTTTTGCGACTGCATTTCGGCAGGCGTTGAATATCCGTCGACAAGATTTTCGCCTTCAACGCCATCGGCAGAGACCGGCCTCCAGCTTAAAAGCGTCGCGCCCTCGTAAGCGATTTCGGCAATGAAACCGTTTCCAGAAACGGTCAGACCGGCAATTCCCGTGCCTGTGGTGGAGGGTGTCATCGGGAAATTGTCCTTTGCATGCATGCGTCTGCGGCAATCGGGGCAGCTGCCGTGCCGATTCGCCCGATCATCTTCGCTGAAGGACAATTTCGCAATGGCCGTTAAGGGTCCGCAAGGGCTGTATCAACAGGCTCCTGCCATCCATGTCTGTCGGGCAATCAGTCCGGAAAGGTCCGTTTCGCGCCGCTGAAATATTCCATCAGCGCGGCTTGGTCCTCTCCACCCAGCCCGGCCGCCGTCAGCATGCGGTGCACCTCGGCGCAAACCGCCGTCAGCGGCATGGCCGTGTTGGTGCGCCGCGCGAGATCCTGCGCGCCGTTGAGGTCTTTCACCATATTGTCGATGCGGCCGGTGCGGCGGTAATCCTTGGCCACATAACGCGGCATGTATTCCTGCAGGATGGCGCTGTCGGCGCGGCCGCCCTTCAGCGCCTGCGGGATTTTGGCGGCATCGACGCCGGCATCCAGCGCAAGCTGCGTTGCTTCCGCCACCGCAAGGAAGTTCAGCCCGCACAGAACCTGGTTGATGAGTTTCGTCGTCTGCCCCGCACCGCAGGGTCCCATGTGGGTGTAATTGCTGGCCACATGCTGCAGCACGCGGTGGGCATCGGCCACATCCGTTTCGCTGCCGCCGGCCATCAGCGTCAATTGCCCGATGAGCGCCTTGGGCGCGCCGCCCGAAAGCGGGCTGTCCACCCAGCGCAGGCCTTTTTCCGCGGCATCTGCCGCCAGTTCCTTCGTCGCTTCCGGGTCGATGGAGGACATGTCGATGATGAGCGTTCCGGGCTTCGCCCCCGCCGCGACGCCATCCTTGCCGAAGACGGCGATGCGGACGATTTTCGGCGAATTGAGGCTGAGGATGACCACATCGGAAACCGAAGCCGCTTCCGCCGCCGTACCCGCGCTCTGCGCGCCAAGGCTCGTCAGCGCCGCCACCTTTTCCGCATCCAGATCGAAAACCGTCAGCTGATTTCCGGTCTCGATGAGCCGTGTGCCGATTGCCCCGCCCATGGCGCCGGCACCGATCAGGGCGACTTTGTTTTTCTCGGTCATGGTGTTCACGGCCTCCTCCCAAAGTGTCGTGGTGTCGTCGGTTCAAAACCGGATGGCGGCCGCAGCCGGCCATCCGGTTTCGGTGTTTTTAAAGCGAAGCGGTGATGCCGCCGTCGACATAGAGAATATGCCCGTTCACGAAGGACGAGGCATCGGACGACAGGAAGATGCAGGCGCCGACAAGCTCCTCGACCTTGCCCCAGCGACCGGCGGGCGTGCGCTTTTCAAGCCATGCCGAGAAGGTCTCGTCCGCCACCAGGGCCGCGTTGAGCGGCGTATCGAAATAACCGGGTGCGATGGCGTTGCATTGCAGGCCGTATTTGGCCCAGTCCGTCGCCATGCCTTTCGTCAGGTTGCCGACGGCGCCCTTGGTGGCGGTGTAGGGCGCGATGCCGGGGCGGGCAAGCGCGGTCTGAACGCTGGCGATGTTGATGATCTTGCCACGGCCGCGGCTGATCATGTGGCGCGCGGCCGCCTGTCCGGCGTGGAACACCGAGGCGATGTTGGTCTGCAGCAGGCGCTCGAAGGCATCCGCCGGAAAATCCTCAAGCGGCGTGCGGTGCTGCATGCCGGCATTGTTGACCAGAATATCGATGGCGCCGACTTCCGCCTCGAAACCGTCGATAGCCTTGCGCACCGCTTCATGATCGGTGGCGTCGAAGGCAAGCGTTTTGGCGCCCTTGATGCCGGCGGCGGCGGCTTTCAGCTTCGCCTCGTCGCGCCCGTTCAGCACCACTTCCGCTCCCGCTTCCGCCAGCCCTTGCGCCAGCGCGAAGCCGATGCCCTGGGACGAACCCGTGATCAGGGCGCGGCGGCCGGAAAGATCGAACAATTTAAGGCCCACTGTTTCCTCCAGTCTCTCGACATTGCATTCATACAGGTTTATGTTATCGATAACATTCATCCCTTTCAGACGTGGATGTCAAGGCTTAAACGCCCGGTATCGGTACGGATCGGGCGGTTGGGGAGGCCGCACGACGTGCAAATGCGCGGCAGGCGGGTGTGACAGGGATGCGGATTATTTTGTCGCGCCGCTCAGGCACGATGTCGAACGGGAGATATTTATGAGAGCGATTGTTGCCCATGGGGCAAAGGATGTGCGCATCGAGGAGCGGCCGGAGGAAGCGCCGGGGCCGGGAGAGGTGCGGCTTCGTCTGGTCCGGGGCGGAATTTGCGGCAGCGATCTGCATTATTACAACCATGGCGGTTTCGGCGCGGTGCGGCTTCGTGAACCCATGGTGCTCGGCCATGAGGTCTCCGCCGTCATCGAAGAACTGGGCGAGGGCGTGGAAGGGCTGAAGGTCGGCGGTCTGGTTGCCGTTTCGCCGTCGCGCCCATGCAGAACCTGCCGTTTCTGCCAGGAGGGCCTGCACAACCAGTGCCTCAACATGCGCTTTTATGGCAGTGCCATGCCTTTCCCGCATATTCAGGGCGCTTTTCGCGAGGTTCTGGTGGCGGACGCCCTGCAATGCGTGCCGGCCGATGGGCTCAGCGCCGGCGAGGCCGCCATGGCGGAGCCGCTGGCGGTGACGCTGCATGCCACGCGCCGCGCCGGCGATTTGCTGGGGAAACGCGTGCTCGTCACCGGTTGCGGCCCTATCGGCATTCTGTCCATTCTGGCGGCCCGCCGTGCCGGCGCGGCTGAGATCGTCGCCACAGACCTTTCGGATTTCACGCTCGCCAAGGCGAAAGAAGCGGGTGCGGATCGTGTCATCAACAGCAAGGAGGAACCCGATGCGCTTGCCGCTTACGGCGCGAACAAGGGCACTTTCGATGTTCTCTATGAATGCTCTGGCGCCGCCGTGGCGCTTGCCGGCGGTATTGCGGCGCTTCGTCCGCGCGGCATCATCGTCCAGCTCGGTCTTGGCGGCGATATGAGCCTGCCGATGATGGCGATCACCGCCAAGGAGCTGGATCTGCGCGGCTCTTTCCGCTTCCACGAGGAATTCGCCACCGGTGTGGAATTGATGCGCAAGGGCCTGATCGACGTCAAGCCCTTCATCACCCAGACCGTCGATCTCGCCGACGCCATCTCGGCCTTCGAATTCGCCTCGGACCGCAGCCGCGCAATGAAGGTGCAGATCGCTTTTTCGTAAGCAAGGTTTCTACGCGCGAATGTGCCGACGTTTCGATCGGCGGCGGGTCATCCCGCCGCCGATTTTTTATGGGCGGTTTTCCGCCCGCCTCCATGCGATGGCGATGTTATCGATATCATCGATGAGTATGAAGGTATGGACGCAAGGCGGTAATTCCATCAAGTCCACGCTTGATTGCCGTCATACCGGCCCTGAGCCGGTATCCAGCCAGCCCAAGTCCTTGGGCTGAAATGACTCCTCTCGCCGCGCAGACGCGCGTCGGCTGGATTCCGGCTCAGGGCCGGAATGACGGACGAAGAGTGACGGACCCCAGAAAACGCCCAGCCTGTCACAAAGCCCCAACACGATCACCGCATATTTTGCCCCAGGCTGCACCCACGACCGTCTTTACGGGCGTCGTCTCTGCCCATTTGCACATTTTGACGCAGGTCAAAAAGGTGATTTGCCGCCTGCTGTTTTTTGCGTTATCGAAATTTCAGAAATTACTGAAAATTCAGGAAGTGAAGAAATGCCAACCAGCCTGTCCCCGCTCGTTCAGTCCTTCGTGCTGCATTTCGGTGAGATGGGCAGCCGCTGGGGCATCAACCGCACCGTCGGTCAAGTCTATGCTTTGCTTTATATTTCGCCGCAGCCGCTGTGTGCGGACGAGATTGTGGAGGCGCTCGGTATTTCCCGTTCCAACGTGTCGATGAGCCTGAAGGAGTTGCAGGCTTGGAACCTTGCAATTCTCAAGCATTTTCCCGGCGACCGGCGCGATTTTTTCACGACGCCTGACGATGTCTGGCAAATTCTGCGCACCCTTGCCGAAGAGCGCAAGAAGCGCGAGATCGATCCCACGCTCAGCGTGCTGCGCGAAATTCTGATGGAAACGCCGGAAAACGAAGATGAGCGGCATGCGCAAAAGCGCATCGACGAGATGAAGACGCTGATCGAGCAGCTGACCGGCTGGTATGACGATGTGAAGCGGCTGGAGACGGAAAGGCTGGCCTCGCTTCTGGCGCTCGGTTCGAAGGTCACGAAGCTTCTGGAGGCCAAGGACAAGATCGTTTCCCTCGCCAGACCCCGTGGCGCGAAGAAGGACGGGTGAGGAGATCGGCCGTGAGCATGTCCGTGGAAATCCGCCAGGGGGCCGATGGTGACGGCGCAGCCTGTCCTGCACCGGTTACAGTCTTGCCCGGTGCAACGCGTCGGCGCTTCTTCGGCAACCGCAATCGCAAAACCTCCCACGACAGGGCCGCCGGTCGGGTGAAAATGACACGCTCGCCGGCGGTTGGGAGATCCGTGGCTCTGCTACATGTCCTGGCGGCTTTGCTCTGGCTGCCGCAGGCAGGTTTGCTTGCCTTTTCAGTCGGAAGAATTGCCGATGGCGCGCCGATGATGGCGATCGTGCCGGCTGCGGCTGCGGTTCTCATCCTCGGCCTCATCAAGGCATGGCTGGAAAAGATCGCGGCGCGGCTGTCGTTTCGTGCCGCTCGCGCGGCGCTGTCGCAGCGGCGGCTGGAAGCGCTGGTGCCTTATCTTTCCCGTTTCCAGCCGGCGCGGATGAAGGCGACCGTCGTGCCGCTGGTTTTTGTGCTGGCGATCCTGCCCTTTACCTGGATTGCAGCGCTGGTGTTGCTGCTCGCCATGCCAACCATCCCGCTTTTCATGGCGCTCATCGGCTGGCAGGCCAAGGCCGCCAGCGAGAAGCAGCTTGCCGAGACGGGCAATATGAATGCCTTCCTGCTCGATCGCCTGCGCGGGCTGGAGACAATCCGCACGCTTAAAGCCGTCGATCTGACGGCGGAGCGTCTCAGCGCCGATGCGCAGAACCTCAAGAAGCGGACGATGGCGGTGCTCAGGATCGCCTTTCTCTCCTCGGCGGTTCTGGAGCTTTTCGCAGCGCTCGGCGTTGCCATGACCGCCGTCTATATCGGTTTTCATCTGCTCGGTTTTCTCGATTTCGGGGCCTGGGGCCACAAGCTGACGCTTGCCGAAGGCCTCTTCATCCTGCTGCTGGCGCCGGCCTTTTTCGAACCGTTGCGGGAACTCTCCGCCGTCTGGCACGACCGCGCGGCCGGTGAAGCGGCGCTTGATGCGCTCGGCAAATTGACGGCCGGCGGTGCGACCATCGCGGGCGAGGGCGTGGACGGGGCCTCTGTCCCATCCCCGACGCCCGGCCTGCTGGAGATAGCTAATCTCTCCTTCGCTTATCCGAGCAACCCACCTGTCATCCAAAATCTCAACCTGACGGTTCAACAGGGTGAGCGGGTAGCAATTCTTGGGCCTTCTGGTTGTGGCAAATCCACTGTACTCTCCTTGATTGCCGGGCTGGCCGAGGCTGGAGAGGGCTCGATCAGGATCGGCGGCGTCAAGCTCGATAATGCGACGGCGGATGGGCTGCGCAGGACGATTGGCTGGGTCAGCCAGAAGCCGTTCTTTTTTGCCGGTTCGCTGAAGGCGAATATTCGCTTCGGCCGTTCGGTTGTCACTGAGGGCATGGTGGAAGAGACGCTGCGTCGCACCGGGCTCGATGGCTTGTCACATGCGCGCCGGCATCTGCAGATCGGCGATGGCGGATATGGAATCTCGGGCGGGGAGGCGGTGCGGCTTGCCATTGCGCGTGCTTTCGCTGACCCCGCAACGCAGCTTGTTCTGGCCGATGAGCCGACAGCCCATCTCGACCGGGAAACGGCTGCTCTCGTCACGGATAACCTGCTGCAACTGGCAAATGGCAGGACATTGATCGTCGCGACCCATGATCCGGTGCTTGCGGCGCGCATGGACAGGATCGTGGATATGACGGCGATCCATTCGAGGGGGCAGCCATGATCGCGCGTTTTGCGATATTGAAACCCATTATCGGCCTGTTCTGGTCGGCACGGCGCGGCATGTTGATGGCGGGCGCGGCTCTGGCGGTAACGACGGTGCTGGCGGGCATCGGTCTTCTCGGCGTTTCCGGCTGGTTCATCACCGCAACGGCGATTGCCGGTCTTCTGCCGGCAACGGCCTATGCTTTCGATGTCTTTGCGCCTTCGGCCGCCATTCGCCTTCTGGCGCTGGCGCGCACCGCCGCCCGTTACGGCGAACGCATGACGACCCATGACGCCACGCTTTCCGTGCTTGCAGCCCTTCGGGAAAAGCTGTTTCGCGGCTTTGCCGCGCCGCAGGCCGCGAAATCCCTGGAGGCGAGGCCTGCGCGCCTGCTGAACCGGCTGACGGCGGATATCGATGCGCTGGATTCGCTCTATCTGCGGGTGCTGGTTCCCGCTGCCGTGGCGGTCCTTGCCGCAATTGCGACAGGTCTCGGGCTTGCTTTTCTCCATCCTCTGGCGGGCATTCTGGCGGCGGTTTTCCTCATCGCGGCGGGGCTTGGAATTTCGGTTCGCGCCGCCTTGCGGGCGGAAACATTCTCGCGCCGCCGGGCAATCGGGCTGGAAGCCCTTCGAGCCCGCACGGCCGATCTCATGAGCGGGCAGACGGAGCTCTTGACCACCGGCCGCCTTTCCGCGCAGGTCGCGGCGGTGAAACGGGCGGATGATTACCTCTCTGCCTGCGATGATACCCTGAACCGCATCGAGACCAGTGCCGGTTTTTCCTTCGGGGTTTCAGCGGCCGTTCTTTTGAGCGCCGCCCTTCTCGGCATGGCCTGGCTTGCGGAACAGGGGGCGGTGAGCGCGCCGGCCGCGGCGCTCGGGCTGCTCGTCTGTTTTGCCGCGCTGGAGCCTTTTACGGCGCTTCGTCGTGGGGCGATGGAGCTTGGGCGCACGCTGTTTTCCGCAAGGCGCATCGCGCCGCGTCTTTCAGCAACGGCTGAGGGCCGCTGTCCCGTCGCGCCGGTCAACGGCATGGCGGCAGAGCTCAAAAACGTGCGTCTGGAGCGGGAAGGGAACGACAATCCGGTCCTGACGAATATCAATCTTGCAATCGCCTCCGGGGAACGGGTTGCGATCATCGGCCAGAGCGGCGCGGGCAAGACAAGCCTCATCCAGCTTCTGGCGGGTGAATTGCGGCCGGTTGCGGGCACGGTCAACGCCCTGCCGTCCACCCTGATGACGCAGCGCAGCCAGCTTTTCCGCGACAGCATCGCCGACAATCTGCGGCTTGCGAAACCCGCCGCAACCGGGGCCGAGTTATGGGACGCGCTTGAGGCGGCAGGCCTTGCCGAACACGTCAAATCCCTGGCCGCCGGGCTGGAGACAAGGCTTGGCGAGGCGGGCCAGGGGCTTTCCGGTGGTCAGTCGCGCCGGCTGGCGCTCGCCCGTTTCCTGCTGGCTAACCGGCCGCTCTGGCTTCTCGACGAGGTGACGGAAGGGCTGGATGGCGAAACCGCCCGCGACGTGCTCACCCGGCTGTTTGCGAGGGCAGAAGGAAAGACAGTCGTGATGATCACCCATAATCGCCGCGAGGCTGAATTTGCCGATCGCATCATCGTGCTGAAAGAGGGGCGTCAATTTGATGAATGTCAAAGCGGCACCCCGGAATACGGCGTAGTGCTGGAGACACTGCGCCCGGACTGAGATTTTTTGAGAGCCGGCGTCGTCTTGAAAATGGAAGGCCGGCCTTCCGGAAAAGGTGGATAGGACTATGGAACTCGACATAGTGGCGCTGTCGCGCCTGCAATTTGCAGTGACGGCTTTATATCACTTTCTGTTCGTTCCCCTGACGATCGGACTGTCGGTGGTGATCGCCATCATGGAAACGGTCTATGTCATGACCGGCCGCACGGTCTGGCGGCAGATGACGAAATTCTGGGGCACGCTGTTCGGCATCAACTTCGTGCTCGGCGTTTCCACCGGCATCGTCATGGAATTCCAGTTCGGCATGAACTGGAGTTATTACAGCCATTATGTCGGCGATATTTTCGGTGCGCCGCTGGCGATCGAAGGCATGATGGCCTTCTTCCTGGAAGCCACCTTCGTAGGGCTGTTCTTTTTCGGCTGGGACAAGCTGTCGAAACTCGGCCATCTCGTTGCGACATGGTGCGTGGCGCTCGGTTCGAATTTTTCGGCGCTGTGGATATTGATCGCCAATGGCTGGATGCAGAACCCCACGGG
This sequence comes from Agrobacterium sp. LMR679, assembly GCF_027157905.1. Lineage (NCBI taxonomy): Bacteria > Pseudomonadati > Pseudomonadota > Alphaproteobacteria > Hyphomicrobiales > Rhizobiaceae > Agrobacterium > Agrobacterium sp. LMR679. Next base: position 828,509 of record NZ_JAPVOJ010000001.1, on the reverse strand, counting down.
CTCCGCTTTCAATCCCCAGACCATGCGCATGGAAGTGACTGACTTCTTCGAGGTCCTGTTCAACCCGGTTGCGCAGGCGAAGTTCGTCCACACGGTTTCCGCGGGTTATGTCACGGCCTCCATCTTCGTGCTCGGCGTTTCGGCCTGGTATGTGCTGAAAGGCCGTCATGTCGATCTCGCCAAGCGTTCGATGACGGTTGCCGCCTCCTTCGGTCTGGCGTCCGCGCTGTCGGTCGTCGTGCTGGGTGATGAAAGCGGCTATCTCTCCACCGAACACCAGAAGATGAAGCTCGCCTCCATCGAGGCCATGTGGGAAACCGAGCCGGCCCCGGCTCCCTTCACGGCCATCGGTTTTCCGGATCAGGAAGCGCGCGAAACGCATTTCGCCGTGAAGATTCCGTGGGTGATGGGCCTCATCGGCACCCGCTCGCTCGACACGCAAATTCCGGGCATCAACGATCTGGTGGAGCAGGCCAAGACCCGCATCCGCGACGGCATCAAGGCGTATGATGCGCTGATGCAGATACGCGCCACCGGCAAGGGCGCGGCGTTGCCGGAAGAGGTGCGCGGCACCTTTGCCGAACTCGGCCATGAGCTCGGTTATGCCCTGCTGCTGAAACGATATGTCGACGATCCGCGCCAGGCGAATGAAGAGCAGATCGCCAAGGCGGCGGCAGATACCATTCCGCATGTGCCGACCCTGTTCTGGTCGTTCCGTATCATGGTTGGCCTTGGCATATTCTTCATCCTGCTGACGGCGACGTTCTTTTATCTTTCGGCCCGCCGCCGGCTGGATCATTATCCGTTGCTGCTGAAAGTGGCGGTCTTCGCCATTCCCCTGCCGTGGATCGCTGCGGAAATGGGCTGGGTGGTGGCCGAATTCGGCCGTCAGCCATGGATCATCGAGGGCGTGCTGCCCACGGCCGCGGCCGTCTCCAGCCTCAGCGCTTCCACGGTCCTCATCACGCTCCTGTGTTTCATCGCCATCTACACGGTGCTGTTCATCGTCGAAATGGGGCTGATGCTGAAGGCGATCCGCAAGGGGCCCGAGCCGGACCATGAGCCGGAAGCGCCGCTCGTTCCTGAAAAACTCGTCGCTGCGGAGTAAACGATCATGATATTGCACCAACTCATCGACTACGAAATTCTCCGTGTCATCTGGTGGCTGCTGCTTGGCGTGGTGCTGATCGGTTTTGCCGTGACCGGCGGTTTCGATCTCGGCACGGGCGCGCTGCTGCCCTTTGTGGCGAAAACGGATATCGAGCGGCGTGTCGTCATCAATTCCATCGGCCCGGTCTGGGAAGGCAATCAGGTCTGGCTCATCCTTGGCGGCGGCGCGATCTTCGCCGCCTGGCCGCCGCTTTATGCGGTGTCGTTTTCAGGGTTTTACCTGGCGATGTTCGCCACCCTGTTTGCGCTTATCCTGCGGCCGGTCGGTTTCAAATATCGCTCCAAGCGTGAAAGCACCGCCTGGCGCACTGGCTGGGACTGGGCGCTCTTCATCGGCGGCTTCGTTCCCGCGCTGATCTTCGGCGTGGCCATCGGCAATGTGCTGCAGGGCGCTCCCTTCCACCTCAATGACGACCTCAGAATTTTCTATGACGGCACGACGCTGTTCGAGCTTCTGAACCCCTACGCCATCCTCTGCGGCCTCGTATCCGTCGCCATGCTCATCATGCACGGTGCGGCATGGCTGGTGCTGAAAACGGATGGTCCGGTCGCGGCCCGCGCGCGCAGTTTCGGCAGCATTGCGGCCCTTGCCACCACCGTTCTTTTTGCGCTCGGCGGCGTCTTTCTGTGGCTCGGTGTCGATGGCTATCGCTTCACCTCGGAGGTCGTGACCGACGGTCCGTCCAATCCGCTGTCGAAGACGGTGGAGGTTGCGGGCGGTGTCTGGTTTGCCAATTATGCGGCGCATCCCTGGATGATGCTGGCGCCGGCGCTCGGTCTTGTCTTTCCGCTCGTCGCTTTCGTCTTGCTCCGGGCCTGTAGGGAAGTGCTGGCGTTGCTTTCCAGCTCGCTCGCGATTTTCGGCATCATTTCAACGGTGGGGCTGACGATGTTTCCCTTCATCCTGCCGTCTTCGGTCGATCCGAAATCGAGCCTGACGGTATGGGATGCGTCGTCCAGCCATATGACACTGTTCATCATGCTGGTCGTCGCCCTCATCTTCATCCCGATCATCGTCGCCTATACGTCATGGGTCTATCGCGTGCTGTGGGGCAAGGTGGATGAAAAGGCGATCCGCGACGACAGCGGTCATGCTTATTGATTGAGAAAGAAGGAGATCGAACATGTGGTATTTTGCCTGGCTGCTCGGCCTGCCTCTCGCCGCCATCTTCGCCGTCATGAACGCCATGTGGTATGAGCTGATGGAAGAAAACGCGAAAAAGGCCGAAGCGAAGCTGGATAAATAGGGCTTTGGCGGAAGCCTCTCTTCCGTCATGCCGGATCCGGTCCGGGGTGACGGAGTGCGGATGATGTAACTCCGCCAGATATAAAAGGGCGGCATCCGGTTGGGATGCCGCCCTTTTGGGTACACAGCCGTGCGTGCGATGCGCGGCGTCAGTGGATCGCGATGCCGCGCTTGTCCGCTTCTTCCTTGATGATGTCTTCAACGATGGCCCTCTTGAGATTTGGATTTCCCAGAAGATAGTCGTCGGCGATCTCGAAGATCGATTTCGGATTCTCGGTCCTGTGCAGGGTGTCGAGGTCCTGGCCGATCTGCTCTCGAAGGCTGGAATAGTCGTCCATCACGGCGCTCCCGTTTATCGGTTCAATCCAGAAGGTCGGCTGGAACCTTGCCGCCGTTTTCGGACAGTTTCTTGATGACGGCCTTGTGCAGCCAGATGTTCATGGTCGCCGAATCCGAGGTGTCGCCGGTATAGCCGAGTTCGCCGGCCAGTTCCTTCCGGGCGCTGAGGCTGCTGTCGAGATTGAGCGCTTTCAGAAGGTCGACGATCGAATGTTTCCAGTCGAGTTTCTGGCCGTTCTGCTTGACCGCCGCATCCAGAATCGAAGCGACGTCGACATTGCCGGTGGGAGCCGGAGCCGCGGCTGTCGGAGCAGGTGCTGCCGGTGCGGCCGGGCTTGCCGTGGGTGCCGGCGTGCCGGCCGGAGCCGAAGTCTGCGGTGCGGCCTCGGCCTTGCCGAAAATAGCGTTCTTGATCTTGTCGAAAAAGCTCATGGTGTCCTCTCCTTAGCGGCGAAATGCCCGCCCGACGGCGATGAGAATGCAGGCGCCGATGAAACCGGCGATGAGATAGCCAATCCAGCCTCCGAGCGAAATGCCCACGAGCCCCAGAAGGAAATTGGCGACGATGGCGCCGACAATGCCGAGGATAATGTTCATGAAAAGACCCATATTGCTTTTCATGAACTGTTCGGCGAGCCAACCGGCTACGCCGCCGATGATGATTGCTGCAATCCAGCCAACTTGTGCGTCTTCCATAACAAGCCTTTCCTTTGTGAGAGAGGTCCGCAGGCATATGGACAGGCTTTTGCGCGCACTGATCCCCCCGCCTTGAATAGACCTCAGGCGGAGCAATAACGACGATATGGGCGATTGGTTCCGTGCGGCGAACCATGCGCCGCATATTCTTTAGCTCTGGCTTTGAAAGTCGAGGCCGATATCGAGAACCGGCGCGCTGTGGGTCAGCCAGCCGACGGAGATGAGATCGATGCCGGTTGCGGCGATGGCTGCGGCCGTCTGCGGATTGATACGGCCCGACGCTTCGGTAATGGCGCGACCGGCGACGATCCCCACCGCTTCGCGTAGCTGTTCGGGCGTCATATTGTCGAGAAGGACCGCATCGACGCCCTCATCCATGACTTCGCGCAACTGCGCAAGCGTATCGACCTCCACCTCGATCTTGACGAGATGCCCCACGCCCTGCCGGGCGCGGCGGATGGCGTCGCGCACGCCGCCGGCCACGGCGATATGGTTGTCCTTGATGAGAACAGCGTCATAAAGCGCAAAACGGTGGTTCGTGCCGCCGCCGGCGCGCACGGCATATTTTTCCAGCGCTCTCAGCCCCGGCGTCGTCTTGCGGGTGCAGGCGACCGAGGCCCTGGTGCCGGCAATGGCGGCAACGATTTTTGCGGTGACGGAAGCGATGCCCGACAGGTGGCCGAGGAAATTCAGCGCCGTGCGCTCCGCCGTCAGAAGGCCGCGCGAGGGGCCTTCGATCGTTGCGATGATATCGCCGGGTGCTACGGCGGCCCCATCCTGCAGATGCCGTTTCATCACGATGGCCGGATCCACGAGCTGGAAAGCGAGTTCCGCCGCGTCGAGACCGGCAATAACGCCCGGTTCGCGCGCGGCCATGACGACGACCGAGCGATGATCGGCTGGAATCACGGCGGCGGACGTGATGTCGCCCGCCAGCCCGAGGTCTTCCACAAGGGCGTTGCGCACGAGCGGTTCGATGATGAGGCGTGGCAGGGGTGAAAGGGTCATGTCAGGCGCTCCGCGCGAGGCTGGCCGAAGAATGGCTGGAAGAGGAAAATTCATGGGCGATGGCGAGGACGTCGCTGAGGTTCAGCCTGCGCCTTGTCGCCGTCGCATGTTTTTCAGGGAAATCGTCGCGGAAATGCGCACCGCGCGATTCCGTGCGCAGCGCTGCAAAGACGGCGATGGCCAGCGCGACAAGGGCAGGATCGGATGCCGGCCCGTTCCGCTCAGCCAGTGGCAGAAGATCGCGGATCGCGCCCGTCAACCCTTCCGCATGTCTTACGATGCCGAGATGGCGGGAAACGATGGGCCGGACGGGGGAGAGGTCGGCTGCCGGGAAATCGGGTACGGGGAGCGTTGCGATATCCGCTGCCTGTTTTCCCGCATATGTCTGCCTGCCGGCAATGTCTTCAGCCGCGCGCATGCCCATGGCCGCCGCTTCCAGCAGGGAATTGCTGGCAAGCCGGTTTGCGCCATGCAGACCCGTGCAGGCGGTTTCGCCGGCAACCCAAAGGCCCGGCACCGAGCTTTGGCCTCTGCCATCGGTGGCGACGCCGCCCATATGGTAATGCACCGCCGGGCGCACCGGAACGAGCTCATGGGCCGGGTCTATCCCGGCTTCGCGGCAGAGCAGGTCGATCGAGGGGAAGCGGGCGGAAAAGCCGGAGCCGAGCGCCTTGCGGGCATCGAGAAAGACCTTGCCGCCGCGCAGGATTTCGCGGTCGATGGCGCGGGCGACAATATCGCGCGAGGCGAGTTCCGCACCCGGAACGGCAGCCATGAACCGTTCGCCGTTTTCATTGAGAAGCAGCGCGCCTTCGCCCCGCACCGCTTCGCTCACCAGCGCCAGCGGCCGTCTGGGCGAGGAAAGCGCCGTCGGATGGAATTGCACGAATTCCATATCGGCGAGGATGGCGCCGGCGCGGGCGGCGAGCATGATGCCCTGCCCGAAATTGCCGGAAGGATTGGTCGTCGCCTCATAAAGCCCGCCGAGGCCGCCGGTGGCGAGAACGACCTGGCTTGCCGGCAAAGTGAAGCAGCCTTTTGGCCCGATGCAGGCAAGACCGGTGATGACGCCGTCTTCCGTCAGCAGGCGGCGAACCTCCGTGCCTTCCAGAACTGTAATGGACGGCGTGCGAAGAACGGCGGCTGCAAGTGCCCTCACAATCGTCGCACCCGACCCGTCGCCTTCGGCATGGAGAATGCGTCGTCGGCTATGGGCGGCTTCCAGCCCGAACACATAGTTGTCTGAGGCGTCACGGTCGAAGCGAACGCCCGCCCGCTCCAGTGCATCGATGACGGCGGGGGCAGCGGATATAATCTCAACTGCCAGATCTTCATCGCAAAGGCCATCGCCCGCAGCGAGCGTATCGGCAAGATGCAGGGCCGCGCGGTCATCTGGACCAAGGCTGGCGGCAATGCCGCCCTGCGCCCAGGCGCTGGACGTCTCGCCGCCGAGAACGCCGCGCGTGAGAAGCAGCACGGGCTGCGGCGCAAGCGTCAGCGCCGCCATCAGGCCCGCAATGCCGCTGCCGACAATGACCGTCCAGCCCGTATGCGACGGGAGGCGTTCGCTCATACTTCCAGCATCCTTTCCACGGCGCGGCGGGCGGCGACAGCGATGGCGGGGTCGACCGTCACTTCGTGGCGGTTTTCCTCCAGCGCCGTGCGGATATTGCCAAGCGTGATGCGCTTCATATGCGGGCAGAGATTGCAGGGGCGGATGAATTCGACATCCGGGTGATGCACGGCGACATTGTCGCTCATCGAGCATTCCGTCAAAAGCACCACGCGGGCGGGGCGCTCGCGGCCGACATAATCCGACATGACGGCGGTGGAGCCGGAAAAATCCGCAGCCTCGACGACATCGGGCGGACATTCCGGATGCGCCAGCACGGTGACGCCCGGATGGCTTTCGCGCAATTCGCGAATATCATCGGCGGTGAACAGCTCGTGCACCTCGCAATGGCCGCGCCAGGCGATCAGCTCGACATTGGTTTCCCGCGCCACGTTCTTCGCCAGATATTCATCCGGCAACATCAGCACGCGGGGCACGCCGAGCGATTCCACCACCTGGCGGGCATTGCCGGAGGTGCAGCAGATATCAGACGCCGCCTTCACCGCCGCAGACGTGTTCACGTAGGTTACGACCGGAACGCCGGGATAGGCCTTGCGCAAAAGCGAGATGTCCTCGGGCGTGATGGAATCGGCCAGCGAACAACCGGCGGCCATATCCGGAATGAGCACGGTTTTTTCCGGATTGAGCAGCTTTGCCGTCTCGGCCATGAAATGCACGCCGGCCAGAACGATGACATCCGCTTCCACCTCCATCGCCTTGCGGGCAAGGGCGAGGCTGTCGCCGACAATATCGGCGACGCCGTGGAAGATTTCCGGCGTCTGGTAATTATGGGCGAGGATGACGGCGTTGCGCTTGCGCTTCAGCTCCAGGATCGCCTCCACATCGTCCTGAAAGCCCATCCATTCGGCCTTGGGAATGACGCGGGCAACGCGGTCGTAAAGGCTTGCGGCGGAAATCTGCTCGTTCACGGTGCTCTCCCATTTATACTCTTTTTGAGTATATCTAGGGCAAAGACATATTCTCATAGTGAGCATATGTCAATTGCGGGAGAGTGGCAGTTTCGTTCCGGAAAGGGCGCGTTCATCGAGAACGGTCTGGCGGAAGCGGAAAAGCTTTGCCGGGCGTCCGCCGGTTTCGGTCGCCATCTCGCCGGTCTCTTCCACCAGCTGCTGCTGTTCGATCAGCCGACGGAAATTCTGCTTGTGCAGGGTCAGCCCGGCCAGCGCCTCGATGGCGCGCTGTAGCTGCAGGAGCGTGAAGGCGTCGGCCATCAATTCGAACACCACGGGACGATATTTGATCTTGGCCCGCAGACGCGCGATGCCGGTGGCAAGGATGCGGCGGTGATCGGCAAACATCGGCCTACCGAAATTGATCCGCGGTTCGCCCTGCGCCTCTTCGACCAGCCCGGCTTCATACAGCAACTCGTAACGCTGCAGGGTCAGCTCCTCGTTCCAGCCGCCGCCATCGAGGCCGAAGGTGAAATCGGCCCGCAAATGGCGCTGGCTTTTGGAGGCGGGATCGGAATCCGCCCAGGCGCGCAGCCTGTCGATGATGCTGTCCAGAACTTCCGGGCGTCCCTGGCGATGATCCTCCCAGGGGAAATATTCGTACCAGCCGTGCCAGAGCGGGCGTTTGCCGCCGGAGGCTTCCTGTTCGCGAACCAGCCCGAGATAACCGATGGAGATGGTTCTGCCGCCTAAAATGTCGTTATTGCGGTCGCGATCGGCGAAAGTATAGAGCTGTTCGAGATAACCGACGGGGTGATGAGTCTGTTCGTGAATCCATTCCCGCAAGCCGCTCTGGAGCGTTCTGTGCCCGAATTCGAATGGTCCCGACGGAAGCGCTGCACCTTCCCGAACGGTCATGACCCGCGGCTCATCCGTGGTGATGGCGGTGACGACGGCGATGAGTTCGGCATGGGCAAGCCCGATGGTCACGGCGGCTCCTCTGGTCGTTGGCGCAAGATCAATCTTCTTTGGCACAGGAAGGTTGCTTCGCCAACATGGCGACCGAAAAGGGTTGTCGATAATCCGCCGACCGCAAAACCGCGTCGCATCAGACAAAAGGATGAATTCTTGTGGTTAGCCGTCTATCGTCTGGTATGTTACAGACCCGCACAAGCATTTCAGACGGGTAGAAGGCCGATGTTGGAGAATATATCGCTGGAAGAGACACTTGTAGGTTATTATAGCTGGAACATCGGGCAAAACCTGATTTATCTCGATGCCGTGGCCGCTCACCTGCGCGAAGTTTCCCCGATAAGGCCGCCTGCGGCATTCCCGTCGAACATTTCATCGCGCAGATCGAAAGCGGCTCGCGGGCGCGTGTCGCCAAGGCGGTTTATAATTCGCTGACAAATGGCGTGTTTTATGACCAGGAATACCGCATTCAACTCAAGGCAGGCGGTTTTCGCTGGCTGCGGACAACGGGACGGGTAATCCTGGACAGCGACCGGATTCCGATCATGGCCATGGGTACGGTGCGGGATGTGAGTGCAGGCAAGGTTTTGTTGATGTGACATGCGGCCGTTCTCTTTCGTAGCGAGACGGCCAGTTTATTTTATGTCGTTCATTGTTTTGATGTCGCGGTGACATGGTCCGGCAGATCGCAATTTTGCTGTTTCAGATCGTCCTGGCCATCGGCCTCGGCATAGCCGGCATCCGCATCGCCTCGCTCGTCAATGGTGAGGCGACCCCGGCGCCAGCAGGCCTTGCTGCCAATACGGAACTGCTGTGGACGACCTCACCGGTGCGGGTCGATCCGCGTAGCCAAAATTACGAGCGCATTCCGACGCCTCCCGATCTTTATCCGCTGAAAATGCATGCGGACCAGCGCCTGCGCGTGATTTCCAGCAGCCGCTTCACCTTCAAGGGTAAGGAATTCCGCCTCGCCGGCGTGGAGGATGTTGAGCGCAACCGCGTCTGCACCGGCCCCGACGGCCGCCGTTACGCCTGCGGCCTCAACGCTTTCAAAGCGCTGGAGAACCGGCTGCGCGGCAGATATCTGGAATGTCGGACGGTGGAGGAGGGTGGTGCTGGCGGTTCCGTGGAGTGCCGGATCAACGGGCAGGATGTGCGGGCGCTGCTGCAATAGGCGATCGGCTCGAACGGCTTGTAAGATGCGCGCAAGCGACTGGCCGAAGGGAGGCTATTTTTTGTCCTGCAAGGTTTGGTGGAGCTAAGCGGGATCGAACCGCTGACCTCTTGCATGCCATGCAAGCGCTCTCCCAGCTGAGCTATAGCCCCATAAGGGTTCCGGCATTTCTTCCGGTTCCGGGAACCGAAGCGGTTGTTGTTCCGTTCGGTGGCGGCTTACTACTGCGGCTTTCCGACGAGTGCAAGCATAAAAAACGGCCCGGCGTCATTTTTTTGTCGTCGGGCCGAATTATCAAGTAAAATCAAGCTTCTTCGTCGTCGCCCGATACGCCGATGATGCCGGACATGTCGTCGTCGTCATCTTCGTCGTCGGTTTCGAGGAAGGTGTCGTCGTCATCGTCGATTTCGACGTCATCGTCGTCGCCGAGATCGGGGATATCGTCGCCGTTGCTGTCGCTATCGGCATCTTCCAGCGAGACGAGTTCGACTTCCGTGTTTTCGGTATCGACTTCCGCCACTTCTTCTTCTTCAGCCTGCTCCATCTTGGCCTGGGCGGTGCTTTCCTCGAAGAAGGAGAGCGGCCAGGACTTGCCGGTGTAGGGAGAAACGACCGGATCGCGGTTCAGATCGTAGAACTTCTTGCCGGTATCGGGGTCTGTGCGCTTGGTACCAAGTTCCGCTTTTGCCACTGTCTAAGCCTCAAATTGTCGAATGAGTTTCGGTGTGTACGCCGTAAAACCGGCATAGACGGTAAAATTTATAGCCGGTCCCCTTAATCGTTGCGCTCTTTCGTGTCAAAGACAAACTTCGGGTGCCGCCCGCCTCGGCGCAACCCCGATGCGGGGATGCTGATATAAATAGGAAGGCGTTGCGCACTCTATTATATGAATGACGAATGCACAGGCGGAAAGCTTCATGACCTTCACGATCGCCATAGACGGGCCGGCTGCGGCGGGCAAAGGAACCCTGTCGCGCAGGATTGCCGAGACCTATGGTTTCCACCATCTCGATACCGGGCTGACCTACAGGGCAACCGCCAAGGCGCTTCTGGATGCCGGCCTGCCGCTCGATGATGAGGCCGTGGCTGAGAAGATCGCGCTGGAAGTCGATCTTGCGGGGCTGGATCGCGCCGTTCTTTCCCGGCACGATATCGGTGAGGCCGCATCCAAAATCGCGGTGATGACGCCGGTGAGGCGCGCGCTCGTGAAGGCGCAGCAGCGTTTTGCCGCAAAGGAGCCGGGCACGGTGCTCGACGGCCGCGACATCGGCACGGTGGTGTGCCCTGAGGCGCCGGTGAAGCTTTACGTCACGGCCTCTGCGGATGTGCGGGCGCGACGCCGTTACGATGAAATTCTGGCCAATGGCGGCAGCGGCGATTATGATGCCATTTTCGCTGAGGTGAAAAAACGCGACGAGCGCGACATGGGCCGCGCCGACAGCCCGTTGAAGCCGGCTGAAGACGCGCACTTGCTAGATACGTCGGAAATGAGTATAGAGGCGGCGTTTCAGGCCGCGCGGGCGATCATCGACGCCGCCCTGAGGAAATAGGTTTTTCGCGGAACCGCTTCATTTCGGTCCGCGTTTAGTCCGGAATTGCCTGAAGACATGTCCTTGCGCCGGAAAGCCTTTTGAAAAGGCGGGCATGGGTTCGGGTATCAACAACACTAGCCCACCGGCGCTTTTGTATTCGCCCTAGTGCGGATGCAACCAGGAGATTTCATGTCAGTATCTACCCCCACGCGCGAAGATTTCGCAGCGCTTCTCGAAGAATCCTTTGCCTCTAACGATCTTGCCGAAGGCTATGTTGCCAAGGGTATCGTAACGGCAATCGAGAAGGACGTTGCCATCGTCGACGTCGGCCTCAAGGTTGAAGGCCGCGTACCGTTGAAGGAATTCGGCGCGAAGTCCAAGGACGGCACGCTGAAGGTCGGCGACGAAGTCGAAGTTTACGTCGAGCGCATCGAAAACGCTCTCGGCGAAGCCGTTCTGTCGCGCGAGAAGGCTCGCCGCGAAGAAAGCTGGGTCAAGCTCGAAGCCAAGTTCGAAGCTGGCGAGCGCGTCGAAGGCGTTATCTTCAACCAGGTCAAGGGTGGTTTCACCGTCGATCTGGACGGCGCTGTTGCCTTCCTTCCGCGTTCGCAGGTCGACATCCGTCCGATCCGCGACGTTACCCCGCTGATGCACAACCCGCAGCCCTTCGAAATCCTCAAGATGGACAAGCGTCGCGGCAACATCGTTGTTTCGCGCCGTACGGTTCTCGAAGAGTCGCGCGCCGAGCAGCGTTCTGAAATCGTTCAGAACCTCGAAGAAGGCCAGGTTGTTGACGGCGTCGTCAAGAACATCACCGATTACGGTGCGTTCGTTGACCTCGGCGGCATCGACGGCCTGCTGCACGTCACGGACATGGCATGGCGCCGCGTCAACCATCCTTCGGAAATCCTCAACATTGGCCAGCAGGTCAAGGTTCAGATCATCCGCATCAACCAGGAAACCCACCGCATCTCGCTCGGCATGAAGCAGCTCGAGTCCGATCCGTGGGATGGCATCTCCGCCAAGTACCCGGTTGGCAAGAAGATCTCCGGTACGGTCACGAACATCACCGACTACGGTGCATTCGTTGAGCTGGAGCCGGGCATCGAAGGCCTGATCCACATCTCCGAAATGTCCTGGACCAAGAAGAACGTCCATCCCGGCAAGATCCTGTCCACGAGCCAGGAAGTCGACGTTGTCGTTCTCGAAGTCGATCCGTCCAAGCGCCGTATCTCGCTCGGCCTCAAGCAGACGCTGGAAAACCCGTGGCAGGCATTTGCCTACAGCCATCCGGCCGGCACTGAAGTCGAAGGCGAAGTCAAGAACAAGACCGAATTCGGTCTGTTCATCGGCCTCGAAGGCGATGTCGACGGCATGGTTCACCTGTCGGATCTCGACTGGAACCGTCCGGGCGAGCAGGTCATCGAAGAGTACAACAAGGGTGACGTCGTCAAGGCTGTCGTTCTCGACGTTGACGTTGAGAAGGAACGCATCTCGCTCGGCATCAAGCAGCTCGGCAAGGATGCTGTCGGCGAAGCCGCTTCTTCCGGCGACCTGCGCAAGAACGCAGTCGTTTCCGCTGAAGTCATCGGCGTCAACGATGGCGGCATCGAAGTGAAGCTCGTCAACCACGAAGACCTCACCTCGTTCATCCGTCGCGCTGACCTTTCCCGTGACCGCGACGAGCAGCGCCCTGAGCGCTTCTCGGTTGGCCAGGTTGTCGACGCCCGCGTCGTCAACTTCTCGAAGAAGGACCGCAAGGTCATGCTTTCGATCAAGGCTCTGGAAATCGCTGAAGAGAAGGAAGCCGTCGCACAGTTCGGTTCGTCCGACTCGGGCGCTTCGCTCGGCGACATCCTCGGCGCGGCTCTGAAGAACCGCGGCGAATAATCGCTTCGATCTTTGAAATGAAGAACCCGCCGGAATTTTCCGGCGGGTTTTTTATTGGTTTCAGTTCGCACCGGCGAACGGGCAGCGGCGCGTTTCTCAGAGCATGCCGCTCATCTTCAGATAATAATTTTCCGCGCTGTCGTCGGAAGCCACCGTCGTCGGGCTTTCCTGCGTGTCGATCCCGTCATTGGCGGCGATGCGCTCCTCTTTTTCGTCCTGAGCGTCGGAATTATCAGCGCCGGCCTCGGCCTCGCCGTCCGTCTCATCCTCGGAAAACGGGCCGCCTCCGCGCGGCGGCGTTTCCGATTCATAGTCCTCATCCGCCGGCGGATAGGCGACGAGCGGCAGCGGTGTGCCGTCCTTTACCAGAGCCGCGGCGATCAATGATTGCGAAGCCGATTGCTCCAGCATCGCCATCCTCGCTTCCGGGTCCAGCATGGCCCGCGGCAGCGGCTGGGCTTCGGGGCGATGGGTCGCAGTTTCCGTTTCCTCACCCGAGGGGCGGGCGGCGGCTGCTGCGAGGTCCGATTTTTCGGCGGGCTGATCATCGGGCGGTTGCTGCGCAACACCCTGCGGCGCGGGCGGAGGCTCTTGCGTGCCGGTCGGCTTGAGCGGAAGTTTGCCGGCGGTGGCGGCAAGCAGCAGGCTGTTCACGGTCTCGGCCTCGTCTGCGAACAAACCGGATGGCGGGGTAAGGCCCGTGCGGATTTCTTTCTGCTCCGGCTTCATCGTCTCCCGATGCGGAAGGGCAGGGCGGGCTTCGCCGGTTTCGGCGCGGGGCGGATTTGCTGCGCGGGCCTCGGCCGATACTTCCTTCATCGCGCTGCCGGTTTGTGTCGGAAGCGGACGTGCCGCGTTTTCGGCTCTTCCATCCGGCTTTGCGGCATTGGTCTGCGTATCATGTGTGTCGGCAGGCGGGGTGGAGAGCGTGGGCCGGGGGTCCAGTTGCGCCGTCAGCGCCGCCACCGTTGCTTTCATCGCTGCGCCACTGAGGGCGAGCGGCCCGATGAGCAGCGGCAGGAGCCGGCTGACGGTGGCGGAATTTGCCGCCTGCGCTGTCGCGGCCGGAGACGGGCGAGCTTCCGCATTCTGGCCCGGTGCGTTCTGCTGTTTCGGCTGGGCGGATTGCGTGGGGGCGGAATTGGAGGAATTGTTCTGCTGATAGGAGGAAACCACCGCCTTTGCCGCAAGGTCCGTTCCCTTGTAACGGGAAAGCTCGATCAGCAGCGCGAGGCGGGCAGCATCCGGCCCGGTCGGCTGTTTCAGGATTTCGGCAAGCATTGAAAGGGTCAGGCCCTGCAGGGCCTTGCCGACCTGCTGTTCCAGCGCCAGACGTTGTGGCGCGGGCAGGGTGCGGAGCGCCTCCGTCAGCCGCGTCACATAGGTTTCGATCGCTTCGCCGTCCCGCCGGGGCAGGTTCATCAGCTTGCCGAGCGCTTCCGCCAGAACGGCGGTGCTGCGCGAGAGTTGAAATTCGCTGGTAAGGGAGGCGATTGCCGCGCGGGCAAAAAGGCTGCTGTTTTCAGGGGCGGGAGCGTTCGGTTGCGGCGGCTTAGTCTGTTTCACCTGCTCGCGCGGTGTCAGTGAAACCGTGGTTCCATAGGCGGCATCGGTTGCCGCAATTTTCGGTACAGGCGGTAACATGCTGCGCTCCGTTTCTATCGGTGACCGCCGCTGGCTGCGAAAGGGCCAATCCCCATTGGCTCTGTGATCCGCTTCTGGCTTGAATGTTGAAAAATCGCCGCGCCGGTGATGGACAGGTGTCATCTCGCCCGCTCATGCGGGAGCGCCGTATACGCTTCTCGCCGCAATGCCGGTTGCAGCGCATACAGAATCATCAGGCTCAATCTTGGCTTGCAGATATTAAGATTTGGCTAACCAAGGAATTGCGCGTCCGGTCAGGGCGAAACGCCGATGAACATGCGGTAAAGGCCGTTATCGTCGGAATTGACCGAGGAAATATGGTCGGGATCGCTGGGCGCCGTCTCAAAAGCTTCCGGCGGCATGGCATCGAGCCAGCTTGCCTTGGGAAGGTTTCGTTCCGGTTGAATGTTGACGGGGTCGATGAGGCTGTCTTCCTCAGCGGGCGCGGTGAAGGCCGCGTCATCCGGAACGAGCGACGGGGCGGCCATGGATAGCAGCGCCTGCCCCGCATTGGGTTCCGTGTCGTAAACGGCGTTGCCGGATAGGCCGGAAATATCGTTCATGTCTGAACTCACATCATGTTTCGCTCAAGTGACGATCGGAAGCGGCAATCATGCCGCCTTTTTCTTCAGCAGTTCATAAAGGCCATTGTCGTCGATCGAGATCGGCAAAATGGCGTTGCGGGTGTCTTCGACAAGCGCCTGCGCATCGAGCAGCTTTTCGCCGTCGTCTTCCGCATCGGCAGGATTGGTGCCCGCGTCTGTCTCCGTCGGCTCATTTTCGTTTTCCGCCGGGGCGGCTTGCTCAGCAGGCGCAGCCGCAAGCACGGTGATCAGGGCCGTTTCCGACGATGTGTCGGCCGGCGCCTGCGGATCGACGCCTTCCATTTTTTCGTCGCCGGAAGCATCGATATGCTCCTTCACGACGTCCTGAAGCTCCTGCACGTCTTCAAGCTTGCCCTGCGCATCGCGCGCCTGGATATCCTGTTCCCGCTCGGCCTTCACCTCGGCATCGTTGATTTCGCCGATACGATCCTTGCCGCGTTCGGCCTGCAACTCTTCCCTGGTTTTGGGATCGGCGACATCTTCGAGACGCTGGATGACCTTCAGGGTTTCACGCGTCATGAAGCGGGTGCCCTGCGCCTGTTCGTCCAAGGCATCCTTCACGGCGCGCGCCTCATCGCCATAGGGGTTGGCGATGGCGGAGATCATCTGCCGGGCGGAGACGCCCAGTTGTTTGAGGCCGGTCGATTCTTCCAGATCGTCGACGTTTTTCGGCAGGGTCGCGCGCGCCGCCATGATGGCTTTCGACATCTGCTCGCCGAAATCCTCTTCCGTGCCTGTGAGGCCTGCACCCTTTGCGATGCGGGCGGCAAGGGCGGCCATCGGATCGGTCTTGCTGTTGACGCCATTGTTCAGCACGTCCACGACCTCAGCCTCGGAAACACCGAAGGATTTCAGGGAAATCTTCGTGGCTTTCCCCTGCGCATCGGTTTTTTCGAAACTGTCGGTCAGGGTCAGCGCATCCTGAAGTCTTCGCGCGAAGGAAAAGCTCGATTCGTCCTTTTCCTGTGTGATGCCCAGCGCGGAGGAAAAACGGGAGACAAGCGAGGCGAAGGCATCGGCATCCGGCTTCATGACGCCGAAGAGATAGGCGCTTATCTTCTCATTGGCGGCGCGCTGGCTTTCGTCCGGCTGCGGGTTCGTCTTGACCGCATCGTCCTTTTTGGTGCCGTTGGCCTTTTCCTGCTCTTCGCGCTGGCGTTCCTCGATGGTTTCGACCATCGAGCGCATGAGGTCGCTGACTGCAATGCCCGCCGTCTGCTGTAGCGGAGTAATCATCCCTCAAAGTCCCCGGCCGCCCAAAGTTGCGGCCGAGAATAGGCAATTCTGGTAAATCAGTGCTTAAAGCAGATGCGAGCTCGCTCAACTATGGGCGAAAATATCGGTTTCTTCCCAGCCGAGGAGATCGAGCTTCGCGCGCGTCGGCAGAAAGGCGAAACAGGCGTCGGCATGCTCGAGGCGGCCGTCACGCACGAGACGACCTGTCAGCTTGTCGCGCAGCGCGTGCAGGTGCAGCACGTCGGAGGCGGCATATTCGAGCTGCGCCGGCGACAGGGTCTCGGCCGCCCAGTCGGAAGATTGCTGGGCCTTGGAAATATCGACTTCCAGCATTTCCTTGAGGTTATCCTTCAGCCCGTGCCGGTCCGTATAGGTACGGGTCAGCCGCGAGGCGATCTTGGTGCAGAAGACCGGCGTTGTCGTCACGCCGAAGGTGTGGAACAGAACGGCGATATCGAAACGGCCATAGTGAAAGATCTTCTGGCGGGCGGGGTCGGCAAGCATCCGCACGAGGTTCGGTGCTTGCCTCTGGCCGGCGGCGATGCGAATGACGTCCGCCGTGCCGTCGCCCGGCGAAAGCTGAACGACACAGAGGCGGTCGCGGCGCGGCACCAGTCCCAGCGTTTCCGTATCGATTGCGATGGCGCCGATGTAACGCGCGGCATCTTCGGCGGAAATATCGCCCTCGTGGTAACGGATGGGTGCTGCCATGTCCTGCTCCAGAAATTCCAGTTTCCTGCTCCGGCTATAACGGAAAGAGCAGCGGGACGATACCGTTTTATCGGCTCGCCCAGTGCGTCACGCCGTATGCCCTTGGCACTTGCCTTTGCGAAAGTCCCCGGGTTAGGGTCGGGAAATCCTTTCCTGACAAATCGCATGAATTCCCGATGACAAAGAAAATCTATCTCGCCGGACCGGAAGTCTTCCTCCCGAACGCGCGCGAAATGCTCGATCTCAAGGCCTCGCTGGCGCGGGAAGCCGGTTTCACGCCGCTTTCGCCTGGCGATCTGCAAATTCCGCCGGCGGATACCAGGATCGGTCACGGTTGCAACATCAATGCCGTCGATGAGCGGATGATGCTGGAAGCGGATGCGGTGATCGCCAATCTCACGCCGTTCCGCGGCATCGCCGCCGATACGGGAACCAGCTATGAGCTGGGCTTCATGTGCGCGCTGGGCAAGCCGGTTTTCGCCTATACCAATGTCGCGGCCAATCACTTCACCCGCATCAAGGCGCATTATGGCGGCGTCGCCACCCTGGATGAAACGGGCCGTTATCGCGGGCCGGACGGGCTGTCGATCGAGAATTTCGACATGGTCGACAATCTCATGCTGCATGGCGGGATTTTGCGGCGCGGCGGCGTCATCATCGTTGGCGATGCTCCCGAAGAGGCTTTGTATACGGATCTCGAGGCCTACAGGCGCTGTCTCGCGGCGGCGGCCGAAAAATTACTGACACCGATTGACCCTGAAAAAACCAATAGAGTGGAGGCATCATCATGAGCGGAACCATCCTCATCACCGGCGCGACATCCGGCTTCGGACAGGCCACGGCGCGGCGCTTCGTCAAGGAGGGCTGGAAGGTCATCGGCACGGGCCGGCGGGCGGAACGGCTGGAGGCGCTTTCAGCCGAGCTCGGTTCCGCCTTTCATGGCCTCGCCTTCGACATCACCGACGAGGAGGCGACAGGCAAGGCGCTGTCCGGATTGCCGGAAGGCTTCCGGGATATCGACGTTCTCGTCAACAATGCCGGCCTCGCACTCGGCACCGCGCCCGCACCGCAGGTGCCCTTGAAAGACTGGCAGACCATGGTGGACACCAACATCACCGGTCTACTGAACATCACCCACCATCTGCTGCCGACGCTGATCGGGCGCAAGGGTATTGTCGTCAACCTCTCGTCTGTGGCCGCACATTACCCTTATACGGGCGGCAATGTATATGGCGGTACCAAAGCGTTCCTGCGGCAGTTTTCGCTCGGCCTGCGTTCCGACCTGCACGGCAAGGGTGTGCGGGTGACATCCATCGAGCCCGGCATGTGCGAAACGGAATTTACGCTGGTGCGCACCGGCGGCAATCAGGAAGCCTCGGACAATCTCTATAAGGGCGTCAATCCGATCACGGCGGACGATATTGCCAACACCATCCACTGGGTTGCCTCGCAGCCCAAGCATATCAACATCAACAGCCTCGAACTCATGCCGGTCAACCAGTCCTTCGCCGGTTTCCAGGTCTATCGGGAAAGCTGATTTTCCCGCGATTTTGGGGAGTGCTGAAAAACCGGGCAGGAATTTTCGAGCTATGCAGAAATGCAATGCTGCATTGCGAGACTTGCTCTGTTAAAAATCACGGATACCGCTATATTCAAATCATCGAAGCGACGCACTCCTCCTCCCAGCGTCGCTCGATGTGGATCGGTGGTACTCCTCCTCCCAATCACCGATCAAGTTTGAAGCCTGCCGCACCTCCTCCCGCGGCAGGCTTTTTCCTTTTCTGGGCGTTTATTCCTTGAATATTTTGGGCTGTCGACTTTCAGCGCACCGGCTTAGTGCTGAAGACGGTCCGCGGTCTCCCCTTGGATTTCCGGGGGATTTTGAATTTCTGCGTCAAGGCAACGAGCGTTGAAATCAGGCGTGCGTCGATCACATTTTCGTTATGTCTAGATAAATTTGCACAGTTTTGTGGTGGCGTGCCCTGCCGGGCCATTGCTTACCCCCGCCCTGTGTTTAAGCATGGGCAAAAGAACGCTTGGGAGGTTGCCGGCACGCCTGTGTCTGCGGCCCGAAAGCGGCGGGGAGAGAATGGCAGACTTTCAAGAGGCGCTGAAGCGGTTTCAGCCGATCGCGGTTTCATCGATCGCTGAAGACGAGTTCAGGTTGCGACTACGCGGCCTGCAGGCGCGAATGATCCAGCAAAATATCAAGGCGGTCTGGCTCGATGCATCATCGTCGCTGACCTATTATACCGGCCTGTCGCTTGGTCTTTCCGAGCGCATTCACGGCGCGCTGGTGCCGGCGGAAGGCGTGCCGGTCTATGTCAGCCCGACCTTCGAGGAGCCGAAGCTTCAGACGCTCATCCGCATTGCGGGTGAGGTTGCCGTCTGGGAAGAGGATGAAAGCCCCTTCGACCTGATGGCAAGGCGCATTGAGGCGCTGACCTGTCCCGGCCATCTTGTCGCCATCGATCCCGCCACCCCCTTTGTCTTCGCATCGGCCCTCATGCAGCGTCTTGAAGGGCGCATCATTTCCGCCCAGCCGATGATCGTCGCCCAGCGGCAGGTCAAATCCGCAGCCGAGATCGCCATCATCCAGACGGCGATGGACGCGAGTTACGGCGTGCAGAAGGCCGTGTTCGAGGGGCTGCGTCCCGGCGTTTCCACTACGGAAGTCGCTGATTTCGTCAATGCGGCGCATATTGCCCTTGGCCTGAAGCCGCTTTTCGTGGCGGTGCAGTTCGGCGAGGCGACGGCCTATCCGCATGGCGTGCCCAATGCGCAGACGCTCAGCGAAGGCGATATGGTGCTGGTCGATCTCGGCGGCATTCTTCACGGCTATCGTTCCGATATCACCCGCACCTACGTCTTCGGCAAACCGACGGAACGGCAGCGTTTCCTCTGGAACGCCGAGCGCGACGCGCAGGCGGCGGCCTTTGCCGCAGCAAAGGTCGGCGCTGCCTGCTCGGATGTGGACAGGGCCGCGCGCGACAGCCTGAAAGCGGCCGGTTTCGGCCCGGATTATCAGCTTCCCGGCCTGCCGCACCGCACCGGCCACGGGCTTGGGCTGGATATTCACGAAGAACCCTATATCGTTGCAGGAAATGCCACGGCGCTGGAGCCGGGCATGTGTTTTTCCATCGAGCCGATGCTGTGCGTTTATGGCGAATGCGGCGTCCGTCTCGAGGATATAGCCTATATGACGGAGGCGGGACCACGCTGGTTCTGCCCACCGGAGAAGAACCTCGACCGGTTGTTTCAACCGGTCGCCGGGTAATTGGTCGGGAGGCAAAGGACCGAACGGCGACATGGGGCTCCCGCGTCGCTGCTGACCAGAAGAGGTAGGCCCCCGGACGGGGCCGCAGGAACTCAGAAAAAGAGGGAAAGGACCACCAGATGAAAACGCTGACCCGCAGTTTGCTTATCGCCTCTGCGATTGCGATCACTTCCGCCATGCCCGCCATGGCGAAGACCTTCGTTTATTGCTCCGAGGCATCGCCGGAAGGCTTCGATCCGTCGCCCTACACCGCTGGCGGCACCTTCGACGCTTCCGCGCATCCGGTCTACAACCGCCTGACCGAGTTCAAGAAGGGCACGACAGAAGTTGAGCCCGGCCTTGCCGAAAAATGGGAAGTTTCGAGCGACGGTCTGGAATACACCTTCCACCTGCGCAAGGGCGTGAAGTGGCACTCCAACGACAAGTTCACGCCGAGCCGCGAATTCAACGCCGATGACGTGATCTTCAGCTACGACCGCCAGCGCGATGCGAAGAACCCGTGGAACCAGTATATCGCAGGCATCACCTACGAATATTTCAACTCCATGGAAATGCCGTCGCTGATCAAGGAAATCGTCAAGGTCGACGATTACACCGTCAAGTTCGTGCTGACGCGTCCGGAAGCGCCGTTCCTCGCCAATATCGCCATGCCTTTCGCCTCCATCGTGTCGAAGGAATATGCCGATACGCTGGAAAAGGCCGGCACCAAGGAAGACTTCAACAACCTGCCGATCGGCACGGGCCCGTTCAAGTTCGTCGCCTATCAGAAGGACGCGGTCATCCGCTACCAGAAGAACGCCGACTACTGGGGTGAAGCACCGAAGATCGACGACCTGATCTTCGCGATCACGCCGGACGCGGCCGTTCGTCTGCAGAAGCTGAAGGCCGGCGAATGCCACCTGATGCCTTACCCGGCACCGGCCGATCTTGCCGCCATCCGCGCCGACAAGAACCTCAAGCTCGATGAACAGTCGGGTCTGAACGTCGCCTACTTCGCCTATAACACCACCGTTGCGCCTTTCGACAAGCCGGAAGTCCGCAAGGCGCTGAACATGGCGATGAACAAGCAGGCCATCATCGACGCCGTGTTCCAGGGCGCCGGTCAGGTTGCCAAGAACCCGATCCCGCCGACCATGTGGTCCTATAACGACAGCATCAAGGACGATGCGTACGATCCGGAAGCGGCCAAGAAGGCTCTCGAAGCCGCTGGCGTCAAGGATCTTTCGATGAAGATCTGGGCGATGCCGGTTCAGCGTCCTTACATGCCGAACGCACGCCGCACCGCCGAACTCATCCAGGCGGATTTCGCCAAGGTTGGCGTCAAGGCCGAGATCGTCTCCTATGAATGGGGTGAATACCTCAAGAAGTCGACCGAAGTGAACCGCGACGGCGCCGTCATCCTCGGCTGGACCGGTGACAACGGTGACCCGGACAACTTCATGGGCGTTCTGCTCTCCTGCGCTTCGGCAGGTGAAGGCGGCACGAACCGTGCGCAGTGGTGCAACAAGGAGTTCTCCGAGCTGATTTCCAAGGCGAAGCAGGCGACGGACGTTGCCGAGCGCACCAAGCTTTACGAGCAGGCGCAGGTGATCTTCAAGGAACAGGCTCCGTGGGCGACGCTTGCGCATTCCACGCAGTTCGTTCCGATGTCCGCCAAGGTTTCCGGCTTCACCATGAGCCCGCTTGGCGACTTCACCTTCGAAAACGTCGACATCGCGGAATAATCCCAAACAACGGACGCGCGGAAGGACCCTGTTCTTCCGCGCGTCTTTTCAGGAAAAAGCCATGATCCGGTTCATTCTCGGCAAACTTCTCTACCTCGTTCCGACATTTCTCGGGATCACCTTTGTCGCCTTCTCCTTCGTGCGCGTCCTGCCGGGAGATCCCGTGCTGCTGATGGCGGGCGAACGCGGCATTTCACCCGAACGGCATGCGCAGCTTGCCGAACAGCTCGGCTTCAGCCAGCCCATCTGGCAGCAATATCTTCATTTCCTCGGACGGCTGCTTCAGGGCGATCTCGGCAATTCGCTGGTCACCAAGAAGCCGGTTCTCACCGAGTTCCTGTCGCTCTTCCCCGCGACGGTCGAGCTTGGTCTCGTCGCCATCATCATCGCAACCTTGATCGGCGTGCCGGTCGGCGTCATCGCCGCCATCCGTCGCGGTTCCTGGTTCGACCAGATTTCCATGACGACCGCGCTCGTCGGCTTCTCCATGCCGATCTTCTGGTGGGGGCTGCTGCTCATCATCATGTTCTCCGGCATCCTGCAATGGACGCCGGTGTCGGGCCGCATCTCGCTGATGTATTTCTTCCCCTCCGTCACCGGTTTCATGCTGATCGACAGCCTGATTTCGGGCCAGAAGGGCGCCTTCGCGTCGGCCTTTTCGCATCTCATCCTGCCCTCCGTCGTGCTCGCCACCATTCCGCTGGCGGTGATTGCGCGCCAGACGCGCTCGGCCATGCTGGAAGTCATGGGTGAGGATTATGTGCGCACCGCCCGCGCCAAGGGCATGTCGTCCGCCCGCGTCGTCGGTATCCATGCGCTGCGCAACGCGATGATCCCGGTCATCACCACCATCGGCCTGCAGATCGGCGTGCTGATGGCGGGCGCCATCCTGACCGAAACCATCTTTTCCTGGCCGGGTATCGGCAAGTGGATGATCGATTCCATCTCGCGCCGTGATTATCCGGTCGTGCAGAGCGGCCTGCTCCTGATCGCGGGTCTGGTGATGATCGTCAACCTGCTCGTCGATCTGACCTATGGCCTCATCAATCCGAGGATCCGTCACAAATGACCGATGTGACCACCACTCCCGGCGTCCGCCTTTCGGACGCCGCCATCCGCCGCCGGATGCTTGCCGATTTCTGGTTCTATTTCCGCCAGAACCGCGGCGCCGTCATCGGGCTTGCCGTCTTCATCCTGCTTGTACTGGTGGCGATCTTCGCGCCGATCCTTGCCCCGCATGATCCGACACAACAATATCGCGATGCGCTCCTCGTCCCGCCGGTCTGGCAGGAAGGCGGCCGTGCCGGCTTCTTCTTCGGCACCGATGCGGTCGGCCGCGACATGCTGTCCCGCCTGATCTACGGCGCGCAATATTCGCTGTTCATCGGCGTTGTCGTCGTTTCCATCGCCCTTGTCGGCGGTATCGTCATCGGTCTCGTCGCCGGCTTCTTCGGCGGCTGGGTGGATACCGTCATCATGCGCGTGATGGACGTCATTCTGGCGTTTCCGTCCCTGCTTCTGGCGCTGGTTCTGGTTGCGGTCCTCGGGCCGGGTCTCACCAATGCCATGATCGCGATTGCCATCGTCTACCAGCCGCATTTCGCGCGTCTGACACGTGCTGCGGTCATGAGCGAACTCAGGCGCGAATATGTCACCGCCGCCCGCGTGGCCCGGCGCCGGCAATATCCGGCTGATGTTCAAGACCATCCTGCCGAACTGCCTTGCGCCGCTGATCGTTCAGGCGACGCTTTCCTTCTCGTCCGCGGTTCTCGATGCCGCCGCTCTCGGCTTCCTCGGCATGGGCGCGCAGCCGCCCGCCTCCGAATGGGGCACGATGCTGGCGGAAGCGCGTGAATTCATCCTGCGCGCCTGGTGGGTCGTGACCCTTCCGGGCCTGACGATCCTGATCTCGGTGCTCGCCATCAACCTCATGGGTGACGGGCTGCGCGATGCGCTCGATCCCAAACTGAAGCGGAGCTGAGCGATGAGCCTGCTGAAAATCAAGAACCTCACCGTCAAGTTCGCCACCGCCACCGGCGCCTTCACGGCCGTCAACGGCATCGATGTTTCCGTGGACAAGCACGAGGTGCTGGCCATCGTCGGCGAGTCCGGTTCCGGCAAGTCGGTATCGATGCTCGCCGTCATGGGGCTTCTGCCCGACACGGCGACGATCACCGCCGACGAGATGACCTTCGATGGCAAGAACCTTTTGGCCATGTCGCCGCAGGAACGCCGCAGGGTGATCGGCCGCGAGATCACCATGATCTTCCAGGAGCCGGTGGCCTCGCTCAACCCGTCCTTCACGGTCGGTTTCCAGATCGAGGAGGTTCTGCGCCTCAATCTCGGCATGAGCGGCGCTGCCGCGCGTGCCCGCGCCCTGGAACTGTTCCGGGCTGTCGGCATTCCCGAGCCGGAAACCAAGCTCAAGGCCTATCCGCACCAGATGTCGGGCGGCCAGTGCCAGCGTGTGATGATCGC
This sequence comes from Agrobacterium sp. LMR679, assembly GCF_027157905.1. Classification (NCBI taxonomy): domain Bacteria; kingdom Pseudomonadati; phylum Pseudomonadota; class Alphaproteobacteria; order Hyphomicrobiales; family Rhizobiaceae; genus Agrobacterium; species Agrobacterium sp. LMR679. The sequence continues at coordinate 804,284 of NZ_JAPVOJ010000001.1, read as the reverse complement.
GATTGCGATCGCCTCCAAGCCGCGCCTCTTGATCGCCGACGAGCCGACCACTGCCCTTGATGTGACGATCCAGAAGCAGATCCTCGATCTGCTGATGAACCTGCAGGCGGAATATGGCATGGCGCTGATCCTCATCACCCATGACATGGGCGTGGTGGCGGAAACCGCAGACCGCGTCGTCGTGCAATATAAGGGCCGCAAGATGGAGGAGGCGGATGTCTTGAGCCTCTTCGAGGCTCCGCAGCATCCCTATACCAAGGCACTGCTTTCGGCCCTGCCGGAAAATGCCACCGGCGACCGTTTGCCCACGGTTTCCGATTTCTTCGGCAAGGAGGGCGTTCAATGAGTATCGTTGTCGAAGGCAAGGGCATTACCCGCGACTATCACGTTCCCGGCGGCCTGTTCGGCGGCGCCAAGACGGTGCAGGCCCTGAAGGGCATCGACTTTGCCGTCGAGCGCGGCAAGACGCTCGCTATCGTCGGTGAATCCGGCTCCGGTAAATCGACGCTGGCCCGCATCATCGCGCTGATCGATCCGGCATCCGGCGGCGAACTGAAGATCGAAGGCAAGCCCGTCGATATCGCCAGACGCCGTCCCGATACGGAGATGCGCTCCAAGGTGCAGATGGTGTTCCAGAACCCCTATGGCAGCCTCAATCCGCGCCAGAAGGTGGGCGACGTGCTGATGGAACCGCTGGTCATCAACACCAAAATACCGGCTTCCGAGCGCCGCGAGCGGGCCGAAGCCATGCTGGTGAAGGTCGGTCTCGGTCCTGAGCATTTCAACCGTTATCCGCACATGTTCTCCGGCGGCCAGCGCCAGCGCATCGCCATTGCGCGCGCACTGATGCTGAACCCGGCGCTGCTGGTGCTGGACGAGCCGGTCTCCGCGCTCGATCTTTCGGTGCAGGCGCAGGTGTTGAACCTGCTCCGGGATTTGCAGGAAGAATTCGAACTCACCTACATTTTCGTCAGCCACGATCTTTCGGTGGTGCGTTACATCGCCGACGATGTGATGGTCATTTCGAAGGGCGTAGCGGTGGAGCAGGGCACGCGCGAGGAACTCTTCGCCGATCCGAAGCATCCCTATACCCGCCAGCTTTTCGCTGCGACACCGATCACGGATGTCGATGCCATCCGCGCCCGCGTGGAGCGCCGCAAGGCGGCACGGCTGGCAGCGACAGCCTGAAGGCTGACGACCGAGGTTAGGAACAGGCCGGATTTCCGGCCTGTTCTTTTTCAGGACTTCAGGAAACGCTGGACTGCCGCAAGCGCGCCGTGTTCCCGAATGTCGCGATAGGCGGCTTTCAGGGTTGTGACGAAGGTTTCGTTCCTGGGCAGGTCGCTGCCAAATGTGCGCTCGAAAGTCAGAAAACGGTCGACAACCGCATCCGGCGCCATTGTCAGTTGATCCGGCGCATCCCACTCCTTGAAAGCGGGATCGAGAATGGTGATCGGCTGCCCCTTTTCATTCTTGTCCGCGCAGGACCTGATCCAGAGCGCGACGGCGAAAATGACCGTCCGACTTTCAGCCTTCTCCTCCAGCAGCTCGCGCAACGGGGCGAGAATGCGCAGCGGTACTTTCTGCGATGCATCGGAGGCGATCTGCATGGTCTTGTGCTGCAATGAGGGATTGGCGAAACGCTCCCGCAGGCCGGCTGCGAATTCCGCCCCGTCGACGGCGGGGTCGAGCGTCCGTTCGATCTCGCGCCAATAGGCGTCGATGAAATCGCGCACGGGTTTTTCACCCCAGGCATCCGCCACCGTCGCAAGGCCGGCAATCTGGCCGATGGCGGCGATGGCGCTGTGGGAGCCGTTCAGCATTCTGAGCTTCATATGCTCGTATGGCTCGACATTGCCGACGAATTCCACGCCCGATTTCTCGAGCGCCGGCCTTCCATGCGGAAAACGATCTTCAATGACGAAACGGAAATAGGGCTCGGCCACCACCGGCCAGGCATCGCTGAGGCCGAGTGCGGCCGAAATCGCCTCGCGGTCCGCATCCGTGGTGGCGGGAACGATCCGATCCACCATCGAGCAGGGGCAGGCAATATTGGTTTCGATGAAGGATGCCAGTTCCGGATCGACCAGTTCCGCAAATTCCAGCAGAAGCTTTTGCAGCACATGGCCGTTGGCGGGCAGGTTGTCGCAGGAAAGGAGCGTCAGGGGCGGAGAACCTTGCCTGCGCCTGCGCCGTGTGGCCGCAAGGATGAAGCCGAAGATGGAGCGCGGCCGCTCAGGGTTTTCGAGATCATGGACGATATCGGGATGATCGCGCAGCAGGCTGCGGGAGGCGAGATTGGTGAGGTAACCCTTCTCCGTCACGGTCAGGGTGACGATGAGGACGCGCGGATCGGCCATCCGCTCCACCAGCCGTTCGGGCTCTTCCGGGGCGACTATGGTTTCCAGAATCGAACCGATGACGCGCAGGCGCTCGCTCTCACCGTCTCGCAGGCAAAAGGTGTAGAGATTATCCTGCGGCTTAATGGCGTCGCGCGTATCCGGGCTGCGCAGCGATGCCGCGACGATGCCCCATCGGGTTTCGCCGCGATTAAGGCAATCGTCGATGAAAACCGCCTGATGCGCCCGATGAAAGGCCCCGACGCCGAGGTGCACGATGCCGGGCGTGACGCTTTGGCGGTCATAGGCGGGTGTCGTGACGGATTGCGGCAGGCGGGGTAGCGTTGCAGCGGAAAGCCGGTCTGTCATCGATGCGAAATCCCCATGTGGAACGGGACGGTTGGGGCTCTCGCCGCTCTCATTGCGGCGTCCGGCTTGTGGCGCATCATGTCAGTTCCTCCCCTTATATGCGGAATGATCAGGCGCCGGCCTCTTTGAGCAGCCGGACCTGGCGCAGCGTATTCTGGCGGCTGCGCTCGAGATGCCGCCACAGGGCATCGACGATCTGGGCCTTGCTGCCTGCGGCGATGGCATCGGCGATATTCTGGTGCTCCTCGACCGAGCGGGCGTAGTCGCCGAGGATCGAGACGAAAACCGTGTGGGTCTGGTCGAGAATGCGCTCATGCGAGCCGGAAATGACGGGAATGCGCGCCGCCGACACAAGGGTCGTATGGAAGCTGCGGTCGTAAAAAAGCGCTTTCGACAGTTCGTCGAGCGTCGAGCCTTTGGCGAATTTACGATGTTTCGCAAGGCTTTCCAGCAGTTCCGCGTGCAGCGCTCCATCCAGTTGCCCGGCGTCGAAGGCCACTTCCACGGCACCTTTTTCGAGCAGCATTCTGGCGGCGTAAAGTTCCTCCACATCCTCCACGGTGAAATTGCGCACCACCATGCCGCGCCGGGAGGAATTGACCACCAGCCCATCGGCCTCGAGTTTCAGGCAGGCTTCCTTGACCGGCGTGGGGCTGATGCCGAGATCGGCCGCAAGCTCATTGGGCAGCAGGCGTTCGCCGCCGCGCAATCTGCCGCTGACGATGCGTGCGCGCAGTTCCTGATGCGCCTGTTCGGCGAGCGTGACTTTGACCAGCGAGTTCATGGCGGCATCATTGCCCAGCTTCGAAGGACTGGCAATGGCCGAATATTAAAAATAAAAAATTTTTTATTTTACAAGAGGCGTTTTTCCTTTAGCTCTATCCGTCAGCGGAAGCAGGCTGCTGGAGGAGGGCGGTCTGGCAATTTCCCGAAAGCCCATCTGCGCGGCCCGTGGTCGCGGGGACGCGGCGTCTATTCCTCCCCGCAAGCAATCAGCATCGAGGAATGACCGATCATGAAAATTACTGCCGTCGAACCTTTCATCCTGCATCTGCCGCTGACATCGGAGTCCATTTCCGATTCCACCCACAGCATCACCCATTGGGGCGTCGTCGGTGCAAAGATCACCACCAGCGATGGCCTTGAGGGCTATGGTTTTACCGGCACCCACGCGCATCTGCCGTCGGACAGGCTGATCACATCCTGCATCAGCGATTGTTACGCGCCCTTGCTTCTGGGTGAGGATGCATCGGAGCATTCGAGGCTGTGGACGAAACTGGCCCGTTATCCGGCGCTGCAATGGGTCGGCAGGGCCGGCATCACCCATCTGGCGCTGGCGGCAATTGACGTTGCACTTTGGGACCTGAAGGCGAAAAAGGCGGGCGTGCCGCTCTGGCACTATCTCGGCGGCGCGCGCACGGCGGCGGTGGAGGCCTATAATACCGATATCGGCTGGCTTTCTTTCACGCTGGAGGATTTGCTGGCGGGCAGTGCAAGGGCGGTGGAGGAAGACGGGTTCAACCGGCTGAAGATCAAGGTCGGGCATGACGACCCGAATATCGATATTGCCCGCCTTGCGGCCGTGCGCAAGCGTGTCGGTTCGTCCATCCGCATCGCCATCGACGGCAACGGCAAGTGGGATTTGCCCACATGCCAGCGTTTCTGCCCGGCGGCGAAAGATCTGGATATCTACTGGTTCGAGGAGCCTCTCTGGTATGACGATGTGACGAGCCATGCGCGGCTGGCGCGCAATACGTCCATTCCGATTGCGCTGGGGGAACAGCTCTACACGGTGGACGCGTTCCGCTCATTCATCGATGCCGGCGCGGTTGCCTATGTCCAGCCGGATGTGACCCGGCTTGGCGGCATCACCGAATATATCCAGGTTGCCGATCTCGCGCTCGCCCATCGCCTGCCCGTGGTGCCGCATGCCGGCGAGATGAGCCAGGTGCATGTGCATCTGAGCTACTGGCACCCGGCTTCGACCATTCTCGAATATATTCCCTGGATCAAGGATCATTTCGAAGAGCCGATCCATGTGCGGGATGGCGTTTACAAACGTCCGGAGCACCCCGGCGCCAGCACCACGCCGCTGGCTGAAAGCTTCGCCCGTTATGGCAAATCGGTAAAATGAGCAGCGGTACACAGCCCGGATTTTAAGGGAGGGTAGCCCGTCCTCCGTCATGCCGGACTAGATCCGGCATCCAGCCACGGCGCGTCTGCGCCGTGAAAAGAGTCTTTCGCAATCAAGGACTTGATCGCGCTGGACCCCGGATCAAGTCCGGGGTGACGACGGAGTGTGGGTGATGCAATTTTTCCAAATTTAGCGCCAGCCGAGAGCCGGCGCCACCTGCTTGAGGATCGTCTCGATCACATGGGCGTTGTAATCGACGCCCAGCTGGTTCGGCACGGTCAGGAGCAGCGTATCGGCCTCGGCGATGGCCTCGTCGGCTTTCAGCTGTTCGATCAGTTTTTCCGGCTCGGCGGCATAGCTGCGTCCGAAGATCGCGCGTGTCTTGTCGTCGATATAACCGATCTTGTCGTCGCCTTCGTTGCCGTAACCGAAATAGGACCGGTCGCGATCGTTGACGAGAGCGAAGATGCTGCGGCTGACCGATACACGCGGCTCGCGGGTGTGGCCTGCTTCTTTCCATGCTTCCCGGAAGATGCGGATCTGCTGCGCCTGCTGGACATGGAAAGGCTCGCCCGTTTCATCCGTCTTCAGGGTGGAGCTTTGCAAATTCATGCCGAGCTTTGCCGCCCACACCGCCGTTGCATTGGAACTCGAACCCCACCAGATGCGCTCGCGCAGCCCTTCGGAATACGGCTCCAGCCGCAAAAGGCCCGGCGGGTTGGGGAACATCGGGCGCGGATTCGGTTCAGCGAAACCTTCGCCCTTCAAAAGATCGAGGAAGACTTCGGTGTGCTGACGCGCCATGTCTTCTTCGCTCTGGCCCTCGGCCGGACGGTAACCGAAATAACGCCAGCCATCGATCACCTGTTCCGGCGAGCCGCGGCTGATGCCGAGCTGCAGGCGACTGCCGGCGATGAGGTCGGCCGAACCGGCGTCCTCCGCCATGTAGAACGGGTTTTCATAACGCATGTCGATGACGCCGGTGCCGATCTCGATCTTTTTCGTGCGCGCGCCGACGGCGGCCAGCAGCGGAAAGGGCGAGGCAAGCTGGCGGGCGAAATGGTGCACGCGGAAATAAGCGCCGTCGGCCCCCAGCTCTTCCGCCGCGACGGCGAGGTCTATCGATTGCAGCAGCGTGTCCGCAGCCGAGCGGGTCTGCGACTGGGGCGAGGGCGTCCAGTGGCCGAAGGACAGGAATCCGATCTTTTTCATGATGACCTTCCAGATGTCGGAGGATGCCGGCTTTCACAAACCGGCTTCGTTGTTGTCAGTCATATAAGCAGTTGAGCGCGTTCTCCAATTCGCCACCGGTAGACACGGTGTCGCCGAAATGTGAACGATGCCGCTCAGGCGGTCGTCTTTCGGTCGAGCACGAAGAGATTTTGGTGGGCGCGGGCCGTGGTAAGAATGAAATCCATGAGCGAGCGCACCCGCGGCACGTTGGCAAGGTCCTGGTGGCTCGTCAGCCAATAGCCTCGCCGCAGCTCCACTTCACCGGGAAGCACCATTTGCAGATCCGGAAAGCGGGCGGCGATGAAATTCGGCAAGATGCACAGCCCCCTGCCGCTCAGCGTTGCGGTCAGCTGCGCAAAAATGCTCGAGGACTGGAAACTCGGCCGCAGACCCGGCAGCACGTCACGCATATAATCGAGGCCCGGTGAAAAGATCAGGTCCTGCACGTAGCCGATGAAGAAGTGGTCGAGCAGGTCCTCGCGCTTTACGATTTTCGGCCGCCCGGCGAGATAGGAACGCGAGGCATAGATATGCAGCGTGTAGTCGATGATCTGTTCATTGATGTAGGGACCGGCCTTTGGCGGATCGAGCGTTACCGCCACATCCGCCTCCTTTTTGGACAGCGCCATGATTTGCTGGATCGTCACCATCTCCACCATGATGTGGGGATGGGTGACGGCGAAGTCTTTCAGCCTCTCCACGAAGAAAAAATTGGAAAAACCTTCAGGCGCGCTGAGCCGCACCACGCCGCGCAGCAGGCTGCCGCTTTCGGAAATATCCGATTGCAGCCTTTCGGCTTCCGCCTCGATGCGCTCGACCGTATCGACCAGCCGCCGTCCCACCGTCGTCAGTTCATAACCGCGCGGGTTTCGCTCGAACAGCTTGGTTTTCAGGGAAAATTCCAGCCGGTCGATATGGCGGGAGACGGTGGCGTGGCTGGTGCGCAGGCTTCTGGCTGCCGATGAGAGCTGTCCGGTGCGGGCCACGGCCAGAAAATATTGCAGGTCGTCCCAGGTAAAAGGGGTGGCCATATTTGTCTCCCATCAAGAGTTCTGTTCAAAAATGAACAGTTCCTGTTCGCAATTTGATGATGCCCCGCTCTTGTGTCAACGGCCGAATTCGAGAAGTCTAGGCTCAGGATGCATCGCTTTGAGGAGGGCGGTGTGACCGTTCAGGTGCAATGGCATGGAAGCCCGCAGGCGGTTTCGTTCACCGTTGCACAGACCATCTGAGGCTCGCAATCATCTCTGGGAGGAGAAGTCATGCGCAAGAGTATCGTTTTATCCACGGCCATGGCGCTGGCCGCTGGCACCGCCGCCTATGCCGCCGAGATTTCGGACGGCAAGGTCAAGATCGGCATTCTGAACGACCAGTCGGGCGTCTACGCCAATTTCGGCGGCAAATACTCTTATGAAGCCGCGAAGATGGCGGTCGAGGATTTTGGCGGCAAGGTGCTCGATGCGCCGGTGGAAGTGGTGACCGCCGACCACCAGAACAAGGCGGATGTGGCCTCCAATATCGCCCGCCAATGGTACGATACCGAACAGGTCGATTCGATCATGGAACTGACCTCGTCGTCGGTCGGTCTTGCCGTGCAGGCGCTGTCGAAGGACAAGAAGAAGATCACCATCAATACGGGTGCGGCAACCACCGAACTGACCGGCAAGCAGTGCAGCCCCTATGGTTTCCACTGGGCCTATGACACCTATTCGCTGGCGGTCGGCACCGGCGGCGCGCTCGTCAAGCAGGGCGGCGACAGCTGGTTCTTTCTGACCGCCGACTATGCCTTCGGTTATTCGCTGGAAGAAAATACCGCCAATTTCGTCAAGTCCAATGGCGGTAAGGTTCTGGGTTCCGTGCGCCATCCGCTCGCCACGACGGATTATTCCTCCTTCCTGCTGCAGGCGCAGTCCTCGGGTGCGAAGGTCATCGGCCTTGCCAATGCCGGTCTCGATACCTCCAACGCCATCAAGCAGGCGGCCGAATTCGGCATCGTCGCCGGCGGCCAGCGGCTTGCCGCGCTTCTCTTCACGCTTGCCGAAGTCCACGGCCTCGGTCTTGAGGCGGCTCAAGGGTTGACGCTGACGGAAGGTTTTTATTGGGACCGCGACGATGAATCGCGCAAGTTCGGCGAACGCTTCAAGGAACGCACCGGCGCCATGCCGAACATGGTTCATGCCGGCACCTATTCCGCCGTGCTGCATTACCTGAAGGCCATCGAAAAGGCTGGCACCGACGATGCCGATGCCGTCGCCAAGGCCATGAAGGAAATGCCCGTCAACGACGTCTTCTCGAAGGACGGCCATGTGGCCGCCAACGGTCGCATGATCCACGACATGTATCTCATGGAAGTGAAGAAGCCGGATGAGAGCAAGCAGCCGTGGGATTATTACAAGGTTCTCGCCACCATCCCCGGCAAGGAAGCCTTCATGGACCCCGCAAAGAGCGGTTGCCCGCTGGTAACGCAGTAAAGAAGAATAAAAAGGGGAAAGCTTGATGACGATCGCTCCCGCCCTTGCCGGGCAGGCGGAACCTCGCGTCGTTCTTTCGGCGCGCGGTCTCTTCAAGACCTTCGGCGCATTCGCGGCCGTGAAAAACGTCGATCTCGACGTCCACCATGCCCGCGTGCATGCGCTTATCGGTCCGAACGGCGCCGGAAAAACCACGGTCTTCAACCTGTTGACCAAGTTTCTCCAGCCGACAGGCGGGGCGATCACCTTCATGGGAACGGACATAACAAGGACGCCGCCGGACAAGGTGGCGCGACTGGGCCTCGTCAGGTCTTTCCAGATATCGGCGGTGTTTCCGCATCTGACGGTTCTGGAAAACGTGCGGGTGGCGTTGCAGCGGCCGAATGGCCTCGCAACGCAATTCTGGCTGCCGCTCTCCTCGCTCGACAGGCTGAACGCCCGCGCCGAGGAGTTGATCGCAACGGTTGGCCTGACACGGGAAAAACATGCGCTTGCGGCCGATCTTTCTTACGGCCGCAAGCGTGTGCTTGAAATCGCCACCACGCTGGCGCTCGATCCGAAGGTTCTGCTGCTGGATGAACCGATGGCCGGCATGGGCGGTGAGGATGTCTCCCACGTCGCCGAACTCATCCGCGAGGTGGCAAAGACACGCGCGGTGCTGATGGTCGAACATAATCTGAAAGTCGTGGCCGATATCTGCCACCACGTCACGGTCTTGCAACGGGGTGAAATTCTGGCGGAGGGCGATTATGCCACTGTCTCCGCCGATCCGCGTGTGCGCACGGCCTATATGGGCACGGAGGAGGCTTGATATGGCGGCAATGCTCGAAGTCTCCAACCTGAAATCCTGGTATGGCGAAAGCCAGGCGCTGCACGGTGTCGATCTGACGGTCGGCGAGGGCGAAACCATCACCATTCTCGGCCGCAACGGTGTGGGCAAGACCACGACGCTGCGCACCATCATGGGCATCATCCGCAACCGCAAGGGCGTCATCAAGCTGGGCGGCAAGGATATGATGCCGGTGCCGCTGCATCGCACGGCGAAATACGGCATCGGTTTCGTGCCGGAAGAGCGCGGCATCTTCGCGACGCTGAGCGTCGAGGAAAACCTGAAGCTGCCGCCCGTCGTCGCATCCGGCGGCATGACGCTCGATGAGATATACGAGTTGTTTCCCAATCTTTACGAACGCCGCACCAGCCCCGGCACCAAGCTTTCCGGCGGCGAGCAGCAGATGCTGGCCATGGCGCGCATCCTGCGCACCGGGGTCAAGGTGCTGCTGCTTGACGAACCGACCGAAGGGCTTGCCCCGGTCATCGTGCAGCGCATCGGCGAGGTGCTGCAAAAGCTGAAGAGCCGCGGCATGACCGTTGTTCTGGTCGAACAGAATTTCCGTTTTGCCAGCCGCATCGCCGACCGTTTCTACCTGATGGATCACGGCCAGATGGTCAGCAATTTTCCGGTCGGCGAGCTTTCCGGCCGCATGGGCGAGCTCAACAAGGTGCTGGGGGTTTAACGATGACGATGATCTTCGGCGTTCCAATTCAGGCACTGCTCGGGCAATTGCTGGTGGGCCTTATCAATGGCTCGTTTTATGCGCTGCTGTCGCTTGGCCTTGCCGTCATTTTCGGCCTGCTGCGCGTCATCAATTTTGCCCATGGCGCGCAATATATGCTCGGCGCTTTCGTGGCCTTCCTTGGCCTGCAATATTTCGGCATCAATTTCTGGGTGGCGCTCATCGTCACACCTTTCGTCGTGGCGTTGTTCGGTGCGATCGTCGAACGCTTCCTGCTGTCGCGGCTTTACGATCTCGATCCGCTTTACGGGCTGCTGTTCACCTTCGGCCTGGCGCTGGTGGTGGAAGGCACGTTCCGCTGGCTTTATGGCGCGGCGGGCCAACCCTATTCGGTGCCGCGCGAGCTTGCCGGCGGCACCAATCTCGGCTTCATGTTCCTGCCGAATTACCGCGCTTTCGTCGTCGTCATTTCGCTCATCGTCTGCATCGCCACCTGGGCGCTGATCGAAAAGACGCGGCTTGGCTCCTATCTGCGCGCTGCCACCGAAAACCCGACGCTGGTGCAGGCCTTTGGCATCAATGTGCCTGTTCTCCTGACGCTGACCTACGCCCTGGGCGCCGGCCTTGCCGGTTTCACCGGGGTTCTCGCCGCCCCCATCTATCAGGTCTCGCCGCTGATGGGCACGAACCTCATTATCGTCGTTTTTGCGGTGGTCGTGGTCGGCGGCATGGGGTCGATCATGGGCGCCATCGTCACCGGTTATATGCTGGGCGTGGCCGAAGGCTTGACCAAGGTGTTCTACCCGGAAGCCTCCAACATCGTCATCTTCGTCATCATGGCCTTTGTGCTGCTCATCCGCCCCGCCGGACTTTTCGGAAAGGACGCCTGATATGTCCAAAGCCACCCATAGCCCCACCGCCGGCACGCTGCCGCAGACGGAAGTTTCGGCGGCCGCCGGAACAATCAAGACCGTGCTCATACTGGCGGGTCTCGCCGTGTTGATCGCCGCGCCGATGTTCGTCTACCCGATCTTTCTGATGAAGCTCCTGTGCTTTGCGCTGTTTGCCTGCGCCTTCAACCTCCTGATCGGTTACACCGGGCTGCTTTCCTTCGGCCATGCGGCGTTTTTCGGCGGTGCCGCCTATTTCACCGCCTATTCGGTGAAGGAATGGGGCGTTACCCCCGAGATCGGCCTTGTCATCGGCATGGCGGGGGCGGCGCTGCTCGGTCTCGTCATCGGCTTCTTCGCCATTCGCCGCCAGGGCATCTATTTCGCCATGATCACGCTGGCGCTGTCGCAGATGTTTTATTTCTTCTGCCTTCAGGCGCCCTTCACCCATGGTGAGGACGGCTTGCAAGGTGTGCCGCGCGGTCATCTCTTCGGTCTTCTCGACCTCAATGCACCGCTCAATATCTATTACACGGTGCTGGCCGCCTTCGTCATCGCGCTGCTGGTCATCTGGCGTTTCGTCAACTCGCCCTTCGGCATGATCCTGAAATCCATCCGCGAAAACGAGCAGCGCGCCATTTCGCTGGGCTACAGCGTGCAGCGCTACAAGCTCGGCGCTTTCGTCATGTCGGCGACGCTGGCCGGTCTTGCGGGTGGCCTCAAAGCGCTGGTCTTCCAGTTCGCGACGTTGACTGACGTGACCTGGCAGATGTCCGGCGAAGTGATCCTGATGACGCTGCTCGGTGGTATCGGCACCATGATTGGCCCGATTTTCGGCGCGGGTCTCGTCGTCACCTTGCAGAACTATCTCGCGACATCCGATTTCCCGGTCACCATCATCACCGGCCTCGTATTCATGGCCTGCGTTCTGGTGTTCCGGCGCGGTCTGATCGGCGAATTTTACGCGTCGCGGCTCGGGAGAAAACTCGGCTTTCAGCACCGCAGCTAGACATTTTTGAAAACACAGACAAGGCCTCCTCCGCGTCCGGGACGGTGCGGCAAGGGCGGCGCATGGAGAAGAGCATGGGCGAATATGACTATATCGTCATCGGAGCGGGGAGTGCCGGATGCGTTCTCGCCAACCGCCTTTCGAAAGATCCGAACAACCGCGTGCTGCTTCTGGAAGCGGGCGGCAACGACAATTACCACTGGATCCATATTCCGGTCGGTTATCTCTATTGCATCAATAACCCGCGAACCGACTGGTGTTTCAAGACGGCGGAAGAGCCGGGGCTGAACGGCCGTTCGCTGATCTATCCGCGCGGCAAGGTGCTTGGCGGCTGCTCCTCCATCAATGGCATGATCTATATGCGCGGTCAGGCGCGCGATTACGATATGTGGCGGCAGCTCGGCTGCGAGGGCTGGGGGTGGAACGATATCCTGCCCTATTTCCTGAAGTCGGAAGACTTTTATCGCGGCAAGAACGAGATGCATTCCGCCGGCGGCGAATGGCGCGTGGAAAAGGCCCGTGTGCGCTGGGATGTGCTGGACGCCTTCCAGAAGGCGGCGGGCGAGGCCGGCATTCCCGCAACCGATGATTTCAACCGGGGCGACAATGAAGGCGCCGGTTATTTCGATGTCAACCAGAGGGCCGGCTGGCGCTGGAACACGGCGAAAGCCTTCCTGAAACCGGCGCTCGGCCGCAAGAACCTGACGGTTCTGACCAAGGCCCATGTCAAGCGTCTCATCATCGAGGAAGGCCGTGTCACCGGCGTCGAGTTTCACCATGACGGCGTCTTGAAAAAGATGCGGGCGCGGCGCGAGACGGTGCTGTCCGCCGGCGCCATCGGCTCGCCGCATGTTCTTGAGCTTTCCGGCGTCGGCCGTGGCGATGTGCTGCAGGCGGCCGGTATCGACACGGTGGCGGAGGTTCAGGGTGTGGGTGAAAACCTGCAGGACCATCTGCAATTGCGCATGGTCTACAAGGTCTCCGGCGTCCTGACGCTGAATGAAAGGGCCTCCACCCTGTTCGGCAAGGCTAGGATCGGCCTCGAATATGCGCTGACGCGCTCCGGGCCGATGTCGATGGCGCCGAGCCAGCTCGGTGTCTTCACCCGCTCTTCGCCGGAAAAGGAAACCGCCGATCTGGAATATCATGTCCAGCCGGTTTCGCTCGACAAGTTCGGCGATCCGGTTCACACTTTTCCGGCCATTACCGCAAGTGTCTGCAATCTGCGGCCGGAAAGCCGGGGCTCAGTGCATGTGAAAGGACCGGATTTCGCCATGCAGCCGGAAATCCGCCCGAACTATCTTTCCACCGAAGGCGACCGCCAGGTGGCCATCGACGCCATGCGGCTGACGCGCCGTATCGTCGCCCAGCCGGCCTTCGCGCGCTTCAAGCCGCAGGAATACCGGCCCGGCCCGTCTTTCGAGAATGACAACGATCTCGCCAAGGCGGCGGGGGATATCGGCACCACCATCTTCCACCCCGTCGGCACGCTGCGCATGGGTTCGGACATGGAAAGCGTGGTCGATGCGCGGCTGAAATTCCGCCGGCTCGCCGGGCTGCGCGTCGCCGACGCATCGGTGATGCCGCGCATCACATCCGGAAATACCAATTCCCCGACGATCATGATTGCCGAAAAGGCCGCCGACATGATCCTTGCGGATAATCGCTGAAAGGAGCGCTCCGATGAAGACCGTCGCTTTTATCGGGCTGGGACATATGGGCCTGCCCATGGCCGCAAATCTCGTCAAGGCCGGATATGCCGTCAGGGGGCACGATCTTTCCGAAGCCTGCCGCGTGGCGGCGAAAGAGGCGGGCATTCCTGTAGCGGCGGATTCCGCCGAGGCTATCGAAGCGGCTGAGGTGATCATCACCATGCTGCCGAAGGGCGAACATGTGGTTTCCGTCTATGACGATCTGGTTCGGAAAATTCCTGCCGGCACGCTGCTCATCGACTGCTCGACGGTGGATATGGAAAGCGCGCTGAAGGCGCATGAACTGGCCGCTTCCGCCGGTTGCCCCTCGGTCGATGCACCCGTTTCCGGCGGGACGGGCGGGGCTGCGGCGGGCACCCTGACCTTCATGTGCGGCGGCGAGGCTGCGGCTTTCGCTGTGGCAAAGCCGGTGCTGGAGGCGATGGGCAAGAAGATCGTGCATTGCGGCAAGGGCGGTAACGGCCAGGCGGCCAAGATCTGCAACAACATGATCCTCGGCATTTCCATGATCGCGGTTTCCGAGGCCTTCGTGCTGGGCGAAAAACTCGGGCTTTCGCATCAGGCGCTGTTCGATGTCGCCTCCACCTCTTCCGGGCAATGCTGGTCGCTCACCACCTATTGCCCGGTGCCGGGGCCGGTGCCGACATCGCCCGCCAACAAGGATTACCAGCCCGGATTCGCGGCGGCCCTGATGCTGAAGGATCTGAAACTTTCGCAGGAGGCGGCGAAGGGCGCCGGGGCTTCCACCCCGCTCGGTGCGGCGGCGGCGGCGCTTTATGAGAACTTCGTCGGCGAAGGAAGCGGCGGGCGTGATTTCTCCGCCATCGTCGAAATGCTGCGCGGGGGCGAGGCATGACGGACGCGCCATCCGACATCTTATGGGTACCGCCGGAGAAGAGGCTGGAGCGCTCGGCGCTTTTCGCCTTCGCGACGAAAACGGCAAAGCTGCACGGGCAGGCCGCCGATGACTATGCCGGCCTGCTGCGCTGGTCCATCAACGCGCCGGATGAATTTTACGATGCGCTGTGGGACGAACTCGGCATTATCGGCACGCGCGGCGATACGGCATTCAAGCCCGGCAAGACCATACGGGAGGCCGAGTTCTATCCGGGCGCAAGTCTCAATTACGCCGAAAACCTGCTGCGCGATGCCGACGGGCGGCTGGCCATCATCGCCCATCGCGACGACGGCACCAGGCGGGAGATTACCCGCAGAGAGCTTTACGACGAAGTGTCCCGCATGGTGCAGGCGCTTACCCATGCAGGTGTGAGCGAAGGCGACCGCGTCGGTGCCATCGTCACCCATGATATCGAGGCGATCGTCAGCTATCTGGCTGTCAGCGCCATCGGGGCGATCTGGTCGTCCTGCTCGCCGGATTTCGGCCCGGCGGGAGCCTCCGACCGCCTGTCGCAGATCGGCCCGAAAATCTTCATCGCCGTGCCGGAATATGGTTATGCCGGCAAACGCATCGATGTCGGCCCGACCATCCGCGCCGTGGCGGAAAGTGCGGCTCCTGAAAGGATCGTGCTGATCGGCGATGCCGTTCCCGAAAGTCTTGCCGATCTCGGCTGCGTGACGCTTACGGATTTCGTCGCGCCTTATGCGGCGGGCGAGATTGCCTTCAATCGTCTGCCCGTCAAGGCGCCGCTGGCGATCCTTTATTCCTCCGGCACCACCGGCAAGCCGAAATGCATCACCCATTCCGGCGGCGGTTTGCTTCTACAGCACATGAAGGAACTGAAGCTGCAATGCGATATTCAGGAGGGCGAGCGCTTCTTCTATTTCACCACCTGCGGCTGGATGATGTGGAACTGGCAGGTCTCCGGTCTGGCGCTCGGCGCAACGCTCGTCACCTATGACGGCAATCCCGGTTATCCGACATCCGCGCGGCTGATCGATCTCATCGACGCCGAACGGATCGCCACTTTCGGCACGTCGGCGAAGTTTATCGATGCCTGCCTGAAGGCCGGGCTGAAACCGCGCGAAAGCCACGATCTTTCGTCGCTGAGGACGATTCTCTCCACCGGCTCGCCGCTCATCCCGCAATCCTTCGATTATATCTATCGCGACTGGAAGGCAGACGTGCACCTTGCCTCCATTTCCGGCGGCACGGATATCTGCGCCTGTTTCCTTGGCGGCAACCCTTTGCAGCCGGTTCATCGCGGCGAATTGCAGGGTGCGATGCTCGGCATGGATATCGACACGCTGGACGATGAGGGCCGTTCCGTTCGCGGCGTTGCCGGCGAGCTCGTCTGCCGCAATGCGCACCTTTCCATGCCGGTGAAGTTCTGGGGCGATGAGGATGGTTCGCGCTATCGGGCAGCCTATTTCGACCGGTTCCCCGGCATCTGGGCGCATGGCGATTTCGCCGAAATGCGCCCCTCCGGCGGCTATGTCATTCATGGGCGTTCGGACACGACGCTCAATCCCGGCGGGGTTCGCATCGGGACTGCGGAAATTTACCGGCAGGTGGAAACCGTGCCTGAAGTCGAAGAGGCGATTGCCGTGGGGCAGGATATCGACGGCGACCAGCGGGTCATTCTCTTCCTGCGCATGAAGGAAGGTGCGGCCCTGACGGAGGAGTTGGAAAAGACCATCCGCAGCCGCATCCGTTCCGGGGCCACGCCGCGGCATGTGCCGGCAAGGATCGTTGCCGTCAGCGCCATTCCCCGCACCCGTTCGGGCAAGATTTCCGAAATCGCGGTGCGAGACACCATCCACGGCCGGCCGGTGAAGAATGCCGATGCGCTCGCCAATCCCGAAGCGCTCGAACTTTTCCGCAACCTGCCGCAGCTGAAGGACTAGGCCGATGGAGGATCAACCGAAGACCGTGCTTGTCACGGGTTCCACCAGCGGCATCGGGCTCGCCATCGCCAAGCGTTTCGCCGAGGCGGGGTATCTGGTCGCGGTACATGGCATAGAGACGACGGAGGAGGCGACGCAGGCCCTGGAGATGGTTGCGCAGGTGGCGCGTCACAGGCCGGTCTATTTTGCCGCCAACCTCGCCAATTATGATGAAAGCGCCCATCTGCCGGAAACCGTCATCGCCGAATTCGGTCATATCGACGTCCTCGTCAACAATGCCGGCATTCAGAAGGTCGCGCCGATCGACGAGTTCGATTTCGCCGATTTCTCCCGCATCGTCGCCATCTCGCTCGACAGCGCGTTTCACACCATCCATGCGGCCCTGCCGGGCATGAAGGAAAGGGGCTGGGGCCGCATCGTCAACATCGCTTCCGCGCATGGCCTGCGCGCTTCGCCCTTCAAGGGGCCTTATGTGGCGACCAAACATGCGGTGGTGGGCCTGACGAAAAGCGTGGCGCTGGAAGTGGCCGAACTCGGCATCACCTGCAACGCCATCTGCCCCGGTTATGTCTGGACCCCGCTTGTCGCCGCCCAGGTTGCCGATCAGGCGCGCGTGCATGGCATGAGCGAGGAGGAGGTGGTGAAAAAGGTGATGCTCGCGCCGCAGCCGACCAGACGGTTTGTGCAACCGGAAGAAGTAGCGGAAATGGCGCTTTATCTCGCGGGCGATATGGCGCGCTCCATCACCGGCACCACCATTTCCATCGATGGCGGCTGGACCGCGAAATAATTTTCACGCACGCGCTTTAAGCGAACTGTCTCACCGGCTTCCGGCATTGTTGAGCGGTTTCAATCCTGTATAGTTTTCGTGGACGGCGGGGTCAGCGCCGTGTCCATGGAAAAGCGTCATGATGAACACAGGGTCTTTTGAAGCGCCGCTGGCGCGTTCGCGCTTCGATACGCGCCAGGTGCCGAAACGCGACGCCATGGGGCTGTGGCGGGATTCGATCAACGTGCTTTTCGATGCCCGCCTGCGCCGCTCGCAGGATGACGGCTTCTTCGCCAGCGTGGATGCCGCTTTCATCGGCAATGTCGCGCTCGGCCGCACCCAGTCCTCGGCGCAGGATTTCGACCGTTCGCGCCACAAGCTTGCCCGCGACGGCATGGACGGTTTTCTGCTGCAATTTTACGCCAGCGGACAGAGCATGTCGCGGCGCGGATCGGGTGAGACCGCAGGGCCCGGCGACCTCTATCTCATCGACATGGCGCAGCCGCTTGCCACCGCCACGACCGACCACGACCATCTCAGCCTCGTCGTGCCGCGCCGGCTGCTGGAAGGCAGGCTTGGCGGTTCCGGCAATCATCATGAACGTGTGCTGCCGGCCGGTTTGCCGCTGGTATCGCTGCTGCGCGAAACAATGACGAGCATCTATCGCCATTTCGATGTCATGAACGCCAGCGAGGGCGCAGCGACGGTCTTGCCGCTTCTGGAACTGGCTGCGGCCGCCATCAACAATCATGTCGGGCACGACAATGCGCAGGGCGTGCAGCGGGCGCTCAGGGCATCCATCCGGCGTTATATCGACAATCACCTTCTCGATCCGGCCCTGTCGGTGGAAAAGGTCATGGGCGAATTTGGCGTGTCGCGACGCACCGTCTACCGGCTCTTCGAGCCGCTGGGCGGGTTTTCGGCCTGCATCACCCATCGGCGTCTCGAGCGTGCGATGGATTTCCTGCGGGCACCGCAGTCGGCGCATATGACGATTGCGGAGGTGGCGGCGTCCTATGGTTTCACCAATCCGGAAAATTTCAGCCGCGTCTTCAAGAAGGCCTTCGGCCTTTCGCCGCGTCAGATGCGGCATTTCGCTTCGGAAAACCGTGACCTCACGTCGGATATTCTGAAGCCGGACAGCGCGGAATGGACCCGCTGGATCGTGCAACTCGGCCGCTGACCATGCTTTTAGGGGTGCCCTTCTGACACTTTATGACGGTTTGTTGGCACAATCCGACCATTTGCTGCGGTTGCGGCGCGATGGGGATGCGCATGTCTTTCAGACGTGCCAAACAGGGCAGGTTATTTTTATCAATATATTGCCTGACAATCATGATGTTGAGAATCCTCGCTTTTCTGAACCTGTGTCGCCAATGGCGCCATGAGCTGAAACAACACCTCTCCTTTTCCGGCGCCGGATTTCACAGGCGGCCATCACCCCTGCCGTCGGCGAATTTTGACAGCCCAGCAGACGATCCATCGGAAACGGATGATGGAGCGCGGCGGCCGGTTTCCTGGCTCGGCCTCGGGCAAAGCTTCAGCGCGGTGGATGTAGCGGACTGTGACAGGGCGCGTTTGCCGGCCGAGTGAGGTGAAAGCCGTTCTCCGGCGATCTGGAACAAAACCCTGACCCCGGGGATTAGATCAACAGGGTTACAGGGAGTGAAAGACATGGCCAGAGAAAATGCCAGCTATCCCGACAGTCGGGATGCTCCAAAAAGCGAAACGGCAACGCGCGCGCGGCAGGGATCGCGCGGACGTCCCGTCCTTGTCATTCTGATCGTCAGCGTGTTTCTTGCATTGGTGGTCTGGGCCGTTGTCGAATATTCGGTTTTCGAACCCGACGAGAACCTGCCGCAGAACCCCCAGACCGAGACAGCGCCCGTGCCGCAGCAGCCGTCCGGACCGGGAAGCTTCGACAACAATCCGGCAAATGGCCGTCCCCAACCGCCGTCCTCGACAGAAACAAATCCCACGCCGCAGGGTTCGACCGGAGCACCGCAAAACCCATGACCACCATGGCGTGAAGTTTTTTCGCGATGATGATGATTTTCATGGAACCAGATCGCGCCCGATTTCATTTCACGCAAAGTGACAGGAATCGGGGGTTTCATTCATGGCAGTCACCGTCACTGCAGTTGTTCTCACGCTGATCGGTCTTGCGCTGTTCGGTTTCGGCTCTCAGCTCGTCATGCTGGGCGGGAGCTTTTATTACGTGCTTTCCGGACTGGCCTTTCTGTTGACGGCCATTCTGCTGTTCAGGCGCAATCGCGCAGCCCTTCACGTCTATGCCGTCTTCATTGTCGCCACACTCGCCTGGGCCATCTGGGAAGTCGGTTTCGACTGGTGGCAGCTTGGCCCGCGCGGCGGCATCATCATTCTCATCGGCCTCTGGCTTCTGGTTCCATGGGTCAGAAAGCCGCTTGGTTTTTCGAGCCCGACCGGGCTTAGCTACGGGCCGAACGCCTGGCCGCTTGCCCTTTCCGTCCTCGCCTCCATCGTCGTGGCCGGATATTCCATGGCGCAGGATCCGCACGATACGGCAGGTTCCCTGCCTCAGGAAACGGCCTCGGCCACGCCCGCCTATGGCGGCAATGTGCCTGACGGTGACTGGCATCAATATGGCCGCACGCCCTATGGCCAGCGTTATTCGCCGCTGACCCAGGTCAATGTCGACAATGTCTCGCAGCTCAAGGAAGCCTGGCGTTACCAGACGGGTGATGTGAAGCTGCCCGATGATGTGGGTGAAACCACCTATCAGGTGACACCGCTCAAGATCGGCAATACGCTTTATATCTGCACGCCGCATAATTGGGCGATTGCCATCGATGCCGCCACCGGCAAGGAAAAGTGGAAATACGACCCCAATGTCGGTCTCAATCCGGACCGCCAGCACCAGACATGCCGCGGCGTTTCCTATTATGCCGAGCCGAATGCCGCTCAGGGCACGGCCTGCGCCGAGCGCGTCTACCTGCCGACCTCGGATGCGCGGCTGATCGCGCTCGACGCCGCCACCGGTCAGGTCTGCACGTCCTTTGCCGATCAGGGTGTGCTGCATCTTGAGCAGGGCATGAAATACAATCCTGCCGGTTATTATTATTCGACCTCGCCGCCCGTCATCGTGGCGGGCAAGATCATCATCGGCGGCGCGGTGAACGACAACTATTCCACGCAGGAACAGTCCGGCGTCATCCGCGCTTTCGATGTGAACAGCGGCGCGCTCGTCTGGAACTGGGATTCCGGCAACCCGGCGAAAACCGAACCGATTGCGGCGGGTGAAACCTACACCACCAATTCGCCCAACAGCTGGTCGGTCTTCAGTTATGATGAGGGCCTCGGGCTCGTTTATATCCCGCTTGGCAATCAGGTGCCGGATCAGCTCGGCATGGGCCGCAGCGAGAATGTGGAGAAATATTCCTCCTCCATCGTCGCGCTGGATATAAACACCGGCGAGGATCGCTGGGTGCGCCAGACGGTTCATCACGATCTCTGGGACATGGACGTGCCGGCCCAGCCGGTGCTGCTCGACATCACCAAGGACGGCCAGACCGTGCCGGCCCTCGTCGGCCCCACCAAGCAGGGCGATATCTACGTTCTCGACCGGCGCACCGGCGAGCCGCTTCTGCCGATCACCGAAGAGCCCGCACCGGGCGGCGCCATCCCGGAGGATTTCACCTCCCCGACGCAGCCGACGACGGCCTTGTCCTTCAAACCGGAGCCGTTGCAGGAAAAGGACATGTGGGGCGTCTCCATGTTCGATCAGCTCGCCTGCCGCATCCGCTTCCATCAGCTGAACTACAAGGGCCGCTATACGCCGCCTTCGCTCACCGGCTCGATCATCTATCCCGGCAATTTCGGCACCTTCAACTGGGGCAGCGTGGCGGTCGATCCCGAACGCCAGGTGATGTTCGGCATGCCGACCTATCTCGCCTTCACCTCGCAGCTCGTGCCGCGCGCCGACATTCCGCCGAAGGGTCAGGACGAAAAGGGTAGCGAACAGGGCCTCAACCGCAATGACGGCGCACCCTATGGCGTCTTCATGGGGCCGTTCCTCGGTCCGCTGCAGATTCCCTGCCAGGCCCCGCCATGGGGTTATGTCGCGGGTGCTGACCTGCGCACCGGCGATATCGCCTACAAGCACAAGAACGGCACGGTCCATGACATGACGCCGCTGCCGCTGCCCTTCAAGGTGGGTGTGCCGGGCATTGGCGGGCCGATGATCACCAAGGGCGGTGTCGCCTTCCTGGGTGCGGCCGTCGACAACTATCTGCGCGCCTATGACCTGACGACCGGCAAACAGCTTTGGGAAGCGCGCCTGCCGGCCGGCGGCCAGGCAACGCCGATGACCTATGCGCTGGATGACGGCAAGCAATATGTGGTGATGGTTGCGGGTGGCCACGGCTCCGTCGGAACCAAACCGGGCGACTATGTGATCGCTTATACCCTGCCGTAATCTCTGCAGGTTTCAAGATACAAAAAAACCGGAATGGGCGACCATTCCGGTTTTTGCTGCAAAAGAGGGTATCAAGCCGCCTTTTTCTCGGCGGCGGCGTTAACCGAAGTCTTGGCGAGCGCGGTCAGCGCATCATCGGTTTTCGCTTCTTCCTTGAGCGTGGCATCCAGCAACGAAACTGCTTTCGTGTGGCCCAGCTTTTCCGCCCATGCCTTCAGCGTGCCGTAACGGGCGATCTCATAGTGCTCGACCGCCTGTGCCGAGGAAACCAGACCGGCGTCGAGGGCGGGCGTGCCCTTGAAGTCCTCCATGATTTCCTCGCCCTCGGCGATGATGCCCTGAATGGCTTCGCAGGTCTTGCCCTGCGCCCGCTTGCCGATGATCTCGAACACCTCCTGCAGGCGTTCGACGTGCCCCTGGGTTTCTTCCTTGTGTTTTTCAAAAGCCTGTTTCAACTTCGGATCGGTCGCCGCCCTTGCCATCTTCGGCAGGGCTTTCAGGATTTGCCGTTCGGCGTAATAGATATCTTTCAGCGTGTCGTAGAACAGATCATCGAGTTTCTTCTCGGCCATTGGTCCTTCTCCCATGTGTGAAAATACATGACGTGCGCCCACGCGCACGGGAGACAAACCCTTTGCTGCGCCCATGGTTCCGGCTCGGTTGCGCGCAACGTTTATATTGCCGTGCGGAACCAACACGCCTCTGCGAACTTAGTGTGAAGAAATTTCGGGAGGAGACGCGACAGTGCCCCAGAGCCTTGCAGAAGAATTTTCCATGAACATTTCCATCCCCTTCGAGGTGCTGCTGGTGCGTGTGTTCGGCGCGGTCATCCTGTGCGGCCTGATCGGTCTGGAGCGGGAGTTTCACAAGAACACCGCCGGCCTGCGCACCAACATGCTGATCGGCCTTGCCGCCGTTACCTTCTGCGTCATCACCATCCACATGATGGAGACGATGGCGGAAGGTCATGAGGCGGCACGGCTCGATCCCATCCGGCTGGTTGAGGCGGTGACGGCGGGCATCGCCTTTCTCGCGGCAGGTGTGGTCGTATATACCAGGGGCGATGTCAAAGGCCTGACGACGGGCGCCAGCATGTGGCTTTCGGCGGCAATCGGCCTCTCGGCCGGTCTTGGCATGTGGCCGCTTGCTTTTCTTGCTTCGGGAATGGGCATTGTCGTCCTTTGGACGCTGCGCCGCATACAGGTGGCGGCGGGCATCAAGGAGGAATGAACGACATCAGCCGAAGCGGAAAAGATCGGCGTCGGGGTCCTTGCCGCCATTGATGGCGGCGGCCACGATTTCAGCGGCGATCTGGCTGAAGGTGATGCCGTTACCGCCGAAACCCATCACGGCATAGACGTTGTTCATTCCGGGCACCGCGCCAATCAGCGGCAGGCCGGTGGTGGTCGAGCCGAAGGCCGCCGCCCAGCGATATTCCGGCTTTCCCATATCGATACCGAGAAGCTTCTCGATCTTGCGGCGGATCGTCTCCGCCTTGGCGGCGAGCTTGCGCTCCGACTGGTAGGCGGTGGGGTTTTCCTCGTCCTCGCCTCCGGCGATCATCCGCCCCTCCCGGTCGGTGCGCAGGTAGAGATAGGGATCGGAGGCCTCCCAGACGATATGGTTCTCCAGCCAGTCGGGTAGGTCGAGCCCCTTTCGGCTCGCCAGCGCCCAGGTGGAAATGATCTGGTGTTTCGGGCTCTCCAGCACTTTCAGGAATTCATAGCCGGTGCAGAAAACGACATTGCGCGCTGAAAGGATTTTGCCGCCGGCGGTGGCAAGGACAACCTCGTCGCCGAGGTTCCTGAGATCGGTGATCTCAAGCTGGGAGACGATTTCGGCGCCGGCGCCCGCCGTGTGGCGCAGCAGGCCGGCCGTCAGCTGTGCGGGATTGGCGGAGGCCGAAATATCGCTGAGGATGGCCCCGGTCCGGTGCAAGCCGTATTGCTCTCTCAGTTCCGCGGCGGTGAGGAGGCGGGCCTCGATGCCCGCTTCTTTGCGGGCTTCTGCTTCAGCCTTCAATGCGCGCGATCCCATTTCGTCTCCAGCCAGATAAAGGGCCTGTTTGCGCCTCATGCTGCAGGAGATGCCGAGCGAAGAAACGATTTCCTCCAGCCGCAGGACGGCGCGGGCGGAACGCTGCCATGCCCTGTCAGCCGCGTGCCTGCCGATCATCTTTCGAAGCTGCGTCAGCGGCGTGTCGATTTCGTGCTGGATCATCGCGGTGCTGGCGACGCTGCTGCCCATGACCGGTTCGCGCCGGTCGACGATCAACATGGATTGACCTGTCCGCTGCAGGGCGTGGGACACCAGCGCGCCACTGATACCGGCGCCGACGACGATCGTGTCGTAATGGCCGGCCTCCGGCGTGCGCCTGCTGCGGACGCCAATGCGGGGCGTATCCGCCCACACGGGCTTTGAATCCCTGAGGTCGCGTTCTTTCGTCAGTTCCGATGTCGGCATGAAATCATCCTGAAAGTGTCACGGCTCGGTATAGCCGGCGACATTGATGGTGAGCGTTGCGCTGCGGGGATCGTTGCGGAAGAAAAGCGTGCCGGTATCGCGAGACTCCGAGGCGACGTAATCGAATGTCACATCGGCGCTCTCCAGCGTCGCGCCGTTTTGCTGCAGGTCGCCGCGCACCTGCACCTGCGCCGCCGTCGTCATGGACAGGTTGCGGATGTCGAACCGCACCCGGTATTGCCCGGCCTGCGCCTGCACACCGGTAACGGCGATTTCGAAGCGGGCATCCTCCGGCCTGTAGCGATAAATGTCATAACCGATCCAGCTGAGCATGGCGGCGACAAGGAGCGTGCAGATGGCGCCCGTCAGCCATTCCACCCAATGGGGCTCGGGGCTTTCCGTATGTTTGCGGCCCTTGGATATCGTCATCTTGTCCTCACAGGATCAGTCGGGCAGAGGCCGCGCCGATCGAGGCGGGAACGCCGAGAATGACGGCGGCATTCATGATCTGCGACAGCGATGTGTGGTCGAGGCGCTCGAAGGTCCAGAGCGTATAGATGCTGATGGCGATGGCGATGACGTAGCCGGGCAGGGTGAAGCGGATGAAGGACTGCCACCACTTCTGCCCTTCGTGCAGCTGGTGCGAGCCCTTGAAGTGAAGCGCGTAGACAAAGCCATGCATGATGGCGACCGACAGCAGGCAGAGCGCCAGAATGTGATAGGGCGTCACCTTATAGGCGATCAGGATCATTTCTTCCGTCGGCGCAACATTGAGGCTGAGGAAAAGCGCGCCGACCACCATCATGAACAGTTCGTGCAGATAACCCGTCTCGCCGGAATATTCGCCCTCCTCTTCATCCTCCGCGTCGGAATGCTGACCGAGCTGGCTGCGCCCAAGCAGTGCGCCGATGCTGGCTGGAACGGATTGCAGCGCAATCTTGGCAACGATGTTGGAGGCGGTGATCTGGTCGTTCAGAATGCCGAACAGCAGCAGCACGGCGGCGCTGACAGCAATGCCCAGCCCATAGGCCGTTATCGCATCGCGCAGCGCCTGGCTCCAGGAGTGAATATTCTCGAAACCGATGCGGCGGGCGAGAAGAAGCAGCAGCGGCAGGTTGAGGATGCAGAGCAGGAGAAGCCGCCAGGAATTGACGTAAAGGCCGAGAAACCACATTTCCATGGTCATCAGCATGGGCAGGGCAAACAGCAATGCACCCGCCGTGCCGCGCGCGAGGCCGATCAGAAATTGCCCGACCTCGTCATCGTCCGCATCTCTTCGATTGATCGCTGTCACCATGCCGCCCCCTGTCCACAGCGATAACGCAATGGCGTTTTTCCGGTTCCGTGGGTTTATTTCGCGGGATCGATGAGAGCGATGCCGAATTCCGGGCGATAGCTGCGCCGCAATTCCGCCGGTGTTTCGCGGATAACGACTTCCAGCGTGGGCCGCACCACCCCTTTTAGAAAATGGCCGCCCCTGGTGGAGCCATCGGCAAAGCCCAGAACCACATGCAGGTGCGGATTGGGCGTATCGTTCTCGTCAAGGGTGATATCGCCAAGCAGGCTTAGGACCTCGCTCTGGTCGGTGACCGGTATTTCCTTATAGTCCTGCGTCGAAAGATCGAAAAAGGCGAGTGTTGCCGTGGCGAAGGCGCCGATCGCGGTAACTGAGGCGGCGTTGATATTCTCGGCCCTGGCAAAGCGCCTGATGGCCTCGAAGGCTTCTTCCTCGGGATCGATGACGAGGATGAAGGTACGCTCCGCGCCGCTTGCCAGCAATCTGCTTTTCATGTGTTCCTCCCAAATAGAAGCGCCGCCGGAAAACCGGCGGCACGGGAATAGGGGTGTGTGTCTTAAGCGGCGCGGCGTTCGTGGCGGCCTTCCTCGACCTCTTCCACGATCTTGGCGACGAAGGCGTCAAGATCGTCAGGGCTGCGGGAGGTAATGATTCCCTTGTCGGTCACCACTTTTTCGTCCTTCCAGTTTGCACCGGCATTCTTGAGGTCTGTTTTGATCGACCAATAAGAGGTGGCGTCGCGGCCACGTAGTGCATCTGCTTCGATGAGGAGCCATGGCGCGTGGCAGATGGCGGCGACCACCTTGCCAGACTTTACGAAATCACGCACCACCCGCATCGCATCCTCGTCATGGCGCAGAACGTCCGGATTGATCTGGCCGCTGGGTAGAACCAGCGCGTCAAAATCCTCGGTTTTTACGGCCTTGGCGGATAGATCGACGGCGATGCTGTCACCCCAGTCTTTCTTGTCCCAGCTCTTGATCTCGCCCTCCTTGATGGAGGCGACCTTCACGTCTGCACCTTTGGCCTTCAGCTGGTCATAGGGCACGCGCAATTCGGAACGCTCATAGCCGTCCGTTGCGAGAATGAGGATTTTTGCAGCGTTGATGGCAGTCATGTCTGTCTCCTTTCGGGTTCAGTCTTCTTTGTCGGAATTGATGGAGGGCAGGAAAAATTCCACGTCCTTGAGCCGCTCCGCGTCGAGATTTTCGATATGCGTTTGCCAGAACCGTTCGGCTTCCGCTGGTTCGTGCTGCCATTGGCGCACGAAGGTCTTGTTGTCGTCGATCATCACCTGACGCGTGCCGCCGAGACGCAAATATTCTTCCGCAAGTTTGCGTGTTTCGGTCTTTTCCATGTCGCGGCTCCTTGTGCGTGGAAAGCGGGAACGGAGGGGTGCCGGATGGGTAAGAAGCTCGGCTGCCATTTCGTTGGCCACCGGGAGAAAACGGAAAAATCCCGATGTTCTTCAGCGCCATCGCGTCCGTTTGACACGGCGGCCCCTCCTGCTGGAACAACGTGAGCTTTCCCGTATGGTTCCGCAGTTTTTTCCGCGGCGTCGTTGCCGAAGCCGAATATATCGCGCGCAATTTTTTACCGGAACAAACGGGCATGTCCCGCTGTTTTATCCCCGATGCAGGGGAGGCAGCATGGCAGCCAGACAGAGCGACGGCGAACACCACGGTAACAACGACAACAAGGGTTTCTGGTCGATCGATTTCGGCAACTCACCGGTTATCGGCACGGCCATTCACGACGGTCATCGCATTAGACCGGACGTATCCGGGCTCATCGCCCTTTCCCCGGAACAGCGGCTGCGGGAGGAAGACCCTTTCACCGGTGAAATGATCGCCGGATTGACGAACCGTCTCGTCGTTCACCATTCGCGTTTCGAAATCGATCTCAACCGTGCGGCCGATCAGGCGATCTATCTGAAGCCGGAACAATCCTGGGGGCTTGAGGTCTGGAAAGAGGAGCCGGCGCAGGAGGCTATCCGGCAATCGCTCGATTTTCATGCCGACTATTATGCGATGCTGGAGACCGTGCTCTCTGCAATCGAAAGGCGGCACGGCGCCTTCGTCGTGCTGGATGTACACAGCTATAACCATCGTCGGCAGGGCGCCGCTGCGCCGCCGACGGCGCAGGCGGAGGCGCCCGATATCAATATCGGCACCTTTTCCATGGATCGCAGCCGCTGGGGCGATATCGTGAGCGCGGTCGGGCACCATTTCGCGTCAGCGACCATCGGCGGACGCCGCCTCGATGTTCGCGAGAACGTGGCGTTTCAGGGCAAAGGGGAGCAGACCCGTTTCATCCACGAAAGGTTCGCCGAAAATGGCTGCGCCATCGCAATCGAGTTCAAGAAATTCTTCATGGACGAGTGGACGGGAAAGCCGGATGCGCGTGTGGTGGCGGATATTCGCCAAGCGATAACAGCACTTCAGCCAGTAATCGAAGAGTGCCTGAGGTCGCGGCGATGAACCTCTCTCCCGCCCGCAGCGCACCGTCTCCCATCGCCGATCTGGTCGATGATGTCGTGTCCTGCCTCGAGGCCGGCAAGGCCATCCGCCGCGATGTCGGCAAAGACGGTCGTCTGCATATCGACCGGCCGCTGCCGTTCCTCTGCCTGCATCTGACGGGCGGCACGAAAAATCTCGCCGCCCGCGATATCGCCGCCGCCCACGCCTCCTATCTGATCGCGTCGACCATTCAGGAGGCAGCGCCGCTGATCGAGGCCGTTGGCACGGTCATGCGGCAGCGCTTCGGCGCATTCATCGTCCTCGATATCGGTGAGCTGGAGCATGACATTCTGCTGGCCGACGATTCGCCTTTCCTGCCGCATTATGAGGTTTCCGTCTCGGCGACGGCTGAGCCAGAAACGCAGAATGCCCGCCGGGTCTTCATCAAGGCGGTTTGCGATGCCGAAGTGCGTTTTCGCACGCCGCGCATCACCCGGCCGGAATCGGATGCCGATCCCGTTCTGCGCTTCAAAAAAGCCGGCCTCGATTTTCCCTGTATCAGCGTGCGTTTTGCGCCGATCTACCGCCAGCCGGAATCCGGTGCGGATTATCCGGGCCTGCGGGTGACGATGATCGCCGATCTTTTCGATGCCGGTCTGCAGGCTTTTTCATCCTTCGCTTCGGGCAAGGACGCGCTCAAGGTTACCAGCCACCGTGCGCTGGGGCGCAAGGCCTTCGTCGACGCCGTCAGGCGTGCCGACCGGTCCGTCGACGATATTGTTTCATCCTTCGATTTTCTGCTTTCCGTCACGCCCATCAATGCCCGCCGGGCCTTCGAGGAGTTTCGCGATGGCGGCTTTCAGTTCGCGCCGCGCCTGCTCTACCGGCCGCTCGGCGTCGATGTCGAGGAGCAGAAACGCAAGCTTTATTCCGTCGTGTTCGATCATCTGGAAGACCCGGTGCTTTATAATCTCTATCGGGAGAAACAGCAGGAGATCGATCTGCAGCTGACGATGCTCGCCAATCTGCACCATCCCACCTTCACCGATTTTTCGCGCGCCCTTTATGGCGCTGTCGAACCGGCCCTTCTTCAGCTGGCGCTGCGGGTGCTTGCGGATTGCCCGCGCCGGGAGGAAAGCAGCGAAATCGCCATGGTCGATTGTTACGCGGTCGCCAAGAAGTCGCGGGAGATGGTCGAGACCTATCTTGCGGAAGCCCCGGAATTCAAGGCGCGCGTTGAAATCCGCGACGACCTGCCGCCGGGTCTGATGGTGACGGGCGAGAAGCTTCTGATTTCGCGCCACACTGTCATGGAACAGCGCCGTGTCGAGGCGCTGCTGTCGCATGAGATCGGCGTGCATCTTCTCACCTATTTCAACGGCTCGTTTCAGGGGCTGCGTCTCTTCCGCACCGGCCTTTCCGGTTATGAGGGCGTGCAGGAAGGGCTGGCGGTGCTGGCGGAACACCTGGCCGGCGGCATGACGCGTGAGCGCCTGCGGCTGATCGCCGGCCGCGTTATCGGCTGCGCCGCCATGCTGGATGGGGCAAGCTTCGTGGAGACCTTCCGTACCATGACCCGCGATCACGGTTTCGATGAAGCCGGGGCCTTCAACATGGTGCTGCGCATCTATCGCGGCGGCGGTCTCTTCAAGGACGCGATCTATCTGCGCGGGCTGGCGGAGGTGCTGGACCATCTGCGCAGGGGCGGAGCGCTCGATCCGTTCTGGATGGGCAAGATCGCCGCCGCCCATTTTCCGGTGATGCAGGAGCTTGCCCTGCGCGGCCTGTTGCGGCCGCCGGGCGTCAGGCCCGCATTTCTGCTGCCCGCCAAGGCCAATGAACGGCTGGAAAAAATACGGGCGGGATTATCCATTGCCGAACTGGCGACATTATAGGAGGGGCTTCATGCGTATCGCATTTTTCGTCAATTCCATCGAAACAGAGGGACCGAACTACGCGACCGGGCTGCTTGCCATGGCGGCGCTCAATCGCGGCCACGAGGTGGTCTATCTGACGCCCGGCGATTTCACATTGCGCTCGGACGACAGCCTGACCATTCACGCCACCGTGCTGCCGAAGGGCAAAATCAAGAAAGGCGAGACGTTCCATTCCACACTTCAGGACAAGGCGCTGGAGCGGCGAACCATGGATGTGGAGGAAATCGATGCGCTGATGCTCCGCAACGACCCCTCGCTCGACCAGACGACGCGGCCATGGGCGGTGCATGCCGGCATCCTGTTCGGGCGGCTGGCCGAACAGCGGGGCGTCGTCGTGCTGAACGATCCCGAAGGTCTGGCGCTCGCGCAGAACAAGCTCTATTTCCAGAGCTTTCCCGAAATCGTCCGCCCGACCACGATCATTTCGCGCAATGTCGAGGAGATCCGCGCCTTTGCCGACGCGCACCCCAAGGGTGTCATCGTCAAGCCGCTGCAGGGCTCGGGCGGCAAGAACGTCTTCAAGATCGGCTCCAGCAAAGAGACCAATCTCAACCAGATTTTCGAGGCGGTGAGCCTTGAGGGATATCTGATCGCGCAAGCTTATCTGCCGGCCGCCCAGGATGGCGACATCCGCTTCTTCATGATGAATGGCCGTCCGCTGATGCGTGAAGGCAAATATGCCGCCCTTCGCCGTGTGCCCGCCAAGGGCGACCTGCGCTCCAATATCCATGCCCATGGCACGGCGGAAGCCGTGAAGGTGACGGATGAGATCGTGGCGCTTGCCGAAATGGTGCGGCCGAAGCTGGTGGAGGACGGCATGTTCCTCGTCGGGCTCGATATCGTTGGCGACAAGATACTGGAAGTGAACGTGTTTTCCCCGGGTGGCCTTTCCAATATCCGCGATCTCACGGAGATGGATTTCAGCGACACGATCATCGAGGCCGTGGAAACCAAGATCACCATGCAGAGCGCTTCCGGCGGCACCATCTCCAACCGCCTGCTGGCGACGCTGTGAGGTTATTCCCGTAATTCGGCCGGGTGCATCTCGCGATACCAGGCGACGAGGGCCTTGATGCCCTCTTCGACCGGGGTTTGCGGCACGTAACCGGTCAATGCCCTCAGAAGATCGGGAGAGGCGAAGGTGCGGGGAACATCGCCCTGCTGCATCGGCAGCATATTGCGGATCGCGGGTTTCCCGACCGCCTTTTCGACGGTTTCGACGAAATGCATCAGCTCCACCGGCTGGCCGCCGCCGATATTGACCACGCGGAAGGGTGCGTGGTGCGACAGCGTGTCGGTGACGCCTTCCTGCGTAACACGGTTTTCCTCGGAGGGTATGACCGCGCTCAACCGGACAATGCCCTCCACCAGATCGTCGATATAGGTGAAATCGCGGCTCATATTGCCTTGCCCGTAAATATCGATCGCCCGGCCGTTGGAAACGGCGTCGACGAATTTGATCGGCGCCATGTCCGGCCGTCCCCACGGGCCGTAGACCGTGAAGAAACGGAAGGCGGTGGTGGGCAGCTTGTGCAGATGGGCATAGCTGTGCGCCATCAGCTCCATCGATTTTTTGGTGGCGGCGTAAAGCGTCATCGGCTCGTCGGCCTTGTCGCTCTCAGCGAAGGGGATTTTTTCGTTGGCGCCGTAGATTGAGGAGGTCGATGCCAGCATCAGGTGCTTGACCTGCAAGCTTCTCGCGAGCTCCAGCATGTTGAACGAGCCGATGAGATTGGAATCGACATAGGCGCGCGGATTTTCAAGGCTGTAACGGACGCCCGCCTGTGCGGCGAGGTGGATGATGATCTCAGGTTCGGCGGCCTCTGCCGCGCGCTTCAGCGCATCCGTATCTTCCAGCATGCCGATTTCGGCACGGAAGCCGTTGGAGCGGGAAAGAATGGCGTGGCGTTTTTCCTTGAGGCTGACATCGTAATATTTCGTCATGCCGTCGAAACCGGTCACGAAGTGGCCGGCGTCCAACAGCCGCTTGGCAACATAAAAGCCGATGAAGCCAGCCGTGCCGGTAACCAGATAACGCATGATGATTATATCCCGAATTCGTTGGTGCGTTTGCGGTCTGACCGAAGCGCAGAAAACCTTTTAATGAAATGGCGAAAACGAAACCTCTATGCGCCCTTGTCGGAACCGCCTTCATGCGGACGGCCGACGGCGGCATAGATGAAACCATGCGCGGCGACCTCATCCGTGCGGTAGATATTGCGCAGATCCACCAGCACCGGATGTTTCATGATCGCCTTCAGGCGCGGAAGGTCGAGCGCGCGGAACTGGTTCCATTCCGTCACGATCACCACGGCGTCGGCATCTTCCGCCGCCTCGTAGGGGCCGGCCGCGTATTCGATGTCTTCCATCAGATGGCGGGCATTCGCCATGCCTTCCGGATCGTAACCGACCACTTTCGCACCGCCATCCTGCAGGGTCTGGATGATGGCGATTGCCGGGCTGTCGCGCATGTCGTCGGTATTCGGCTTGAAGGTCAGCCCAAGCACGGCGATCTTCTTGCCGCGCACATCGCCGCCCACGGCATTGATGACCTTGCGGCCCATGGCGCGTTTGCGGTTGTCGTTGATGGCGATGGTGGTCTCGATCAACCGCACCGGCGCGTCATAATCCTGCGCGGTCTTGGCGAGCGCCAGTGTGTCCTTCGGGAAACAGGAGCCGCCATAACCGGGGCCGGCATGCAGGAACTTCGAACCGATGCGGCCATCGAGACCGATGCCGCGCGACACGTCCTGCACATTGGCGCCGACCTTTTCGCAGAGGTCAGCCATCTCGTTGATGAAGGTGATCTTCATCGCCAGAAAGGCGTTGGCGGCATATTTAATCAGTTCGGAAGCGCGCCTTGTGGTGAAGAGCAGCGGCGACTGGTTGAGGTAAAGCGGGCGGTAAACTTCGGTCATGACGGGGCGGGCGCGTTCGTCCGAGAGGCCAACGACGATGCGGTCCGGCCGCTTGAAATCCTCGATGGCGGCACCTTCGCGCAAGAATTCGGGGTTGGAGACCACGGCGAAATCGGCCGAGGGGTTTTCCTCGTGGATGATACGCTCCACCTCGTCGCCGGTGCCGACGGGAACGGTGGATTTGGTGACGATGACCGTGAAACCGTCAAGCGCATGGGCGATCTCTTTCGCCGCAGCATAGACATAACCGAGATCGGCATGGCCATCGCCGCGCCGCGACGGCGTGCCGACCGCGATGAAGACGACATCGGCATTGGCGACGGCTGCGGAAAGATCGGTGGTGAAGCTCAACCGCCCGGCCTTGGCATTGTTGGCGACGATGACATCGAGACCCGGCTCGAAGATCGGGATATGGCCATTTTTCAGGGCTTCGATCTTCTCCGGCATCTTGTCGACGCAGACCACGTCATGGCCGAAATCCGCAAAACACGCGCCGGACACGAGGCCGACATAACCCGAACCGA
Source organism: Agrobacterium sp. LMR679 (assembly GCF_027157905.1). Taxonomy (NCBI): domain Bacteria; kingdom Pseudomonadati; phylum Pseudomonadota; class Alphaproteobacteria; order Hyphomicrobiales; family Rhizobiaceae; genus Agrobacterium; species Agrobacterium sp. LMR679. The sequence goes on along the minus strand of NZ_JAPVOJ010000001.1, from coordinate 770,985 downwards.
TCATCACAATCCGCATTCTTTTTCCTTTCGGTTAGCGAGGCCATGTTAACGCGGCAATACCGGCCGGGGAAATCGGCGGGTGAAAATCGCATGATAATATTTAGCCGCCTTCATGCCCGTCGCCAAGCGCCACGATCAACACCGGCTAACCTCTTTCCATGACGGGGATGTGATGGCCATGGCGGGACAAATTTGCCGCACCTTGCCGCCATTTGCACCGGTCGTGTTCAATCGGGTCATTTTGCGGTTTTTCCGGCTTGCACTCATAGGTAGCCGGGTCTAGCCATAGGGGTGAGGATCAAATCTGCCAGACTGTCTGTCCCTTCAAGGGGCGTCCGGGTCGCGTTCCACGCGGCCGGGAGAAGCTTTGCGTTGCGGTCGGTGTTCGGGGAAGTTCAAATGCAAAAGGGTTTTCTGCTCGGTCTGTTCGCTTATGCGACCTTTTCCATGGGCGATGCCACCATCAAGTCGCTTGGATCGCAGATCAGCGTTTTCGAAATCGGCTTCTTCAGCATTCTGTTTTCCGGCATCTTCATTTTCTTCAGCAAGCCGCGTGAGGAAAGGTGGCGTGAATTCTGGCGCATGAGCCGGCCCTTCGCCGTGCACGGGCGCGCCATCTCCGGCCTTTTCGCCGGTATTTTCGGCATCTATGCCTTCACCACCATTCCGCTGGCGGAGGCCTATGCGTTGATCTTCCTGTCGCCGCTCTTCGTGACCGTGCTTTCCGCCGTCGTGCTGAAGGAGAATATCGGCCCATGGCGCTGGGCGGCGGTTCTGGCGGGCATCGTCGGTGTCATCCTCGTCGTGCGGCCGGGCTTCAAGACACTCGAACTCGGGCATTTCGCCGCCATCGGCGTCGCGTTCCTCGCGGCGATGACCATCGTTTTGCTGCGCTCGCTTGCGGGCAAGGAAAAGCGCACCTCGATCATGGGTGTGCTGCTGATCTACGGCCTCACTTTCAACGGTATTGCCGCCATTCCCGATTTCGTCATGCCAAACCTGCATCAGCTATTGGCCTTCGCCTTCATCGGCCTTTGCACGGCGACTGGGCAGATTACCCTGCTGGTCGCCACCCGCATCGCGCCGGCAAGCCAGATCGCGCCGTCGCATTATTCGCAAATCCTCTGGGCCGTGGCGATCGGCATGGCCTTCTTCCACGAATATCCGGATGCGGTCGCCGTGCTTGGTCTGGCCGTCATCGCCGCGTCGGGACTGCTGACGATGATCCGCGAAAAGGTGAGGCTTGGCACCGTGCGCTGGAACCCGTTTTTCCGCAATCGCCTCTGAATTCACCCTTGATCGGAAACAGTGCGTCAACCGAAGAGCGGCTTGTGAAGCGGCGGCAACCCGGCCCATAAGGCTTTCATCTTTAGATGAACGGAGAGCCGCAGATGCTCGTGGATGGAAAATGGACCGCCGAATGGCATCCGGTGCAGGCGACCGACAAGAAAGGCGGCTTCGTTCGCCAGACCTCCGGCTTCCGCAACTGGGTGACGCCTGACGGTTCGGCGGGGCCGACGGGTGAGGGCGGTTTTGCGGCCGAGCCCGGTCGCTATCATCTTTACGTCGCGCTGATTTGCCCCTGGGCATCGCGCACGCTGATCGGCCGAAAGCTGAAGAAGCTGGAAGAGGTGATTTCCGTTTCCGTTGTCGAGCCCGCCCTTTCCGACGAGGGCTGGAAATTCGGCGGCTATCCGGGTTCGGATCGCGATACGCTCAACGGCTTCACCTATATGCATGAGGTCTATACCAGCGCGGATCCGCATTATACCGGCCGCGCCACCGTGCCCGTGCTTTGGGACAAAAAGACGAAAACTATCGTTAACAACGAATCCGCCGATATTCTGCGCATGCTGAATTCCGGTTTCGGCGATCTGGCCGATAATAGCCTGGACCTCTATCCGGAAGCGCTGCGGGATGAGATCGATGCTCTCAATGATCGCATCTATCCGCGCCTCAACAACGGCGTTTACAGAACCGGTTTCGCCACTACGCAGGTTGCTTATGAAGAGGCCTTCGCCGATGTGTTCGAAACACTTCAGGAACTCGAAAAGCGCCTGGTCTCAGGCGGGCCTTTCCTTTTCGGCGATCTGCTGACCGAAACGGATGTTCGGCTTTTCGTGACGCTGGTTCGTTTCGATGCCGCCTATTATGGCCTGTTCAAATGCAATCTTCGCCGTATCGCCGATTATCCTGCGCTGCAGGCCTATATGATGCGGATGCTGAACTTTCCGAGCGTGCGCGATACGGTCAGTATCGACCATATCAAGCGCGGTTATTATTCCATCAAGGCGCTCAACCCGACCCGGATCGTGCCGGTCGGCCCCGATCTTCCGGGACTTGACGATGTTTCCCTCCGCCCTTCGAACTGAGCGGATGATGGATTATACCGGTTTGCCGACCTGATCGAGCAGCCAGGCCTGAAAGGCGCGGGCCAGCGCATTGTCCTGCCGTCCTTCCGGCAGGGCGACGTAATAGCTCTTGTCGGTCTGCAGGGGAATGTCGAAGACGATTTCGAGGCGGCCGGAGGCAAGTTCCGCCTCGATGAGATATTTCGGCAGAAGGGCAAAACCGATGCCGCTTGCGGCGGCCTCGATGATCATCGAGAACTGGTCGAAACGGCTGCCCTGATAGGCATTCTCCGCCGTCACCCCGTTCATTTCCAGCCATTCCGTCCATAGTTTCGGCCGCGTCGTCACATGCAGGAGCGGCTGGCGGGTCAGATCCTGCGGCTGGTTCACGTCGGCGCGGCGCACAAGGGCGGGGCTTGCGACCGGCACGATCACCTCGTTGCACAGGAATGTGCAGGTGCCATGCGCCCAGACCGGCTGACCATAGTGAATGGCGAGATCGAACCCTTCTTCGTCGAAATCAAAGGGATGCGAGCGCGAGCCGATGGTGATCGTCATCTCCGGATTGGCGTCGATGAAGCGATGGAGACGCGGCATCAGCCAGCGGCTACCGAAGGTCGGCAGGGTCGCGACTGACAGGGACGCGTGCGCTGTTCCGGCTGAGACCGCGCGCACCATCAATTGTTCGGATTGCTGCAACAGGCGCCGCACATCGGGCAGGAATTTACGCCCCGCCTCCGAAAGCACGACCCGCCTGCGGATGCGCTCGAAAAGCTGCATTCCCGTCTGCGCTTCCAGTTCGCCGATCTGCCGGCTCACCGCGCTCTGCGTGAGGTTGAGTTCTTCCGCCGCACGCGTAAAATTGCCGTGCCGTGCCGCGCATTCGAACGCTTGCAGGGTAACGATGTCAGGGACCAGTCTTCTGCGCGGATCCATTCCATTCTCGCATCAACTTACCCGCTTTCCTCATTGGAAAAGGGTCATTATGGCCATATATGATTACGGGAAAGAATGGAACGGTGTAAAACGCCAGTTTCGCAGAACGAATGGCAAATTCGGGGAAAGAAGAGTGACGGGAGTTGAAAGCGCCGTATCGAAACGGCCTTTCCTCCCCTTTTAAGCCAAAAGGACAATGGACATGGATGCGACCACGAAGCTCGACGTGAAACAGGAAGCCGCGGCCCTGCTCGACAGGATGGGTGTTGCCCGCGATCTTTATACCGACGGCGATATGGCCTCCTTCAGCCCGGTGACGGGTGAACAGGTTGCGAGCCTGAAGACCGTTTCGGTCGAAGGTGTAGCAGCCGTGATTGACCGGGCCGATGCCGCCTTCAAGACATGGCGCAATGTGCCGGCACCCCGCCGTGGTGAGCTGATCCGGCTGCTCGGCGAAGAGCTGCGCGCCTTCAAGGCCGATCTCGGCCGTCTCGTCTCGCTGGAAGCGGGCAAGGTTCCCTCCGAGGGCCTCGGTGAAGTGCAGGAAATGATCGATATCTGCGATTTCGCGGTCGGCCTTTCCCGCCAGCTTTATGGTCTCACCATCGCCACCGAACGCCCTGGCCACCGCATGATGGAAACCTGGCATCCGCTCGGCGTCGTCGGCGTCATCTCGGCCTTTAATTTCCCGGTCGCAGTGTGGTCGTGGAATGCGGCGCTCGCCATCGTCTGCGGCAATTCGGTCGTCTGGAAGCCTTCGGAAAAGACGCCGCTCACGGCGCTTGCCGTTCAGGGCATCTTCGAACGCGCCGCCGCCCGCTTCGGCGATGCGCCGGAAGGTCTTTCGCAGCTTCTGATCGGCGACCGCGCCGTGGGTGAAGCATTGGTGGATAATCCCAAGGTGCCGCTCGTCTCGGCCACCGGCTCCACCCGCATGGGCCGCGATGTCGGTCCGCGTCTGTCGAAACGTTTCGCCCGCGCCATTCTGGAACTTGGCGGCAATAATGCCGGCATCGTCTGCCCGTCCGCCGATCTCGACATGGCGCTGCGCGCCATCGCCTTCGGCGCCATGGGCACGGCCGGCCAGCGCTGCACCACGCTTCGCCGTCTCTTCGTGCATGACAGCGTTTATGACCAGCTCGTGCCGCGTCTGAAAAAGGCCTATGCCTCCGTTTCCGTCGGCAACCCGCTGGAAACATCGGCCCTCGTCGGCCCGCTGGTTGACAAGGCGGCTTTCGACGGCATGCAGAAGGCCCTCGAAGCGGCGAAAGCGCATGATGGTGTGGTGAATGGCGGCGGCCGCGTGGATACGGGTGCGCCGGATGCCTATTACGTCAAGCCGGCGCTTGTCGAAATGCCGAAGCAGGCGGGGCCTGTGCTGGAAGAAACCTTCGCACCGATCCTCTACGTCATGAAATACAGCGATCTCGATCAGGCGATAGACGACCATAACGCGGTCGCTGCCGGTCTTTCGTCGTCGATCTTCACCCGCGACATGCAGGAATCGGAACGGTTCCTGTCGTCGGAAGGTTCCGATTGTGGCATTGCCAACGTCAATATCGGCACCTCGGGTGCGGAAATCGGCGGCGCCTTCGGTGGTGAGAAGGAAACCGGCGGCGGACGTGAATCCGGTTCGGATGCGTGGAAGGCCTATATGCGCCGCGCCACCAACACCATCAACTACTCCAAGGCGCTGCCGCTGGCGCAGGGCGTTTCCTTCGATATCGAATAATCGCGTCCTTTAGACAAATTGATCCATCATGCCGGCGCGGCTCCATCCGCGCCGGCATTTCTATTCGATGGGCCGGACGAGGGCGTCCGCGACGATTTGCGGAAAAGAGGCATTTGCGCGGAATTTTATTCCCGCAATATTGCTCATATTGAATTATCGTCTCTCTATCGTTTTAATAGAAAACCCTAGCATTGCTCCATATCGTGAACCGGCCAGAGGGGCTGGTGACAAGGAGATGAAATGCCAGCCATCACCCGCCGCGCGCTTTCCGCCAGCCTTTTTGTTGCCGCCGCATTCTCGGTCCTGCCGCTGCAGGCGCAGGCGGCGGAAGAGCTGAAGATCGGTTATCAGAAAACCGGCCTGCCGGTGATAGCCCGCCAGCAGGGCGTCATCGAAAAGGCGCTCGAGGCCAAGGGCGTGAAGGTTTCCTGGGTCGAATTCACGGCGGGCCCGCCGCTGGTGGAGGCCCTGAATGTCGGCTCCATCAATGTCGGCTGGACGGGCGATGCGCCGCCGATCTTCGGTCAGGCGGCAGGTTCGGCCATCGTCTATGTCGCGGCCCTTCCCTCGAACGGCAAGGGTGAAGCGATCTTCACCAAGCCCGAAAGCGGCATCAAGTCGGTTGCCGATCTCAAGGGCAAGAAGGTCGGCGTCGGCAAGGGCACCAGCGCGCACAATCTGCTGGTGGCGGCGCTGGAGAAGAACGGCCTGAAATTCAGCGATATCGAGGTGGTGTATCTTAGCCCCGCCGATGCCTCGGCCGCCTTCGCCAGCGACAAGATCGACGCCTGGGCTGTCTGGGATCCGTTCTATGCGATTGCGGAGACTCGCTACAAGCCGGTGACGCTTGCCCGCACCAGCGATGTTCTTAATGTCAGCACCTATTTCCTCGCCAATCGCGACTATGCCAAATCCAATGCGGACACGATCAACACCACGATTAATGCGCTGGGCGAGGCGGCGAAATGGTCCGCCGCCAACCGCGACAAGGTCGCCGCAGCTTTGCATGAGGTGACGGGCGTGCCGCTGGAGGCGCAGACGCTAGCCGCGAACCGCTCGGAATTCGGCATTACCAGGATCGACGACAAGATCGTCGCCAGCCAGCAGGAAACCGCCGACCGCTTTTATCGTCTCGGCCTGATCCCGAAACAGATCAGCATCAAGGATGCCGTCTGGTCGGGCGCGACGAACTGAGCAAGAGCCGGAGGGCATGCCATGAGCACCGGAAAACGTATCGAGATTGGCGGCATCACAGGCTGGCTGCTCCCCGCACTCATTCTTGCAGGCTGGGAGGCGGCGGCGCGTGCCGGTCTGATTTCCGCCAATGTGCTGCCGGCCCCTTCGGCTGTCGCGGAAGCCTTCTGGCGGCTTTTGCTCTCGGGTGAGCTTGTCGCCAATATCGGCGTCAGTTCCGCCCGCGCACTCGCCGGTTTCGCCATTGGCGGCACCATCGGTTTCATCTTCGGGCTGGCCAATGGCCTCTCGAAATTTTCCCGCAGCTTCACCGATACGACGTTGCAGATGATCCGCAACATTCCGCATCTGGCGCTCATTCCGCTGGTCATCCTCTGGTTCGGCATCGATGAGGAGGCGAAGCTTTTTCTGGTTGCGCTCGGGGTGTTTTTCCCGATCTACATCAACACGCTGCTCGGCATTCAGGGTGTCGATCCGCAACTGGTGGAAATGGGCCGCACTTATGGCATGTCGCCCTTCACGCTGTTCCGGCGGGTGATCCTGCCCGGCGCGCTGCCCGCCATTTTCACCGGCCTGCGCTATGCGCTCGGCATCATGTGGCTGACGCTCATCGTGGCTGAAACCATCTCTTCCTCGTCCGGCCTCGGCTACATGGCCATGCAGGCGCGCGAGTTCCTGCTGATCGACGTCGTGGTTCTGTCGATCCTCATCTATGCGCTTCTCGGCAAGCTGGCCGACAGTTTCGCCCGCTTCCTCGAAAGCATCTTCCTGCAATGGCATCCAGCCTTCAAGAAAGTCTGAGGTAACCCATGTCGACCGGCAATGTTACGACGCTGAGACGCCCGGATGCCCCGCCATCCCTCCCGTCGCAGGGGAAAATCGAACAACGCGAGAAGACGAGTGAAGGCAAGGTCGCCTTCAGCTTCCGCAATGTGGCGAAGAGCTTCGGCGACAAACCGGTTCTGCGCGGCATCGATCTCGATGTGCGGGAAGGCGAGTTTCTGGCCATCATCGGCAAGAGCGGCTGCGGCAAGAGCACGCTTTTACGTATTCTGGCCGGCCTCGACACGCCGACGACCGGAACCGTCTCGAAAGATGCATCGAGCCGCACCCGCATGATGTTTCAGGAGCCGCGTCTTCTGCCGTGGGAGCGTATCGCGAGCAACGTCTCCGTGGGGCTTACCGGCATCGCCAAGGGTGAGGCGGCGCAGGAGCAGGCGCTTACAATTCTCGAAGAGGTCGGGCTGAAGGACCGGGCTGGCGAATGGCCCTATGTGCTTTCCGGTGGCCAGAAGCAGCGCGTGGCGCTGGCGCGCGCGCTTGTGGCCCATCCGCAGATTCTGGCGCTGGATGAGCCGCTCGGCGCGCTCGATGCGCTCACCCGCATTGAAATGCAGCTTCTGCTGGAGCGCATCTGGCGCAAGCAGAAATTCACCGCCGTTCTCGTCACCCACGATGTTTCCGAGGCCGTGGCGCTTGCGGATCGCATCGTCGTCATCGATGAAGGGCGCATCGCGCTCGATCTCGATGTGAAACTGCCGCGTCCGCGCCGTCATGGCACTGCGGAATTCGCAAGGCTGGAAGAGCAGGTTCTGAACCAGCTCTTCGGCCGTGGCGAGACCAACGGATAAGGCATGAACCGGCAGGGCCGAGACCCCGCCGGACGATATTATCAGCCAATGCTCATCAGGCTGGCATTGCCGCCGGCGGCCGTGGTGTTGACGCTGACGGAGACTTCTTCGACCAGCCAGTCGAGGTTATAGGGCTGGCTTTCCCCGGAAAGCGCTTCCGTTGCCGCGGCCTGAACGAGAACCAGCGGGCCGGGCAGGGCGGCGATCTTTTTATTGACCGCCACGATACGCTCCGCATCGCCCTCGACCAGCGCGCCGGCGAAGGGACCGGACTTCGCCCAGTCATCGGCCCAGACGATGCGCGAGGTCACGGTTGCCGGCAGTCCGTAAATGGATTTCTCCAGTCCCGAAGCATTGTCGATGACAACCGCGTTTCCGGTCGCGAGCGCTGCCGCAAGCTGGCGGTAAAGCCCCTGTTCGGTTGCCGGAACCAGCAGAACCTTTCCACGCGGATGCAACGCATAGACATTGCGCTCGCCGACAGGACCCGCCAGCTCGGTTTCGAAGCCGAGGCCGGAAAGTGCCGCCGCCTGCCGCGCGGCTTCGGCGGCGACTGTCTCGCCGTTTTCATCCAGCCAGCGGGCGAGATCGACTGCGGCCTGATCCTGCTGGCTGGCGATGCGGTCGATCTTCGGGGCGGTCTGCGTCATGCGGCCGAGATAGAGCGGCCCACCCGCCTTGGGACCGGTGCCGGAAAGGCTGCGCCCGCCAAAGGGCTGCACGCCAACCACCGCGCCGATGATGTTGCGGTTCACATAAAGATTGCCGGCCGCGACGCGGGACAGCACATGCTGGATCGTATCGTCGAGACGGGTATGCAGGCCGAAGGTCAGGCCATAGCCGGTAGCGTTGATCTCGTCGATCAGCCGGTCGAGATTGTCGCGCTTGAAGCGGATGACGTGCAGCACCGGGCCGAAGACTTCACGCTTCAGATCGGCGAGCGATTTCATCTCGATGATGGTCGGCGGCACGAAGGTGCCCTTGCCGGTTTCGCCCGCAAGCGTGATCTGTTCGATGCGATGGCCGAGCCCGCGCATGCCCTCGATGTGCTTTTCGATGATGCCTTTCGCCTCGGCGGTAATGACGGGGCCCACATCGACGGAAAGCTTGTCGGTGCGGCCGATGCGCAATTCATGCAGCGCGCCTTTCAGCATGGTCAGCGTGCGGTCCGCCACATCTTCCTGAAGGCAGAGAATGCGCAATGCCGAGCAGCGCTGGCCGGCGCTGTCGAAGGCAGATGCGATGACATCGGCGACGACCTGCTCGGCAAGTGCGGAGGAATCGACGATCATGGCGTTCTGGCCGCCGGTTTCGGCAATCAGCGGCACCGGCTGGCCATTGGCGAGAACCCGGCCGGCAAGCTGGCCCTGAATGAGCCGCGCCACCTCCGTCGAACCCGTGAACATCACGCCGGCTGTAAGGGGTGAGCCAACAAGTGCGGCACCCGTCTTGCCGTCGCCCGGCAGAAGCTGCACGGCATCCTGCGGAACGCCGGCCTCATGCAACAGGCGCACGCCCTGCGCCGCGATCAGCGGCGTTTCTTCGGCGGGCTTCGCCAGCACCGGATTGCCGGCAACCAGCGCCGCCGTTACCTGACCGATGAAGATGGCGAGCGGGAAGTTCCACGGGCTGATGCAGACGACCGCGCCGAGCGGCGTTTCGCCGAATTTGAAATTCCTGCGGGCTTCCGCCGCATAATAACGCAGGAAGTCGATCGCCTCGCGCACCTCGGCAATGGCGTTCGGCATGGATTTTCCCGCCTCGCGCATGATGAGGCCGAGCAGGGCGGGCATTTCAGCCTGCATCGCATCGGCGGCGCGCTCCAGGCAGGCGGCGCGTTCATCCACCGGGGTGGAAGGCCAGCTTGAGGCTGCCGCCCGCTGCATGGCCGCTTCGACATCGCCTTCAGTCGGTTCCGTCACATGGCCGACGATATCGTTGCGGTCGCCGGGGTTGAGAACCGGGCGCGTGTTGCCACCTGCCTGCGGCGCTGTGGCTTTCCATTCCGTTGCAGCACCTGCCTTCAGGGTTTTGTCCAGTGCGGCGAGCGTTGTTTCGCTGGAAAGATCGAGGCCGGCGGAATTTTTGCGTTCCGGGCCGAACAGGCCTTCAGGGGCGGCGATGCGGTCGTGACGCGCGCCGGGAACGGCATAGGCCTTGACCACCGCGACCGGGTCTTCCAGCAGGGAATCCACCGGCACGGCGGGGTCGGCAATGCGGTTGACGAAGGAAGAGTTCGCGCCGTTTTCCAGCAGGCGGCGGACGAGATAGGCCAGCAGCGTCTCATGGGTGCCGACGGGCGCGTAGAAACGGCAGGGGCGGTCGAGCTTCTTCTTGCCGACGACTTCGCTGTAAAGCGGTTCGCCCATGCCATGCAGGCACTGGAACTCATAGTCGCCGAGTTTGAAGCCGGGGCCGGCGAGATGGTAGATCGTCGCCATGGACTGCGCATTGTGGGTCGCAAATTGCGGGAACACCAGATCGCGCGCGGCGAGCAGCTTGCGGGCGCAGGCGATGTAGGAGACGTCCGTGTGGACCTTGCGGGTGAAGACCGGGAAGTCTTCCAGTCCCTCCACCTGCGCGCGCTTGATTTCCGCATCCCAATAGGCGCCCTTGACGAGACGCACCATGATGCGGCGGCCCGAGCGGCGGGCGAGATCGATGATGTAGTCGAGAACGAAGGGGCAGCGGCGGCCATAGGCCTGCACCACGAAACCGAGGCCGTTCCAGCCGGCGAGGTCCCTGTCGAGCGCCAGCTCCTCCAGAAGATCGAGCGATAGTTCCAGCCGGTCGGCCTCCTCAGCATCGATATTGAGGCCGATATCGTATTTCTTGCTGAGCAGCATCAGGGATTTGACGCGCGGCAGAAGCTCTGCCATCACGCGCTCCGCCTGCGCACGGGCGTAACGCGGATGCAGAGCCGAAAGCTTGATGGAAATGCCCGGACCGCCATAGATGCCACGGCCGGCAGAGGCCTTGCCGATGGCGTGGATGGCGTTTTCGTAGTCCTTGTAATAACGTTCCGCATCCTTGGCGGTTGTCGCGGCTTCGCCGAGCATGTCGTAGGAATATTGGAAGCCCTGTTCTTCCAGCGGTTTCGAACGCTTGATGGCTTCGCCGATGGTCTCACCGGTGACGAATTGCTCGCCCATCATGCGCATGGCCATATCGACGCCACGGCGGATGACGGGTTCGCCAGCGCGGGCGATCAGCTTGGTCAGCGCTGCCGAAAGGCCGCTATCGTTTACCGTCGAGGTCAGCTTGCCGGTGATGACGAGACCCCAGGTGGCGGCATTGACGAAGAGCGAGCGCCCGCCGCCAATATGGGACTTCCAGTCACCGCGCGCGATCTTGTCGCGGATCAGCGCGTCGCGCGTTGCAGTGTCGGGAATGCGCAGCAGCGCTTCAGCAAGGCACATCAGCGCCACGCCCTCATGGCTGGAGAGCGAATATTCCTGCACCAGCCCCTCGACGCCGGTGCCCCTGGTCTTGGCGCGTAATGCCTCGATCAGTTTGCGGGCGGTGTCGCGAATGGCTTTCGTCTCTTCAGCCGTTACCGTCGCCGCCTCGATCAGCGGCGCCATGCATTCTTCCTCCGGGCGACGATAGGCGGCGGTGATCGCCTTGCGCAGCAGGCTTTGCTCACGCACCGGCGGCGCAAAATTCTGGAAGATACCGTTCGCCACTACACCGGCGTTGCTTGCACCATCGGCCATTCTGAAAAATCCTGAAAACGCTGTTGAAGACAGACCGTCGGCGGCAGCGTGTCCTCCGCCCGCCGCTTGTCATCCTGTCGCAGACAATATCATCACCGCAGAAATTGCTATGGCCCTATTTTCAGGATAAAACAGGCAATATGAACTTTTATTTTTGAGATATGGCGTTAAATCACATGGCAAATAGTCAAAAAACAGACGATCTGGATCACTTCGATCTCAAGATTCTCGAGGCGCTGAGCGAAGACGGGCGCATGTCCGTGCTGCAGCTCTCGAAAAGGGTCGGTCTCTCCAAGACGCCGTGCCAGACACGGCTGAAGCGGCTGGTGGATGAGGGCTATATTCTCGGCTTCCGCGCCATGCTCAATCCGCAGAAGCTCGGTGTCGATCACATCGCCTTCGCCGAGGTAAAGCTTTCCGATACGCGCGAAAAGGCGCTGGAGGAGTTCAACGCGGCGGTGCGCAAGATCAAGGAAGTGGAGGAGTGCCACATGATCGCCGGCGCCTTCGATTATCTTCTGAAGGTGCGCACCAGCGATATCCGCAAATATCGAAGGGTACTCGGCGAGAAAATCTCAAGCCTGCCATCCGTCGCCAACACCTCGACCTTCGTGGTCATGCAATCGGTCAAGGAAACCGGCATCTGAAAAGCGGCCATGAAAAAAACGGGCAGACGTTTGCCTGCCCGTTTCTGCCGTTCAATTTCCTCAGCGCGCCGTGGCGGCGGCGGTGACCGCGCTCATCTGCGCGTCCGGCCCGAACTCGTTTTCGTTTTCGATGCCGAGCAGCTCCTGCAGGCGCAGCCTTGCGCGGCTCACGCGGCTCTTGATGGTGCCGACCGGGCATCCGCAGATTTCGGCGGCTTCCTCGTAAGCAAAACCCGAAGCGCCTATCAGCAGGATCGCTTCACGCTGGTCGTCCGGCAGCTTTGCCAGTGCTGCGCGGAAATCCTGAAGGTCGACCGATCCATGCTGTTCCGGCGGTACCGACAAGCGCGAGGTATAGACGCCGTCCGTGTCCTGCACCTCACGGCCGGATTTGCGAATCTGGCTGTAGAACTCGTTGCGCAGGATCGTCACCAGCCATGCCCGCATATTGGTGCCCGGCTGGTAGCTGTCCTGTTTTGCCCATGCCTTCATGATCGTGTCCTGCACGAGGTCGTCGGCACGGTCCCGCGAGCGGATGAGCGAGATCGCGAAGGCGCGCAGGTTCGGCAGCGCCGCCAGCATTTCCCGTTTGAAGTTGTATTCTGTCTGCTCCGGCTCTTTCGCCATCATTCCTCCGAAGCCTTTATTTTGGCTTTGCTTTCGGCTTCATCGAGTTTTTCGAGAAGGTCGAGGAATTTGTCAGGGATGCCTTCATCCTGAACGGCATCATAAAGCTCCCTGAGCTTACGGGAAATCACCGCCCGCCCGGAGTGTGGAACCTGGGGGGCGGCCGAATTGTCCGGCTGATCTTGGTCCGATTGAAATATGCTCATAACGTCCGGTATTCCTTTTTCGTCGTGGCAAAGAATGCGCGGTGAAAAAAATAGTTCCGGCGGTCCGGAACTTTTTTGCGATGCGCACGTTGCTATCGTGGGTTTGCGTTGCAGACCGCATGAAAGGGGAGAATTCCATGTCAGTTTCTACACGCATCGCACCGCACCTGCCATATCTGCGCAGGTTCGCGCGTGCCGTTTGCGGCTCACAATCCACGGGCGATGCCTATGTTGCGGCAACACTCGAAGCTCTGATCGCCGATATCAGCATTTTTCCGCAGACAAGCAGCGATCGCGTTTCGCTCTATCAATTGTTCGTATCGATCTTTAGTTCCGTCACGATCAATATTAAGACCGACGAAAACCTGTCGGGATGGGAAAAACGCGCCTCGGCCAACCTCTCCGCCGTGCCGGCGCTGGCCCGTCAGGCGTTTCTTTTGACCACGGTCGAAGAATTCACACCTTCGGAAACCGCAGAGGTTCTGAAAGTCTCCGAGGATCAGGTCGGCAAGCTGATCGACGAGGCAGCGTCTGAAATCGCCCGGCAGGTGGCGACCGATATCATGATCATCGAGGACGAACCTCTGATCGCCATGGATATCGAGCAGATGGTCACCGATCTCGGCCACCGCGTCACGGGCATCGCCCGCACCCACACGGAAGCGCTCGATCTCTTCCATCGCACCCAGCCGAAGATGATCCTTGCCGATATTCAGCTCGCCGATGGCAGTTCCGGTCTCGATGCGATGAAGGACATCCTGCAGATGACCACGCTGCCGGTGATCTTCATCACGGCTTTCCCCGAGCGCCTTCTGACGGGCGAGCGGCCGGAGCCGACCTTCCTTGTGACGAAGCCGTTTAATCCGGACATGGTGAAAGCGCTTATCAGCCAGGCCCTGTTTTTCAACGAAAGCTCACGCGTCGCGGCGTGAATTTTGCCGAAACCGCAGGCTGACCGGGAACCAGTCTGGTGCCCGGGCGTTGGCGGTTACGGTCGTGGGGCTGCCCCGCGGCTTTCTGCAAGGAGACGAATTTGCATCGGCTGGCATGGCATAACGCGGAGAGGGACGAAAGCGAACTTCACGATTCGCTCGTCCTCGCCTTGCTCGATTCGGGCGAGACAGTCATGCTGCAGGACTGGAACCGCGACTATATATTCGTGGCCAATCTGCCGGATGTATGGAAAATTCCGGCAGACTCCCGCCCGACTGATGAAACTCTGTTCGGCAACGATCTCTCCGCCCGGCTGGCCGATCTCAAGAAGGACATGAACACGGCGGGCAGCCGCGGCATGCTGGAAGTAAATGCCGGCAACGACCGCGTCTTCCAGTTTCAGGTTCATTCCACCCTTAACCAGACGAACCAGGTGGTGATGAAGACCACCATTCGCGAGGTGACGGCGGAAAGGCGGCGCGAGCAGCTTCTGCGCTCGTTGCTGCGCGAGGTCAGCCACCGTTCCAAGAACCTCCTGGCGATCATCCAGAGCCTTGCCGGCCAGACGGCCCGTTTCAGCCTGACCAAGGATGATTTTCTGCGCAAGTTCCGCGGCCGGCTGCATGCTCTCGCCCAGAGTCAGGATCTCATCACGGATTCGGACTGGCGGGGTGCACGCATATTCGAGTTGCTGCGCCAGCAATTCGATCTTTACGTGCCGGAATATCCGAACCTCATCCATATGGAAGGCGAAAACCTGCTGCTCAACCCGAATGGCGCGCTTTATATCGGGCTCGCGTTCCACGAGCTGGTCGTCAACACCGTCAGCCATAGCGGCAATCTTGCCTATCACCCGCCCATATCCCTGCAATGTCGTCAGGAGGGCGGTTTTTACATCGTTGAATGGATTGAGCCGATGGTGCCGTCGAAGGAGCCTGCGGAGACCCGGCGCGGCAGCTTCGGCAGTGTGGTGCTGGAAAAGGTGGTTCCGTCCGCATTGGGGGGAAGCGCGGAATACGAGTTGACGCCGGAGCGGATCGTCTACCGGCTGAAATTTCCTTCCGGCGACGGCGCGGATGCCTGAAATCTCAAGATCGCGCGCAGCGCCGGCTTCATCTTTTCATTTCATGAAAACCAAAACAAAAAGCACGGCTCATGAAAGAGCCGTGCTATTTTTATGACAGGTTTTCAGGGGCGAAACCTGTTTATTTTCAGCCAAGCCTCAGGCGGGGACGGGGGAATTGCTTGGCCTGCAGTAAAAACACGCCCGACCGGATTCGGTTCCCAAAAAATGCGTTTTTTTAACATTACGCAAAATACCGGCCATTTTGCGGTTTTTTGCGGTCTGCACGGCGGATAGGTCCGCAAGTCTCGGCCTCAATGCGTGCCTGTCTGTTCCGACCGTTTGGGCGTGAAATAACGCATCGGCGCTTCCAGCGACCACTCGAAGCCGGATTCACGATATTCCGTCAGCACCTGCCCGCCGAAGGCGCCTTCCGCATGCCTTTTGATGACCGTGGTGCCGAAGCCTTTGCGGCTCGGCTCTCTCGCCGGCGGTCCGCCCGTTTCGGTCCAGACGAGATGGATCATCTGCCGCCCGTCTTTCTCAAGCGACTGCCAGCGCACTGTGATTTGTCCTAGCGGAACCGATAATGCGCCATATTTGATGGAATTCGTCGTCAGCTCATGGATCACCAGACCGAAATTCTGTGCCGCTTCCGGGGAAAGCATGAAATCGTCCCCCACCAGCACGATGCGCTGTGCCACGGTTCCGAAAACATCGAGGTGGGTTTCGATCAGCTTGCGGATCGGCAGACCCTGCCATTGTACCTCCGCCAGCGCCCGGATCGACATTCCAAGGCCGCGCAGGCGGTGATCGACCTCCTTCTGGAATTCCGGAATGCTTTTATTTTCGCGTCCCAATTGCCGTATCATCGCCTGAACCAGCGTCAGAATGTTCTTGGAACGGTGAACCAGCTCGTGCAGCAGCAATTGCAGCCGCTCTTCCGACTGGCTTCTGTCGAAGGATGCGTTGGAGAGCGCGATGGCGACCTGGTTGGCCTCCTTTATCTTGGTATCGACGGGTGCGACGATCTCGCCCTCGCCGATGCGCTCGGCCATCAGGGTCAGGTCACGAATGGAGCTGCGCAATTGCCGGCCGACCAGATAGGCGCCGCCAATGGCAATCAGCACCAGCATCAGGCTGCCGATCATCATCTGCCGCCAGGTGTCTATCAGGGCGGCCTGGCTTGCGGCGAGCGGCCCCCACATCACCGTCTTCCATTGCCAGCCGGGCAATTGAGCATAGGCATAAAGATTACCCTTGCCGTCGAAAAAATTGCCGCTGAAGGCCTGCATTTCCGAAAGGACATCGGGCGTGACAAACGGCTTGCCCACTTCCGCCTCTTCGGGCGCGCTTGAGACGACAACGCGGTTGTTGCCGTCAATGATGGCGACCGCCCAGTTGCGCGGCAGGTTTTCCGTGGGGATAAGCCGGCTCAGGTCGCTGGTATTCTGCGTCAGGATGAGGGCGTCTCCCGCGGGGTCCAGGTCCGGGCCGAGCGGCATGGTGACGTTGAACACCCATTCCTTGCTGGTCGAGCCGAAAAACATGTCCGAGACGGTGATGCGGCGGGAGTCGATCGCCCTGGTCAGATTGGCTTCCGCCGGCACTTTGCCGAGCGGCTGGCCATAGGGCACGCGCGTATTGAGACGCTGCTGGCCATCTTTGGTGGCGAGAATGGCGTAAAGGCCCTCCCGTTTCAGACTGTCGGCGACGCGCCCCTGAAACGCGGCGAGGTTGCCGCTCTCAAGTTCCGGGAATTGCGACAGGAGATTGAGCGAGGTGGCGATTTCCTGCAGGCGGCGGTCGATATTGCGGGAGACCACCCGCACATCCTCGATGGTTTCCCGTTGCAGGTCGTCGCGTTTTTCCGCCTCGAGGCGCAGCATCAGATAGCCCCCGAAAAGAATGAGCGGCAGGGTAATGACGGTAGCCATCACCACCAGATAAGTACCGATGGAGGCGGTTGGGAAAAAATTCGCACTGCGCCGACGCAAAGCCGAGATCATGTCTTTCAGTCTGTCGCCGGGTCGAGGCATACAAAAAACTCCGGCAGTTATGGCATTGTTACGACACGGATAATACCGTGCCGTCCCCCTTTAGCAATGCCTGATTTTTACCTTCGGTTGTTGCGGCAGGCCACAATTGCGTCGGCGTAATTGAAAAAATCGGAACTATTTCAACGACCAACCCGTTTGCCAGACGAACCGGCCGAGGAGCGGACATGAAATTCATCGCCGCCGGCCAGTTGAGAACGATGAAAGGAAGGTACGAAATGGCTAAGAAACTTACGATCCTCGTCACTGCCGCTCTGATGGGCACGACGGCTTTCGCGCCGCTGGCCATCGCTCAGGGCACCACCCAGCCTGCGCCGGCAAATCCGAGTACGCAGACGGAGCCGGCAACCCCTGCCACCCCGATGACGCCTGCCGCTCCTTCGACCAATGACAGCGCGGCCACAACGACGGGCGGCGCCTATCTGACCGAACAGGGCGAAACGCAGGTCAGCGCTAACGATTATATCGGCAAGTCGGTCTATACTGCGGCCGATGAAAGCATCGGTAACGTCACCAACCTGATCATGGAAGAAGACGGTGGTCTGGTTGCGGCCGTGATCGGTGTGGGCGGCTTCCTGGGTATCGGCGCAAAGGACGTTGCCGTTCCGATGGACAAGGTGACGATGACGCGCAACGCGCAGGACGGCACCATCCGCCTGACAACGACGGAAACGGCGGAAACGCTGAAGGCCGCTCCCGAATTCAAGACGCTGGAACAGAAGGCCAGCGAGAAGAATGCGGCAACACCTGCGGCTCCCGACAGCACGACGACGTCCGCCACCAAGCCCTAATTCCCATCCCTGGGAGGCAGGAGCGGGACCGGCTTCAATCAGCTGTCCCGCGGGAGGCACCGGCCAACAGGCCGGTGTCTTTTTATGATTGTTCGCCGGCTGTTCAATCCCCGGCATTGCGGGAGGAATGCCACGCCCAGGCGGATTTGATGATGTCCGAAAGGGAATAGCGCGGTTCCCAGCCCAGAACCTCTTTCGCCCTGTCGTTATTGGCGACCAGCGTCGTGGAATCGCCGTCGCGCCGTCCGGTATATTCGACGGGGAAGGGGCGGCCGGAAACGTCCGAAATCGCCGCCAGCAATTCCTTCACCGTGGTGCCAGTGCCGGTGCCGAGGTTGAGTTCGACGGTTTCTCCGCCATCCAGCAGATAGTCCACCGCCCGCACATGCGCATCGGCGAGATCGAGAATGTGGATATAGTCGCGCACGCAGGTGCCGTCGCGCGTGTCGTAATCCGTGCCGAATACCTTGAAACCCTGACGCCGGCCGAGTGCGGCCTCAATGGCAAGCGGGATCGCGTGGGTTTCCGGCTTGTGCCATTCGCCGATGCGGCCTTCGAAATCAGCACCGGCGGCATTGAAGTAGCGCAGCATCACCGAGCGCAGCCCTTTATAGGTGCTGTAATCCTTCAGCGCCTGCTCCACCACCCATTTGGTGCGGCCATAGGGGTTGATCGGCGCCTGCCGGTGCGTTTCGTCGATCGGCACCTGTTCCGGCAAGCCGTAAGTTGCGCAGGTGGAGGAGAAAACGAAGGCCGTGACGCCGGCATCGATGGCGGCGGAGAGGAGGTTGAGCGAGCCGATGACGTTGTTGTCGTAGAAAGCCACGGGCTGCTTGACCGATTCACCGACTTCGATCAGCGCGGCGAAATGCAGAACGGCTTCCGGCCGGTGTTTGGCGAAGACCTCATCCAGCCGCGCCCGGTCGCGGATATCGCCCTGTTCGAAGGGCCCCCAGCGGACGAATTCCTCATGCCCGTTGGACAGATTGTCGAAAACGACCGGTTCATATCCTCGCTCAGACAGGAGAAGGCAGGTGTGCGAACCGATATAGCCGGCACCGCCGACGACAAGGACTTTCTTCTTCATCAATTGCCTTTCAGAAAATTACGGACGCGCCGAGACTGCCCGAGACTGTATGTCACTTTGTTCAAATAAGGGCGGTGTGGCGGGTAACGCCATCAACCAGTCTATCCTTCGCGGGTAACATAAAAAAAACCGCGCATCCATCGTCTGGACGCGCGGTTTGCCTTGTCGTGTCGCCAAGAAATTACTTGGACTTTTTCGTATTGACCCTGGTGGCCAGGAAACCGGCCGCGACAGCCACGGCGAGCGTCGCATAGGGACGCGCCTGGATCGCCAGCGTCAGCAGCGATTGCAGGGCGAGCGGCGCTGCGGCAAGCGGCGCCGCCGTCAAAGGCGCGACAGCGGGCCGTGCGGCATAGACCCTCGGACGTTTGACGATCGCCAGCGCCACCAGCATGATGACGCCGAGCAGGAAGGCGGTCCCGGCGACGACGAGCGCCGCAGGGCCTGCACCCACGTGCCGGGCAAGATAGATGGACCCAGCCACTACGGCGGCGATGAAGGCGATCAGAAAAAATATCCCGGTCAGAACCGACAGGATTATGGTCGCGCGCAATCGCCGTGTAACGACGCGTCCTTCGCGCTGGGTCTCCCCCAGATAGACCAGCAATGCCTCAAGCATGAGCGCGGCCTTATCGACGCGTCAGAAGGGCGAGCACGAAACCGACGCCGACGGCGATGCCGAGGGACTGGAGCGGGTTCTTCTGGACGTGGTCGGTGAGGTTATCGTTGAGCGTGGAGATTTCATTGCGGACGCTGTCGGCCATTTCTCCGGATGCGGTAAGGGCGTCATCGGCCACACGGGCAGCCTGCGCCTTCAGCTCATGCGAAGCGCCGACGCCGAGCGCCTTCACGCTCTTGGCAAGACTAGCCAGATCTTCGCGAAGCTGGGCGAGCTGCGCTGCCACATCGGCCGCATCGCCGTTTTCGAGGGATTGCTGGATCTTGTCGCTGACGTTGCTACGCACGCTTGCCATAGGGGAGGTCCTTCCTGAACATCATTGATGGGACGACGACACGTCAGCGCCGTCCGTGAAGCTTCGTTTAGGCGGCCGAAACACCCGCCTGTCCGTCAGTCAAACGCGCCGATGCCGGCTTGGTTCCGCAACGGGACGGGTTTTCTTGATGGCACTTCGGGTCGGGGGCGATTTTCGAGGAATTCGGTGCCGGACATTTGTTTTCCTGTCACAAGCATCCTATAAGGCCCATCATCGAGACGTACCTTGACTTCAATCAATATGTGAAACGCCATGCTCCAGACGCCCTATTACCTCATCGACAAGACAAAACTTCTCCGCAACATGGAGAAGATTGCCTATGTGCGGGAAAAATCCGGCGCGAAGGCGCTCCTGGCGCTGAAGTGCTTCGCCACATGGTCGGTGTTCGATTTCATGTCGCAATATATGGATGGCACCACCTCGTCCTCGCTCTATGAAGTGCGTCTCGGCCGTGAGAAATTCGGCGGCGAGACCCACGCCTATTCCGTTGCCTATGCCGATTATGAAATCGACGAGGTGATTGCCAATGCGGACAAGATCATCTTCAATTCCATCGGTCAGCTCGAGCGTTTTGCCGACAAGGCCTCCGGCATCACGCGCGGTCTGCGCCTCAACCCGCAGGTCAGCTCTTCGAGCTTCGATCTTGCCGATCCTGCGCGCCCCTTCAGCCGCCTTGGCGAATGGGATGTCGCCAAGGTCGACAAGGTCATGGACCGTATTTCCGGCTTCATGATCCATAATAATTGCGAAAACAGCGATTTTTCCCTGTTCGACCGTATGCTGACGCAGATCGAGGAGAAATTCGGATCGCTGCTGTCGCGTGCGGAATGGGTGAGCCTCGGCGGCGGCATTCACTTTACCGGCGACAATTATCCGCTCGACCAGTTCTGCGATCGCCTCCGGGCGTTCTCGGAAAAATACGGCGTGCAGGTCTATCTGGAGCCGGGCGAAGCCTCGATCACCAGAAGCACGACGCTTGAGGTGACGGTTCTCGACACTTTGTTCAACGGCAAGAACCTCGCCATCGTCGACAGCTCCATCGAAGCGCATATGCTCGATCTTCTGATCTACCGCGAAACCGCCAAGGTTTCGCCGAACGAAGGCGAGCATCCCTACATGGTCTGCGGCAAATCCTGCCTTGCGGGCGATATTTTCGGCGACTTCCGCTTCGACAAGGAGTTGAAGGTCGGCGACCGCATCTCCTTCCAGGACGCGGCCGGCTACACCATGGTCAAGAAGAACTGGTTCAACGGCGTGAAGATGCCGACCATCGCCATCAAGGAACTGGACGGCACCGTTCGCGCCGTTCGTGAATTCGACTTTGCCGATTTCGAGCAAAGCCTGTCTTAAACCCTGTTTTTAACATGAAACGAAGCTCATCCCTGCGGGGAAAAGGAGGCATCACCTGAAATGAAGAAGAACGTTCTGATCATCGGCGCCGGTGGCGTAGCACAGGTCGTGGCGCATAAATGCGCCCAGAACAGCGATGTATTGGGAGACATTCATATTGCGTCACGGACTTTGGGAAAGTGCCGCAAGATTGTCGAGTCCGTACGCGAAAAGAAGAGCCTCAAGACAGATGTGAAACTTGAGGCCCATGCGCTTGACGCTATGGATATCGAGGCGACGAAAGCCTTGATCAAACAGACCGGCGTGGAAATCGTCATCAATGTCGGTTCGGCTTTCGTCAACATGTCCGTTCTTCGTGCCTGCATGGACACGGGTGTTGCCTATATGGATACGGCGATCCACGAGGATCCGACCAAGATTTGCGAGACGCCGCCGTGGTACGGAAACTACGAGTGGAAGCGCGCGCAAGAGTGCAAGGAAAAGGGCATTACCGCCATTCTCGGCGTCGGCTTCGATCCGGGCGTGGTGAACGCCTATGCGCGTCTCGCCAAGGATGATTATTTCGACAAGGTCACTTCGGTCGATATCGTCGATATCAATGCCGGCAGCCACGGCCGCTGGTTCTCGACCAACTTCGATCCGGAAATCAACTTCCGCGAATTCACGGGCGTCGTCTACTCCTGGCAGAATGGCGAGTGGCAGACGAACCAGATGTTCGAAGTCGGCCAGGAATTCGATCTGCCTGTCGTCGGCAAGCAGAAGGCCTATATGACCGGCCATGACGAAGTGCATTCGCTGTCCAAGAACATGGACGGCGCCGATGTGCGCTTCTGGATGGGCTTCGGCGATCACTATATCAACGTCTTCACGGTGCTGAAGAACCTCGGCCTCCTGTCCGAAAAGCCGGTCAAGACGGCTGAAGGCCTTGAAGTCGTGCCGCTGAAGGTCGTCAAGGCCGTGCTGCCCGATCCGTCTTCGCTGGCGCCCGATTATGTCGGCAAGACCTGCATCGGCGATATCGTCAAGGGCATCAAGGACGGCAAGGAGCGCGAAGTCTTCATCTACAACGTGGCTGATCATAAGGAAGCCTATGAAGAAGTCGGCTCGCAGGGCATTTCCTACACCGCTGGCGTTCCGCCGGTCGCCGCTGCCATGCTCATCGCGTCCGGCGAATGGGACGTGAAGCAGATGGCGAATGTTGAAGAACTGCCGCCGAAGCCGTTCCTGAACATCCTGAACAAGATCGGCCTTCCGAACCGCATCAAGGACGAAAACGGCGACCGCGCGCTGGAGTTCTGATTGCCGGTGTTGTTATTGCGTTAAATAGAAAGCCCCGCGTAAGCGGGGCTTTTTAATGGCAGCCTCAGCCTTTGGTGAGTTGCCCTATGAACAGATGCAGCGTTTTATGCATTGCCTCCGAAGGGGGCTCGGCAACATGCCATTCCGGAAAATGTCCATCGATTGCCATGCGGGCAAGGCCATAGACCAGTGCGCGGGCGCTCAATACGAGCTGATCCAGATCGAGGCCGTGGGGAGCTGGCCGTTTTCACGCGCCTGCATTAGCAGATTTATCATCAAGCGCCTTATGGCATCGTTCTGTTCGCGTAAAATATCGGACGAATTGAAGTCGATCAGCGTTCGCGAACTTATGACTTCAAAATGCGTCGGGTTGGCCAGTGCCCAGCGCAGATAACCGTGGCCAATGGCTTCGAAGGCGACAAGCGGGTCCTCACCGCGGGCCTGCGCTCTCGCGATTTCGACGGATTCGGTCAGCCGGTTCATCGCCTGCTCCGCGACAGCAGTCATCAGGGCCGTTTTTGAACGGAAATGCCTGAAAGGCGCTCCCGGCGAGACGCCGGCACGTTTGGCGGCCTCACGGACGGAAACATTTTCAGCACCCCGTTCCTCGATGATTGCGATTGTTGCTGCGACAAGTTCATCGACAAGGTTGCCGTGGTGGTAGGGCCTGTCGCGTCCCGTCTTCTTGTCCTGAGCTTTTTCCATAGGCCATCGGGTAGCACCAAACTGGGATGTAATCACTGATTATTTTATTGCGTCGAAATGAAGCTTTATGTAATCATCGATTACATTGAGATATGGAGATTTCAATGTTGCACCCGGTTCTAAAAATCACTCTCGCATTCGCATTTTTTCCGATCGTCGCCGCTCATGCGCAGGACAGCCCAAAGCTGGAAATCGTGTGGCCGAAGGCTGGTGACGTCATCGAATTGGGCAATGATCCCGAACGGGCTATTGGCGTCGTCGTCAAGAGCAGCTTCAAGCTGCTTCCCGCCGGGCAGTGTGGAGGAGACGGCCAATGTGGCCATGTGCATATGAAAATCGACCCTTCGGGCGATACATGCAACATTCCCGGTCGTGCCTATAACAGCATGAACAGCGACTTCGGCGGTGATCTCATCAAGGCGCGGTTCGGACATTGCCCAAACCCGGACGGCCGGCACGTTATCGGCATTCTGCTGGCAGATGACCACCATCGGCCTGTTCTGATCAACGGCAAGCCGGTCACGGCGCTTGTCGAAGTGACGACCAAAGACTGACCGCAGGAGCGGTAGCAGCGGACATGTCGCAGAATGGTGCAATAAAAAGGTCCCGCGCAAACGGGACCTTTATCTCGATAAGCCCGAAAGCCGGGGCGTCCTCAGCCCTTCGTCGGCTTCGGCCCGCGCTTCTCGAAAGGCTTGTCCTTCTTGCCCTCGTATTTCGGTTTGTCGCCAAAGGGCTTTTTCTTCTTCCAGGGCTTGTCGTCGCCCTTGCGGTCGTCGCGGGGGCCGCTTGCATTGTCCGATTTGCTGAATTTCCGCTGTGCCTTGGCCGGGCGCGTGTCTTCGCGGAAGCCGCCGGTCATTTCCGGCTTGCCTTCCAGCGCCTTCAGACGAATGCCCTTTTCGAGCGTCATGTCCTTGCCGATGGCGGAGGTGAAACGGTCGACGGCATCGGCCGCCAGTTCCACGAAGGTCTCCGTCTGCTGCATGCGGATCGCGCCGATATCCTGGCGGGTGATCTTGCCGAAACGGCAGAGCATGGGGATCAGCCAGCGCGGTTCGGCGCTCTGCTTGCGGCCGACCGAAAGCGAAAACCAGGCGCTGTCGGCGAAATCGGAGCGTTCGCGGCGCGGCGCGTTGTTCTCGACCGTTTCGAAACTGTCGCGGCGCGGCTTGCGGTTGTTGTCGAGCGAGACTTCGGCGATGTCCTCCGGCGCGGAACGTCCGGCGTGGTACAGGCGAACGAAAGCGGCGGCGACCTTTTCCGCGCCGTGCTGTTCCAAGAGCCTGGTGACGAAATCGCGCTCGTCCTCGGCCACGGCCTCGGTCAGCGACGGATCGGCCAGAAGCCGGGCGCCATCGCGCTCGACGATCTCTTCGGCGGAAGGCGGACGTACCCATGCCGGGCTGACCTTGGCCCCTTCCAGAAGGCGCTCGGCCTTGCGGCGCTGGTTGATCGGCACCACGATGGCGCTGACGCCCTTCTGACCGGCGCGGCCGGTACGGCCGGAGCGGTGCAGAAGCGTTTCGGAATTGGTCGGCAGGTCGGCGTGGATGACGAGTTCGAGACCCGGCAGGTCGATACCGCGGGCGGCAACGTCGGTCGCCACGCAGACGCGGGCGCGGCCGTCGCGCATGGCCTGCAGCGCATGGGTGCGCTCGTTCTGGGTCAGTTCGCCGGAAAGGGCCACGACGGCAAAGCCGCGATTGTTGAGCCGCGCCGTCAGATGGTTCACAGCCGCACGGGTGGAGCAGAAGACGATGGCGTTGCGGGCTTCATAAAAGCGCAGCGCATTGATGATGGCATTCTCGCGGTCGGCCGGCGTCACCAGCATGGCGCGGTATTCGATATCCACATGCTGCTTCTGTTCGGAAGCGGTGGCGATGCGCACGGCGTTCTTCTGGTAGCTTTCCGCAAGCTTGGCGATGCTGCGCGGAACGGTGGCCGAGAACATCAGCGTGCGGCGGGTTTCCGGCGATTCTTCCAGAATGAATTCCAGATCTTCACGGAAGCCGAGGTCGAGCATCTCGTCCGCCTCATCCAGCACCACGGCGCGGATGGACGACAGATCGAGCGCGCCGCGCTTGATGTGGTCGCAAAGACGCCCCGGCGTGCCGACGACGATGTGAGCGCCGCGCTCCAGCGCCCGGCGCTCGTTGCGCACATCCATGCCGCCGACGCAGGAGGCAATCGAGACACCGGCGAATTCATAGAGCCACTCCAGCTCGCGCTTGACCTGCATGGCCAGTTCGCGGGTCGGCGCGATGGCGAGCGCCAAGGGTGCGGAAGCCTGACCGAAGCGGCCATTTTCCGGCAGCAGCGTTGGCGCAAGCGCAATGCCGAAGGCGACCGTCTTGCCGGAACCGGTCTGCGCGGAAACCAGCGCATCCTTGTCGGCGAGTTCCGGCGCAAGCATCGCCTGCTGCACGGGGGTCAAATCTTTATAGCCGCGTTTTTCCAACGCCTGCGCGATCGCCGGGGCGATACCCTGGGTGTCTGTCATCTACCGTCTTTCGGATATGAAGCCGCCCGCATCCGCCCGAAACCAATAGATCCTAAAGTCTCCGGGGCAGCCGATACAGGCCATTTCGGCCATCTGGCCGGTTGCATTGCCGCGCTCATACTGCGAATGGGCCCATTTGTACAGTGCACTGCGGTACGCTCTTTTGCGGGTGCTTTATCCCGTCGACGTTTTCATCCCGCCATTGTTCCGGAGCGATGTTGCGGAAAAGGCGTACCGCATGGTTCATAAACGGCATTGCGTGCCCCCCGCCTTTTCGCTAAGAGACCCGCAACTTGAGGCTCTTTGTCAGGAAGAGCCGACTGGGTTTGTTCTTGTCCGTCCGCTCTTTGAAGGAGCCGGCGGGAAAATGGGATGGTACTGGTCAAGGCTATGGCTCGCATTGTCATGAAATTCGGCGGCACGTCCGTCGCGAACCTCGAACGCATTCACAATGTCGCGCGGCATGTGAAACGCGAAGTGGATGCCGGCCATGAAGTGGCCGTGGTCGTTTCCGCCATGTCCGGCAAAACCAACGAGCTGGTGGACTGGGTGCAGAACGCCGCGAAGGTGGCCGGCGCCAACGCCGCCTCCTTTTTCGATGCGCGTGAATATGACGCGGTCGTCGCATCCGGTGAGCAGGTGACGTCAGGTCTGCTGGCGATCACGCTGCAATCCATGGGCATCAATGCGCGCTCCTGGCAGGGCTGGCAGATCCCGATCCGCACCGACAATGCGCATGGCGCCGCCCGCATTCTCGAAATCGACGGTTCGGATATCATCCATCGCATGGGTGAAGGCCAGGTTGCCGTTGTTGCCGGTTTCCAGGGCATCGGTCCTGACAACCGCATCGCGACGCTCGGCCGCGGCGGTTCGGATACGTCCGCAGTTGCCATCGCTGCCGCCGTCAAGGCGGATCGTTGCGACATCTATACCGATGTCGACGGCGTTTATACGACCGATCCGCGCATCGAGCCCAAGGCTCGCCGCATGAAGAAGATCGCCTTCGAGGAAATGCTCGAAATGGCGTCTCTCGGCGCGAAGGTTCTGCAGGTTCGCTCGGTCGAGCTTGCCATGGTACACAAGGTGCGCACCTTCGTTCGCTCCAGTTTCGAGGATCCCGATGCGCCGGGCATGGGCGACCTCATCAACCCGCCCGGTACTTTGATTTGTGACGAGGATGAAATCGTGGAACAGGAAGTCGTAACCGGCATCGCCTATGCCAAGGATGAAGCACAGATCTCGCTGCGCCGCGTGGCCGACCGTCCGGGCGTTTCCGCCGCGATCTTCGGGCCGCTTGCCGAAGCGCATATCAACGTCGACATGATCGTGCAGAACATCTCTGAAGACGGTTCGCGCACCGACATGACCTTCACCGTTCCTTCGGGCGACGTTGCCAAGGCGATCAAGCTTCTGGAAGACAACAAGGCCCAGATCGGCTTCGACGTCGCGCAGAACGAGACCGGTCTCGCAAAGGTTTCGGTCATCGGTATCGGCATGCGCAGCCACGCCGGCGTTGCCGCCAGCGCGTTTAAGGCGCTTGCCGAGAAGAACATCAACATCAAGGCGATCACCACCTCCGAGATCAAGATTTCGATCCTGATCGACGGCGCCTATGCCGAACTTGCGGTTCGCACTTTGCATTCCGCCTACGGTCTCGATAAGAGCTAAGCCGAGACATCGGTTCCCGATGCTCCGATTCTTCGGAGTTGCGTTCTTCCGATGTGGCGTTTCATGAAAGCGTGTCCCTTGCGGGACGCGCTTCTCGCGCTATAAATTTTTAAATGACCTTTTGATTCCCGAATATTATGACATTCGGATCGGAAGTGTCGGGGAGCAAACGCGATGAGAGACCTTTCCGCAGGTCCGCGCGTCCTGCTCAAGCGGCTGCGCGAAATGATGGCGGAGCACCTTGAACCGCAGGACCGTCTGGACCAGATCGTCCGTCAGATTGCCAGCAACATGGTGGCGGAGGTTTGCTCGGTCTATGTGCTGCGCTCCGACAGCGTGCTCGAGCTTTACGCGACCGAAGGTCTGAACAAGGATGCCGTGCATCTCGCCCAGCTGAAAATGGGGCAGGGTCTTGTCGGCACCATCGCCGCTTCCGCCCAACCTCTCAATCTTTCCGATGCGCAGGCGCATCCCGCTTTCCGCTATCTTCCTGAAACCGGTGAGGAAATTTATCATTCCTTCCTCGGCGTGCCGATTTTGCGTTCCGGTCGCACTCTTGGCGTTCTTGTGGTCCAGAACAAGGCCAGCCGAACATACCGGGAGGATGAAGTGGAAGCGCTTGAGACAACCGCGATGCTCATTGCCGAAATAGTGGCGAGCGGCGAGTTGAAGAAGATCACCCGCCCCGGGGTGGAGCTGGACCTGACGCGCGCCGTTTCCATCGATGGTGACGGCTATGGCGAAGGCATCGGTCTTGGCCATGTCGTGCTACACGATCCGCGCATCGTCGTCACCAACCTGCTCAATGAAGATGCCGATACGGAAATCCGGCGTCTTGCCGATGCCATCGGTTCGCTGCGTCTGTCCATCGACGACATGCTGCAGCGTCGCGATGTGCCGACCGAGGGTGAGCACCGCGAGGTTCTGGAAACCTACCGCATGTTCGCTCACGACCAGGGCTGGGTGCGGCGCATGGAAGAGGCGATCCGAAACGGCCTGACGGCGGAGGCGGCGGTCGAGAAGGTGCAGAGCGACACCAAGGCGCGCATGATGCGCCTGACCGATCCCTATCTGCGCGAGCGCATGCATGATTTCGACGATCTCGCCAACCGGCTGCTGCGGCAGTTGATCGGTTTTGGCGGTCGTGGGCCGGAGCAGGATTTCCCGCTCGACGCCATCGTTTTGGCGCGCGCCATGGGTGCTGCCGAACTGCTGGATTACCCGCGTGAAAAACTGCGTGGTCTGGTGCTGGAAGATGGCGCGGTGACGAGCCATGTCGTCATTGTGGCCCGTGCCATGGGCATTCCGATCATCGGACAGGCGACCGGTATCGTCGCTCTGGCGGAAAACAACGATCCCATCATTATCGATGGCGATGACGGCCAGGTGCATCTGCGCCCGATGTCGGATTTGCAGCGTGCTTATGAAGAAAAGGTGCGCCTGCGGGCCCGGCGGCAGGAGCAGTTCCGGGCGCTGCGCAATGTCGAGCCGATCACCAAGGATGGCCAGAAGGTCAATCTGAAGATGAATGCGGGCCTTCTGGTGGACCTGCCGCAGCTCGACGAATCCGGCGCCGACGGCATTGGCCTGTTCCGCACCGAGCTGCAATTCATGATCGCCTCCAACATGCCGAAGGGCGAGGAGCAGGAGGCGTTCTATCGCTCCGTCCTGCGGCAGGCGAAGGGTAAGAGCGTCACCTTCCGCACGCTCGATATCGGCGGCGACAAGGTCGTTTCTTATATGCGCGGCCAGGAAGAGGAAAATCCGGCGCTGGGCTGGCGGGCGATCCGCCTGTCGCTGGACCGGCCGGGCCTGATGCGAACGCAGATGCGCGCGCTGCTGCGCGCCGCCTCGGGTGCCGAACTGCGCATGATGCTGCCGATGGTGACGGAAGTGTCGGAAATCCGCGCCGCTCGCGACCTTTTGCAGAAGGAAGTGCAGCATCTTTCGAAATTCAGCCATGCGTTGCCGAAAAAGCTGCAATTCGGCGCCATGCTGGAAGTGCCATCGCTGATGTGGCAGCTCGATGAGCTGATGCAGGAGGTGGATTTCGTGTCCGTCGGTTCGAACGACCTGTTCCAGTTCTCGATGGCGGTAGACCGCGGCAATGCGCGTGTTTCGGATCGTTTCGACAATCTCGGCAAGCCGTTTCTGCGCATTCTGCGCGATATCGTCCGCGCTGGCGAAAGGCACCACACCTCGGTCACGCTGTGCGGCGAAATGGCGGGCAAGCCGCTTTCGGCCATGGCCTTGATCGGCCTCGGTTTCCGTTCTGTTTCCATGTCGCCGACGGCCATCGGTCCGGTCAAGGCCATGCTGCTCGGGCTCGATGCCGCGCGCCTCGCCGAAGAGCTGAACGCGGCGCTGGACGACCATAATTCGCTGGAAAGCGCGCGCGAGGTGTTGTTACGCTTTGCCGCGACGCATTCCATCCCCATTTAGAGCATTTCCAGGAAAAGTGGATCCCGGTTTTCCGTCCGGAAATGCGTTAAAGCAAAAGGTTAAAGCGTTTTCGCGTTTCGAAGAAAAGCGAAAACCCTCTAAAAGACCTGTTTCATTATTGGAGTGACTGGTGGCGAAGCTTCCCGTCGAAAAAATGCGCGAGTTGGAAAGGCGTTTCGGTGAGATCGAAGCGCGTATGTCGGCCGGGCCCGCTGCGGATGTCTATGTGAAACTGGCTTCGGAATATTCCGAACTCGAGCCGGTGGTGAAGAAAATCCGCGACTACGAGAAGGCGGTTTCCGAAGCCGCCGATCTGGAGGCGCTGCTTGCGGACAAGTCGACCGACAAGGATATGCGCGACCTGGCGGAAATGGAGCTGCCGGATGTCGAGGTCCGCATCGGTGAGCTTGAAAAGGACATGCAGGTTCTGCTGCTGCCGAAGGATGCGGCGGACGAAAAAAGCGCGATTCTCGAAATTCGCGCAGGCACTGGTGGCTCCGAGGCAGCCCTTTTCGCTGGCGATCTGTTCCGCATGTATGAGCGCTTCGCCTCGACCAAGGGCTGGAAGGTGGAAGTGCTTTCCGCAAGCGAGGGCGAAGCGGGCGGTTACAAGGAAATCATCGCGACGATCAGCGGGCGAGGGGTGTTCTCCAAGCTGAAATTCGAATCCGGCGTGCACCGGGTGCAGCGCGTGCCGGAAACGGAAGCGAGCGGCCGCATCCATACGTCTGCTGCCACCGTTGCGGTCCTGCCGGAAGCGGAAGATATTGATATCGAAATCCGCCCGGAAGACATTCGCATCGATACGATGCGTGCTTCGGGTGCCGGCGGCCAGCACGTCAACACCACCGACTCCGCCGTTCGCATCACCCATCTGCCGACGGGCCTGATCGTTACCAGCTCGGAGAAATCGCAGCATCAGAACCGCGCCAAGGCCATGCAGGTCCTGCGCTCGCGTCTCTACGACATCGAGCGCCAGAAGGTGGAGAGCGAACGTTCGGCCGACCGCAAGAGCCAGGTTGGTTCCGGCGACCGTTCCGAGCGCATCCGCACCTATAACTTCCCGCAGGGCCGCGTTACCGATCACCGCATCAACCTCACGCTCTACAAGCTGGACCGGATGATCGAAGGCGAGATCGATGAGCTTGTGGATGCGCTGATCGCCGACTATCAGGCGGGGCAGCTTGCACAGCTCGGCGAACAGCTTTGAGCACGGCCGCTGAAGCGAGTGTTGTGAGTGCGCTTGCCGCAGCCCGCAAAAGGCTGCAGGCGGCGGGGATCGCCGATCCGCTTCTCGATGCGCGGCTTTTGATTGCGGAGGTCGTCGGTTTTTCATTGACCGATTTCGTGATGAAACCTGATCGTGCCGTTACGCCGGAAGAAAGCGCCCGTATCGCCGTCATGATCGAAAGGCGGGCGAATGGCGAGCCCGCGCACCGCATTCTCGGCCACCGGGAATTTCATGGCCTCGACCTTCTTTTGTCTAAGGAGACGCTCGAGC
Source organism: Agrobacterium sp. LMR679 (assembly GCF_027157905.1). Taxonomy (NCBI): domain Bacteria; kingdom Pseudomonadati; phylum Pseudomonadota; class Alphaproteobacteria; order Hyphomicrobiales; family Rhizobiaceae; genus Agrobacterium; species Agrobacterium sp. LMR679. The sequence continues at coordinate 739,551 of NZ_JAPVOJ010000001.1, read as the reverse complement.
CTCGGCCGGACACGGAAGTTCTTGTTGATACCCTGTTGCCGGCGCTGAAAAAAGCCGTTTCCGCCAAGGGCAGCGCCCGCATTCTGGATATGGGCACGGGGACCGGCGCGATCTGTCTGGCGCTGTTGAAGGAGTGCCCCGAAGCAACCGGTATCGGCAGCGATATTTCCGCCGATGCGCTCGAAACGGCGGTCCGGAATGCGGCCCGAAACGATCTCGGCGGGCGCTTCGAGGCCATCCACAGCGACTGGTTTGAAAAAATCGCCGGCCGCTTTGACATAATTGTGTCGAATCCGCCTTATATAAGGACCGATATCGTCGCAACGCTTGACCAGGAGGTTCGTAACCACGACCCGATGGCGGCGCTGGATGGAGGTCAGGACGGCCTTGCACCGTACCGCCTCATCGCTGCCGATGCAGGCCGCTTTCTTGTGGAAAACGGGATTGTCGGTGTGGAGATCGGTTTCGATCAAAGGCTTGATGTTTCCGCTATATTTGTTTCCCACGGCTTCTCTCTTCTGGACGCCGTGAAGGATTATGGCGGTAACGACAGAGTTTTGACCTTCCGGAGATAGTTGTTCGCGATATGTCTACGGATTTTTTGCAAGGATATTTTGCACAGCAAAAGAAAAGGCTTGGATTTCCGCGGGAAGCGGGATAGTTTGCGGCCACATGCCGGGTGGCTGAGGACGAACACAGATTCGTCAGGGTATGGGTCAGTCCCGAAGCGGGTTCTTTAAAGAGCCCTGAAAGGCTGGGCGTTTCCGGCATGTGAATCAGTAAACTTTGTTCGCAGGCGGCTCGGTGCAGCATTTGCGCAGCCGGTCGTCATACGCGAGGTCTTGCCCAAGGGTTATCTTCGGCAAGACGCGTGATGGAGCAATTTCAGGAAAAATTTCCAGCGGTTTTCCGCCCGGAATTGCATGAAAACAACCAGATTGTCAGCAAAACAGAATTCAGGTGAGCAATTGATGAGGCCAGGACAGCAAAACAAGCGCGGCCGGGGGCGTGGAAACAACAACAATAACAATGGTGGCGGTAACAACAACTTCAACCGCAAGGGCGGCAACCCGCTCACCAGGACTTATGACAGTTCCGGCCCCGATGTTAAAATCCGTGGCACAGCCCAGCACATAGCGGAAAAATACGCGGCTCTGGCGCGCGACGCGCAGAGTTCCGGCGACCGCGTGATCGCTGAGAACTATCTGCAGCACGCTGAACACTATAACCGCATCATCGCTTCGGCTCAGGCCCAGATGCAGGAACGCTTCCAGCGCGACGACCGCGGCGAGTACAATGCTGCCGATGGCGACGATATGGATGTGAACGACGGCGATGAAGGCGTCGCTGCACCGCAGCAGCAGGCCGAGCAGGCCGAGCGCGCGCAGCAGCCGGAACGTCAGGAGCGTACTGAGCGGAACGAACAGCGCCAGGAGCGTCGTGAGCGTCCGGACCGCCGCGAGCGGCAGGAGCGTCAGCCGCGCCAGCCGCAGGTAGCCGCCGAACAGCAGCCGCCGGTCTATGACGCCAGCCAGGCGCCGCAACCCGTCATCGAAGGCACGCCCATGGAAGTGGCCGTCGAGGAAGAGCAGCAGCAGGCGGAAGCTCCGGCGGGCGAACGCGCACCGAAGACGCGCCGTGCGACCGGACCGCGCCAGCGCCGCCCGCGCCGGACCGCCGCTGCGGAAGGCGCCGAAGGCGAAGATGCGCCGGCCGGTGAAGACGCTGCACCTGCCACGCTTGAGAATGCTGCCGAATAAGCAGCTTCTGCAAATCACTCTGTGATCGAAAAACTCCGGCTTGCCGGAGTTTTTTGCTTTTGGCACTTGGTTATGAACATTCCGCCAGCAATCCACGTGATTTCAGATGTCGAATTGATGCCTGTCAAATCATGTGAAAATTTCCCGGACGGTGGATTTTCTCCCCTTTAAACCGATGAAAATGCCTCCCATATTCGTGCAGGAAGGACGGAAGCCGCATTCGCCGGCAACCGATCTTCAAGAGGCGACGATCGTGAAATCCTTTTAAAACGCGACTGTCGTAGCGGGGCTTGCCTTTGAGGGAGCCTCAACCCTAACACCCGGAGCCGTGCCGAAAGCGGGCGGGCCGGTTTATGGAGGTTCGACTATGAATATTGAAAAATACTCCGAGCGCGTTCGCGGTTTTCTGCAATCGGCGCAGACCTTTGCGCTGGCGGAGAACCATCAGCAGTTTTCGCCCGAACACGTTCTGAAGGTTCTGCTCGATGACGAGCAGGGCATGGCGGCATCGCTGATCGAGCGCGCCGGCGGCAACGCCAGGGAAGCGCGTCTTGCCAATGATGCGGCGCTTGCGAAATTGCCCAAGGTTTCCGGCGGCAATGGCGGGCTTTCGCTCACCGCGCCGCTCGCCAAAGTGTTCTCGACTGCGGAAGATCTCGCCAAGAAGGCCGGCGACAGTTTTGTCACTGTCGAGCGTCTGCTGCAGGCGCTTGCGATTGAAAGTTCCGCCACCACTTCGGCTTCCCTGAAGAAGGCCGGCGCAACGGCGCAGGCGCTCAATCAGGTCATCAACGATATCCGCAAGGGCCGCACGGCTGACAGCGCCAATGCCGAACAGGGCTTCGATGCGCTGAAGAAGTTCGCGCGCGACCTGACGGAAGAGGCCCGCGAAGGCAAGCTCGATCCGGTGATCGGTCGCGACGACGAAATCCGCCGCACCATTCAGGTGCTCTCGCGCCGCACCAAGAACAATCCCGTGCTGATCGGTGAACCGGGCGTCGGTAAAACGGCGATTGCCGAAGGTCTTGCGCTGCGCATCGTGAATGGCGACGTGCCGGAAAGCCTGAAGGACAAGAAGCTGATGGCGCTCGATATGGGCGCGCTGATCGCCGGTGCGAAATATCGCGGTGAGTTCGAAGAGCGTCTGAAGGCTGTGCTCAATGAAGTGCAGGCCGAAAATGGCGGCATCATCCTGTTCATCGATGAGATGCACACGCTGGTCGGTGCCGGCAAGGCCGACGGCGCGATGGATGCGTCCAACCTGCTGAAGCCCGCGCTTGCCCGTGGCGAGCTGCACTGCGTCGGCGCCACCACGCTCGACGAGTACCGCAAGCATGTGGAAAAGGACCCGGCCCTTGCCCGCCGTTTCCAGCCGGTGCTCGTCGATGAGCCGACCGTTGAGGACACGATCTCGATCCTGCGCGGATTGAAGGAAAAATACGAACAGCATCACAAGGTCCGTATCTCGGATTCGGCCCTGGTTGCGGCTGCGACGCTTTCCAACCGCTATATCACCGACCGCTTCCTGCCCGACAAGGCAATCGACCTGATGGATGAGGCCGCTTCGCGTCTTCGCATGCAGGTGGATTCCAAGCCGGAAGAACTGGACGAACTGGATCGGCGCATCATTCAGCTCAAGATCGAGCGCGAAGCCTTGAAGCAGGAGACGGACCAGTCCTCCGCCGACCGGCTGAAGAAGCTCGAGGACGAGTTGGCTGATACGGAAGAAAAGGCGGATGCGCTGACGGCCCGCTGGCAGGCGGAAAAGCAGAAGCTCGGCCATGCCGCCGACCTCAAGAAGCGGCTGGACGAAGCCCGTAACGAACTGGCAATTGCCCAGCGTAACGGTCAGTTCCAGCGCGCCGGCGAGCTGACCTATGGCATCATTCCCGGTCTCGAGAAGGAACTGGCTGCGGCGGAAGCCCGCGATAGCAGCGGTGCCGGCTCGATGGTTCAGGAAGTGGTGACGGCGGACAATATCGCCCATGTCGTTTCCCGCTGGACCGGTATTCCTGTCGACAAGATGCTGGAAGGCCAGCGCGAAAAGCTGCTGCGCATGGAAGACGAGCTCGCCAAGTCCGTTGTCGGGCAGGGCGAGGCCGTTCAGGCGGTTTCCAAGGCGGTTCGCCGTTCGCGCGCCGGTCTTCAGGATCCCAACCGGCCGATCGGTTCGTTCATCTTCCTTGGCCCGACGGGTGTGGGCAAGACCGAGCTGACCAAGTCGCTCGCCCGCTTCCTGTTCGACGACGAAACCGCGATGGTTCGCCTCGACATGTCGGAATATATGGAGAAACACTCCGTTGCCCGGCTGATCGGTGCGCCTCCCGGCTATGTCGGTTACGAAGAGGGCGGGGCGCTCACGGAAGCGGTTCGCCGCCGGCCCTATCAGGTCGTGCTGTTCGACGAGATCGAGAAAGCGCATCCGGATGTGTTCAACGTCCTCTTGCAGGTGCTGGATGATGGCCGCCTCACGGATGGCCAGGGCCGCACCGTCGATTTCAAGAACACCATCATCATCATGACTTCGAACCTCGGTTCGGAATTCATGACGCAGATGGGCGACAATGACGATGTGGATTCGGTTCGCGATCTGGTGATGGAGCGGGTCCGGTCGCATTTCCGGCCGGAATTCCTCAACCGTATCGACGATATCATCCTCTTCCACCGCCTGCGGCGCGACGAAATGGGTGCAATTGTCGAAATCCAGCTGAAGCGTCTCATCTCGCTGCTCGGCGATCGCAAGATTTCGCTCGAACTGGATGAGGATGCCCGCAGCTGGCTTGCCAATAAGGGTTATGATCCGGCTTACGGCGCGCGTCCGCTGAAGCGGGTGATCCAGAAAGCGGTTCAGGACAGGCTTGCCGAAATGATCCTCGGCGGCGAAGTGCCGGATGGATCGCGGGTCAAGGTGACCTCGGGCACGGACCGGCTGCTGTTCAAGGTCAAGCCCGCGAAGAGTGAGGCCGAAGCTGAAACAGCCGATGCGGCATAAAATGAAAGGGCTCCGGAAACGGAGCCCTTTTCATATGACCGGGCCCTTTTCACATGACCGGGATTATCGTTCGGGTCTGCCCGCAGATCAGCGGCTCGCCACCTGATTGGGCTTTTCGTCAATATTCAGCAGATTGTCGATGCGCTTTCTCTCGTCGGAGAAACGCGCCAGCGCCTCGCCGGAAAGCGACTTGCCGCCCGGCAGGCGCACCTTCATCGCATCCACCTTGGTGCCATTGACGATCAGCTCGTAATGCAGATGCGCGCCGGTCGAAAGACCGGTCGATCCTACGTAACCGATGACCTGGCCCTGCCGGACCTTTGCGCCTTCCGTGACACCCTTGGCGATGGCGCTCTGGTGGTTATAGGAAGAGACATAGCCATTGGCATGGCGGATCAGCGTCTGGTTGCCGTAACCGGAGGCCCATCCGGCCTTCTCGACAGTGCCGTTGCCCGTCGCGATGATCGGCGTGCCGCGGGCGGCGGCCCAGTCAGTGCCGGTATGCATGCGGCTGAATTTCAGAACCGGATGGCGGCGCATGCCGAAACCGGATGTCATGCGGCCGTTCGGAACCGGGTTGCGCAACAGGAATTGCCGGATGCTTTTGCCGTTCTCGTCGAAATAATCGATGCTGTTGTCGTCCGGGTTCTGGAACCGGTAAAAGCGTGTCTCGTTGTCGCCGAATTTGGCATTGACGTAGAGCAGTTCCGACTTGTCCGTCGCCTTGCCATCCGCGTCTTCCACGGAGAAGAAGGCCTCCAGCGTATCCGCCGGCTTGAGCTGCGCCTGAAAATCGACGCTGCTGGCCAGAAGCTTGATGAGCTGCGAAACCATGCCCTGGTTCATGCCGTAGGCCAGAGCCGCACGGTAGACCCCGTCATAAACGCTCGGCAGATCGCGTCCGGCGGCAGGCGCCGGGGTGCTGTCGAAGGCGGTCGCCACGGCATCGAGCTTCGGCGGTTCGCTGGCCTTGATGAAACGCTTGCTGTCATCGATGGCCATGGTGACCATGTGCCGGCCCTTGCGATAAAGGCTGACGCGCACGATGTCGCTTTTCTCGTCTTCCTGAATAATGCCGACGCGCAGCACATCGCCGCTTTCGACATTGTTCGACTGGATTTGCGGCGATAGCAGCCCGGCGATCTCCGAGGACTGCACCTTCGAATAGCCGGCGCCGAAGAGGGCGGCTTCGATGGTTTCGGTCTGGCGGGCAGGGATCACGTCGTCGGCATATTCCTTGGCAGGCACCGAGGCGGACTGCGGCGTCGAGACCGACATGTTCTGTTCGACGACACGGGCGGCAAGGCCAGCGGTAATGTCGACATCGCCGTCGTCATTATCGAAACGGCGTGGGTCGATGTAATAGAGCGCGGCCAGCTGCTCGTTGCCATCCGTCAGGATCGAACCGTTCGAGCGAACCGCCTCCTCGACCTCGTCGAAGCTCAAGGAGCCGGCGAAGGCATATTTGGAGTGCTGGACGGGAAAGGCGACAGTCTTCAGGCTGACTTCGGATTCAACCTCGGAGCCATAGATCGTTCCCGTCCGGCTTGGTGCGGGTGCCGATGCGTCCTTGTCCTCGTTGCTGGCAAAAATATTCAGGGGATCGAAGGCGGGATAGTCATCCTGCTTGGCGTAATTTGACGCCAGCGGAATCTTGACGTGGGAGAAGGGAACCTTGCGGACCACTTCCTTGTCGCCTTCATTGATGACGGTGGAGACTTCCATGATCGACCGGTCGGACGGCCGGGCTGCAATATTCGGTGCGACGAGGCGCGTGCCGCGACGGGCGGCTTCCGTGGCATTGTTGCCCATATCCGCCTTGGCGAAGGCTTCGGCGGGAATGGCCAACTGCTGGCGGCCGTCAAGGGCCGCGAAAAGAGCCACGCCCATCAATATGGAAGAGGTAATGCCGGTGAGAAACGTGCCGGAAAGCCATCGCAGCGAAATTTCGCGACGATCGGGTGCACGGCGCCCTTCCGCCAGAATTGGCGGTTCCGTGCCTAGCGACCGGATCACATTGCGATCCGCAGTCATACCAGCTGTGCCCCGTCGGTCATGCGCTCTCCAGAAACTTCAGGCGAAGGTGTGCAACTTTCAAAGCGATGAGTCAAATTTGATCGACGCATCGAAAGATATGTCGCAACAGCCTACATAAGGACACGCGCACGCATGCCCGCATTAACGCTTCGTTGGCAAAGCAATTAGTGAGGAACCGGGCCAAAAGAAGGCGCGGGGCTCGACTTGATGTCGCGGGCTCCGTTCTCCTGTGCAAAACCGGCAGCGCTGTGGGGTCTTTTGC
>NZ_JAPVOJ010000001.1:0-730000 GCF_027157905.1 Agrobacterium sp. LMR679 | reverse complement strand
ATGGGCGAATTGATCTGACGGCTGCGAATTGTCTTCTTTGAGGAAATAAAAGTTTGCATCGTCCGCAAGGACTGATGCCTGTTCTGAATACATTGTGAAGAGAAGATATGTCTGGAAGCTTCCAGGTGTTTTGGGCCCTTGTGGTTTGAAACGTCCGAGCCCAGTCCCAGAGAAACCTTGTGATGGCTTAGTCGGCCGGAATTGGTAGAGGGATTGGAGGTAGGAAGGATCGCTTGTCCTAGGCATTTTTGTTGTTGGAACCTTGGTTCCTCTGATGAAGATGCTGGATTGATGTTGCCTGACCGCGCATCACCGGATGATATCTCGAGAAGCTGGTCTTAATGGTATGGCTTCGAGGTGCACCGGCGTGCCCTCAAAGAAGACCGTACCGACACGTCGATGTCATCAAGAAATGACTTGATTGTAAAAGGTAATCAGGTTGCCGTTCCTTTGGAACGGCTATGGATGAGCATAGACAATGAGAACGAAGAAGTGAATTAAGGGCATTTGGTGGATGCCTTGGCATGCACAGGCGAAGAAGGACGTGATACGCTGCGAAAAGCCGTGGGGAGCTGCGAATAAGCTTTGATCCATGGATCTCCGAATGGGGCAACCCACCTTAAATGCTTGGAAAATCCAGTCTGTTTTAACGAACGGCCTGGGTTTCCAAGCATTGTTATAAGGTATCTTACTTTCGAATACATAGGGGTAAGAAGCGAACGCAGGGAACTGAAACATCTAAGTACCTGCAGGAAAGGACATCAACCGAGACTCCGCAAGTAGTGGCGAGCGAACGCGGACCAGGCCAGTGGCAATGATGAATAAAGCGGAACGCTCTGGAAAGGGCGGCCATAGAGGGTGATAGCCCCTTACGCGTAGAACAGTCATTGTCCTTGAGTAGGGCGGGACACGTGAAATCCTGTCTGAACATGGGGAGACCACTCTCCAAGCCTAAGTACTCGTGCATGACCGATAGCGAACAAGTACCGTGAGGGAAAGGTGAAAAGCACCCCGACGAGGGGAGTGAAATAGAACCTGAAACCGGATGCCTACAAACAGTCGGAGCCCGCAAGGGTGACGGCGTACCTTTGTATAATGGGTCAACGACTTAGTGTAACTAGCAAGCTTAAGCCGGTAGGTGTAGGCGCAGCGAAAGCGAGTCTGAATAGGGCGATTTTAGTTAGTTGCATTAGACCCGAAACCGAGTGATCTAGCCATGAGCAGGCTGAAGGTTGGGTAACACCAACTGGAGGGCCGAACCCATAACTGTTGCAATAGTTCGGGATGACTTGTGGCTAGGGGTGAAAGGCCAATCAAACTCGGAAATAGCTGGTTCTCCGCGAAATCTATTTAGGTAGAGCGTCGACCGAATACCCTCGGGGGTAGAGCACTGGATGGGCTATGGGGACTCACCGTCTTACTGATCCTAACCAAACTCCGAATACCGAGGAGTACTAGTCGGCAGACACACGGCGGGTGCTAACGTCCGTCGTGAAAAGGGCAACAACCCTGACCTCCAGCTAAGGTCCCCAAGTCATGGCTAAGTGGGAAAGGATGTGAGGATCCCAAAACAACCAGGATGTTGGCTTAGAAGCAGCCATCATTTAAAGAAAGCGTAACAGCTCACTGGTCTAAATAAGGGTCTTTGCGCCGAAAATGTAACGGGGCTAAAGCCATGCACCGAAGCTGAGGATATGCCGTAAGGCATGTGGTAGCGGAGCGTTCCGTAAGTCTGTGAAGGCGGACCCGTGAGGGCTGCTGGAGATATCGGAAGTGCGAATGTTGACATGAGTAACGATAAAGGGAGTGAGAACTCCCTCGCCGAAAGACCAAGGGTTCCTGCTTAAAGTTAATCTGAGCAGGGTTAGCCGGCCCCTAAGACGAGGCGGACACGCGTAGTCGATGGGAACCACGTTAATATTCGTGGGCCTGGTGGTAGTGACGGATCTCGTGTGTTGTTCAACCTTATTGGATTGGTTGGGCGGCGAAGAGGTTCCAGGAAATAGCTCCACCGTATAGACCGTACCCGAAACCGACACAGGTGGTCAGGTAGAGTATACCAAGGCGCTTGAGAGAACTATGTTGAAGGAACTCGGCAAATTGCACGCGTAACTTCGGAAGAAGCGTGACCCTTTTGTACGCAAGTATGATGGGGTGGCACAGACCAGGGGGTAGCGACTGTTTATCAAAAACACAGGGCTCTGCGAAGTAGCAATACGACGTATAGGGTCTGACGCCTGCCCGGTGCTGGAAGGTTAAAGGGAGGGGTGCAAGCTCTGAACTGAAGCCCCAGTAAACGGCGGCCGTAACTATAACGGTCCTAAGGTAGCGAAATTCCTTGTCGGGTAAGTTCCGACCTGCACGAATGGCGTAACGACTTCCCCGCTGTCTCCAACATAGACTCAGTGAAATTGAATTCCCCGTGAAGATGCGGGGTTCCTGCGGTCAGACGGAAAGACCCCGTGCACCTTTACTATAGCTTTACACTGGCATTCGCCAAGGCATGTGTAGGATAGGTGGTAGGCTTTGAAGCAGGGACGCCAGTTTCTGTGGAGCCATCCTTGAAATACCACCCTTATCTTCGTGGATGTCTAACCGCGGTCCGTTATCCGGATCCGGGACAGTGTATGGTGGGTAGTTTGACTGGGGCGGTCGCCTCCGAAAGAGTAACGGAGGCGCGCGATGGTTAGCTCAGACCGGTCGGAAATCGGTCGTCGAGTGCAATGGCATAAGCTAGCCTGACTGCGAGACTGACAAGTCGAGCAGAGACGAAAGTCGGTCATAGTGATCCGGTGGTCCCGTGTGGAAGGGCCATCGCTCAACGGATAAAAGGTACGCCGGGGATAACAGGCTGATGACCCCCAAGAGTCCATATCGACGGGGTTGTTTGGCACCTCGATGTCGACTCATCGCATCCTGGGGCTGGAGCAGGTCCCAAGGGTATGGCTGTTCGCCATTTAAAGCGGTACGTGAGTTGGGTTCAGAACGTCGTGAGACAGTTCGGTCCCTATCTGCCGTGGGTGTAGGAATATTGACAGGATCTGTCCCTAGTACGAGAGGACCGGGATGGACGTATCTCTGGTGGATCTGTTGTCCTGCCAAGGGCATAGCAGAGTAGCTATATACGGAATGGATAACCGCTGAAGGCATCTAAGCGGGAAACCAACCTGAAAACGAGTGTTCCCTATCAGAGCCGTGGAAGACGACCACGTCGATAGGACGGGTGTGGAAGCACAGCAATGTGTGAAGCTTACCGTTACTAATAGCTCGATCGACTTCTTCGTTCCCATTGAATATGTTCATCAAGCCAAGCTTGATGATCTGTTTTGTCCTGACGCCCGAAGGGCTCCGGACGGGCCGCGCCATAAGGCGCGACGGACTAGCGTCCTGTATGGCTGCCATGCTCACTGTTGAGCAAAGGCTGAATACGGACCGGTCACAGAAAGACGTGTAAATTAAATAGAGCCTTGGCTCTCCAGCTTCTCGAAACAACAGTTTCCATGTGAAAACATGAACTAGGTTGCTTTGGCCACCTGGTCCCTCATATCAGAGGTGACCGTATGGCCGATTGGCGTCCCCCGTGAGCGACAAGCGAACGGGATAAGGCATGCCAATCCAAAAAAGAGCAACATATGTTCATGCGTTCCGCATGAACATATGTTGCGTTTTGCCGACCTGGTGGTTATCGCGGGGCGGCTGCACCCGTTCCCATTCCGAACACGGCCGTGAAACGCCCCAGCGCCAATGGTACTTCGTCTCAAGACGCGGGAGAGTAGGTCGCTGCCAGGTCTGCAAAACGCAACACAAATCTTCTCATTCACAAAAACCGGCACAAAGCCCAAATCAAAAGGCCGCATCAAGCGGCCTTTATGCTATAATAAAACCAGTCAACGCGGGGTGGAGCAGCCCGGTAGCTCGTCAGGCTCATAACCTGAAGGCCGCAGGTTCAAATCCTGCCCCCGCAACCACTGATACCGACACTCCCGATGCGAAAGCGCCGGGAGTTTTGTTTTTGTAGCATTCCCAACGGCTTGACGCTCGACCCAGTTCAGGATCGCGCCCAATTCTCCGTGCAGCGTCGCATCGATCTCGCCCCGGTTCGGTCCCGGCGTCAGAACGATCTTCGCGATCAGCATCCGCAAAGCCTCGGCCGCCTGCGTCCGTTCTTCCGGCTCGTTCAGCGCTTCCGTCAGCCTGGCGACCTTCTTTGCATAGATGCCCGCAGCGCTCGGCAGCAGATCGGGCTTGTCCTCGCGGACATCGGCCAGCAGCGCCGCCAGTTCCTTCTTGCGGTTCTCAAGCGCGGTCATCTCGCCCTTCATGCTCTCATGGAACATGCCGGCCTTGATGGCTTCGATAATGCCGCGAATATCCTTCTCGACCTTGGCGAGTTCCGCCTTCCATGTGTCGGCGCTTGAGCGTCGTTCCCGGTTCAGCCGGTTCATCTCTTCCGCATAGGCCCGCATCGCTTCGGAGGCGGTTTCGGGGGCCATCATCCGATCCTTCAGACCGGCCAACACCCGTTGCTCCATCTCCTCGCGCGGGATCGTTCGGCTGTTATTGCAGGAGCCGTTGCTGATATGGTTCGAGCAGGCGAAACGGTCAGCGCCGCGCAGCGAGTAGGGACCGCCGCAGCCGCCGCAGAAGATCAGGCCGGAGAGCAGGGACTTTGGCCGGCGTGTTCCGTTCAGTCGGTTCTTCTTGTGATGCGCGCGCACCGCCTCTGTCACATTGACGTATTTCTCCGCAATCTCGCCCTGTCTTGCGCGAACAGCCTCCCAGAGTTCGTCATCGACAATGCGCAGGTGCGGAACCTCGGTGACGATCCATTCGCTTTCCGGGTTCTGGCGCGACACGCGCTTGCCCGTCGACGGGTTCTTGACGTAACGGAGCCGGTTCCAAACCAGCTTGCCGATATAAAGCTCGTTATTGAGGATGCCTGTTCCCCGGCTGGCGTGGCCCCGGATCGTCGTGTCGTTCCAGAGCTTGCCTTCGGGACCGGGAATACCTTCCTCATTCAGCATCCTGGCAATGGCGCGCGGGCCGATACCAGCGGCAAAGTCGCGGAGGATGCGCCGAACCACTTGAGCCTGCTGTTCATCGATCTCCCGGTCGCCGCGGATCGCTTCGCCGCGTGCGTCCAGTTTCCTGATAACACGATACCCGTAGCACAGGCCGCCACCTGATTTGCCATCCTCGACGCGGCCGCGCAGGCCGCGCCGCGTTTTGTCGGCCAGGTCCTTGAGGAAGAGGGCGTTCATCGTCCCCTTGAGGCCGACATGCAGTTCGGAAATCTCGCCTTCCGCCAGCGTGACGATCGGCACGCCGGCAAATTTGAGATGCTTGAACAGGTTGGCGGTATCGGCCTGGTCGCGGCTGATGCGATCGAGCGCCTCGGCCAGCACGATGTCGAACTGCCCGCCCTGCGCATCCTGCAAGAGCATCTGGATACCCGGCCGCAGGATCACGGAGGAACCGGAAATCGCCGCATCCTTATAGCAGCCGACGACCTTCCAGCCCTCTCGTTTCGCCTGATCACGGCAAATACGGAATTGATCCTCGATCGAGGCTTCATTCTGATTGTCTGAGGAATAGCGGGCGTAGATCGCAACGCGGGTCATTCGCTGTCCTTTCGCGTCAGGCTGCCTTTTCGAGACGGCTTGGCCGGATCAGCACATCGGCCGATATTCCAAGGCGATCATGTAACTGGCGGATCATCTCGATGGAAAGGCCACGCCTGCGATTGAGAATTTCCGATGTGCGATTACGGGTTCCGAAGATCGGTTCGAGATCCTTGCGGCTCAATCCCTGCTGCTCCATCCGGAACTTGATTGCCTCGATCGGGTCCGGCGGGTCCATGGGATAGTGCTTCGCTTCATAAACCTCGATCAGTGTTGCCAGCACGTCGAGACGATCACCGTCCGGTGTGCCGCTTTTGGCACCCCATAAGCGTTCGACTTCGGCAAGTGCCGCGTCATAATCCGCCTCGGTGCGAATGGGCTTCAGATCAGTCGCCATGCTTCACCTCTGTTACATCGATCCTGTCATATGCCTTGTGCGAGCCGATCCATTTGATCCAGACGATGCCTTTCTCAAAATCGGTCGATACCACGAGGCGATAATCATTGCCCTTGATGTTGAAGACGATCCGCTCGGCGCTGACAATGCTCGCCGTGGCGTAAAGTCGCTTCACATCGGCGGAACCTGCCCATTCCGCCTTGCTGACTTCATCAAACCAGGCATCAAGCGCTGCCTTTACAGCCGGCTGATCTTTCTGCCCTGCGAGGCTTTCGACAAATTCCCGTAAGGTTCGACGGGCAATGATCCTCATGAAGTAATCCTATCATGATCCCATTAGGGGATCAATGGTGATGTAAAAATATCCCGGCAAGCTATACCTGTACCGGGATTAGGATAAGCAATCGCTCACGACTCCATTGTCCGCTTTCTGGCATTATTCGAGCGACGCTCCAACGCCATTTTCTTTTGAAACTGCTCGCGTGCCATCTGCCGGCCGATCAGGCGGGCGAGGGCCATGACCGCCTCATCGGCTATCCGCATCCGAACCGCTTCCTCTTCCGACGTGTCGGATGGAGGAAGAACGTCGATCCTGATCCTTTCGCGCTGTGGTTTCATGGCGTCCCTGGCTCGTATCGGAATGTTGGCGAGACCATCGAGACTCGATCAGGCTGGAAAGAAAACAGGGCGGGCCGTGCCGTGCGGCGAAGAGGATACTCCGACCTACAAAAGGGACGGTCTCAACAGCGCCCGAAGGCGGAAGTCCGGCGGTTTCGCCTGTCTCGATAGAGTAAGGAGCGCTTCGCGCGCTTTGTCCTGATCGGCTGCGGCTGAAGCCTTGCCGATCGTGAGGGGAAGCCAAGGGGTCTTAACCCCTTTCTCCCCTCAAGCTCCGCCTGTGCATGGCAGGGCCGCCCGCTTCTCAGGACGGCGCACAATCACCACCAGCTTCATTTCTTCCGATCCGTCCCGCTCGCCGCGCAGCCCGGCCATGCTCGCCGGCACTTGCCCCCTCCCATCCCCGCGGGCTCGCGCCCCGGGAGGCATGTCGGGGACATGCCTCCGGCATTAACGGAGAAAAGGATTGGAACAATGGCAAGGACAGCGAAGAAGACGAAGGCCGTCACTGTCGAGACGGTCGAGAATGCGGCGGTGGATGTGGAAATCCTCAGCGTCGGGGAAGTCGCGGCGGAGGTAATGACGGCATTGCCCGCACAGGAACCGGAAACCGTTATGACGGCGGAACCCGCAGCGGAAACCACGACCGGCACGGAAATCTTCATTCCTCTCAACAAGCTCAAGCGGTCGCCCCGAAACGCGAGGAAAACCCCTCATAGTGAGGAAACAGTGGAGACCTATGCGGCAAGCATCGCCGCCAAGGGCATCCTGCAAAACCTCGTGGTAGAGCCGGAACTTGACGTCTACGGTAAGGAGACCGGTTTCTATTTCGTCACCATCGGCGAAGGCCGCAGGCTGGCGCAGATGTTGCGGGTGAAGCGCAAGGAAATCAGGAAGACCGAGCCGATCCGTTGCGTCATAGATACGGTGAACGACCCTTTCGAGATCAGCCTTGACGAGAACGTGACGCGTTCGGATCTCTCGAATGCCGATATGGTCGAAGCTTTCCTACAACTTTCGCAGGATCGCGGATGGAGTGCGGCGGATATCGCCGTCCGCTTCGGCGTGAGTGAGCATGTGGTGAGGCAGCGCCTCAAGCTCGGCGCCGTCAGCCCGAAGCTGATGCAGGTTTACCGCGAAGGCGGCTTGAACCTTGAGCAGTTGCAGGCTTTCGCCATTACCGACGACCACGCACGGCAGGAAGAGGTTTTCGAGAACCTGCACTATAACAGGGAAGCACGGATCATCCGCCGCGATCTGACCGCAAGCAACGTTCCGGCCACGGAGCGGCGCGCTATCTTCGTCGGCGCGGAAGCCTACACGGAGGCGGGCGGCACGATCATCCGTGACCTGTTTACCGAAGATCGCGGCGGCTATTACGACGATCCGGCATTGCTTGACCGCCTTGTTCTCGAAAAGCTGGAGGGTATCACCGCCGACATTCAGGCGGAAGGCTGGAAGTGGGTGGAAGCCTCTATCGACTTCCCCATGCCCACGGCATGAGCCGTTTCTATCCGCATGCGGTCGAATTGTCGGAAGAAGATGAGGCCGCCTATGCCGCAGCGCAGGACGAATTTGATCGCCTGACGGCAGAATGGGAGAATACAGAAGAAGACTTGCCCGCCGATGTGGATCAGCGTTTTGCAGAACTTGAAGCGGAAATGGAGTGCATCGACGCGAAGCGTGAAGGATATGAGCCGGACAAGATTGCGCGAGGCGGCGTGTTCGTCACGTTGAACCATGACGGAACCGCCCGCATCGAACGTGGTTTCATTCGGCCCGAAGACGAGGCACCGGAGCCGGAACCGGAAGAAGACGAGAGCGCGGGTAGCGAAACCATCATTGACGGCGTTCGCGTCAATGCAGACGGCGAGATCATCGAAGACGGTATCAATCCGGACCCTGATAGCGGCGGCGGCGAGGAAGAACCGGAAGGCGATGCGGGCCAGCCGATTTCCGACACTCTCACCCGCGACCTGACCGCCCACCGGACGCTTGGCCTTCGCCTTGCGCTTGGCGAGCAGCCGGAAAAAGCCCTGATCGCCGTCACTCATGCGCTCGCCGCGCAGACCTTCTATCGTGACGTCAGTGCTCATGCCCTCGAAATCCGCCCCGTCAGCGTTCAGCTTGGCGGACACGCTGACGGCATCGAGGATACGGCGGCGGCGAAGATGCTGGCGGATCGTCACGCCGCATGGGCTTCCGACATGCCGCAGAACGTGGCGGATCTTTGGGGCTTCATTGCCGGTCTGGACCCCGTAAGCGTCATGGCGCTGTTCGCCCATTGCGCATCGCTCACCGTCAATGCCCTGAAACTGCCTTGGGAGCAGAACAAGCGCCGCGCCCATGCGACCGCTGACAAGCTGTCGACCGCGCTTGCGCTGGACATGAGCCAGTATTGGACGCCGACCGTCAGCACCTATCTTGGTCGCGTGACCAAGGCGCACATTCTTGCCGCCGTAGGCGATGCTCTTGGCGACGAGGCGGCGGAACGGCTTTCGGGCAAGAAGAAGCAGGAAATGGCGAAAGACGCCGAGAAGCAGCTTGCCGGAAGCGGATGGCTTCCGCCGCTGCTGCGCACCGAACGGCCCGCATGGCTGGACGCCCCGCAGCAGGTAGAGGCGGAAGCCGAAACCGTTGCGGACGCGTCAGAAACCGCAGAGCCGGAAGGTGTTGCAGCGGATGCAGCAGAACCGGCCACGTCGGAACCGGACGCACCGGAACTCACCGCGACCGAAGCGGCAGAGTTTGCCAAGCCGGAAGCCATATCTGCCGAGGATCAGGTGACGGACCCCGGTGCACCCGCAGCAGAGGGACCGGCTGAACCAGAAGGGGAGGCAACCGCCCCGGATGCAGCAGACGCCGAAGATGGCGCGGTCTTCCACGAAGCCGCCGAGTGAACGGCCATGGCCGGAGCCGCCCGCGCGGTTCCGGCCTCTTTCCCCATCGCACCGAGGACAGTTCCGGCCGCGCCGATTTCGGCGCGGCCGGGAACCTCGACCAGATCACAGGAACCACGACAATGAACACCTATGCCGAGCAGCGGGCAATGCTGGCCCGCATGGTCAGAACGCGGAACGAAACCCGCCGCCATATAAAAATCATCAGGCGGCAGATCGAAAAGCGCGCCGAGCGCATGACGATCACAGCCCGCGTCAAGACCCGCCAGTATGGCCGCATGAAGTCCGCATGGACCCGCGCCGACGAACGCGATTATCAGGAAAACGCCACGCAACTCCGTTTCCAGCGGCGCGGCGAAATCGACGCGCTCACCCGCAAGCTGGAACGGCAGGATGCGGCTATCGCCGCCTTCCGCGCCCGCTTGCGGATCAACGGGGATGCCGAGCTTTGGCCCGAACCGGAGGAAATGGCGTCATGACGCGACGATTTCCCCGCACCGAAACCCTCATCCCCGACGATCTTCGCGCCGCGCTGATCGCCAATGGCCGTGCCAGCGAGGAACAGGAGGATTTCGACCCGCGCCCTGTCGTGAAGCTGTTCACGCCGGACGGTTCTGCCACATGGCTGATAACCGAAGCATACGAGGAACCGGATGGACAATTGCGCATGTTCGGCCTCTGCGATCTTGGGCTTGGCAGTCCGGAACTTGGCTACGCCATGCTGTCCGAGATCGAGGAAGTGCGCGGCGGGCTTGGCCTGCCGGTCGAACGTGACTGTTATTTCATGTCCCAATACCGACTCAGCCACTATACCAGAATGGCTCGTCATGCCGGAAGGATAGTCACCTGAAACGTGCTCCGGCGTGTCG
The DNA here is from genome assembly GCF_027157905.1 of Agrobacterium sp. LMR679. Classification (NCBI taxonomy): domain Bacteria; kingdom Pseudomonadati; phylum Pseudomonadota; class Alphaproteobacteria; order Hyphomicrobiales; family Rhizobiaceae; genus Agrobacterium; species Agrobacterium sp. LMR679. The sequence continues at coordinate 719,595 of NZ_JAPVOJ010000001.1, read as the reverse complement.
GACCCCGATGCGCCGAAGCGACTACCCTCAAGAAGCGGAATGGAGACCGGGAATGATTGCGCTTCTTACGTTGTCCGTCGTGATGGTCATCGCCATGTGTTCGCTTAGCCTTATACTGGTGACCTATGCCGTGCCGTTCTTGTTCGCCGTCATGGTAACGCGCTTCGCCTTTGCGACCGGAGCCGGTTATATCGGCGCTGGCATCGTCGGCCTGTTCGCGGGTGTGGGTGCTTACGGCTTTCTGGCCTATCTCTATGCCACGCTGCGCTCACCGGGATTGCGCCTCGCCATTGCCCTGATATTCGCGGTTCCCGCCGCTATTGCAGGTTTCGCCCTGGTGCATGGCGTCGCCCGCGAAGCCGTGCCGTCCGAAGTCTGGCGGAAAATCTTTTCCCTCATTGGTGGCGCATTCGTCGGCCTGTCGGCGCTGGCGCGTTTGCGTGAAGGACCGTAAAGACTGGATTGATTTTCGGGAATCCTGGCAAGGAAGCTCGCTACATCAGCAATCTTGGCATTGCAAGTGCCGCGCCATTGACGCGGCACCTCGCTCAGTAATCCTGAGCGTCAGCCGTTGACTGCTTCTTTCAGCGCCTTGGCGGGCTGAAAGACAAGCTTCTTGGACGCCGCGATCTTGATCGTCTCGCCGGTCGAAGGATTGCGGCCTTCGCGCGCGGGCTTGTCCTGCACCTTGAAGTCGAAACCGTTCAGCGACACTTCTTCCCCTTTGGCCGCAGCTTGGGAAATGCCCTTCAGGACATCTTCGACAATGACCTTGGCCTGGGTCTTGGTCAGCTTATGTGCTTCAGCAAGGCTATCTGCCAGATCATTCGTACTAACAGCCATGAATTATCTTCCCTCGTTGATTCGAGGCATCATGTTAGCGCATGCGGCTATTGTCGTCGTCATCGATTGGTCAATCGAGCGAATTGAGGAAGTTTTGCAGCATTTCGTTGAAAATATGGTGCCGCTGCCAGTGAGGACCGTGCCCGGCATCGGCGAGACGCAACGGGCGCTCCGTCCAAAGATCGCGATACTTGAGCGAGTCGATATAGTCGAGATCAATAACCGGATCGTCCGCGCCATTGACAATCGCCAGCGGGACCCCAGAGGTCGCGACCAGTTCCCGCTGATCGAGCTGCGTTCCCGCAAGGGCTGCCTCGACCATGAACTGCCGGGCGCGGCCATCAGTTCGGCGAACGGCTGACGTGTAAAACAAATCGCGCTCGGCCCCCGGTCCAAGTGCCATGGTTACCACGCCTTCGATCTGTTCGTCCGTAAGTGTAGGGTTGCCCGTATACGCCATCTCCGGATTGGGAAGGAAGCCAAGTTGTGCGCCTTCAGGTCCCGGTGGGATGGGGGGCGTTCCGAAGATCATCAAGCCGGCAACGTTGCTTAGTCTCGCAGTCAGATCCAGTGCAATATGCCCGCCGAGCGAATGCCCGAGAATAGCGACCTTATCGATGCCAAGCTCTGTGAGCACTTCGGCGATTGCTTCGGCATAACCGCCAAAGCAATAAGTGCGCCGGGGATCGATTGCATCGGACGATGCACCATGGCCTGGTAGGTCCAGCGACACCAGCCGCCTTGTTCCGGTCAGTGCCTGTGTCTGAAACAGGAACATCTCCTTGCAGCCGGAATTGCAGTGCAGCATCAAAAGGGGAGTTTTGCTCCCGTTGACGTCGCTGACCGCGATACGTCCATGCGATGTTTCAATAAATGTCTGTTCGCTCATGTCTTCATTCCAGGCTCGGTCTGTTTAAATCGCCTTGGCGACACCATCATTTCAGGACTTTTGGCAAGACCCGCTGCTACCGAACTCTTGATGAAACGCCGCCATGGAATTGGCGAGAGTGAAGCGGGCTTGCCATGAGGTCGCGTCTCAATGGCATGGGACAATAGCCAGTCTGGACGGAAGCGCAAAAGAAAAGGGCGGTGTAAGCGCTGCCCTTCGCATAGATGTATTACCCATTCAGGCTGCTTTTGCGAGCGTGAGAAATGGCCGCGTCAGTCGTTCGCCGTTGCACCGGCCAAAGTAAGCTTTTCCAGCGTGTGGAGACCAATTCGGATCGAGAAGATTGAAACTCCTCGTTTCGGGAAAGACAATGCTTGCTTTGCTCAATGACGGGTGAGCGCAATCACCAGGAAGGATGAGATTATCGAAACCATCGACTAGGGCCGGCGTCTTCCCATAAGACAGATATGGGCGTTGCCCTGAGGGCCGGGCTGTCGGCTTCGCTGAAGCCCGCTAAAGCGGTCTTCACCCTCCGGGCTTTCATCCCTAACGCAAGGGATGGCGGCGGCGGACATTCGCCCGGAGAAGCCCCGCTTTCGCAGGGCCGGGGCGGTGGTCTGTTCAGTCGATGGCACAGCAACACAACCAGATCAGGGCCAGTTCCTCGTTGTCCGCCCCGGCCATGCCCGCATTGAGCCGACCGGAGAGCAGAACAGGGGATCATCCAGCTTCACCGAGAGGCAGGGATTGCCCGCGCCGGACAGGCAGGCTCTTTCCATGCCGCTCCAAACCCGCAGGTTCCGGCAAACAGCGTGGCGAAAGTCCGGCCCGTTTTCTTTTTCGCCTCATCACGGTGTGAAGGAACTTCACCGACTTGACGTTGAGGCTGATGGGCTTGCTCGTTGGGAAGCCAGCGAACGAGCCGTCGCCGGCGCAGGAGCACGTGTTGACCGATAGTAGCCATGCCATGTTTTCCTCATTCCGCCGAGCAGACCACCCCCATCGCGAACCCAATTGATCTGGTCTGACCGAAGACCGGCGACGCAAGCGCCGCCTCGATCTCAATCCCGCAACGTCCGGCATCAGCTTTTTTCCGCCGCCTTCGGCTTTGCATCGCCAATCAAAAAAGCTGCCGCCGGCCGCCCTCCACTTCGTTCCGGCCCCGAGGGGTGCAGGCCGATCGTCCCCGGTCCATCGACCATCATCGGGATCGCGATGGGCGCGGCCCAATCAACAGAAGGAAAACATGGCATGGCTACTATCGGCACTTTCTCCCGCACCGACAACGGCTCGTTCGCTGGCTCGGTCAAGACCCTCAGCCTCAACGTCAAGTCGGTGAAGTTCTTGCCCGTCGAAGGCGAAAACGAAAACGGGCCGGACTTTCGCGTGTTCGCAGGTGCTATCGAGTTCGGAGCGGCATGGAAGAAGCAGTCCACGGCGGGCAACCCCTACCTCTCGGTGAAGCTGGACGATCCCTCGTTCCCCGCTCCGATCTATGCGAGCCTGGTCGAGACGGAGACCGAGGAACTGGCCCTGATTTGGTCGCGCCGCCGCACCATGAACTGAACAGGCCATCGGCCCGGCCCCGCGAAAGCGGGGCTTCGCCATGCTCATTCCCGCCACCGCCATCAAACCATACGGAGCGCTTCGCGCGCTTTGTCCGATCGTCTGCGGCTGAAGCCTTGCCGACCATGAGGGGAAACCAAGGGGTCTTAACCCCTTTCTCCCCTCAAGTTCCGCCTGCGCATGTCAGGGTCGCCCGCCCGTCAGGACGATCCATTTCTTCGACCGCCATTATATTCCGGTCCGTCCCGCTCGCCGCGCAACCCGGCCATGCTCGCCGGCACTTGCCCCCTCCCATCCCCGCGCGCTCACGCGCCCCGGAAGGCATGTCGAGGGACATGCCTTCGGCAATTACGGAAAAATGAGGAGCAAGGACCATGAATTATCACCTCGCTACACGGTTCGGCCGCAACAGCCACCAGATCAGCGGACGCGAAGCCCTCGACAATGAGGCGCTACATCGGCACGTTCCGTCAATATTCGCCCGCGAAGCGCATGACAGCCGTTCGGAGCGCTATGTTTACGTTCCTACCATCGACATCGTGGAGGGGCTGCGCCGAGAAGGATGGTTTCCGTTCTTCGCCGTACAGGCCGTTCCCCGCGACGGTAACCGCATGGGACATGCGAAGCACATGCTGCGCCTGCGCCGCGATGACGGTATCGGCAAGCCGGAGGCGGCGGAAGTCATCATCGTCAATTCGCATGACGGTACCTCGAGCTATCAAATGTTTGCGGGAATGCTGCGTTTCGTCTGCACCAACAGCCTTGTCGCTGGAGAGCGCTTCGAAGAGGTTCGCGTCCCCCACAAGGGCAATATCCAGCATGATATCATCGAAGGCGTCTATACCGTCGCGGAGGATTTTCCGCGCCTCATCGATGCCAGCGAGACGATGAAGGAAATCACGCTTTCAGCGGATGAACGCCATGTGCTGGCGGAGGCGAGCCTTGTTGCGCGCTATGGCGAGGAAGAAAGCCCGATCCGCCCGGACCAGATCATCCAGCCGCGCCGCCGCGAGGATGCCGGTAACAGCCTCTGGACGTCCTTCAATCAAATTCAAGAGCACTTGACGAAAGGCGGGCTACATGGGCAGCGGCGGAATTCCGAAGGCCGCATCCGGCGCAGCCAGACCCGCGCCATCAACGGGATCGACCAGAACGTCACCCTCAACCGCGCGCTCTGGACGCTGGCCGAAGGCATGCAGCGCCTCAAGACTCGTTGATTGCGAGGGACATGGAGCCAGTAAATCCGGCTCCATGTCTTGCTTACGAAGGCATGCACGGCCGGAAATCGCCGCCGATCCGTGACCTCGGATCGGCGGCGCGGCCATGCCTGAAACATGACCGCCGCTCGCCGGGCGGAGCCCGGCTCGCAAGATCACTGCGCCTACCGGGCCTCCTTCCAAACTCATCTCACCGATGAAATCGTGGATCGACAAGCGACACTGTTCGACAGGGCCGAGATTGCGAAAGCCCACGCGATATTGAGATGAACCGTCAGGCTTGGTGAAAGTGCTTGAACATGGAAGAAACCAGTCCGGCCTTTTCGGCCGACCGGGCCTCGATATGCAGCAGGGAGCCGGGACCGATCCGAAAATCGATGACGAGTTGGTCGCCGGCGGCGGCCTTCGCGATCGCGTCGCGCGCGACTTTCCGTAAGGCGCGCCCGAGCGCCCCGGCTTCGACCGGGCATTCCTCCTTGATCAGCGGCACACGCAGGACACAACCGACCTTGCTCTCTTCCCGGAAGCGATACAGCTTACGTGTCGCGCGGGACTTTGCGAAATCCTGCAAGGCTTCCATCAAAACCTTTACGCCGTACGCCTGGTCCGTGCCTCTCTCGTAAATCGAAATGCTGGCGGATGCGATTTTCATGCCCTCTTGTACCATACGAACTCCCGCGACGTAAGTATTCACGGCGAAGCCTAAAGCGGCAGGCCAGTCGGAGATTGCTCTGACGACTTCTTCGTCGGGGTTTAGGGGAACTCTACCGCAACAATTCGCTCGGATCGACACCAAGGGCATCGGCAATCTGTCCGAGCACGGTGACACTTGCAGAAACCTTTCCACGCTCGATCGAGCCGACATAGCGCATACTCAAGTTGGTGCGCTCCGCCAGTTGCTCTTGCGTCAGGTTCTTCTCATGGCGAATGCGACGCAGATTGACCGCCATAGCCTCTTTCAAATCCATACCTGATGGGAAGCAGAGCGGAAACTATCATTCTAGGAACGATCGTTCCTATTCATCGCCCGATGCGTTATAATATGCATGCAAAGACGTGCTCTAATCCTCGCAATCGATGCAACGTTACGTTTCTATGGTATTTCCTGCCGGTTATTCAGGGGAACAAGGATGCAAAAGCCGGAACTTGATCCAGATGTAGCGGATATCGCGCCCGATTCGCATATTCTCACCGGTTACGACGAGGCCCACCTCGTCACCTATCTGCGCCTGCTCGACGCGGCGGAAGAGGATGCGGATTGGCGGGAGGTGGCCCGCATTGTGCTGCACATCGACCCCGAAACCGAGCCTGAACGGGCGCAGCGCGCATGGGAAAGCCACATGACGCGGGCGAGATGGATGGTTTCCAATGGTTACCGGCATCTGCTACGTGGCGGCGCACCGAACTAGATCAATCAACTGACGGTTTTGCCAATCCGATGTTACCGGTTTGCGTTATCGGTGTCTGGCGCGAGGCAAACTTCGTTTCGATACTTCCGACCTTCTTCACTGTTCCATGGTTGTAAGGAGTCCGGAATGTCCGAATACGACTGGAGAAATCCCGCTGCCTATGCCTACATGAACGATTACGACGCTGAAGGATTTGGCTGCGAATATCTGCGCCGGAATGAATATTTCTACAAGGAATACATGACAGCTTCCGAAGACGGCGAAGTGAACGACGCTGTTGCTTCTAAGTGGGGATTCGATTTCGCTCCCCAAAACGACCTTCGCATGGAACCGGCGCTGTGGACCCCCGCCGCCTTTCCCCGCGTGCTTCAGCTGGTTCTGACGACGAGGAACCCGCGCCGGTCGAGCGAGGCTATACCACTTTCACGCTTGTCAGGGGCCGATTGCCGCGCCACCGGCGATGACCTCTATGTTCTGTGGAAACCGGACAAGCATCCACACCGGCTGATCGTTGCCGATGGTCGCCGGGATGGATATTTCAATGCGGTTCTCCTGCCATTGGACGAGTCTTTCGAGACCCGGCTTCATGCGGCGGGGCGTTTCTGGCGACAGATGAGCGGACGTCCACCCGGTCCCGACTACGGCGCTTTCCCGCCGCGAAGCCGGCAGCTTGCCATTCTTACCCTGCGGATATTCGATGCCCGCAAGGCAGGCGCATCCTACCGTGAAATCGCCAACGCCTTGCTGTCGAGCACACCGATTGCACCGCGTGACTGGCGCGATCACCCCCTGAAACATCGCATTCGCGAATTACTGCGCAAAGCCGACCGCATGATCTATCACGGAGGCTATCACGATCTCCTGTTCTATCCGCACCGGCGAGGGAAACGCCGGTAAAGAAGGACGGTCAGGGGTAGGAAAACACTACCCCCTGTTTTTTGACATCCCTTCGGCGTCGGTAATTCCGGCACCGTCCGTTTTGTAGGTCCCAGTAGGTCGGGACCGCACCGGAACAAGACGGAGCCGAAGCATGACCGACAAGAAAATCATCGATCCGAAAAATCCACCCCAGCGTTTCCTCTCCACCAAGGAAGCTGCCTTTATCGTGGGCATCTGCAAGCGGACGCTGGAAAAGCACCGCACCTACGGCACCGGCCCCAAGTACCGCAAGGTCGGGGGCCGCATTCTTTACGATATAGACGATCTGCGCGCATGGACGGAGATCGGCGCGAGAGTATCTACAACCGATCCCATCGACAACTTCATTCGGCCTGCAAAACGGCATGCAGCACTTGCACCGCGCTATGCGGGCAAGAACTGACATGGCCGGAGCAGCGGCGACGATGCGCAACTCCCCGGCCAGTTCGCAGCAACTCGAACTGTTTCGACCATGCGGCGGCGACATAGCGACCCGTGACGCGCAGGATCTCATGGCATGGCCGTTCTTCTCACTGGCCAAATCCCGCCGCGTGACACCGATCGACTTTCGCATGGGCGATGTGTCGATCTGCGTCGAGGCCACCGCCGAACATGGTATGGCGACGATATGGGATGCCGATATCCTGATATGGGCGGCCTCGCAGATCATCGACGCCCGCGACAAGGGCTTGCGCACGTCGCGCTTCATGTCGGCCACGCCTTACGAGATTCTATCTTTTATTGGGCGCACGGATTCCGGACCGAACTACGGCAGGCTGAAAGCGGCGCTCGACCGGCTGCAGTCCACGACGGTCGTCACGTCGATCCGACAACCGGACGAGCGCAGGCGGCATCGTTTCTCTTGGATCGCCGAATGGAAGGAGCGGCTGGACAGGGCCGGCCGGTCGCTCGGCATCGAACTCATCCTAGCGGACTGGTTCTATGCCGGCGTCATCGACGACGCCCTGGTTCTCACCATCGACCATGCCTATTTCGATCTCACGGGTGGTCTCGAACGCTGGCTTTATCGTCTCGTGCGCAAGCACGGCGGTCGCCAGACATGGGGATGGAGCTTCGATCTCGAACACCTGCACCTTAAATCCGGCAGTCTGTCCCCCTTTCGCCGCTTCCGTTTCGAGCTTCGCGCGATCGTCGAGCGCCAGCCCTTGCCGGGATACCGCCTTGCACTGGCCGACGATCCGGACGGGCGGCAACGGCTCACCTTCCGCCCCGAACCGTCGAAGCGGATCGTCACCCCGCGCAAGTGGGCAGGAGGTGGGCGATGAATCTCATTGCACGCGCCCTATCGCCGCTGTCCGGTGGACAAGCTGTGGATGGAGCCGATCTATCGGGAACGCCCAAACCCGTACCATCCGGAACGCGATTCCCGTCCTATCCGGAACGATGCCCTCTCGTAACTATCGGATTCCAAAGGCGGAATCCGACCCCTTCTAACATTACTAACATAGAATCCTTCGGATTCTTCCTAACATACCCGCCTGAACATCGAAGCTGTGGAGGGCCATTCGCGCCTGTCTTCGGCCCTCAAAGACGCGGCTGGAGCCGGTCAAGGACTGAATGGTTCTTTAATTCGTGGCCTCGTGTTCCTTTAATTGTGGACTGGCTTGTTGCTCAGTTTCGGATTCAAGGAGAAACGAGAGCAGCACTTGCAACGCCCTTCCTCGGGAGGGTTGACCGATGAAGGCACGTCCTTCCTCTCATTGCACGCTGGTCAATCTGACATGGCGGGAGAACCGCATCGAACAGCGCATCCATTTCGGGCGGATCGCTGAAGAGCAGCGCATCGACCGTCATCACCGCGTCGTCAGTTTCGATCCCGGCACCATCTTCGCCTTCGTCAGATGGGCCGCGAATGATTACGGCACCGTCGTTTCCCGTATCGACATTCTTCGCGCCGTCGTGCCCGGCGAAAGTTATCAGACCGTACCGCTGGTCAATCCGGGCGGCGAAATCCTGCTGCGCGTCCATGGCTGGCCGAAAGTTCAGAAGGTGCTCGACGCCATAGACGCGATCGAGCGGCTCGGCATTGATCCGGCCGATGTCGCGCCGGATCACTGGCGGCACATCCATAACCGTCTCACCGTCAACGAGGCGTTCAGCGCGTATAGCCGCCAGCAGCATCGTGCCTGGCTGATGCGCCGGGAGTTTCAGTCATGACCGGCCGCCGTATGACGCTCCTGGCAATGCTGGTGGGAACCGTTCTGATCGCGCTGCCGACCTGGAACCGGCCTGCCATTCGTGTGATTTGGAACGCATCGGCCAGCGTGCCGGTCGGCCTCTACCGGATCGTCCCCGCCGGCCAGCTCGACGTCACCGATCTTGCCGTTGTCATGCCGCCCGACGATCTGGCCGGCTTCCTCGACGAACGCCGCTATCTGCCAAAGGGCCTGCCGCTCCTCAAGCGCGTGCTGGCCCTTTCCGGAACGACCGTCTGCCGCAACGGCGCGGAGATCGCCGCCTACGGCATGACCTACGGGCAGGCTCGCGAGCGCGACGGCCAAGGCCGTTCGCTGCCTGTTTGGCAGGGCTGCCGGACGCTTCGCGCCGGCGAAGCCTTCTTCATGAACTGGGACAATCCCGACAGTTTCGACAGCCGCTATTTCGGGCCGCTTCCGCTCTCAACCGTCGTCGGTCGGGCAATCCCGCTCTGGACCACCGACGATCCCGATCCGGCCGCGGGCAGCTTCCGCGAGCCGGTTTCCGACGAGCCGTGAACGGCTCGTTTCTCCAACCGTGAAAGGAACAGACATTGGTTCAGATTGGAACCTTCACCCACAAGGCCGACGGCTTTTTCGGTCGCATCCGCACGCTTACCCTCGACGCCGAAGTGACCATCCTTCCCATCGATGAGACGGACGCCGAGAATGCTCCGAACCATCGAATTTTCGCCGATGGCCTCGAAGTCGGTGCGGCATGGGACCGAACCGGCGAGCGCGCCGGTGCCTATCTCTCCGTCACTATCGACGATCCTTCCTTTGTTGAACCGATCCGTGCCCGCATGTTCGAGTCCGACACCAAAAAGGATGTCTGGAATCTTCACTGGACGCGCAAGACGCGGCGCGACGAACAGGCGTGACCCTCATGCGCTGCCATCCTCCTCGCGAATCTTCAGGCTCACTCCCCTTGATCGATCGAACGCCGATCACTCCCCTCGATCCGATCGCCTATCGGGCGGCCGTCGCGCGCAGCGGCGGTCAAGGGCGACGGCCTGTTTTCCGGAGAACGGACACGTCTTGCGACGATGCCCGTCCGGAAAATGTTGGCCGGCGGCGAAGCCTTGCCCTTGGCCAAAGCGAGCACGATGGCAGACTGATGGGCAATCGGGACGGCGGACCATGCGCCGCCATTCCTGCGATCATGGTGTTGTTGGTCGCAGGCACCATGATTGTCACGCTGCCATGCGTGGCAATGGCCGATCCTCTGACGAACGATCGACCGGTCGCGCGTTCTGTCGTGGTCCCTGCATCGTACGATCCGTGGGCCAATCATATCACGGAAGCGGCGAAGCGTTTCGCCATTCCGGAGCGCTGGATACGTGCCGTCATGCAGGCCGAGAGCGATCATGATCCGCGCGCCATTTCGCCAAAGGGTGCGATGGGCCTGATGCAGATCATGCCCGCCACATGGGCGGAATTGCGCACTCGGCATGGACTTGGCGACGATCCCTATGATCCCCGCGACAACATTCTGGCGGGCAGCGCCTATCTCGCGGAACTGCACGATCTCTACGGTTCTCCCGGTTTCCTCGCCGCCTACAATGCCGGTCCCGGCCGCTACGAAAAGCATCTTGTCACCGGCGATCCATTGCCCGCCGAGACGGTCGCCTACATAGCGAAGATCGTCCCGCAGATCGACGCGGACGCCGCCGTTGCGTTTCGCACGGCGGATCGTCCAGCGCGCTCCGAATGGTCCGTCGCGCCGCTCTTTGTCGCGCGTTTGATGGTCCCCGCCAGCGAAGATCGGACGGCGGACGATCTGCCTTCCATCCGATCGTCCTATGGCAACACGATCATCGATCTTTCGGCGCTTGCGCCGCTGTCCGATGGTCTGTTCGTGCGCCGATCCGAGCAGCAGGAGGCACGACCGTGATTTTCACCATTCAAGGCGTGAGGGGGCAGATAGGCCAGCGGGAAAGGGAAGGCAGGATAAAGGCGGCAGGGTGCGGGCGGTCGGTTGGCGGATTTCATCGTGATTTCAAGGGCCTATTTTTCATTCCACAGGGTGTCGCCTGTTTGACACCCTTCTGCATCCCGCAACTATCTGTTTTTGCTCCATTCTTGCAAGGTTTGAGGATGTAAATGGCCAAGGATGATGATTTTCGGGTCCGTCCGGGGCGCATCCGCTCCCGCAGCAGCCAGCGGGCCAAGCCCTTTATCGCGCAAGTGCTCGCGGCGTCCCATCGCGCCGGAGGACCGTCACCACGTCGCTCGGCCACTGCATCCACTTCCAGGGGTCCGCGCCGAAGTGTAGGCCGGGGCAAAGCCGCAACGCTTGCCGCCAATCGCTTTCTCAACAACCGCGCGCGTGGCGTCGTCATCAAGGCGCGCGTCGTACGCAACACGAAAGGCGTCCGTTCGCTCGCCGGTCATGTCGCCTATCTTCGGCGCGAGGGTGTCAGCAAGGACGGTGAGGCCGGCCGGCTGTTCGATGCCGATCACGACGACGCGAATGGCCGCGACTTCGCGGAGCGATGCGGAGACGACCGGCATCATTTCCGGTTCATCGTCTCTCCCGATGATGCGATAGAGCTGGGAGACCTCAAGACCTTTGCCCGCGATCTAATGACGGACATGGAGAGCGATCTTGGGACCAGGCTCGATTGGGTCGGCGTCGATCATTGGAACACCGAGCATCCCCACCTGCATATCCTCTTGCGCGGCGTTGCCGACGATGGAGAAAATCTGGTCATCGACCGCGACTATATTCGTGAGGGCATGCGCAGCCGCGCGCGGGATATTCTCACCCAGGAGCTTGGCCCGCGCACCGATCTCGACATTCGCCGCACCATGGAACGGCAGATCGACACCGAACGCTGGACGCAGCTCGACCGGGCGCTTGTCCGGCAGGGGGCTCTGGAGAACGGTGTCATAGATTTGCGACCCGATCCCGACCACCGGCCGGACGAGTATCATACGCTGAAGGTTGGCCGTCTCCGCAAGCTGGAGAAGCTCGGCCTTGCCCATCCGGCCGGTGAGGGCCAATGGATCATCGATGACAAGGCGGAAGCTACCTTGCGTGAGCTGGGCGAGCGTGGCGACATCATTAAGCGTATCCACCGCGGACTGACCGAAGGCGGGATCGACCGCGCCGCCTCGGATTATGTTTTGGCCGGGGAGGGGACCGAAAAGATTGTCGGCCGGCTGGTTGCGCGCGGGCTGGACGATGAGCTTTCCGGTTCCGCCTATGCCGTGATCGACGGCGTTGACGGCCGCACCCATCATGTGCGCCTGCCCGATCTCGACGCGGCCGGTGATAGCGCTCCCGGCTCGATTGTCGAACTGCGTTCCTATGAAGACCGCAACGGCCGTCGTCGGGTGACGCTGGCCGTTCGCTCCGACCTGTCGATAGAAAGCCAGATACATGCCGATGGCGCCACATGGCTCGATCGCCAGCTTGTCGGCAATGCTTCCGCCGAACTTGCCGATGGCGGCTTCGGCGGCGAGGTGAAAGCAGCCATGGAAGTCCGCACCGAACGTCTCGTGGAAGAAGGGCTGGCGAGCCATGACGATGAAGGCGTCACCTTCAGGCGCAATCTTCTGACCACCCTGCGCCGGAAAGAGCTTGAGCGTGTCGCCGGAAACCTATCCGCAGATACCGGCCTCCCGTGGAAACAGGCAGAAGCCGGCGAGCATGTTTCGGGTATCTATCGGCAACGCGTGACGCTGGCCTCCGGCCGGTACGCGATGATCGATGATGGTCTGGGTTTTCAACTCGTACCGTGGACGCCGTCGGTCGAACCGTATCTGGGGCGTCAGGTCAGCGGCATTGCCCAAAACGGCAGCGGTGTCGATTGGTCGTTCGGGCGCAAAAGAGGAATCGGCCTTTAGATTGGTGATGCGGACTCGCGGATGGCAATGGAAACGTGATATGATTATGTATGATCAGATCATACAGGAGGGCTTTATGGCTCGTAGTTTCACTCTCGGAGATCACTTCGACAAATTCGTGGATGCGCAGCTCCAGACCGGGCGTTTCAATAACGCCAGCGAGGTTATCCGCGCCGGGTTGCGACTGTTGGAGGAACAGGCGGAAGAACGGCAATTGCGTGTCGAGGAAATTCGCCGCTCCATCGAGGAAAGCCGCGCCGGCGGCAAGACCGTTCCAGCGGACAAGGTATTCGATGCGCTGGAGGCCCGTATAAAGGGTATGGCCGGCTGACGTGGTATCTCGTTCCCTCCATTTTGCAACCCTCGCCGAGCAGGATCTGACCGAAATCGCTCTCAACATCGCCGCCAACAATCCGGCGCGTGCATTGTCATTTACGGCCGAGTTGCGCGCTCATTGCAAGACGATTGCCGACAATCCGGAAATCTATCGCTTACGCGAGGAATATGGACAAGGCGTGCGTGTCGCCGTTCATGGACGCTACCTGATTTTCTACGCCGAGCGCGAAACAGGCGTCGTGGTGATCGAGCAAATCCTGCACGGCGCCCGTAATCTGGACTGGCTCGACCTGTAAGGCCGACAGCGAAAATCGCCTGTCTTTGTAGGTCGGAGCGCGAAGCGCGATAAAAGCTCCTTGAAAGCGCGTCCGTCAGGCATCCTTTATTTCTCCCGTCATTTTTTGCGGGAGAAGCCTTGTCTGCTACCAAGATCCTTTGGGGTCCGATACTGACCGTCGTGTTCATTGTGTTCGCCTCCATCTGGAGCGCGACGCAATGGACCGCGTGGCAACTTGGCTTTCAACCCCAACTGGGTGAGCCTTGGTTCGAGATCAGCGGTATGCCGGTCTATCCACCACCGGCGATTATCTGGTGGTGGTTCTTCTACGACGCCTATGCGCCGGACGTCTTCATGACGGGCGGGACCATCGCGGCGTCTGGCGGTTTCATCGCCATTGTCGTTGCCATCGGCATGTCCGTATGGCGGGCGCGGGAGGCCAAGGATCTCGCCACCTACGGTTCGGCCAGATGGGCGACCGAACAGGAAATCCGCGACGCCGGCTTGCTCGGTCCGGATGGCGTGGTGCTTGGCCGCTATAGCGGCGAATATCTCCGCCATAGCGGTGTCGAGCACATACTTTGTTTTGCCCCGACGCGCTCCGGCAAAGGGGTCGGCTTGGTCGTGCCGACGCTGCTGGCATGGCCGGGAAGCTGCATCGTCCACGACATCAAGGGAGAGAATTGGGAACTGACGGCTGGCTGGCGTTCCCGCTTCGGTCGTGTCCTGCTGTTCGATCCCACCAATCCGGCATCCGCAGCCTACAATCCCCTGCTGGAAGTGCGCCGGGGAGATGCGGAGGTTCGTGATGTGCAGAACATCGCCGATATTCTTGTTGATCCCGAAGGCATGCTGGAGCGCCGCTCTCATTGGGAGAAGACCTCTCATTCGCTGTTGGTTGGCGCGATCTTGCATGTTCTCTATGCGGAACAGGACAAGACCCTGGCCGGCGTCGCTTCCTTCCTGTCCGATCCGAAGCGACCGATCAGAATCCACCTTGCGCGCCATGATGCTGACCAACCATCTTGGCGAGGCCGGTCCGCATCCCGTCGTCGCTTCCACTGCCCGCGAACTGCTGAACAAAAGCGAGAACGAACGGTCAGGTGTTTTGAGCACGGCCATGTCGTTTCTCGGACTTTACCGCGATCCTGTCGCGGCGAAGGTCACGTCCCGCTGCGACTGGCGCATTGCCGATCTCGTATCGTCCGACAAACCGGTCTCGCTCTATCTCGTCGTGCCGCCATCGGATATCAGCCGTACCAAGCCGCTCATCCGACTGGTGCTGAACCAGATCGGGCGCAGATTGACGGAAGACCTGCACGCGAAGGATCGCCACCATCGCATGCTGATGATGCTCGACGAGTTTCCCGCCTTGGGCCGGCTGGACTTCTTCGAATCTGCTCTCGCCTTCATGGCGGGATATGGAATCCGTGCATTCCTCATTACCCAGAGCCTCAACCAGATCGAGAAAGCCTATGGGGCGAACAACAGCATACTCGACAATTGTCATATACGCGTCGCCTTCTCCACGAACGACGAGCGAACAGCAAAAGGCTCAGCGATGCGCTCGGCACCGCCACCGAAATGCGGGCTATGAAGAATTATGCCGGCCACCGGCTTTCGCCCTGGCTGGGGCATCTCATGGTCTCGCGGCAGGAGACCGCCCGAGCGCTGCTCACACCGGGAGAAGTCATGCAGCTTCCGCCGACCGACGAAATCGTGCTCGTGTCCGGCCTGTTTCCGATTAGGGCGAAGAAAGCGCGGTTTTTCGAGGACGGACGCTTGGTCGAACGTGTGCTTCCGCCGCCTACGGTTTCACCGGGTGCTCTCGGCAATGCCGGTTCGGGCGATTGGGCCGGCCGTGTCGTCGCTCCTCCGCCTGAATCGTCTGCATCGTCCTTGGGCACGATGCTGCTGGCATCGCTGGACGAGAGCGAGACAGCCAATTCCGGCCCTCGCAGGGAGCCGGAATTGCCCGAGCACGAGGATGTCGACACCGCTCCGCCCCAAGAGCCGGTCAATGAATTTGAACTACCGGAGGACGGTCCCGACGACGAGGGGATACGGTCCCGCGCCTTACGTCGTCAGATGCTCGGCGTGGCACGTCAGGTTTCGCTCGATCCGAACGATGGGCTGGAGCTGTAAAACGCCATGAAAGAACAGCTTTCCATATACCTGGAACCCGATCTCCTCCGCGCCGTGATTGCCTATGCCGATCGGCACAAGGTCTCGAAATCCGTCGTTGCGGAAGCGGCTATCGCATCTTTCCTGTCGCCGGATACGGCGGAACGGCAGGAGGCGGCGGTTACTCGCCGGCTGGATCGGCTGACCCGTCAGCTTCAGCGTTGCGAGCGTGACATTGGAATTTCGGTCGAGACGATGGCACTGTTCGTCCGCTTCTGGCTGATCTCCACGCCATCGCTTTCCGAAGCCTCACAGGCCGCCGCTCGAGCCAAGGGGCTGGAGCGTTACGAGGGCTTTGTCGAGGCGCTCGGTCGACGACTCGCAAAAGGACCAAGGTTACGGCAAGAATTACCGGAGGATGTGGAGTGATCTCACCAAAAGCATTCTCTGATCGGTGACGAGCACATTGAAATTCCGTAACTTAGGGCTGGACGAATTTTTGATAGGGGCTTAGCGTGGTGCTATCCATCGGTGGAAATGCGCCCCGTATAAGGTCTCTTATAGCAGCAACAAATGCATCCGCCTAGCACTCAGCAGTGCGCCAGGTCATCGGCAGCAATCGCGTTGACAACTTCGATGATGCCATGAGGACAGCAACGGAAACGATGTGAAATGGCCCCCGAGAGCCCCGGACTTTCGGATAGGTGGGATGAGTATGGAATACCAGCTCCCGTGCATCCTTGAAGGTGCGGTCAGCCGCGGCGAACTTCCTCATAATACGGTGTTAAAACGATTTAACGTCGTTTAAATTATTCGTTATTCAGCTTTTTTCTAAAATAATTTAGACACTTATAAATAACTGAAGATCACAGGATAAACTGCGTCGTACCACAATAACCACACCCAAAATTACTAAAAGTTATGCAGCGTATGCCACCAGAGCCATTGACGGCCTTACACACGGTATGATTTCTTAACAGCGCGCTCTAATTGAGTTGGTTGCAACTTCTCTCGCAACCCGAGCACATAATTCGCCAAATCGGCGCTTGCGTAAGTGCATGAAAGGGCAGTTCTTTTCTGCCGAATCTTTGAATTCTAAACGCAACAACATCCCTTTATGGGCGCGCATCCGTGCGCTCCTTAGGGCCCTGCAACTATTGGGAAATTCAATGAACGTTCTTGTCCGTGATGAAAGCCTGGATGAAGTTCTCGACGCATCCATCAGCCGCAAGGCCGAGCCTCTTGCAATTGTCGGTATGAGCTGCCGGTTTCCGACAGACGCGGATACACTGGAAAAAATTCTGGCAGCTTCTGGTCAACGGCCGGATCACGGCAGGAGAAATACCGCAAAGCCGATGGGAAGCTTATGCCTCCTCATCGCCGAAAGTGATTGCAGCTCTGTCCTCTGCGACGCGACACGGCTCCTTCCTTTCTGACATCGAAGGCTTCGATGCCGACTTCTTTGGCATTTCAGCCCGCGAAGCAGAATATGTCGATCCTCAGCAAAGAGTTATCCTCGAACTGAGTTGGGAGGCTTTGGAAAATGCCGGAATTCCTCCGTCATCGCTGAAAGGCAAGGATGTCGGTGTTTATGTCGCAGCCAACTCCTTCGATTTCGGCCACCGGCTCATGTCCAATCTGGCAGAAATACAGCCATGGACCATGAACGGATCGATGCTTTTCGCGATTGCCAACAGGGTGTCTTATGCTCTTGATCTTCGCGGACCGAGCATGGTCGTTGACACGGCCTGCGCGGGCTCCCTGACGGCATTGCATCTGGCATGTCAGGCACTTTGGAGCAACGAGATTCCTCTCGCGATCGTCGGAGGCGTCAACATCATGTCCAATCCCGGTATGATGCTCGCTCTCGATGCAGCAGGGGCAACGGCAAAAGATGGGAGGAGCAAGGCATTCGACCGTGGAGCCAACGGATATGGCCGCGGCGAAGGTGCCGGACTCATCGTGCTCAAGAAAGTGTCAGAAGCCAGGAAAGCCAACGACCGGATTCTTGCCCTTGTGCGCGGTGGCAGCGTTTTCCAGGATGGCCGTACTGCCGGAATGATGGCACCGAATCCCGAAGCACAGGAAATGATGCTTCACAAGACTTATGAACGCTTCGGAATCGCTCCCTCATCGATAGCCTATGTCGAAGCGCATGGCACTGGGACACAAGCCGGTGACAAAGCAGAAATCGGATCGCTTTCCAAAGTGTTCGGTCCTGATCGGAGCGAACCGTGCCTGATCGGTTCCGCGAAACCCAATATTGGCCACCTCGAAGCGGGTGCCGGCATAGCTGGTCTGATCAAAACCGTTCTGGCTTTGGAAAACGGAACCATTCCGCCGAGCGTTCATAGCGACCTGAACGATCAGGTTGATTGGGCCAGATCCGGGCTGAAGGTTGTTTCCGAACCAACGCCTTGGCCTAAAGGTGATGATCCGCGCCGCGCTGGCATCTCGTGCTTCGGTGTCGGCGGAGTTATTTCGCACACGATCATAGAGGAAGCTCCCGCCGATCCTGAAGAAGAAAGGGCACCTAAAGCATCCGCGCCTGGGTATGAATACCCGATGCAGGTATTTCCAATTTCTGCGAGATCTCAGGCAGCATTGAGAAATAACGCCGCCAGGCTCGGCGGATGGGCAGCCGAGAACCCTTCGGCCAGCTTGTCGTCGATCGGCTATACGCTAAGCCTGCGTAGAGATCATTTGCCGAAGCGCGCAGCGATCGTCGCATCCTCTCGTGATGAATTCCACGAAAAACTGAATCTGCTATCAGTGGAAAGAGACAGCGATGGCCTTATCCTTGGCGAAAGCACGGCGGGCTCGGAGAAAGGTGCTGTCTGGGTATTTTCCGGGCATGGAGCCCAGTGGGAGGGAATGGCTAAAGAGCTTTTGTCGACCAATAGCATTTTTGCCAACAGCATCGACCAGCTTGGGCCGATTTTCCAGCGCGAACTGGGCTACACCGCGCGTCAGGCAATAGAAGAGAGCGACTGGAGCACCGTCGAACGCATTCAGGCTTTGACTTTCGCAATACAGATCGCGCTTTCACAGGTCTGGAAGAGTATCGGCTTGCAACCCGGCGCAGTCATCGGTCATTCTGTCGGCGAGGTTGCGGCAGCCGTGGTGGCTGGCACCCTGGACATTGAAGACGCGGCGATTTTCGCCTGCCGCCGCGCCGCGATCTATCAACGTCTGGCGGGAAATGGCGCAATGGCCATGGTACGCCTCTCATTCGATGAGACAGATCGCAAACTCGCCGGCAATGATCGGGTTGTGGCGGCTATTGCTGCAAGCACAAACGCCACGGTGATTTCCGGCGACACAGACGTTTTGAACCAGATCATTGCCGCTTGGAAAAAGATCATATCGTGGTCCGCAAGGTTCCCACGATCGACGCGGCATTTCATAGTCCGCAGATCGATCCTCTGGTCGACGATATTCGCGATGCGGCCCGGCATTTGGTTACTCACGAATCACAGGTGCCGCTTTACACGACCACTCTGGATGATCCTCGCGCATCCGACGATCGAGGGGCGGACTTCTGGGCGACCAACTCTCGCGGCGCTGTATTGCTCGTCGGAGCGGTCGAAGCTGCCGTTGAAGACGGCTTTAGCGCTTTTCTTGAGGTGTCGACGGCCCCCATTGTTGCTCCTTCCATTCGTGAAACACTCGACGCATCTGGGCGTGACGAGATCACGGTGGTTGCCAGTTTGGCACCCAACAAGCCGGAAATTGCGACCATCCTGAACTCGTTGGGCAAGCTGTTTGTCTTCGGATGCCCAATCGATTGGAGCAAACTCTATGGCAATGAGGACCTCGCAGCCCTACCCACACAGGCATGGCAGCATCGGACTTTCTGGCCAACGACAGCCATAAACGGCAATAGTCGAGGATTTGGACACTCCCCCGCCACGCATACATTGCTCGGACAGGCCGAATATGTCCGTAGCTCCCCGCCTCTAACCGTATGGCGCACACAACTTGACTTTTCGACCAGACCTTATCCCGGTTCGCATCCCCTCTTCGGAGTCGAAATCGTCCCGGCAGCGGCGCTCCTGTATTCGTTGATGTCGGCGGGAAAGAAAAATGGGCGTCTTGCAGCGCTGGCCGATATCGGTCTGCATACCCCAGTGCCCGTTGATAATCCGCTTGAACTGCAAATTGTTCGGCAAGGTGATGCTATCAGCATTTCTACACGCCGCGAGGATGTAGACACGGACAATTCATGGTCGTGGACCACACATACCGTTGCCCGTGTTGAAGAAGCTCCTGCGTCCGAACCGGCTACATACGATATCGACCGGCTCAGGCAGCGGTGCGACGAACTTTGGACCTGGGATAAGGTCGAAGATCTGTACAAAAAACGCGGTATCGGTGGATATGGCTTTCCATGGCACATGCTCGAACTGCATCGAGGCAATGGGGAGATCTGGGCGACCTTCACTTGCGGCGAAGCCGATGCCGGGCAGCAGCGTAGCTGGGCGGAAGTGCTCGATGCCGCGCTCACGATATGCCCTCTTCTTCTTCCCGACGACGAATTGCTGCGTATGCCATCGAGAATTGGGCATGTCACGGCGTCTGGCCCGCTTCCTGAGCGCTATTTCGTGCATGTCGCACGCCACGAGAATAGCAGCCCCAACAGCGACGATTGCCTGCTCACCGTCCAGATTGTCAATGAAGATGGTCAACAGATCGGGGTTATGGACGGAGTGTTATTCGGTGTTCTCGACGGCGCCCGCAGCTTGAACAGTCGCGCACAGGATATTGTTTTCCGCGAGATATGGAGACCTGCTCTGGACAGCAATGCTGATGGCGCCGTTCTTGGCACTGTTATTTTCGTGGGAACCAGCGATGACTGCCCCACAGCTATTATCGAAGCCCTGAAGGCTCAGAAAATCCCCTTCGGTTTCGTGAATACCTCCTCGAACCTCGTGCCTGTGGAGGGGGCATCCGTCGTCGTGCTCGGAACCGGGTTGCGTAATGACGAAACTGTCGAGCAAGCAGCGGAGCGAAACGCCTGGACGTTGATCGACGCCGCCCAAAAACTGACATCAAATGAGTTTCACAGCGTCCGAATGCGGCTGCTTTGTATCACCCAAGGAGTACGCTCCGCAATAACAGAAAACGCGCTTGCCCAAACGACTATGTGGGGTAGCGCGAGAATTATCGCCGGCGAGCGATCCGACCTTTGGGCTGGCCTGTATGACCTTCAGCCCGATCAGCTCGATCAGGCTGCCGCTACCGCTCTCTTAAAACGAGCAGCCTCAAGCATAGACGAAGACGTCATCAATTTCGAAGATGGGCAATTCTGGTCCCTACGATTGGTTGCTGCATCGTCTGAAATGGCACAAAATCCTCATAAGGCAGAGACCCGGCAAGATGGCTGCCGCAACAATGCAACCTATCTGATTACAGGTGGTCTCGGCGCCTTGGGACTTGAGGCAGCACGTTATCTCACAAGCCGAGGAGCCCGTCGCATCGTGCTTGCCGGACGAAGCAGCCTGCCGCCAAGATCGGCATGGCCGAAAACTGACGATCCGATACATCGTTCAATCATCGACACAATCATGGAGATCGAGGACAGTGGCGCCACTATTACGACTGTGAGTGTAGACGTTTCCGATCTCGATGCCTTGCAGACGGCAATCGAAACACTTTCCGTCTCGCTTCCTTCCATTAAGGGAATTGTACATGCTGCGGGCATCTTTGAAGGAGGCATGATCGGGCAAATCGAACCATCATCCGTTACCAGAAGTTTCGCGGCAAAAGTTCACGGCGCCGCAAATCTGCATCGCCTCTTTCCCGCTGGTTCGCTCGACTTTTTCGTGCAGTTTTCATCCTCCGGTCAACTCGGCCGGCTGACCGGACAATCATGCTATGCCGCCGCAAATTCTTTCCTCGACGGCTTAGCCAGACATCGGAATGCCTCCGGCACATCGGACTCCATCAGTCTGGGTTGGATGGCCTGGCGCGGCATTGGGATGTCAAAATCCATCGACGCAACGATGGTCGAAGCCAGAGGCCGGGGCATGGATGCTATCGATCCAGCCAATGCCTTGAAAGCTTGGCGCTATTGCGAAGATTCCGACGCGGTCTACGCAGCGATCTTTACTCCAGCAATCGAAAGCGGCCTCTCACCTCTGCCTCTGTTCAGCGAGCTTCTTCCAACGGACGATAACGAAGCTTCCGGTGAAAACGATGCGTCCGAGATTCCCTCAGAGAACCGTTTCGACTGGCTGGTCGGGGATATTCGGCGC
Organism: Agrobacterium sp. LMR679; assembly: GCF_027157905.1. NCBI lineage: Bacteria > Pseudomonadati > Pseudomonadota > Alphaproteobacteria > Hyphomicrobiales > Rhizobiaceae > Agrobacterium > Agrobacterium sp. LMR679. The sequence continues at coordinate 697,691 of NZ_JAPVOJ010000001.1, read as the reverse complement.
CTTGTATCGACCGAACTGAAGGCAGACGAAGCCGATCTGGAGGTGAAACGGCCACTGATCGATATGGGTGTCGATTCCTTGATGACGGTTTCGCTGCGCGTGAAGCTTCGCAAACGATACGGATTCGAGTTTCCACCGACACTGCTTTGGAACAGCCCGTCGGTCCATGCGATCGCGCAATTTGTCGACAAGAACCTGCAAAGTCAGCCCGAACACGCGGATGCGTGACAAAGAGGAGACCGGGAAATGATGGAAATCGTCAAGAGGATAAGCCTGTCTGCATGTTTCATGCTCGCCTTGCTCTCACCGGCTACGGCGCACGACCCGAAGGGCACTGTGATTTCGCCCGATGAAGGAGAACGCCTTGTGCGGCGATGGGGCTATTCGTTCCTCATGAAGCTTGATGAAAAGAACGGCGGCGCAAAACAGTTTGTCGTTGGTTCCGAAATCCTGCCACCGGGCAAGTCCGTCCATGTGCATAAACATGATTATGCTGAGGAACTCCTTATCATCAATTCCGGACGCGGAACCGCCATTCTCGGCGACCGAAAGGAACCCGTCGGACCCGGCGATATTGTCTTCATACCGCAATATTCATGGGCTGGCTTGGACAATACGGGCACTGAAAATATCGATTTCCTCTGGCTGTTCCCCAAACCTGGCATCGAGAAATATTTCCGCGACACTTCTGTACCGGACGGGCAGGAGCCGAAGGTGCTGAGTGATGAAGAACTAGATCGAATCCGCGCTCTTCATAGCGAGTTTGTCACCTACAGGGACGAAGATCTCAAAGACTATACAGCGTCATCTGCATCCGACTAAGTTGGTACAATCCAGAATTGTTTTGCTGGAGGACTTTCAATGCATGCGCATTTTCCGATAAAGGGAGTGGTCTACCCATCTGAAAGCGAAACAATCGCCGCGTTTAACAATGGCTCGGCGCTTGCCGAAACTGCGGGGGCCTGTTGAGGCGACGCGCGGTTTCCCTCGCTGACAAGCCTTTTCTTGTATCCGACAATGGGGTGCTCCGTTACGCTGAATTCGATGCCAATACCGAAATTATCGCGGCCGCCTTGCTTCGCAAGGGCTTGCAGCCCGGCGACCGGGCCATCTTCCAGATGGGAACGATCGAGGAGACACTCAGTGCCCTCTTTGGGTGCTACAAAGCCGGCATCATTCCCGTGTGCACTTTGCCCCAGCATCGCGAGCATGAAATATCAACGATGATCGCACTGACAAAGCCCCGTGCCTATTTTGTTCAAAGCGACTTCTCCCCCTCCTTCAACTTGTCGGCGTTCGCGACGCAGATGACAAAGAAATACGGGAATATCGAGTCCGTGATCCCGACCGGGAATGTCAACGGATCTATATCCGATCTTTCAGGTTGGATTGATTACCCGACCGCAAAATCAATCGTCGAAAACATCAAAGTCAGTCCATGCGACGTGCTGACATTCCAGCTTTCAGGCGGCTCGACCGGCGTACCGAAGATCATCCCGAGATTTCACGGCGAATACCTCGGACAGGCGAGCAGCATGGTGCGCCGTCATCGTCTGTCCCTGTCCGAAACTGCCCTTTGGCCGCTTCCTCTCATACACAACGCTGCCATGGTGTTAATGGTGTTTCCGATCCTCCTTGCCGGCGGAACTCTGGTTTTGCAGCGCAAGTTCGATCGGGACACCTTCCTAGATGCGATCGAGGCCCACAAAATCACATATGCCGGCAGCATCGGTCCGATCGCGCAAAGCCTTTTGGATGTTCCACATTCATCGAAACGCGATCTGGCTTCAATGCGCATGTTTTTTGTGTTGGATCGCGCCGACGCGATAGAACGCCATCTCGCGGTCCCCACCACCAATCTATACGGGATCACCGAAGGATTGCTGATGACCGGTGCTCCAGAGGATACGGAAAAGCTCCGGTTGCATTCCAGCGGATACCCAACGGGTCCGAACGACGAAGTACAGGTTCTCCACCTCGATGGCGAGAAAGCCGTTAGCGAGGGCATGGAAGGAGAGCTGTGTTTCCGTGGGCCGCATATGATCCGCGGATATTTCGACGCGCCCAAACTGAACGCTGGCACTTTCACCAAAGGGGGATTTTTTAGAACTGGCGATCTGGTGCGCTGGAATCACATCGATGGCAAAGTCTCATATACCTTCCTTGGCCGCCTGAAGGATAACATTTCCAGAGGAGGCGAAAAGTTCGCAGCGGAAGAAGTCGAACGCAAGATTGTCGAACATCCGTCCATTCTGGATGCAAAAGTCATTGCGATGCCGGACAGGCTTCTCGGAGAAAAAGCATGTGCCTTTGTTATTGTCAGAAAAGGCTATCTTTGCCCTCACGTCGATGAATTGGGACGGTTCCTCACTGATTATGGACTTGCCCGTTACAAGCATCCAGAGCGCATCGAAATTGTCGATGCCTTTCCCGTTACGCGGGTCGGCAAAGTGGACAAGGCTGAAATGCGTAATGAAATCGCCCGTCGCATCCAACTGGAAACCGGAGCACTCGAAGTTCAGGAGGGCATATGAAAATCGCGGTAGTAGGGGGCGGTCCGGCTGGACTTTATTTTGCATCGTCGTTGAAGGGGCTTGCTTCTGAACACAACATAACCGTTTTCGAAAAGTCCCCAGGGGATTCGACCTATGGCTTTGGGATAGCCTTTTCTGATGGAGCGCTAAAATCAATCGGTAAGGCCGATCCGAAGCTATGCGGCGCAATCCTGGCGCATTCGGAACGCCTCGATACCCTCACGATTGTACATCATGGACAACGCGTTCCGGTTTCGGGCAACGTGTTCTTTGGAATATCGCGATTGAGGCTTCTGGAACTTCTGGCCGACAAAGCCCTCTCCGCTGGCGTGCAGATCGTCCGAAACCTAACCATTGGAAGCATATCCGAACTTGAGGATTTTGATCTTGTCGTCGGGGCTGATGGCGTCAACAGTCTGGTACGGCGGCAATTCGTAGAGACATTCGAGCCGGAGGCCACAGCCTGCCGCAATCTTCTAATTTGGTATGCGTGCGAACGCACAACAGATGGGATTGAGTTGCTATTTCACCAAACTGAATTTGGACTCTTCGTAGGCCATACCTATCGCTATCAATCCAATCGCAACACATTCGTTATAGAGTGCAGCCCGTCGACATGGCGCAAGGCTGGACTTGACAAAATGGCAGCGGAACAAAGTCGCGCCTTTTGTTCAGCGCTCTTTACCGACTTCCTTAAGGGCGGACATTTCATTGCAAACCGGTCTGTCTGGTTCACGCCGAAGCTTATACGGACAAAGCGGTGGTCTCACCAAAATATCGGCTTAATTGGCGATGCGCTGAAAACGCTACATCCAAGCGTCGGTTCAGGAACAAGAGCTGCAATGAAGGATGCCTTCGCCCTTGCAAGAGCATGCGCAGCGCGTGGCTCGGACCCTCATGGTGCCTTGGCTCTTTTCGAAGCTGAACACAGAGAAGGAGCAGAAGACTTGCAACAGTCGGCGCTCCACAGCATCGAATGGTATGAAACAGTCGAAGACAAGCTGGATTTGGCGCCGGTGCAACTTGCCTTCGATTACATGATGCGGACCGGAAAAGTGAATTCGCAGCGTCTTCGGCAGATGGATGCGTCTTTCGCCGACGCATGGGAATCGGCCGGGCGCATGGAGCCGTCCGATATCCGGAGAGAACTATGAATCTCAGCGCGCCAATCGAAAATATGAACGAATTGACGATGCCGCTCTCTGTTGGTCAAAACTTCAGCCGCAGTGTCGCCTTCAGCGCCGATAGTATCAAACAATTCGCGGTTATGGCCGGTGATCCAAATCCACTGCATCACGACGATGAAATCGCTAAGGCATCTCGTTTTGGCAGGTTAATCGCCGCCGGGACGCAAACCACGACGATGCTGGCGGGAGCGGTTGCGTGGAATTTGTGCCGTCTCAAACCGAGCCTCGGCTTGGAAATGTCATTCAAATTCCGTAGGGCCATCCTTGTTGATGAAGTGCTCAAGGCCAAATGGCAAATCACTGAAATTAAACATAATTGCCATTTAGGTGGTGACATTGTTACGATTGATTGCGAATTGCGCAATGAACACAACTTCCTGCTTGTCCAAGGCACTGTTGTCAGCTTGGTGATCGACTAGGCTGTAGTGATAATTTGCGACTCCACTGCCACGGACAGACCAATTCTGGAGCATTATATCCAACGGTTATGGTTCCAATCACTCATACTATATAGACCTGAATGTAGCGATTTGCTTTCCTCGCGAAGGTTTATGCTTCCTGCGAGGATCGTGAAAAGAGATGCGCATTAATAGACGTGATTTTATTCTCGGGACACCGCTTATTTTTGTGAGTTGCGCAACAAATGAGCAGCGACCTCCGACAATTACTGAGCCGCAATTCCTACGTCGCGAAGTAGTCTACCAGACAAGCGAGCGGCCAGGAACGGTTGTGGTTGATCCGGCAGCGGCTACGCCTGTTTGGTTCTGGAGAACGGGCGCGCGCTGCGGTATGGCGTCGGTGTTGGCAAGCAGGAAGCCTTTAATTTCCAGGGCGAAGCACTCGGCACGTTACCGCCCGTTGAAAACCGGCCCTCCGGGTGGAAGCGGCAATCCTTTGGCCCCCAGAGCCTTATATCTCTATCGCAATGGGCTGGACACTTATTTTCGCCTTCATGGCACGGTTGAGCCATGGACCATCGGCACTATGGTTTCATCCGGCTGCATTCGATTGCTCAATCTGAACATTATAGACCTTTATCGGCGCGTGCCGATTGGCACGAAGGTCGTAGTATTGCCGGCACACCCAACTGCCGCTGTCTAAAACTGGAACGAGGGATGAGCGAAGAAACGAAAATTAGGGGATAAAGATTCATGATCAGACAGAACCGTCGCGTTTTCCTCGCAGGTCTTGTTGGTGCCGCATGTGTCAGTGGCGGGGTTCGGGCTCAATCTGGTCGACCACAACCAGTCCCCGCGCATCGCCGTCCCATGTTCATCGAATGCGCCGCACTACACGTTGAGAATCTCCCCGGGATGCTGCTTTTCTATCAGCAGGTCGTGGGCCTTGAGGTCATGCGCCAGACTGAGAACGGAGCTCTACTTGGAATCGGAGGAACCAGCCTGATTGAATTGGAGCGGGAATCTGAAGCGCGTCCTGCTCCGGCAGGATCGGCGGGTCTTTATCACCTTGCTTTCGAGATGCCGACACGCAAGGATTTGGCACGCTGGGTTGTCCATGCCGCCACATTTCATTTTCAGGTGACCGGGCTTGCCGACCATCAGGTGACGGAATCCGTCTATTTGAACGATCCGGAAGGCAACGGAATCGAGATTTATGCTGACCGTTCCGAAGAACAATGGAAATGGAACGATGGCGAGGTTGCCATGGGCGTATTCGATTTGGACCTTGAACCGATACTGGAACTTGTTGATCGGAATAAGGACGACTATTCGGTTGCACCGGCGCGGATGCGTATTGGTCATATCCATTTAAGGGTAGGTGATCTGGGAATCGCGGAGGCGTTCTATTCAGGCCTGCTCGGATTCGAGGTGACTCGGCGCGCGCCGGGCGTCGTGTTCATGTCATCAGGCAGATACCATCACCATGTGGCAGTGAACATCTGGGATATTCCCGAAGCAGGACAGCGCGGAGAACGTGAACTTGGCCTGTCATGGTTTTCGATCGCGGTTACGGATCGAGCCATATCGGAAGATCGAAAAGCTCGCTTGCGCGTGGCCGGTGTTTCGATCTGGGAAATTGCAGAGAGATGGGAAATCGACGATCCATGGGGGAACAGGATTCGTTTTGTCATTGTCTGAAATCGCATGCCTATATGACCAACGGCCAAAATCCGCCGGCGATGCCAAAGCCAGGTTTGCTTCGCCCTGTGGTGCTATCCATCGTATGCGCAGATTTTTTAGATCATTAACTAGCTCAATTGCCTGCTTCGAACGCGTGATGTCGCCCACCGCTATCTTGCCTTCTGTCTGTCCCATCGCGGCGTCGAATTCATGGTTGCCCACGAGCTCCCCGGAAGCGCCAACAGTTCCGTGCGATCGAAAATACGTTCGCCAAGGGTGTTGATAATGGTGGTGTCGCGACTGTCACTGCATAACCAATATAGCTATTGGTTATGCAGCATATTACCACATAACATCTGGACATGCACGGCAAACCAAGCCTTTTTTCTGAACGGGTTTTGTGTGCCGGGCATTGGCGCACCACTCACCAAGTAATATGGAGCCTTCCCGATCATGACTGAACCTATACACCTATCCCGGCGCACCTTCGTTTTCGGTTCACTGTCCATAGCCTCTGGCCTTGCCGGATGCACAACCACAGACCCTGTTGCGCAAAATTTCATGGCACCAGTTCCGGTGCCGTCTCAACAGCCAGTTGAAACGCCGCAGGGTGATGAACTGGCAAGGCGCTACGCATCGCTTGTGGATGAGGGGCACGTCATTCCGGCTGTGCCTTACCAAAAAATGGACCCCAAATATTATCGCCAGAGGGTTACCGACCCAACGGGTGAGCCGGCAGGCACTGTTGTCGTCGATACGCCAGCGCGGTTTCTTTACCTCGTTGAGCCGGGCGGAACGGCAATACGCTACGGGGTCGGTATCGGGCGTACCGGCTTCTCATGGGAAGGAGAAGGCATCATTCATTGGCGGCAACATTGGCCACGATGGAAACCTCCGAGTGAGATGATCGCGCGCAAGCCCGAACTGGAAAAATATTCGGTCGCAAATGGCGGAATGAATCCAGGCATTGACAATCCGCTTGGAGCCCGCGCGCTTTATATCTTCCAGAACGGAGAAGATACTCTGTATCGCCTCCACGGATCACCGGAGTGGTTTTCCATCGGCAAGGCGACATCTTCCGGCTGCGTCCGTCTTGTTAATCAGGACGTGATCGATCTCTATGAGCGTGTGCCTTACCACGCTCGAATTGTGGTGCATCAATCCCCGATCGGCGGTCTGGCTTTGCCAGCCTAACCATTTTGAAGAGGAGCTGCCAATTTCGAGGAGGATATGTAAACCTCGATCTGCCGCCAGCCGATATTAGCAATAATGTGGATCGAGGTTTCTTTGTTGCGCACATTTTATTCCCATCACATCCAGAGAACGAGCTGTAGAAGCCGGAGTGATATGATCATCCTGGAACAGATCAGGAGCGGGATAAGCTTGAATGGCCCGATCAAACTCGCGCTGCCAACAGCATTTCGGTCGTCCGCTGGCGTTGCATAGATCGTCCTGAATCTTGATCTACTTTGAAGTAGGAGATCGTATGTTAGCTGACGGAGGACACCGCATCCAAAGCGTGAGAATCTGACGCACTCCTTAATGACGCGTGTGAATGAATCTCTGCTTTTTCACCTTGAGACACTGCTGCAGTCGTGGCGACTAACGGATAAGGCTCCGCTGAAATACCATCGATTGTACGCAGTTTTGGTATGATGAAATCTGTAAACGCGCGAACGACCGGCCGCATGAACTTGGTTGACGGATAGGTGAGCGAAACCTCTGTCGGTTTGACCACATATTTGGGCAATACGCGCACTAAACGGCCGCTGCGAAGTTCTTCATTCACCAGATTGACCTGCACAGGACCGATCCCGCGGCCGGAAAGGAGGCTGTTGATCAAAACATGGGCATTGTTTGTTTTCAAAGTCGGCTTTACCGGCACCTCAATTCCGCGTTCGCTTCCATCGGAAAGAGAAAGCATGTTTCTCGGAGAAATAATGGCCGATGTGGTAATAAGATCGACCTCCGCGAGTTGGCTTAGCGCAGTAATCCTACCGTTTTTCTTCAAAAATTCGGGCGACGCGACAAGGATTCTCTGAATCCAACCGATACGCCTCGCAATCACGTCCTGAGCGTCGATTTTTCCATAACGAACCGCTATGTCAAAGTTCTCATATATCAGGTCGACAGTCCTATTATCCAGAACCAGTTCGGCGCTGATATTGGGATGCTGATCCTGAAACTCCATTAACATTCCGTGAAGATGCTGAGTGCCTAGACACGAAGGAGCATGAATCCGGAGCGTTCCTTCGACTTCTCCCATATTGAGACGCACCCCTTCAAGGGCGGCATCGATCGAAGCCAGAGCGTGGCGGCTGGCTTCGTAAAGCGCCATGCCTTGCGCTGTAGGCCGAACATTTTTCGAGGATCTTTCGAGCAGTCGGGCGTTAACGTGACGCTCAAGATTACGGAGGTGTTTCGTGACGGCAGGCTGAGAAATTGCAAGGTCGCGTGCTGCGCCCGTTATAGATCCTCGCTCCACCGTCCTGACAAATGCTTTCAATGCTGAATTTATATCCATTCATAACTCTCCGTTATGACAGCAATGCCATCATAATGTATCGACGGACGAGGAGCAATCCTACTAACTGACTATCGAAGCAATGGACTCAGATAGCTGCGGGTGAACTATGATCGGCACGCGGACGGAAAAACTTGCAATCGACGCCCAACAGGCGGCGATAAGACCTATACCGCCTTATCCGGGCGAGTTTTGCAACCGCCTGTCGGGCCGGGTGAAAAAACCTTTAGGTGAGCCGTTCGGATTGAGCAATTTCGGAGTGAATTTGACTGTTCTCCCACCGGGAGGGCACAGTTCTTTGCACCACCGCCATACGCATGATCAGGAATTCATTTATGTGCTCGAAGGCACTCCCACCCTAGTAAGCGACGAGGGGGAAATCGAGTTGAAGCCCGGCATGTGTGCTGGTTTTCTGCCGAACGGAGCAGCCCACCACTTGGAGAATCGTGCGAAACTTCCTGCAATGATCATTGAGGTGGGAGACAGAAACAAGAATGACGAAGTTGAATATCCTCTCGACGATATCGCAATACGATTCCAGTCCGACGGCAGTTACGCCTTCTATACCAAAGATGGCCTCCCTTATTGAGTCCCATATGGAGACAGATTGGCAACTTATACGGGATTATGATCTGCCAGGTTCTGCCGGTGCAACTGATATTTTTCTTTGCGAAATTTCCGGAAATTGGGACCGAGACGCTTTATCCACCGAAGAACTTGAACGAGCAGCACGACTGCACCCGCCTGTCGCTCATCAGTTTCTTGCCGCCCGAACGTGCTTGCGGCACATACTTTCACGAAAAATCGGGACACCACCATCAAGAATCGACATTCGAATAGCAGATAGTGGCAAGCCGATGCTTTGCGGACAGGATGCCATCAATTTTAGCTTGTCGCACAGCGGTCGTTTTATTCTGATCGGGATGTCTAATGGGAACTCGATTGGCGTCGATATCCAGGACACGGCGGCGCGGCTACATGTTGAGGCAGATGATCTGGTGCTTTCCGAACGCGAACTTCGCACGCATGGAAAGCATGAGCAGGGTCTGCTTTTCACTCTATGGGCCAAGAAGGAGGCCGCGTTTAAGCTTTCAGCAGATGGCTCTTTTGATCCCCGACGAATTGAAATCCTTTCAGGCCCACGGTGGCCTTGCGAAATTGCAGAAATCAAGACTGCGAGCCAGTACAAGAGATATCCGGTTTTTCAGCTTCCCGCGATCGATGGTTATGCCCTCGCAGTGGCTATCACAGAATTTTGGCAACCCTTGCGCTTCTGGAGAGGTAACCTGCAGCAATACATAAAACTGTCACGGCAGAAGTCAATCTAAGGCGCCATACGTCCATTCAAACACACATAAAATGCTCTAACTTGTTGAAGATACGCATTGTGCTTTCCAAAAAAAGCGTTTCTGGTTTTTGAACCGATACCATAGGCAGAAAAACAGGTCCGGTTGCTATCAAAACGAGGCTTTCTAACTATGCGACCGATCCTCAACTACGTCCAACTCATGCAGCTTCGTCAGGCGCTGATTATCGCCGAGGAAGGGAGCTTCATTCGCGCCGGGAAGAGACTGAACACTCATTATTCTCAAGTTAGCCGGAAGATCCGAGCGCTGGAAGAATCGGTTGGTATCAGCATATTTACCCGCAGGGGTAATGGCGTGACGCCAACCCCAGAAGGGGCGGATTTTCTGCACGGAATTCGCCGTGTGATTACTGATCTTGAAAGCGTTCTAAGCTTGGCCAATACAGCGCGGACAGGAACGAGCGGGAGGCTTTCGATTGGCTTTTATATTTCAATGTTAGATGGTGAACTTTGCGATATCGTCAAACAGTTTATCGGCCTCTATCCTGAAATCTCCCTCCAGTTTCTGGAGGCGCCACGGTCTGATCTTGCGGTAGCCTTAAACAATAATGCGATTGACGTGAAAATTTCGACGTCACAGGCTGGTGCGGGCGATTCCTGCCTACCGTTGTGGCGTGAGCGCGTCCTTGTGGCCCTTCCGATCGATCACCCTCTGGTAGTGAAATCGACTATTAGTTGGGAGGATTTCGCTACGGAGAAAATCATTCTTCGTCGCCATGAGCCAGGGAATGAGCTGCGGGACCTGCTACGTTCGAATGTCGGTGAAGCTCCGGAGATGCAGATTGTCCACCATGATGTGGGACGAGATTCGCTGCTCGGGCTTGTCCGAAAAGGCGATGGCGTCGCACTTGTTTATGAGACAGACACCGGCATTGTCCATTCGGAGATCGCTTATCGGGAAATCCAAGCAAATGGACACGTGGCGCGAGTTCATTACCTTGCTCATTGGCGCTCCGACAACACAAACCCAGTGTTGAAGCGCTTTATTCATTTGCTCCACGAACGCTATATCTTTGGAGGACACGACAAACAATGAGGTAATCAGGTCTCGGTTTTATCGGATCGCTTCGCTTTCCTGAACCCCTTGTCAGTCGCCATAAAACGCTGCAACATTGCGGTAACGAGCTTCCCTGGATCGGGCGGTGTGGCGTCGTCACCGGCAATATGAGCCAAAATCTGCATACGCCTGCAAATCCCGAAACACCACAGCCGGAAGCTCGACAGTGATCTTCACCGGCCGATCATCGGGGATCGCGGATACCTTTAGTTTGGTCATTTATCCTCCTTCGCCGCGTCCCACGCCTGCATGACCAGATCGTGCTGAATAACCACACGCATGGGGAAACCGGGCCGGATGGTAAGCGTCGGCTGGATATTGAGTTGGCGGCGCACGATCTGCTGGCCGATGTCGGAAGCCGTGTCCTGCGCGCTTTCACGGATCGCCCTGGCGATTTCGTTCTCGTCATTGCTGGAGCCGATCTCGGTTCCCATGCCAAGCAGCGTGGACAGGGCGGCGGCCTTGAACAGTTGGCCCCAATGGTAATCGACGCCATCCTCAAGACCGGAATAGCCTTGGGGATCGGCACCCTGAAGGCGTTCGAGCATGATGGATGTGCCGTCCGGCATGATGAGCCTGTTCCAAACCAGAAGCACACGGCTCTGGCCGAAGGCGACCTGGCTGTCATACTGGCCGATCAGGCGGGAACCTTGCGGAATCAGAAGATGGCTCCCGGTCGGGCTGTCATAAACGTGCGCCGTGACCTGCGCCGTGATCTGGCCGGGAAGATCGGACTTGATGCCGGTCATCAACGCGGCGGCGATTACGGTGCCGGCCTGCACGATATAGGCAGATGCTTTTTCCTGCACGCGGTCAGCGCTGACGGAGCGGCGGTCGGTTTCGGCGTTGACGAAGGCAAGCTTGCGATCCTGCATGTTCTGCGTGGAACCGGAGTCGAGCGGCGGCGTTTCGGCAGGTAGGTTGAGGCCGGAGCCTGTTGCTGTCGCCGCCGTTGCGGATGCAACCTGCTGATTGCCGGTCGTCCGCTCTCCACGGCTATCGGTAAACAGCTTCGCCAACCGCGCCGCCTCGATCTCTGCTAGGCGGCGCTGCTCTTCGGGATCGACACGCGGCGTCTGGATGTTTGGCGCGGCAACAGGCTTGCCCTGTTCCTGCGCCCGCAGGATCGGGCGGCCAAGGTCGCCGGGAAGCGCGGGGCCGAGTTTAGGAATGTTGGTGTAATCTTTCGGCAACCCGGCCAGCCCATCGGCAGGCGTCTTGTTGTCCACGTTATAGAGTTCCGTCGCGGACTGGTTGCCGCGCCGGCTGGTGTCGAGCGCCCAGAACAGGGCAGCGGCAATGGCGATGCCCGCCACGCCGCCGGCTCCGATCAGAACCTTGCGGGAAAGCCGCGTGACGCGCGGCGGTTCTGGTCGCAGGCGCAATTGCGCGGCAATATCCGCGTCCGGTGATTTCGCTGCCTCGGTCATCGGTCGCTGCTCCGTGAGAAGAGCGCCGTGCGCTTCGCGGTCGCCGGACGGCCATCGGTGCGGACGATGCGAACGCGCTTCTGCGTATCCTTGGCGCCAAGCCGCAATTCCGCGGCGGCAAACAGCCGATCCACGACATAGTAGTTCTGGCGGGCGCGATAGTTCACCAGTTCGGAATTGCCCGATCCGCCAATGACGAAGAGCGGCGGCATTTCTCCCTGTCCGATACCGGATGGAAACTCGATATAGACTTTCGCGCCATCGTCGAAGGCGCGCAACGGCCGCCAGGGCGCTGCATCGCCCTCGATGCGGTAGCGGAAGTTGATCTTCGATATGTCCACACCGGACGCGACAGGCTGGGTTTCCGCCGCTTTCGCATTCTGGCGGCGCAGGGCAATGAGTTGGTCGGCCGGATATTGCCAAGAGACGGATGCCATGTAGGTCTTTTCCGTCGAGCGCAGTTCCAGGTGATAGGTGCGCAGGTTGGTGTTGATGACAAGATTGGTCTGAAGATCCGGCCGGGTCGGCTTCACGAGGATATGGACCTGTTTGGTGGCACCTGTCCCGCTCTCGGTATCGCCGATGATCCAGCGCACCGTGTCGCCGGCAGCAACCGGGCCGGAACCGACAAGGGTTTCTCCCGGCTGAAGGGCAATATCCGTCACCTGACCGGGGGCCGCATAGACCTGATAGAGCGCGCCGAGCGCGAAGGGATAGACCTGCACGGCGTTGATGAATCCGTCACGGACGGGCTGCATACGCGCCGCTTCATTGGCCGCACTGATCCGGGCCTTCGGGTCGGCCGCTTCGGCGGTCTTCTTGCCGCCATCGACAGGCTTCAACTGTCCGGGCAGCGGCAGAGTTTTGGGAACCTCGACTACCTTTACCGGCGCGACCGGATCGGCCCTGAGCATGGCGGGAGCCGCGTCGTCATAATCGATTTCCGGCGGGATATACTTCTTGGCGCAACCGGCCAGCACGGTTGCCGATACCAGAGCCAGAACCATTGCCGACGCGAAACGCGACCTTACACGCGATACCTTCCTTCTCATTGCCCCATTTCCTTCGACCAGTTTATTGCGTTGACATAGACGCCGAGCGGATTGGCCCGGAGTTTTTCGGCGGTGCGCGCCTGCTGGATCACAACCGTCAGAATGGCCGTCCAGCGTTCGGTGCCGGAAAGCTGGCCGTTCTCGTAGGAACGCTCCACCCATGCGATGCGGAACGAATCCGGAGAGGCGCGGATAACGCTGGAAATCTCCACCGAGATTTGCGTCTTTCCGACTTTGGTGAACGGGTCGTTCGCCCGCGCATAATCGTTGAGCGCGATCGCGCCGCGATCCGTGGCGAACTCGTAGGCGCGAAGCCAGTTCTGCCGGACAATGACCGCATCGGCAGGTATGGACCGGACCTGCTCGATGAAGCGGGCAAGGTGCCATGCGATCTGCGGGTCGGTCGGCCGGTAATCGGCCACGGCGGGCGCAGTAGCTTGCGCCTCGCCGAATTTATCGATCTGCACCACCCACGGAACCACCGCGCCGCGCGTCGATTGCCAGACAAGGGCAGAAGCGAAGCCTCCGGCGAGGAAGAGAGAACCGAAGGCCATGAGCCGCCAGTTCTTCGCCTGCACGCGGGCCGAGCCGATCCGTTCGTCCCATGCCTGTCCGGCGCGCTGATAGGGCGTTTCGGGTTCTGGCGTGCGGGCATAGCGCACGGAAGGACGCTTGAAGATATTCATTTGCTGTCATCCTGATTGAGAGAGACGGACATGGAGCCGCCGCCGTGATCGCCGGAACGAACCGTGTGCGCGGCGGTATTGATGCCGTGGTGAATGGTGCTGTTGCGCTTCATCCGCTGCGCCCAATCGGGTGCGGATGACGGCGGAGAAATGTCGGAACCGGAAACGGCCTTGGCGGGCTGCGACGCCGCATAGTCCGGATCATTGGCGGCCTCGCCACCAGCGCCGCCCGGATTGACGTCGTTCTTGCCGCCGGTTGCTTTCCACGCGGCGGCCTGTCCGGAACGATAGCTGGAGCGCATGGATTCGCCGGCGCGCGAGGCCGCATCCCTGCCCTTGTTCATGGCAAGGCCGGCTCCTGCATGGGCGACAGCCGCGAAGCCGGCCGCTCCGCCGCCGGTCCCGGTCGATCCCACGGAAGCATCGCCGAGACCGTAGGCTGTCCTGACGCCACCGGCCAAGGCAGCGCCACCGCGCGCGGCTCCGCCGGTTCCGCTTACAGCGGCACCCAAACCGGCCTTTCCGGCCATGAAACCGGCAGCACCGATACCGGCGGCGGCAAGGCCGGTCCCGACCGCCGCACCTGCGCCAAGCTGCGGCGCACCGGAGACAAGACCGGTAGCAATGCCAGTACCGAAGATCGAAAGTCCCATGAGAGCCAGCGCGCCGAGCACCAGAGACAGGGCTTCGCTGATGGTGGGCTGTTCGGAAAAACCTACGGTGAACTCGCTGAACAGGCCGGAACCGATACCGACGATCACGGCCAGAACCAATATCTTCACGCCGGACGCAACGATACTGCCGAGCACCTTTTCCGCAAGGAAGGCGGTCTTGTTGAACAACGCGAATGGAATGAGGACGAAACCCGCGAGCGTCGTCAGCTTGAATTCGATGAGCGTCACGAAAATCTGGATCGCCAGGATGAAGAAGGCGATCAGCACCACGACCCAAGCCACCAGCAGCACGAAGATCTGAATGAAATTCTCGAAGAAGGAAATATAGCCGGTCAATTCGCCCACGGCGGTCAGGATCGGCTCGCCGGCGTCAAGCCCAACCTGCGCCACTCGACCGGGCTGAAGAAGCTCGGAGCCGGACAGGCTGGAACCGCCCGCCTTGAGGCCCAGCCCGGAAAAGCTTTCGAAGACGATCTTGGCGAGGTTGTTGAAGTTGCCGATGACGAAAGAGAAGAAGCCGATATAGAGGGTCTTCTTCACGAGCCGCTGGACAATGTCCTCGTCGGCGCCCCACGCCCAGAACAGGCCGGCGAGCACAATATCGATGACGATCAGCGTCGAGGTCAGGAAGGCAACTTCGCCGGACAACAGGCCGAAACCGCTGTCGATATAGCTGGTGAAGGTCTCAAGGAAACGGTCGATAACGCCGACATTATTCATGCGCGGTCTCCCCGCTCGCCTTAGGCGGCGTCGGCCGATCCGGCTTGTTCACGCGGAAAAAGCGGCGGCGGTTCTCCGCCCATGCCTTGCGGCAGGCTACGTCTTCGAGCGCCGCCGTGCCAAGGTCGCGGCAACGACCAAGCTCGCTTTTACTAGAAGGATCACCGCCCGAACGCTCGATGCGGGGGCGTCGGCATCGGGCCGGTCTTCATCGTCATGCAGGGCCGTGATTGCGGCGGTCAGCCCTGCACCGATTGCGAAGACGGCGATCATCCGGGCGGCGATCTTTGTGTCCATCTTCCGAAACTCCTCAATCGTGGAACATACGGACGGTGGACGAACTGTAGGCTGTGCCGCTCATGAAGCGGGAAAACTGCTCGCGGGCCTGCTCCTGTGCGGCGGCCTGTCTTGCCTGTTCGAGAGCGGTGGCGCGGCCCTGCGCGGCCAGCATGGCGGTCAGGTCGGAAATCTGCTTGGCCTGCACGGCGAGGAGCTGGTTGCCGGCCTGCGTCGCCTGAAGCAGGCCGACGGCCGACTGGCTGGCGCTGACAAGCTCGCTGGTCTGTTCCTGCGTGCCTTCGATATTCTCGACCGTAACCGCTCCGGCCTTCAGCGAATGCTCAAAGGCCGATACCGATTGCTGCCAACGCTGCTGCGCCGAAGAGACCAGTTGCGATGCTGTGCGGTCGCCGGAAGCAAAATCGCGATAAGTGGCGTTGAACTGCGTCTCGATATTCTGGACATTGTAGGCGAGTTGGTCCGCCTCATTGAGAAGCGACTTCATCTCGGAGAAGTTGCCTTCGATCTGCGAGAGCAAGGAGGTCGGCAGGCTGGTGAGGTTCCTCGCCTGGTTGATGAGCATCTGCGCCTCGTTGGCGAGGGACGTCACCTGATTGTTAATCTGTTCCAGCGCGCGCGCAGCCGAAAGAAGGTTCTGCGAATAGTTCGTCGGGTCATAGACGATCAGCGCCGAGGCCGGTTGAGCCGTGAGGGGCAGGATGACCAGTTGCAGGGAAACCGACAGCAGGATGGCGGATGCGCTGACGACGCAGGCCATGACACGGGCACGCGGGGAACGAGCGGTATGCCTCATAGTGGGAACTCCTCTTCGGACGACGGGGAAACAGAGAGCGGTTGACCATTCCTTACGGCGGACTGGTCGATGACATTGGTGAGGTCGGGGATAAGATCGGTCGCCCAGCGAAGCTCGTTGGCCTCAAGCCATGCTTCTAGGAAATACGGCTTCGCGCCGTCCTTCATGAGCGCGTCGATGAGGGCATGGGCGGCCTTGTCGGACGCAGCGCAAAGCGTGAGCGCGATGTGGCCAAGGCCAAGCTCGAAAAGGCGGTTGCCGCGTCGGGACTGGCAGTAATAATCCCGCTTCGGTGTGGCGCGGGCGACGATTTCGATCTGTCTGTCATTGAGGCCGAATTGCCGATAGATGGATGAGATTTGAGGTTCGATGGCCCGTTCGTTAGCGAGGAAGATGCGGGTCGGGCAGCTTTCGACAATGACCGGCGCGATCGGAGAGGCTTCGATGTCGGCCAGCGACTGCGAGGAAAAGACGACGGAGACATTCTTCTTGCGCAGCGTCTTCAGCCATTCCTTGATTTTTTGCGCAAATCCGCCGTCGTCCAGCGCCCGCCAGCCCTCGTCAATGATGAGAAGTGAAGGGCGACCGTCGAAACGGGATTCGATACGATGGAAGAGATAGGACAGCACGGCAGGAGCCGCCCCGGTCCCGATCAGCCCTTCGGTCTCGAAGGCTTGCACCGAGGCGGAACCAAGCCACTCCATCTCAGCGTCGAGCAACCGGCCATAGGGACCGCCGATGCAATACGGGCGAAGCGCCTGCTTGAGGCTGTTTGATTGCAGCAATGCGGCAAGTCCGGAAATGGTCCTCTCCACGACAGGCGCGGATGCCAGAGACGTGAGCGCCGTCCAGAGGTGTTCCTTGACATCCGGCGTGATTTCCACGCCTTCGCGGACCAGAATGTCCACCAGCCAGTCGGCCGCCCATGCCCGTTCCGGCGTGTCATGGATACCGGCGAGCGGCTGGAGCGACACGGTGTTGAGGAGCGATGTATCGTCGGAGAGCGAGCCGCCCAAATCCTGCCAGTCGCCGCGCATTGCCAATGTCGCCGCGCGGATAGAACCGCCGAAGTCGAACGCATAGACCTGGGCATTCGCATAGCGCCGGAACTGCAAGGCCATCAGCGCCAGCAGGACCGACTTGCCGGCACCTGTCGGGCCGACGATCACGGTATGCCCAACGTCGCCGACGTGCAACGCGAAGCGGAACGGCGTTGCGCCTTCGGTCTTGGCATAGAACAGCGGCGGCGCGTCGAGATGTTCGTCCTTCTCCGGGCCGGCCCAGACCGCCGAGAGCGGCATCATGTGGGCCAGATTGAGCGTGCTGATCGGCGGTAGCCGGACATTGGCATAGACATGGCCGGGAATGCCGCCCATCCATGCCTCGATCGCATTCACCGTCTCCACGATAGCCGTGAAGTCGTGGGACTGGATGACCTTTTCGGCGAGACGCAGCTTCTCGTCGGCGATGCGCGGATCGGCATCCCAGACGGTGACGGTCGCGGTCACATAGGCTTCGCCGACCTGATCGGAGCCGAGATCCTGCAAGGCCGCGTCAGCATCGGCCGCCTTGTTGGCGGCATCCGAATCCAGAAGGATGGATTGCTCGTTGGTCAGCACTTCCTTGAGGATCGCGGCGACCGACTTCCGCTTGGCGAACCATTGCCGCCTGATCTTCGTCACTAGCCGGGTCGCTTCTAGCTTGTCGAGCATGATCGCCCGCGTGGACCAGCGATAGGGAAAGGCGATCCTGTTGAGGTCGTCGAGAATACCGGGAAGGGTTACGGTCGGGAAACCGATCACGGTCAGGGTGCGAAGATGGAAATCGCCCAGTCTTGGCTCCAGCCCACCGGCAAGCGGCTGATCGGCCAAAAGCGCGTCGAGGTACATCGGCGTTTCCGGAACGCGAACCTTATGGCGTTTCGTGGAAACGGTGGAATGCAGATAGGTGAGCGTATCGGCATCATTGAGCCACGCCGCTTCCGGCACAAATCCTTCGACCAGGTTCAACACCCTGTCGGTGCGGTCGATGAAGCCTTTCAATAGTTCGCGCGGATCGATGCCGGAGCGTTCGCGGCCCTCGTAAAGCCAGCCTTCCATGCGCGAGGCTTCTTGAGCCGGCGGCAGCCAGACGAAGGTGAGATAATAGCTGCTCTCGTAGAGCAACCCGGATTCTTCAAACTGTTCGCGGCGTTCAATATCGAGAAGCGCGGAAGCACTGTCGGCAAACAGGCTTGTCGGATATTCGGTGGCCGGGTTGCGCTGCGCTTCCATGAAGATCGCCCAGCCTGAGCCGAGACGCCGTAGCGCGCCATTGAGCCGCGCCGTGGTGCCGACCAGTTCGGACGGCGTGGCGCTGTCGAGATCGGGACCACGGAAACGGGCCGTGCGCTGGAAACTGCCGTCCTTGTTCAGAACGACACCCGGTGCGATCAGCGCCGCCCACGGCAGGAAGTCGGAAAGCGCCGCATTCTTCTTTCGGTATTCGGAGAGATTGAGCATTGGCGGTCTTCCCCTCAAACGGCCATATGTGCGGGATAGCGCAGGTGACGGCGGCCGACGTCCACGAATTGCGCGTCGCGCCGTGCCGCCCAAACGGCTGCGAAATGGCCGATCGCCCATATCACCAGACCGGCAATCCAGAGACGAAGGCCGAGGCCCACGGCCCCTGCCAGTGTGCCGTTGACGATGGCCACGGCACGGGGAGCACCGCCGAGCAATATCTGCTCGGTCAGCGCCCGGTGGACCGGCGCAAAGAAGCCGCGCACTTCTTCCTGTTCGGTAGAGAGCACCGTCATGCGATCAGCGCTCCGCCGCCGAAGGAGAAGAAGGACAGGAAGAAACTCGACGCGGCGAAGGCAATCGAGAGACCAAATACGATCTGGATCAGCTTGCGGAAGCCACCGCCGGTATCGCCGAATGCGAGCGCGAGGCCGGTGGCGATGATTATGATAACGGCGATGATCTTCGCGACCGGGCCTTCGATGCTCTCCAGAATCTGTTGCAGCGGTTCTTCCCACGGCATCGAGGAGCCGGAAGCGTGGGCGGGTGCAGCCATCAGCAGCGTGACGGACACAAGCACTGTCGTTTGCGCAAGACGTGTGCGGAGACGGCGAAGGATAGAAGGTTCGGACGGGGCAAACGTGTTCATGCGTCTTTTCCTTTCGGGAGCGGTTGACGGTCAGCGGAAAGTTGAGCGGACAAGGTGCGGTAATCGCCGGTGACAGGATCGATCCCGTCCACGAGGGCGATTTCGGAAAGGCGGCGGGCGGAGCCGCGGCCGGAAAGGACGGCGATCACATCGATGGTGTCGGCGATCAGCGCACGCGGGACCGAGATAACGACTTCCTGCACGAGCTGTTCGAGCCGCCGAAGCGCGCCGATGGCCGTATTGGCGTGGATCGTGCCGACCCCGCCCGGATGCCCCGTTCCCCACGCCTTCAGGAGATCGAGCGCTTCCGCGCCGCGCACCTCACCGACAGGGATGCGGTCAGGACGTAAACGAAGTGACGACTTCACCAGATCGGACAGTGAAGCCACGCCGTCCTTGGTCCGCATGGCGACAAGGTTTTGGGCCGCGCATTGCAGTTCCCGCGTATCCTCGATCAGCACTACACGGTCGGATGTTTTGGCGACTTCCGACAAAAGGGCGTTGGTAAGCGTGGTCTTTCCGGTGCTGGTGCCGCCCGCGACCAGAATGTTCTTCCGCTTCTCGACGGCGATGCGCAGCACGTCAGCCTGTTGCTGCGTCATGATCCCGCCCGCCACATAATCCGACAGGGTGAACACGGCGACGGCCGGTTTGCGGATCGCGAAGGCCGCCGCCGTGACAACGGGCGGCAACAGACCCTCGAACCGCTCGCCCGTTTCCGGCAGTTCGGCCGAGACGCGGGGATTGCCTGCATGGACTTCCGCACCGACATGGTGCGCGACCAACCGCACGATGCGCTCACCGTCTTCCGGCGACAGAACCTCGCCGGTATCGGCAAGCCCTTCCTTCAGACGGTCCACCCAAAGCCGACCGTCCGGGTTCAGCATCACCTCGACAACGGCGGGGTCTTCGAGATAGTGGACGACCGACGCTCCAAGCGCCGTGCGCAGCATCCGCACGCTGCGAGAGATCACCTCCCGGTCATGATGGTGATGATGTGCCACGATGGTCCCTGTTTCTCGCGGCGAGGTTTCTCGTGCCGCTAACGGGGATGATTAGAAGAGACAGGAAACCGCCTTTTGCAACAAGGGAAAGGTGCTAATCGCGCTCCGACCTACAAAGACAGGCGATTTTCGCTCTTCTCCTAAAGTGAGTTCTGTTGTTGCCATTGCAGGTGGTATTCTTCTCCGCAATTTGGAGAGCGAATCATGAAGATTACAGGCTTTGAGAAGTTGAACCGCCAGCTTGAGGATCCGGACCTTCGATGACATCATGGAACGTCGCCGTGATCCGTACTTCGAGCGGGATGAGTATCACGGCCGGTTGCGTCATTGGACACATCCGGCAGCCTTCTTCACCGCCTTAGGAGAATTCCGGGGTTTTGTTGGCGCGCAGATCGCGATGCTGTCGGCCCTCTACACGGTCGATGCGCATGGTGATTTGGTGCGTATCCTGCCGCATTGACATTGGCGTCGGTGATGTCGAGGACACGTGGGCAATCGGCATTGGGATCATAGGCGATATGCAGCTTCATGCCACGGATGCGGCCGTTCGACTTGGCCCAGTCGTAGAGCTTGCCGAGCGGGATGGGGGTTGAATCGATCAGCCGCAGCATTGCTGTGCCCTCACGGCGCATTTTGCGGCCGAGCTGGCCGGCCAGCAGCGCGAATGTCTCGGCAAAGACGTCGTGCACGGCGGCGAGGGTGTTCTCCCTCAGCGGGAATTCGACGCGCAGACCTTCGATTTCGAAAACCGGCTCCATGTCAGTGGCCTCGAACTCTCTTATTTGTAGGCCCGAGCGGGCCTGCAAAGTCCCCGTGGCGCGAGTTCGCCGAGTTCTGCGTCCGCGGCCGCTCTATAGGCCGCCGACCACTTCGCCGGACGCCGGCTCGATCCCGAAACGGACCTTTAGCACAACCGGGCGCGGGTTCCCGGTCCCCACCGTGTCTCACTCAAAACGCGCAGCCATTTTGACGGCCTCCCGCCATAGCTGAAATTGCCAGCGATAGATATCTTTGAGCAGTGACCGAATCAATCATGGCCGCTGCTCATGTGCTCGGGCGAAAGGGGGACTATGCTTTCAATTGTGCCGCCGGCGTGGGGGCCTCAGCTTCACGCCTCTTCCGGCAGCGTAACAAGGACACGGATTGGGCCGCATGCGATCGAATTTACGAGCAAGGTCCACTATGCCATCCTCATGTTGATCCCGCAGCCAGAGCGGATCATGACACTCAACAGCGACCGCCGCCGGCTGTTCGGTGCACCTGCTGGAACGCTTGAATTGGTCCCGGCTAATGCGGAGCTGTTCGCGGAGTGGCGGCAACCGAAGGAAAACCTTCTTTTGGCACTGGCGCCGGAACGCTTCCAACAGTTGGCGATAGCGGAATATGACGACGACAGGATCGATTTCGCCTTGCCGCGCTCAGGCCAAGTCGATGGGGATGCCCACAGGATTGCCAAGCTCATAGAAGCCGAGTTCCGCCACACACGAAACGGCTCTGTCAACGAGATCTATCTGGACTCCTTGCTGACGGTATTTGCGACACATCTGCTCAGACGGTACGCCGGTGCGCGTTCGAGGTTTCGCGGCGCAAAGCAGGGCGGGATGAGCGTCCACACGTTGAAGCGCGTGGACGATTTCATTCGCGCCAACATTAGCCGGAAGATCAGCGTTGCTGACCTGGCTGCTGTTGCGTGCCTATCTCCCAGCCATTTCAACAGGGCATTTCGAGAAACAACGGGGCAGGCTCCCTATCATTATATAACGACGCTTCGGCTGCGCCTCGTCGAGGATCTGGCAAAACAGCAGCTTCTGACATTCGGTGAAATCGCCCCCATCGCAGGATTTGCCACGCAAAGTCAGATGACCGCGATGATGCAACGCTATTGGGGTCTCACACCCAGCGATATCCGCCGCAATCGGAAGAGTTGAGCCCTTCCAATGCTTGGAACGATGCTGGTCATCCTGCCTGCCGTTCCAGTCGCATCCTCATCAAGCGTCTCAAGCTTCGCCTGGAGACGTCGAAACGGCGCGCAACGTCGGTGATGTATTCACCGTTCATTTCGACCGCGATGATCGCCTCATCAACCTGTTCGGCTGTCAGAGAAGGTGGGCGGCCAAGGTGCTGGCCTCGCTCCCTTGCGGCTTGCATGCCGGCCCGGGTGCGCTCGCTGATCAACGAACGCTCGAACTCAGCAAGCGCCGCCATGACATGGAAGATCAGCCGCCCGCCGGACGAGCTGGTGTCGATGCTTTCGCAAAGGGAGTGGAATTCCACCCCCATTTTGCCCAGTTGCTCCACCAGCTCGATCAGCTTCGATAGTGAACGCCCAAGCCGGTCAAGTCGCCAAACCACAAGCATATCGCCAGTATTCAGGTATTCGAGCGCAGCGTCGAGGCCCTGTCTATCAAACAGACTTCCTGAAACGCCGCGATCAACAAAAATTTGCTCGCACCCAGATCTTTTCAGGGCCTCCATTTGAAGGTCCATCTTCTGTTCTTCCGTTGAGACCCGAGCATAACCAATCTTCATAGATTCTACTTCCCGCCGATTGCGGCGTTGCTCCAAGTAGACATCCTTGGCACGACGCTTCACGCACCCGCCGCCACCGTCCATTTGACCATCGTTTCGTCTTCCAAGCGCCCCATTCTTGACAATAATGGTTCCCTTTCGCCCATTGCCCGTAAGGCCAAAAATCACTGCTTAAATTCCGACAAAGTCGTCGGATAACAGTAAAAAACCGCCTTTTCTCTGATGTACAACAAGGGAACCCTTGGTGCGCATGGGGGCAAGGAAATGGATCTGGCGTTTTTGCCGGTCTAAGAGGGATGAAGTTGAGTTAGCGGGGCGCAAGCGCGATTCGTTCCAGATGGAACGGTCGGTATGGAATCTTGCCAATTGTGCGCCATCAGGTTCTTCAAAGAAAAAGTGTCTCGAATCGACCATCGTTTCGGCAGTTTGGCCGCAGCGTTACTTTCGGACACCAGATTCCAGGATCATGCACGCAGCACCCTTCACTTGGACAAGGGAGGGCGGTCATGCTCGGGCAGCTTGATATTCTTGACACAAAGTGCGCCGATCTGGTCGCGGAAGCGATTGCTGACGATCGTGTTGGGCTCGATGTTCAAGGCATCCATGCGGCATCGAATACGGACCAAATACTTTATGGCGAGTGCTCCGCGCATCTGACGGGAAGCGACGGGTGCATGTATGGCGCCAGTGATTTCGTCCCGCTGCTTGAGATCCTGGGCGAAACGCCAATGCTCGACCGGCATGTGCTTGCCCTCGTCCTGGACATGTTGGAGGCGGATCCTCATGCGGTTCTCGGATGCAACCTGTCTGCCCACAATTTGGTGGATGCCGCGACCTGGAATGTGATCCTCCGTCAAGTCGCAGCGCGTGCCCAGCTTGCGAACCGGCTTGTTCTCGAATTGACCGAAACGCGTGCGCTGAAGGATCTAACGCTATCCGCAATGATGCTTGCGGATATCCGGCGACTGGGATGCCGCGTTGCTCTGGACGATTTCGGAACCGGCTTTGCCTCGCCGGAAGTTCTCCGCCTGACGCCCGTCGACATCGTCAAGATCGACGCCTCGTTTCTCTGGGATATCCACCGGTCGCCCAATGGCGGCGATAGTCTCTCGCATATGGTCGGGCTGGCCGGCTGCTTTGCGCCGATCGTCGTCATCGAAGGTGTCGAGTCCGAAGACGAGGCCAACTGCGCGCGAGGTGCCGGCGCGACCCACCTTCAGGGATATCACCTGTCTCAGCCCGTGAAGGGGTGCAAGGCAAAGCATGTAGCCTCGGAAGGGGTCGTGTCATGAGACCTCAAGAGCACGAATCCCTGCCTCATCAGGACCAGGTAAGCACCTGCCCGAGCTGTCAGGACGCCGATCGCGGGCGGGCAACAGTGCTGACGGCGGGTATCTCGGCGATCTCCGGCGCGATCATGGGATTTGTATTTGCCGGGAGCTTCTACGCAGCGGCCGGGCTCGTTGTATTTTCAATACTGGCGGGCTGGATCGGCTGGGCCGCGCGGGAGCTCGCATGAACGAGAAGCCCTCGCTGTTCGGTTCCAATGGCTTGTGCACAGTCCTCGGTAGCTTCGGCCGCCGTGGTGCAGGTAATGCTGTCGATATCGGAAAAACGCAGCCTGTTTTCGGCAAGCGTGCTCATTCGCCGTGCCACAGCCTTTCGCTACAGCGTGCGCGCCTCTCTTATCTTCGCTCCGAGCTCCATGCCTTGTTCCATGATGAAGCCGCACCTGAGAATGCGCCGTCAATCATGCTCACCGAGGGTGAGGCGCCACAGCTTCTCATTGGAGAGACGGCTGCCGTCCTGATCGACGGCGAGACCGGTTTGTTCGTCTTTCGGGAAGAAACGCCCTATTCAGGCGTGATTGTGGTCACCGCCAGCGACGAACGGTTGATCGATCACGTCATCTGCCATCTTGCGGCCGGTCCGGAAGCGACGGGAACGGAAACAGCCAACCAGGCTGCGCGCCGACTGGTGGGGCAGACGCTCGCCGATGTGGAGCGCAGGGTCATTCTGCAAACCCTGCGCCATTGCCATGGCAACCGGGCGCGCACTGCTGACATGCTCGGCGTTTCGCTCCGCACGATCCGCAACAAGCTTCGGGAATACTGGCGGACCTCCGAAGCAGGGGGAGGGCAGTCATGAACGCTGCCTTCCCATCTTTCATGTACAACGACCCGAAGCTGCTCGAGCCGAAGGCGCAAGCAGCCTGGCGCGCGCTGGAGGGGCGTTACTCCGGGCAGGTCTCGACCGAAGAAATCGACTACCTCTACGCACTTTACGTTCTCGGCCTCACCACCCCGTTCTTTGGTGACCACGAGCCGACAGCGCATCTCGATGCATGTCGAACGCTTCTGCTCCGGTCGCTTACGCCGGAGAGGATCGAAAACGCCCTTTGCATGGTGCCAAAGCCGTCCCACGAGGGGGTTCAGAAGGCGTTTGTCTCCATTGAGCAGCTTGGAATTCGGGACGGGCAAAGCCTTCTCGAACAACTACGCAATCCATTGATCTCAAACAATGACATGACCAGTTCGCCGGCGGCCAGGGCCAGTGATGGCGGCAGTAACTAAGGAAGAAACGATGTCTATACCAATGCTTTCCAAGCGCCCGATACGACGGCCCGGATTTATTCAGAGCTGGATTGCGGGCGCGGCCAACACCCGCTCGCTCCGCCGTCGGCTGATGGCGATCTTGCGGCTTGCGCATATGACGCTGGGATTGGGCTGCAAGCGTCTTGGGCTGGGTGCGCTGGGCGCGGGGGCGGCCGTCGCGATTTCCGTGCTGGGAGTGAGCGTTCCCGCCTCTGCGAACACGATCGATACCAAAACCACTTGTGTGCAAGGTGGCGCCACGCCGTCAGTTGGTCGTTTGGGGAACGGCTTGACAAGCACTCAAGCGACCGATGGGTCAGGCACCTATTCAACTGTGGCCGGGTGCGACGCCAAGGGCAACAACCAATTGGGGGTGACCGGCTACGGCACCTTTGTCGATCTCACAGGTCAGGGAGCGACGGGGATCGGATTCAATGCTGATGCGGCCAAATGGGCAACGGCTCTCGGCGTCGAAACCCGGGCGACCGGAACCGGCAGCACCGCGCTCGGCTTTGGCAGCCAGGCAACTGCCACGAACTCTGTTGCCATTGGCAGTGCCGCTGGAAACGGCACGACGGCGCTTTCAGAAGCAAATTCGACCCGCGCAACGGGAGCCGGAGCGATTGCGGTCGGCGCCAACAATGTTCGTGGCGCGCAGGCCGCCGCAGCCGATTCCATCGCACTTGGCGGTGAGAGCACGGTGGCGGCGGAAGCTCAGTCGGGCATTGCCATCGGCGTGCGTTCATCGGTCGAACAAGAGTTCGGCGTGGCGATCGGTGATCAGGCTACCGCTGGCCAACAGGGTGTTGCGATCGGTTACGATACAGAGGCATCAGCCCTGAGTGCTACCGCGCTTGGCTTCAATGCGAAGGCCACGGCAGACAATGCCGCAGCCTTCGGCCAGCGCGCGAACGCCACGGGCGAATTCGCATCCGCTTTCGGATCGACGGCAGAGGCGTCCGGTTACAATAGCGTGGCCGTTGGCGGTGCGAGCAGTGCGTCTGGTTCGGAGGCAGTCGCACTCGGCGGCTTCGCAGAGGCAACCGCAGATCGCGCATTGGCTCTTGGGCCTGGTGCGCAGGCCCTTCATGAAGGTGGCGTTGCCCTTGGCGAAGACTCGGTGACGCGCGAAGCTGCTTCGGTCTCCGGTATCACTATTGACGGCCAGACTTACACCTTTGCCGGAAGCACGCCTTCCAGCGTTGTCAGCGTTGGGACCGAAGGGTCAGAGCGGCAGATCGTCAACGTCGCGGCCGGCGAAATCAGCGAGACCTCGACTGACGCCGTCAACGGATCGCAGCTCCATGCCACAAACCAGGCTGTCGAGCACGTAAGCGAGGTGGCAAATCAAGGCTGGAACATCTCGGCGGGTGGCGCGAACGAGACCAATGTCGGACCGGGCGGCTCGGTCGACCTCAGTAACACCGATGGCAACATCGTCGTTGCCAAGACGGCCGACAGTGCCGACGTCACCTTCGACCTGGCCGACGATCTGCAGGTCGGCAACTCGATCGCCGTCGGTGGCACGGTCATCAACGGCGACAGCGTCAACACTACCAACCTGACGGTGGTGGGCGACACCCATCTCGGCAACAGCTTTTCGGTGATGAACAACGAGGCTCACTATAGTGGCCCGATCACCGAGGACACGCATATCGCTAACAAGCAGTACGTCGACCACTCGGTCACGGAACTGGCCGACACGCCGCTGACCTTCGCCGGCAACTCCGGCTCGGTGGCCCGCAAGCTCGGCGAGACGGTGAACATCGTCGGCGGCGGCACCACGATCGGCGCCTATAGCGGCGCGAACCTGCGCACCGAAGTCGACGCCGACGGCAATCTTCAGCTCCTCATGGCCGAGGCGCCGAAGTTCGGCGATGTCGTCATCAATGCCGATGGCAGCGGCAGGATCACCGGTATTGCTGCGGGCGTTGCCGACACCGATGCGGTCAATGTCTCTCAGTTGACCGATTTGGCTGACGAGGTCGAAGCCGGGAAGACCCACTACTACAGCGTCAACGACGGCGGCATGACCGGCGGCAACTACAACAACGACGGCGCGACCGGCAATAATTCCTTGGCTGCCGGCATCGAGGCCGAGGCTTCAGGCGATTTCAGCACATCAGTCGGCTACCGGAACGTCGCCAGCGGGGAATGGAGCAACGCGATCGGCTCCGATAACGAGGCCGTCGGCGATCAGAGTTCTGCGATCGGCCGCAATAACGAGGCACGTGGCACGGCAAGCAGCGCACTGGGATACGGAAATGAAGCCTCCGGTAATGCCAGCAGCGCGATCGGCAACAACAACAGGACCTCGGCTGATGGCGCGAGTGCGGTTGGCGTCAATAATCGGGTCTCGGGCGCCGCAGCGTCCGCCGTCGGCGCCCAAAATACGGCAGATGGCACGTTCAGCAGCGCCATCGGCGTTCTTAACACCGCCAGCGGAGATCGAAGCTTCGCAGCGGGTACGGAAAGCGTCGCTTCGGGAGAATCCTCTGTGGCGGTTGGTAACGGCGCGCAGGCAGCCGGGGCAAGCAGTCTCGCCATCGGCGACGGTGCGTTCGCAGATGGTTTCACCGGCACGCTGAATGGCTACAATGCCGGTGCCCTCGCGCTCGGCACGGAGGCCAACGCAACTGGCACCCAGTCGATTGCGGTAGGTACGGGTAGTTCTTCCGCAGGTCAGACGGCCGTTGCGATTGGCTTCACGAGCCAGGCCAGCGGTCTGAACGCGATCGCCGCCGGCAATGGCAGCGTGGCAAGCGGAAGAGCTGGCGTAGCGATCGGTTGGGGCGCCCATGCGGAGAACATCTCGACAGTCGCCCACGGCAGCAATGCCAGAGCAACAGGGCGGTTCGCAACCGCTGTCGGCGCAGGCAGCAATGCGGCCGCAGACAATTCACTTGCGCTGGGAAGCCTGGCCGAAGTGACGGCGGAAAACAGTGTGGCTCTTGGCGCAGGTAGCGTCGCTGACGGCAGCACGCTGGCCAATACGGCTTTCACACCCACGGGAGATCTGACTGGAATCGCCGGAATCGCTCCAGTGGGTGAAGTGTCGGTCGGCTCGGCTGGCTCGGAGCGCCGTATTACCAATGTGGCGGCCGGCTCCGCTGATACGGATGCGGTCAATGTCTCGCAGCTCAATGCTCTTGGAGAACATGTCGATGCCACGGCAACGCACTACTACAGCGTCAATGACGGTGGTGCGGCCGGCGGCAACTACAACAACGACGGTGCGACGGGCTCCAATGCTCTGGCGGCTGGTGTTCGCGCATCCGCGGCGGGCACCAACGCCACGGCAGTCGGTACCGACAGCACGGCATCAGCGGTTGGCAGCACGGCGGTCGGATATCGCGCGGCCGCTTCCGGCTCGTCTTCTCTCGCCGTAGGCGATGGCGCTGCGGCATCGGGGGATATGAGCACTGCCGTTGGCAACAACAACTCAGCATCCGGCACCTACAGTTCCGCGATCGGTGGCGGCAATATCGCGAGCAACGAAGGTGCTTCGGCCGTTGGCCAAGGCAATTCGGCTTCGGGCAATCTGAGCAGCGCGATGGGCAGCGCCAATTTCGCAAATGGCGATTGGAGCAATGCTTTCGGCTTCTCCAACACGGCTTCCGGGACGAACAGCAGCGCAGTCGGCGTCTTAAACACCGCTAGCGGGGATCGGAGCTTTGCAGCGGGCACGGAAAGTGTCGCCGTCGGTACGTCAGATGTCGCCATCGGCGACCGCAATATGGTGGACGGGCAAACTTCGGAGGCGGCAACCGGGGTAGGTTTTAGGAATACCGTTACCGGTAGAGGCTCCGTGGCGATCGGATCGCTGAACACGGTCGCCATCGAGAGCGGCACTGCCGTGGGACAAGGTAATAACGTGAGTGGAGGAGCTTCGGCGGCGTTTGGTGCCTACAACGTAGCGAGCGGAACTAGTTCTCTCGCTATGGGCCTGTACAGCCGCGCAGAAGACACTTACGCCACGGCCATAGGTGCGCAGAGTATTGCGGAGGGTTTTTACTCCACTGCTATCGGTGGCGCCAACATCGCTCGTGAAGACGAAACCACGAGCGTCGGTTTCGCCAACGACGCCGGGGGTATCCGCAGCACTGCCGTGGGGCGCATGAATAGCGCCTACGGTGAGGACTCGAACGCTTTCGGCAGTGGCAATACCGTCATGGCCAATGAGGCCACCGCTGTTGGCACGGGAAACAATATTCAGGCAGGTGCCGACCGCGCGACTGTGCTTGGAGCACACGCTGAAGCGTCGGTGGCCGATGGCGTTGCCCTGGGCAGCCATTCGGTAGCGAACACCGCGGCCGGGATATCAGGCTATGTTCCGATAGGCGCTGATCCTGCGGCGATCAACGCCACCACCAGCACCTTGGGGGCACTCTCGATCGGCGATGCCGCCAATGGCCAGTATCGCCAGATCACCGGCGTTGCGGCCGGCACGCAAGATAGTGACGCCGTAAATGTCGCGCAGTTGAAAGCTCTTGGCGAGCACGTCGATGCGTCTGCGACGCATTATTACAGCGTCAACGACGGCGGGACCGTCGGCGGCAACTACAATAACGACGGCGCCACTGGAGAAAATAGCTTGGCCGCGGGCGTCCTCGCCTCGGCGTCGGGTGAAGGTGCTACTGCGCTCGGCTTCAACACCACGGCTTCAGGCGATCACAGCTTGGCCATGGGAGAAAACTCGAGCGCCTCGGGGACCTCGGCTGTCGCTATCGGCACAACGGCAACGGCATCCGGTGATCTCGCCACGGCGATTGGCAACAACGCCAACGCATCAGGTGGCGGAGCCATCGCACTCGGCTGGACTGACGGTAGTGGAACGATGGGGGCGCTCGGTGACGAGTCGGTTGCCATCGGTAATGGGGCGACGTCAGCCGGAGTCCGCAGCCTTGCACTTGGCTGGGGAGCGAAGGCGACTGAAGAGGGTTCCGTCGCCATCGGTGCGGGGTCGGTTACGAGGGCTGCAACCTCCGTTGCTGGTGTCACCATCAACGGGCAGACCTACGCCTTCGCCGGCGGCAATCCCGCGAGCGTCCTGAGCGTCGGCACCGAGGGTTCAGAGCGGCAGATCGTCAACGTCGCGGCTGGCGAGCTTAGCGCGACCTCGACTGACGCTGTCAATGGATCGCAGCTTCATGCCACGAACCAGGCCGTGGAGCACGTAAGCGAGGTGGCAAATCAAGGCTGGAATATCTCGGCCCAGGGTGCCAACCAGACGAATGTCGGGCCGGGCGGCTCGGTCGATCTCAGCAACACCGACGGCAACATCGTCGTCGCCAAGGCGGCCGACAGCAACGACGTCACCTTCGATCTCGCAGACGATATCGAGGTCGGCAACTCGATCACGGTGGGGGGCACGGTCATCAACGGCGACAGCGTCACCACGACAAACCTGACAGCTGGCGACAATTTCTACGTCGACAACAGCGGGGCGCATTATGACGGCCCGATCACCGACGAAACCCACATCGTCAATAAGAGCTATGTCGACAACTCGGTCACGGAACTGGCTGACACCCCGCTCACCTTCGCCGGCAACTCCGGCAGCGTCGATCGCAAGCTTGGCGAGACGATGACCATCGCCGGTGGCGGCACCACGATCGGCGCCTATAGCGGTGCGAACCTGCGCACCGAAGTGGACGCCGACGGCAATCTTCAGCTCCTCATGACCGAGGCACCGAAGTTCGGCGATGTCGTCATCAATGCGGATGGCAGCGGCCGGATCACCGGCGTCACGGCGGGCGTCGACGGCACCGATGCGGTGAACGTCGACCAGCTCAACGAGGTCGCCGAGACCGCCAATGCCGGCTGGAACATCTCGACTCAGGGTGCGAACCAGACGAATGTCGGGCCTGGTGGCTCGGTCGACCTGAACAACACCGACGGCAACATCGTCGTCGCCAAGGCGGCCGACAGCAACGATGTGACCTTCGATCTGGCGGACGATCTCGAGATCGGCAACTCGATCACGGTGGGGGGCACGGTCATCAACGGCGACAGCGTCACCACGACAAACCTGACAGCTGGCGACAACTTCTATGTCGACAACAGCGGCGCCCACTATGACGGCCCGATCACAGAGAACACGCATATTGCCAACAAGGAGTATGTCGACAACTCGGTGACGGAACTGGCCGACACCCCGCTGACCTTCGCGGGCAATTCCGGCTCGGTGGCCCGCAAGCTTGGCGAGACCATGAACATCGTCGGCGGCGGCACCACGATCGGCGCCTATAGCGGCGGGAACCTACGCACCGAGGTCGACGCCGACGGCAATCTTCAGCTCCTGATGGCCGAGGCGCCGAAGTTCGGCGATGTCGTCATCAACGCCGATGGCAGCGGCCGGATCACCGGCGTCACTGCCGGCGTCGACGGTACCGACGCGGTCAATGTCGACCAGCTTAACGAGGTGGCCGAGACCGCCAATGCCGGCTGGAACATCTCGGCAAGCGGCGAGAACGTGAGCAAGGTCGCCCCGGGCGATACGGTCGACCTCAGCAACACCGACGGCAATATCAAGGTCGCAAAAACCGCTGACAGCAACGACGTTACCTTCGATCTCGCCGACGATCTTGTGATCGGCAATTCGATCACGGTGGGCGACACCTATATCGATGGCACCGGCCTGACCATTGCCGGCGGTCCGAGCATCACGACCACCGGCATCGACGCGGGCAGTCTGCGCATCACCAACGTCGCTCCCGGCATGATCGGCGCTTCGTCTCTCGACGCCATCAACGGCAGCCAGTTGTGGGGCATGGGTAACAGCATCGCCAACCATCTGGGAGGCAGTGATTACGGTGTATCGGTCCTGCCGGATGGCACGCTGTCGGCGCCTTCTTATCAGATTGCGGCGATTGATCCGAACGGCAATGTGACTAACGTTACCCATGACAATGTGGGCGATGCACTTGGCGGCCTCAGCCAGAGCGTGACCAATGTCAGTTCACGAATTGACAACATCGACAATGGCGGAGGCATCAAATACTTCCACACGAATTCGTCGGCGCCGGACAGTCAGGCAGTCGGTCAGGAGAGCGTTGCGATCGGACCCGAGGCCATTGCAAATGGTGATGGCAGCATCGCCATGGGCAACGGTGCGACAACCGCCACGGGCGCGGATGGCGCCATCGCGATCGGCAAAGGGGCCAAGGCCAACAATGCCAATGATGTTGCGCTTGGATCTGGCTCAGTGACTCAGGAAGCCGTCGCTACCACCGGCACGACGATCAATGGCACCGACTACAAATTCGCCGGCACCGCTCCGGTCGGCACCGTCAGCGTTGGTGACAAGGATGCTGAGCGGACCATAACCAATGTCGCGGCGGGTCGGATCTCCGAAACCTCCACCGACGCGGTCAACGGCTCCCAGCTTCATGCCACCAATCAGGCCATCGATAACCTCAGTGGGGAAATCGGCGAAGTGGCCGACGGCGCGGTCATGTATGACAAGAACCCCGACGGCAGCAGGGCCAATTCGGTCACGCTCGTCGGCGGCGATCCGAATGCGCCGGTCCTGATCTCCAACGTCGCCGCCGGCGTCAAGGATACCGACGCGGCCAATGTCGGGCAGCTCAAGGAAGGGCTTTCGACCACGTTGAATGAGTCGAAATCATATACCGACAATCGCGTCAACTACGCGATCGAAACGTCGAATGCCTATACCGATAAGGTCGCCGTCACGACACTGAACCAGGCCAACAACTACACCGACTACAAGTTCGGACAGTTGAACCAGGAAATCGGCGAAGTGCGGAGCGAGGCACGACAGGCCGCCGCAATCGGCCTGGCCGCGGCATCGCTGCGCTACGATGACCGTCCGGGCAAGGCAAGCGTTGCAGTCGGTGGCGGCTTCTGGCGCGGAGAAGGCGCTCTTGCCTTCGGCGCCGGCTATACCAGCGAAGACGGCCGCCTGCGCACCAATCTTTCCGCCACCACTGCCGGCGGTAAGTGGGGTGTTGGCGCCGGCCTGAGCTTCACGCTCAACTGAGGCCGTCCATGTTCAGGCAGGCTATGACAAACCCCCATGCCCGCATGGTTGTAGCTTGCCTACTCCTGTCCGGCAGCCCGCCAGCCGCCGGACAGGAGGTTTCTTCCGTGCAGCGGGAGTTTCACATCAAGCCATCCGAGGTGGCCGTTCCTGAAGGCGTGCCGCTGGGGAAGTACCGTCGGACGATCACGCCTTTCGAGAACTGGACCTTGGTCTGCGACGAGAACCTGAAAGCCAAGCAGATGGTCTGCAATGTCAGCCAGGCGATCGCCGACGGGACGGGCAGGTTGATGTTCAGTTGGTCGCTCGCAGCCACCGAGGACGGCAAGCCGTTCATGATCCTGCGTACCGGCTCCAATGCCGATGCGAAGGGCAGGATTTCTCTCGCTTTTCCGGGTCGGGACAAACCCGTGCAGGTCGCGTTCGACGGCTGCAATGATACCGTTTGTGTCGGGATGGTTCCCGTCGGGCCGATCATGCGCGAGCAGATCGGCAAAGAGGCCCAACCGACCATTTCGTATTCCACGACAACCGGAGAGAAAATCTCCGTCACAGCATCGTTGAAAGGGCTCGCCACAGCCCTGTCGGCGATCAAATGAAGCGAGTTCACCATGACAGAACAATCGATTCAGGACCGGATCATGTCCCGAAACAACGCAACACAGGGCCATCCTTCGGTGGAAGCTGAAGAAGCCGAGAGCAAATCAACGCCGAAAAAATCCTGGCTGCGCATGGCCGCTTTTTCGGCTCTGGGGATCGTGTTGGTCGCGGGAGCCGGGTTCGGCGCGATGCAGCTTCC
Organism: Agrobacterium sp. LMR679; assembly: GCF_027157905.1. NCBI lineage: Bacteria > Pseudomonadati > Pseudomonadota > Alphaproteobacteria > Hyphomicrobiales > Rhizobiaceae > Agrobacterium > Agrobacterium sp. LMR679. The sequence goes on along the minus strand of NZ_JAPVOJ010000001.1, from coordinate 663,206 downwards.
TGCTATCCAGAACCTGTTTTCGCAGGAAGTCGCCGCGGCGCCATCGGCCGCCGATCCAAATTTGCCCAATACTCCCTTTCTTGCCCATGCCAAAGAGGCCGGCATCCAGGCCTGTGGGACCGTGTTCCCGGTTCTCGGGCAGCTTCTCACCGGAGGCGCGAAATACAGTGTCCAGAGTGACTGGAGCCCCGCTGAACCCGACAAGCACGCCATACGGTCTTTGGTTGGCCTCAACATCGCGTCTAAGGATTATTCGGGACCGGCCGCGGGCCTTATCGTCGCGTCGCCGAATGGTTCGAGCTGCGAAGGCACGATGATCAGGATCGTGCCGTATCAACAGACTTGCGATGCCGTCGCCAAGATCCTGCCGGCGGGGAGCACCAAAAGGTCCGACCTCAGCCAGACCATCGTCTATGACCTGGCCAACAATGGCGGACAGCTCATGCTCCTTCCGTCCTCCCAAGCCTGTGTTGCCATCTCAGTCGCACAGGCAGCGCGAAAATGAGGACGGCCTTAACTTTCAGTCCAGAGGACCGACTTTCATGAACATGAAACCCTTGCCGATTGCCACGGCTATTGCGCTGCTTTTGCTCCAGCCCGCGTCCGCCGCTGATTTGATCCAGCCGCCTCCGGACGCGTCGGCTCAGGTCGAGGCCGACCCTGCGCCACCCGTCGAACAACATGGCATCTGGGCAGCGATCGCGTTTTCGAAGATCGACCGAAAGCACGGCTTCTTCTGGGGTGCCGATAAACGAGCCGAGGCTGGGGCCAATGCATTGCGCCATTGCGAGCGCGCGGGCGGCTCGGCATGTTCGGTCGTCACAACATTCCGAAACCATCGTCATTGGGACGATAACGACGGAAGCGGATTTCCATACAACGCGTGCGGAGCCCTGGCCGTGAGCAAGATCTCGCCCGCAGGGATATCGATCTGGGGCGCAACATCCGCTCCCAATCGAAAGGAGGCGGAAAACCTGTCCCTGCAGAAATGCGAAGCAAGCGGAACGCAATGCGAAATCAGGGAGTGGGTCTGCACCTAACGGGCATATTGCAGAAATTGGTGCTCTAACCGCTCCTGTCTTGGCCTGAATTCACTTTGCGCCTCAAAGGCGGGTAGGGCAGGGGTTCGATTACCGGACTGTGCCCTCCACATGAAAACAGGCGGCGATGACAGCAAAAACGAAAATCAACGGCCCGAGCCGGGCGCCCGATGAAGGTCCGAGATATCAGGAAGAATGCCAGTTTGCCCTTGAACCATCGGTGAGCAAATTGATTGAGTTGGCGGTCGATGCGGGATGGGACCGCGAGCAGGTGGTTTATGCTCTGCTAAACCTCGCAGCTCCACATATTTTAGACCGAACAATTCTTGGAAGCGAATTTCTGTATCAATAATGCGCTATAAGCCATACGACTGGTCAGGTGACAGTGTTCGCCGTCGGCAACGACAAGTTCGCATTGCGAAAATCTCATTCGCGAGCGCCGTCACATTGGTAGCAATTGCCGTCCTCGCTAAGCTTCTAGCTTTCTGATGATCGGAGCACAGCGGTTACATCCACTAGGTTACGCGGCCGATCGTCTGCCTCTCACCGGAAAAGAAGTTTCTCTGCGTCGACGAGCTGGACGGCATTGTGAGCGGGCCGGGTTTAACTGACGCTTACCACTGCTCTCAGTAGCGAATGTCCCCACTCGATCATAAATGGTCACAAAAAATCCTTTTAAATCGTCGAATTAGAATGAACAGTTTCGCCGATGCCACGAAAAATTACCATGTCGAGAAATGCTGCTTTTCCTAGATTCTGCCTTAACCATATCGAGATCTCGGATACGCTGGCTCCTGAATGCCGAGCGCAGTGCCAGCCTTTCGGAAGCTTCCGTGGTCGGCAGCCCAAAGTGGCGCAGGTGACGGAGTTCAAAAGGGGACGCGCGCGGAGCCTTCATATTCCTCTCGAACAGCGTCAGCGCGGCAAGTGGCGCCATTTCACCATGCGTTCGCTCAGGTCGAGCACATTTCCATCGGCGGTGAAGCCGCAGTCACCGCAATGATGCAGGGTTCGCCGCTCCTTGCGGCCTGCGTCGATCCAGATTCGCTCTGCTTTGAGGATGAAGAGATTGTACTCATCAACGAGGCTGGTATCGGCGATCCTGCACTCGATGTTCGCGAGGCACTCCTTGATCAGCGGCGCTTCCACGCTGCTGCCAGCTGCGGTGTCAAACCAAAGCGATCAAACTTATCGGCGGCATCGCCTGAGCAGTTGCTGATATCGACGACCACTTCCGCAAGATCTACCGTCGGGACGGCAATAACGCATTCGCCGGTTGCTCTCAGGGCACTGTAACTATGATCCCAGGGGCCGATGATGCTGCCGATCAATGGCGGCGGGACCTATCTGAACTCGTCCCCTGTTGATGCGTGGCCACTTGCCTTCAGCGGCGAGCGTTGCCTTTTAAGCAATTTTCATCCCGAAATACTGAACTTCCTTACGAGGCTTCTTTCTGAGACATTTGGCTCAAAGACAACTGATACCCATCCAAGGTCGTTTCTGCAATCATCGCGGTAATTCTCCTTAGGTAAACCTACTGGAGTAACCACGCGAGTTTTCTTCGATCTATGGCTAAGAGTCCCGCTGATGAAGGAATCTCGTCCGTGCACAAGTCGATCTACCTGTTATCGCTTGGCAACTTTGTGCTGGGCTTTGATGCTTTCGTGGTTGCGGGGCTGCTGCCACAAATATCTTCCGCTTTCGACATCTCGGTGGCTTCAGCGGGCATGTCCGTGGCTATATTCACGCTCTCATATGCGTTGTCGGCCCCCGTTTTTGCGACTGTTTTGACGGGGCATTCAGCACGTCTTGTCTTATCTGCCGCACTTTCGATCTTCATTGCTGCGAATATTCTCAGCGCTATGGCTCCTTCCTTTTCTATCCTTATGATTTCACGGGCAATTGCGGGAGCTGGAGCGGGCCTTTATGCTCCATTCGCTGGATCATCGGTCGCATTTCTGGTCGATGCTGCCCGGAAAGGCAGGGCTCTGAGCCTTATCCTCGGTGGAATGTGTCTCGGAACGGTCCTGGGGGTTCCCATAGGATTGCTGGTTGCCGAGCATCTCGGTTGGCAGTGGACGTTTTGGACTGTCGCGGGATTCGGAGTGATCGCCCTTCTGGGTATCCTATGGTTCTTTCCTGCGGTCAGTCCGCCCGCACCACCATCTTTGGGACAGCGCTTGTCTCTCCTTCATGACCGGCGGATCGTTGGTATCGTCGGTGTCACCCTTCTCGTCAGCATCGCAAGCTTGGGGCTTTACACTTATGTCACGGCAATGCTCGTTGACGTCGGCATGGCGTCACGTCTGCCTTTCTATCTTTGGGCATGGGGTCTTGGAGGCGTTATCGGGAGTTTCTCTATTGGTCACATTCTCGACAGGTCCAGGAGGCCGCGCTTTGTCATTGTTCGTGTTGCGGCACTGCTTGCGATTGTCTTTGCCGTTCTGCCGCTAGTGATGCCCCTCAACTGGGTTGGCCTTGCCGCGTTTTTTGCATGGGGCTTGCTTGGCTGGTCAACACAGGCGCCACAGCAGCACGCGTTGCTTGAAATTCATCGTGATACCGGTGCGGCTGCAGTCGCGTTGAACAGCTCTGCGAATTACCTCGGCAGTTCGCTTGGAGCATTCTTTGGCGGTTTCCTGATCAACGCCGGGACTTCCGCGTACTATCTCCCGTTTATTGCCGCGGCCGTCGCTATGGCCGGAGCTTTGCTCGCAATATCTGTCGCCAAGCGGACCGTGGGAGCGCAGACGTTTGAGACGTCGCGCCCATAGTGAGGGTGCGCGCCATCGAATAGCTCCAACACGGTTTCTCTCAGCTTCCGCTACGAAGCAGTTTACGTTGCAAATCTCATGTCAAACTGCGCCGCTTCTTTGGTGCGATACGAGCAATTCCAGGCAGTCCAAGGTCAACAGCTTCCCACGTCAGAGGACAACCGCAATGAGGACTCTGCTTGATGGTTCCACTCTTTTGGTGCCGATTCTGGGTGACCCGATTTTCCAGGTGAAAGCCCCGGCACTTCTCACCGCCGAATTCGTGCGTCTGGGCCGGAACACGATGGTGGTGCCTTTCCATGTAGCAGGAGACGACTTCAAGCAGGTCGTGACCTCGCTCCATTCGGTGCGGAATATCACAGGCTTCATTGCGACAGCGCCTCACAAGTTTTCAGCGTCAAAACAATGCGCGACCCTGACCTCCCGCGCGAAGATCGCCGGCGCTGCCAGTCTTGTCCGCCGAAGCAACAACGGTGGCTGGCATGGCGACCTGACCGATGGACTTGGCTTCGTCCGTGGTATTGAGGCTGGCGGCTATCATCCGGCCGGCGGCCGTGCGCTTCTCGTTGGGGCTGGCGGTGCGGGTAGTGCCATCGCCTTTGCGCTGCTCGATGCCGGGGTACGGCAACTGGCGATATACGATTTTGATCGAGACAAGCTCTCAGAGCTGATGGCCAGACTCGATTTGATACATCCTGGCAAGGTCGTGCCAGGCTCGATCAACCCGACTGGCTTTGATCTCGTGGTCAATGCTACGCCGCTTGGCATGCGCGCAGATGATCCTTTGCCAATTGAAATCGCCAAACTCACGCCGTCGACGTTTGTCGCCGACGTCGTAACTTCACCCGAAATCACACCGTTGCTGGCCGCTGCGCAGGCGATTGGCTGCAACATCCAAACGGGTGTTGGCTTTTTCGCAAGCGCCATGAAGTTGATGGTCGAGTTTTTCTGACTGGCGGCCATTCGATGAGTTGAAGAAGTATCAATAGCCGTTCTTGATCAAGGCTCCGCCCAGCAGCGAAGCCTGCACGATGACATGAAACTCTGGCTGCAGGCCCGGACTTTATCGCAAGTCCGCTGGAAGCAGCTCCAGAGGAATGTTCTGGTAGCAGACGGGCCTGAGGAAACGGCGGATCGCCATCGTGCCGACCGATGTCGCGCCAAAGTTTGTCGAGGCCGGATAAGGGCCGCCGTGGACCATAGCGTCACAGACCTCGACGCCGGTCGGAAAACCGTTGGCGAGCACCCGTCCGGCCTTTCGCTCAAGGACCAGCATCAATTTGAGGCCGAGTTCGGTATCGCCCGGATCGAGATGAAGGGTGGCCGTCAATTGCCCCTCAAAGCTTTTGGCCACTTCGATCATCTCGTTCGGATTGTCGACCGTGACGATCAGACCAAGCGGACCGAAGACCTCTTCGGAAAGCGCATGATTGGGCAGCCAGTCGGCGGCAGAAACCTGGAACAGATAGGGGGTCGCGTTGCGCGATCCGCAGGTCGTGGAGAGCACCTCCCGTACTCCGGCGCCTGCTGCGATACGATCACGTCCCTTCCGATAGGCTTTGGCAATGCCATCGGTCAGCATGATCTGAGGATTGACCGCTGAAAGGGCGGCGCGAGCAGCTTCCGCGAATGTGTCCGCGTGCTCCGCAAGGACAATCGCTATGCCTGGATTGGTGCAAAACTGTCCGGCGCCCATGGTGAGCGATCCAGCCCAGCCTTTTGCGATGGCCTCGCCGCGGACTTTTGCCGCTTCCGGCAGGACAAACATCGGGTTCACTGAGCCAAGTTCGCCGAAAAACGGGATCGGCTCCGGACGTTCAGCGCAGAGATCGAACAGAGCCCGTCCGCCGGTGAGCGACCCTGTGAAACCGACTGCCTTGATCAGTGGATGTTGGACCAGTGCCGCGCCGACTTCGCGCCTTCCGCCCTGGATTAACGAGAAGACGCCCGGATGCAATCCGTGCTTCTTCACGGCCGCATGGATAGCTTCCGCGATGATTTCACCTGTTCCGGGATGGGAGGAATGCCCTTTGACGACGACCGGGCAGCCGGCGGCAAGTGCTGAAGCGGTGTCGCCACCGGCGACCGAAAACGCGAGCGGGAAATTCGAGGCGCCAAACACCGCCACCGGACCGATCGGCCGCTGCATCAGTCTGAGCTCAGGACGAGGTGCGGGGTTGCGGTCAGGCAGGGCGGGCTCGTGACGCCTGTCCAGATATTCACCCTTCCGGATATGGCTTGCGAACAGGCGAAGCTGGCTGCTCGTCCGTCCGCGCTCTCCATACAGGCGGGCTTCCGGCAATCCGGTTTCGGAAGCCCCGATCGCTGTGATGGCCTCTGCGCGAGCCTCGATCTCGTCCGCGATGGTTTCGAGAAAGGCGGCACGCTGTTCGCGCGCGGAATAGCCGTAGGACCAGAAGGCATCTTCAGCCGCTTCGGCCGCTTTTTGCACGAGCTCCGTCGTGCCGACGGAAAACTCATGCGGCTCTCCGTGAGCGGGCTCGCTCCGGAACTTGCCGTCTGTCCCGATCCACTCGCCAGCGATCAGATGCTTGCCGTGTGGTTTGAAACTCATCGGATTCCTCCCGTATGTTGTTGGTTGTTTAGCGGCCGCACGATTGACGGTTTCGCATTCGGTCGCACCGCTGCTCGAAGCGGCGTCAGACGTGGACATATTTCCTGTCGAAATAGACGAGCCCGCGACCGTCCGAGCTCTTGCGGACGGCAGCCACCTTGCAGATCAGGACGTCATGGGTTCCTGCTTCGAGGATACTGCTGACCTTGCAATCGAAGGACGCGATCGCGTTCTCAAGCGCCGGCGAGCCGGTTTCGAGCGGCGACCATTCGCCGAGCTTGAAACGCTCAGACATCGGGGTCTTGCCGCCAAAGAGGCGGCTGATATCCTCATGGTCGCTTTTCAGCACGTTGACGCAGAGCATGCGATTGGCACTGACGGCAGGATAGGCAGAAGAACTGCGGTTGATGCAGACGAGAAGCGTCGGCGGCGCGTCGCTGACGCTGCAGACGGCCGTCGCCGCAAAGCCCGCGACCCCGCCGGGGCCGTCGGTGGTGACGATGTTGACGGCAGCCCCGAGCCTCGCCATCGCATCGCGAAACAGGAGCCTGCTGTCTTCAGCAGGTGCGAAACCGTTGTTTTCGACAGGAGTCGTGGTTTGCATGGCGGCGGGCTCCGGCAGAGAGGTCAGGCGAGGATGCACGCTTCTTCGAAGGAGAGACGTGGCAGGCGGTCAAACAGCTTCGACCGATCCCCGTGGCCGAGGTTGATGAGGAAATTTGATTTCCAGGTCGTCCCGGTAAAGAACGCTTCGTCAACTTTTGTCTTGTCGAAACCGGACATCGGCCCTGCGTCGAGGCCGCGAGCGCGTGCGGCGAGGATAAGATAGCCGGCTTGCAGACTGGCATTGCGGAAGGCAGTCTCTTCGGCCAGCGTGGCGCTTGAGGTGAACCATGATCGCGCGTCGCCATGTGGGAACAGCACCGGCAGCTTGTCGTAGAAGGCCGCATCGTAGGCTGCGATCACTGTCACCGGCGCGGTCATGGTCTTGTCCAGATTGCCGGAGGAGAGGGCGGGCCGCAGCTTTTCCTTGCCCTCCTGCGCACGCACGAACACGAAACGCGCCGGTGAGCAGTTGGCCGAGGTCGGTCCCATTCTGGCAAGCGCATAGATGTCCTCGAGCTCGACATCGGTCACGGGCCGGTCGGTCCAGCCGTTATGGGTGCGGGCTTCGCGGAACAGGAGGTCGAGGGCGTCGTCGTCGAGGATATTGGGCAAGGTTGGCTGCTTTCAAATGTGCTGTTCGAGAAACGCCAGGACATCGGCGTTGAAGGTGTCGGGTGCAGTGACATTGACGGCATGTCCACCGAAATCAGTCAGCGTCAGGCGCGCGTTCGGCAGTCTTTCCGCCAGTCGCTGAGAACGCGTGAAAGGAACAAGGAGATCATCGCGCGTGGCTGTGATCAGCGTGGGCGTCACGATCCCGTTGAGGCAATCGTCGATGTCGAAGGCACGAAGCGCGGAAAACCGTTTGAGGAGATTGTGCTCGCCCTGAAAATGCGCGACGCCATGCGCCTCTTCCGCGGCGAGGCGGTCGACGTGCTCCGACATCCAGACCGCGGGGTAGAGAAACAGCGGCTGAGCCTTCAGGAAGGCGGCGACGCCGGCTTTCTCAAGCAAGGCAAGGCGGACGTCAAAGCAGCGCTCCGTGTGCGGATCGACCTTCGACCAGACATTCACGAGAATGAGGGAGGAAAGCACCTCAGGCCGTCGCAACGCGAGGTCGAGACCGACAAGGCCGCCGAGGGCATGACCCATGAAATGAAACCGGTCGAGCTTCAGGTGGTCGGCGATCTCCAGCACGTCGTCCGCCATATCGGCGATGCGATAGCCGTCTGGAAGCGCACCGCCGGTACGACCCGTCCCCGGTGGTCATAGGTGACAACGTGCATGGAGGCCGCGAGGGCGCCGATCTGCGGCTGCCAATAGGTGCCGGCGCCGCCAAGCCCGGACGAGAGGATGATTGTCGGTGCATCTTCTGCCTGCCGGCCATGGACTTCGTAATACATGGCCAGCGTTACTTACCGATATGCGCGACGGTCGCGATCTCGACCAGCGCATCGGGCTTGACCAGGCCGCACTGAACGCAGTAGCGCGCCGGCTTGTCGCCTGGGAAATATTCCGCGTAGACGGCGTTGACGGCTTGATAGTTCGACCAATCGGTAATGAAGATATGGTTCATAGTCACGTCTTCCATCGTGCCGCCGGCCGTTTCGATCACGGATTTGATGATGTCGAGCACATGGCGGGTCTGGGCGCCTGCATCGCCGACATGGACGACGTCGTTGTTCTTGTCGAAGGGCAGAGTGCCCGAAACGTAGACGACGCCATCGGCGAGCGTGCCCGGCGAATAGGGAGCGATGGGTTTGCTTGTGCCTTCCGGCACGATGACAGTCTTCGGCATTGCGCTTCTCCCTGGATATGGATGTCTCGGAAGGATTATTCGGCTGCGGGCGGGGTCTGACCGATTGCGCCGCAGAAGTCGGCCGTGGTCGAAACCCAGCCGAAAAACGTCTCGATGTTGTAGATGCTGGCTTCCTGCATCATTGGCGGGCCGAGATGATGGGTTGCGTCCGCGAGCATGACGCCGAAATATTCGAGATGGAATGCGTCGCGCAGCGAGCTTTCGACACAGACGTTCGTGGCGATGCCGACGAAGACGAGATTGCGGATGCCGCGGGCGCGCAGCACACTGTCCATGTTGGTGTTGAAGAAGCCGCTATAGCGGGTTTTCGGCACGAGGATATCACCCGGCTGCGGCTTCAACTCGTCGACGATGTTGTAGTCCCAGGTGCCTTTGGCAAGCAACGTGCCCTGCAACTCCGGCCTTGCTCGCATGGTCTTCAGCGCGTTCGACTTGTGCCAGTTCGGCGATCCGGGGCCGCCGGCCTCGACATAGTCCTTGTCCCAGCCGTTCTGGAAATAGACGACGAGAACGCCGTTGGCGCGGGCGACGTCGAGCGTCTTCCCGATGTTTGCGATGGTCGCCCGCGCACCGGCAATGTCGAAGCCGGCGAGATCGACATAACCGCCCTCGGTCGAATAAGCATTTTGCATGTCGACCACGACGACCGCCGTTTCGGCAGGTTCGATCGACAACGGCTCGGGACGCGCCGGAAGCGTGATGCGTCCGGCACGGTTCTTCTCGGGAGAGTGGCCGGCTGCTGACATGCTGCTCATTCGGCGGCCTCCGCATAGACATGCCGGCGCGATTTCATCAACGGCTGGATGTGCTGGCCGAACTTCTCGACGCCTTCCAGAAAGTCGTCGAATGTCAGCATCGCACCACCTGTGCCAGGCACCTCCGCCATTTCGTCGAGCATCGCCGCCACCTCTTCGTAGGAACCGACCAGCGTGCCCATGTTGATATTCACCGCCGAGACGGGGTTCGACATGTGCCGAACGTTTGTATCCGTGCCCGATTTGGTGTCGGCGGCGCTCTGCAGGCCGAGCCACTTGATCGCCTCTTCATCGGCGCCGGCTTTGTAATATTCCCACTTCGCCCAGGCGTCCTCGGACTTTTCCTCGGCGATGATCATGGTCAGCACGAAGGAGCGCACGTCGCGGCCGGTTTTCGCAGTTGCTGCGGTCAGCCGTTCATTGGTGGATGCGAAGGCCCTGGGTGTGTTCACGCCAACGCCGAAGCAGAAGCTGTAGTCGGCGAATTGTGCCGAAAAGGCCATGCCGGCATTCGACGAGCCCGCGCAGATCAACTTCACATCGCCCTGTGGCACGGGCTTCATCCGGCAATCCTCCATATGGAAATACCGGCCGTCGAAGTCGGATTGGCCCGTGGCCAGGAGCTCCTTCAGGACGGTCGTATATTCCGAAAGATAGGTGTAGCGGTCGCCGAAATAGTCGTCGCCGGGCCAAAGCCCCATCTGGCTGTATTCGGGGCGTTGCCAGCCGGTGACCAGGTTCACGCCGAACCGCCCGCCGGAGATCGAGTCGATCGTCGTCGCCATCCGTGCCACGATCGCGGGCGGCATGACCAGCGTCGCGGCGGTTCCGAACAGCTTAATCTTCGAGGTGACTGCCGCCAGGCCCGCCATCAGCGTGAAGGATTCAAGATTGTAGTCCCAGAACTCCGTCTTGCCGCCGAAGCCGCGCAGCTTGATCATCGAGAGCGCGAAATCGAAGCCGTATTCCTCGGCTTTCAGAGTAATTTCCTTGCTGAGATCGAAGCTTGGCTTGTATTGCGGTGCGTTTTCCGAGATGAGCCAGCCATTGTTTCCGATCGGGATAAAAACACCGATTTCCATGAGGTAATTCCTCGGTTGTCTGGCAGAAAATATCCCGCCGTTATGTTTTTGATGGACTGAGGCGTGTGCCACGTTCGCCGTAACATTTGATGGAAACGGCGTTGCGATAAAGAATAATTTTTCGCAGCATGAATTGCTTCAAAGGCAACACGGCGTTGGAAGATAACGTTGACAATCAAAATGCATTGCCTCGGCCGTAGGCCGACAGATGAAACTTTCGGCGCGGGGTGCTGGAAAAACACGCAGCCTCGTCGCGTTGCTATTTGAGCAAGGTTCAAGTCTAAAAATTATTCTTTGCGCGAACGCCTGCTTCGGCGATGATCCGGTCAACGAGAAAATCTCTTACGGTAACGAAGAAGAGGGGAATGCAATGTCGGAATTTTCGATGAACAGGCGCGACTTCGTGAAAGGGGCCGCCGCGGTCGGCGGGCTTGCGGCCGCGCAAACGTTTCTGTCCGTGCGTCCGGGCTCGGCGGCGTCGCCCGCCAAGATCCGCATGCAGCTTGGCTGGCTTGCCTCGAACGGCCTTCTCGGCGAGGTCGTCGCCGTCAAGAAAGGATTCTATGCCGAACAGGGCGTGGAGCTGGAAATCGTTCCGGGCGGGCCGAATGTCGATGGCGTCGCCGGCGTCGCGGCCGGCCAGTCGGCCGTCGGTCAGATTTCCTCCAGCCCTTCGGTGATGCTGGCGCGCGGCGCGGGCATGCCGGTCAAGGCGATCGCGGCCGGTTATCAGAAGCATCCCTACGCCTACTATTCGCGCAATGCCAAGCCGGTTCGATCGGCCAAGGACATGATCGGAAAAACGGTCGCCATCCAGCCGACAGGCGCGATCCTGTTGCGTGCCCTGCTGGCGAAGAACGGGATTCCTGAGGATCAGGTCAAGGTCGTCAACATGGGCGCCGACATGAACCAGCTCATCACCGGGCAGGCCGACGTGGTGGTCGGATGGATCACCAACACGAACGCGCTCAAGGTGCTTGGCGATGACAGAATTGATCTGATGCTATGGGATACCGGCATCCAGCTCTACGCCAACGTTTATTACACGACGGATGCGGAGCTCGCCGAGCACTCGAAGGAACTGAGCGGTTTCCTCGCCGCCACGGCGAAGGGTTGGGGCTATGCGCGCGACCATCAGGAAGAGGCGGTCGATATCCTGGTCGAGGCCTATCCGAATCTCGACAAGACAAGCGAAATGGAGACGATCGGGCCTTTGATGAAATTCGCCTTCAATGAAACGACCAAGGCCGACGGCTGGGGTGCGATGACGAAGGAGAACTGGGCCGCACAGATCAAAACCTATGCCGACCTCGGCCAGTTCAAGGAAAAGGTTCCGACTGTCGATGATGTCATGACCCTCTCGCTGCTGGAGGCAACCACCGACATTCGCAAGCAGGTCGGGTGACGGTCATGCCAGTCGCTCTGGACAAAGATGATGCCTCGCCATCCGATGAGGTGGCGCCAGCGGTTTCCGTCAACAAACTTCACATCCGCTTCGGCAAGGACAACGCGGAGTTCACCGCGTTGCAGGACGTTTCTGTTGAGATTCCGGCGGGTTCGCTGGTGACCATGCTCGGGCCGTCCGGCTGCGGGAAATCGACGCTTCTGCGCGCGGTCGCCGACCTGGTGCATGTTTCCGACGGCTCCATCTCCGTGCTCGGCCGTCCGCCCCGTAAAGCACGCGAAGGCCGTGACTTCGCCTTCGTCTTCCAGGAGGCGACCCTGCTGCCATGGCGCAGCGCCATCGACAATGTCCGCCTTCCCATGGAAGTCGGCAAACGCGATCCCGGTGCCATCTACGCCGATCCCGAGAAACTCCTTGCCCTGGTCGGCCTGAAGGGGCGCGAGAAGGCATTACCCCACGAGCTTTCCGGTGGCCAGCGCCAGCGCGTGGCGATCGCCCGGGCTCTCGTCACCCGACCGCGCATCCTGCTGATGGACGAGCCGTTCGGGGCGCTCGACGAGATTACTCGTGACAAGCTGAACGAGGAGCTTCTACGTCTCTGGCAGGAGACGGGCACGACCATTCTCTTCGTGACGCATTCGATTCCGGAAGCGGTCTTCCTCGGCCAGTACGTGCTGATGCTGGCTTCCCATCCGGGACGGGTCAAGGAGTTCATGAAGATCGACCTTCCCCATCCGCGCTCCCTGCCCGTGCGGGACACGGTGGAGTTCATCCGGATCACCGCGCACCTGCGTGCGCTCCTGGAGGAATGCTGATGACTGACACAGTTCAATCCGCTGGTGGCAGCAATGCGCCGGCCCTGCCGGTTAGGAAGGCCGCTTCCGTCAACGCTGTTCTTGGCCCTCTTTTCGACAATCTACCCGCGATCCTGGCAATCGCCGGCTGTATCCTGCTCTGGCAATTGGTCGTCTGGGGATTTTCGGTTCCGACCTTCATGGCGCCGAGTCCGGTCGCGGTCCTCTATGCCTTCAGGGAAAATGCGTCCATTCTCTGGACCAACCTCCTGCCGACCTTGATGGAAGCGGCACTGGGCTTCGTCTTGGGCAATCTCGTGGCGATCCTGCTGGCGGTCTGGTTCGTCTACAGCCGGACGGCGGAAAAGGCCTTTTATCCGGTCGCGGTCATCATCAAGTCCATTCCGATCATCGCACTCGCGCCGATCCTCGTCCTTCTTTTCGGAAACGGGGTGACGCCGAAGATCATCATCGCCGGACTGATCTGTTTCTTCCCGACGCTGGTGAACATGGTCCAGGGCCTCAAGTCGGCGAGCCCGGCCATGCTCGATCTCATGAGGGTCCTTTCGGCCAGCAACGCGGAGATATTCTGGAAAGTCCGCCTGCCGGCTTCTCTGCCGTTCCTTTTCGCGGCGCTGAAGATCGCCGCGACGAGCAGCGTCATGGGGGCCATCGTCGCGGAATGGATCGGCTCGAGCTTCGGCCTCGGCGCCCTCATCATCGAGGCGACCTACAACTTCCGCTCCCCGCTGCTCTACGCGACGGTGGTGATCGCAGCGGCGCTTGCGGTGGTGCTCTTCTTCGCGGTCTCGATCATCGAGAAGAAGGTGATCCGCTGGAAGCCAACGAACTCGGAGTGATTCCGTTTTGCCTGTTGAAACCGACGCGGCGGCTATCGCCGCGCCGAAGTCATTGCGTCGGCTTGTCCGGCAGGAGGAAAAAATGAACAATATAATCAGAATACCCCAAGGACATGCCACGATCGTTGATCGTTCCGATGTCGTGGTGGTCGGCGGCGGACCGGCCGGCATCTCCGCCGCGGTCTCCGCGGCCCGCAACGGCGCGAGCGTGACCCTTCTCGAACGTTATCCCTATGTGGGCGGCCTTGCCGCTGGCGGCATGGTACTCGTTCTCGACGACATGGTGAACGGGCTCGAGATCACCGTGCAGGGCATCTGCACCGAGATGATCGAACGCATGCGCAAGAAGAACCTGTGCATGGTGCCTGATGAGAACGATCGACAGCTCGACAGGCGCGATCTGCCGGAAAGCTGGCGCCGCTGGGCGCGCTGGGGCTTGTTCGATTTCCATACACCGTCCGCGCCTCACCCGATCTGCTATGCTGCGGCCTTCGATCCCGACGCCTTCAAGCAGACGGCTTACGATCTCTTCGCCGAGACGCGCATCAAGCTGCGCACCCATAGCTGGTTTTCCTCGGCGATCGTCGAGGACGGCACGGTCAAGGGCGTGGTCTGTCAGACCAAGGAGGGGTTGCAGGCCGTCATGGGCAGCGTGGTGATCGACGCCACCGGCGATCTCGACGTCGCGGCAAGCGCCGGCGCGTCCCATGTCGAGGACAGCTTCATCCTGACGACGGTCTCGCGCTGGGGCGGCGTCGACACGGACGCCGCGGAGCGTTTCGAGTTCGAAGAACCGGAATTGTTCAAGAAACTCGACCACGAGGCCAAGCGCTTGCTTGGCGGCTGCTGGGCCTATTGGTGGCTGAAGACGCCTCTTCCGGGCGTTGTCTGGCTCAACTGCCCGCATATGCCGAAGCTCTCCGGCCTCAAGGTCGAGGATCTGACGGCCGCTGAGCTGGAAGGCCGTGCCCGCATGGCGCGCCTGCTCGATTTCGCGCGGGAAAAGCTTCCCGGCTTCGAGAACGCGTATGTCGTCGACTTCGCACCGCAGACCGGTGTGCGCCAAACTCGCATGCTGCAGGGCGAGTATGTCGTGACGAAGGACGATGTCATGAACCGCAGGCATTTTACCGACACCGTTTGCCGTGGCCGTGACTACTACACGCCCTATCGCGCGCTTCTTCCGAAGGAGATCGACCAGCTCCTCGTGGCGGGCCGGCACTATTCGGCGACGCCTCAGGCACAGAAATCCAGCCGCGAGATCCCGCCCTGCATGGCGATGGGCGAAGCGGCCGGCATTGCCGCCACGGTGGCGCTCAATGCCGGGACGACGGTGCGCAAGGCCGATGTCAGGGCCATCCAGAAACAAATGCGGGCGCAGGGCGCCGACCCCGGCGATATCCCGTCCGCCAATGCGACCTATTTGGAGGCAGCAGAATGACGACACTTCCCCTCGACGGCATCCGCGTGATCGATTTCACGCAGGTCATGCTCGGCCCCTGCTGCACGCAGATGCTGGCCGATTACGGCGCCGACGTCATCAAGGTCGAGAAGGAGAAGATCGGCGACCTGTCGCGCTGGTCGCTCGGTTCCGATCCGGACGGGCTCAACAATCCCGTCTTCTGCTCGCTCAACCGGAACAAGAGAAGCCTGGCGCTCGACCTGAAACGCGAGGACGTCCGGGCAGCCGTGCTCTCCCTCATCGACAAGGCCGACGTCGTCGTCAACAATTTCCGGCCCGGCGTCATGGAGCGCATGGGGTACGGCTACGAGGAACTGCGCCGGCGCAATCCCCGCCTGATCTATGCGGTCGGCACGGGGTTCGGCCTTTCCGGCCCCTATGAGCACAAGGGCGGCCAGGACGTGCTGGCCCAGGCGCTTTCCGGCGTGATGCGGCGCAAATCGGACGCCGGTCACCCGCTGTCGATCTACGCCACGCCGCTCGCAGATTTCTCGGCCGGCATGCATCTGGTGCAGGGCATCCTGCTTGCGCTTCTGCAGCGGCAGAAGACGGGGAGGGACAACAGGTCGCCGTGAACCTCTACAGTTCCATGCTTGCCATGCAGATGCAGGAGGGGACCGTGCAGATGATGCGCGACAGGGAGCTGAACTGGGGCGCCTTTCCGCTGACCGGCGTTTTCGAGACGACGGACGGGGCCATCGTGATGGTCGGGGCCTTCAAGCCGAATCCGCTGCGCGATATCTGCGCGGCGCTGGAGATCGAGGATCTCTCACTGCAGCCGCGTTATGCGAATTTCGATGTCCAGACGCAGCACCGGCCCGAACTCCAGGCGATCTTCCGGGAGAATTTCGCGAAGAACTCGACCGGACACTGGATCGGACGCCTGGAAGAGGTCGATATCCTCTGCGCGCCGGTGCGTTCCATCACCGAGGCCCTAGCCGACGAACAGACCATCATCAACAAGATGATTCTCGAAGCGGGCAGGACGGAAGCCGGTCCGGTCCGTCTTATCGGTTCGCCGATCGACATGTCGGCGGCCGAGGTCGTCGTCCGCATTCCGCCGCCCCGGCTCGGGCAGCACAATGACGAGATCCTCGGCCCGGTGCTGGGCGCAGAGCGGGACGATGCGGCATGAGCGTGGAGTTCAGCCTTGCCAATCGGGTCGCCCGCGTGACCCTCAACCGACCGGAGCGACTGAATGCCGTCGACGCAGCGACGGAGCGGGAATTGGAGAGCATCTGGCAGGAGATCGAAAGGCGTGACGACGTAAGCTGCGTCGTGCTGACCGGCGCGGGGCAGAAGGCGTTCTGCGCCGGCGCCGATCTCAAGGGGGTCGAGAAATCCGGCCTCGATTATTGGGCGGAGGAGCGGCCGAACGGTTTCGGCGGCCTGGCTTTCCGGCGCTCGCTCGACGTGCCGGTGATCGCGCGGGTCAACGGTTATGCGCTCGGGGGCGGTTTCGAGATGGTGCTCGGCTGCGACATTGTGATCGCCGCGGAGGCCGCGAAATTCGGCCTGCCGGAGGCCCGCGTCGGCCGCATGCCGCTTGACGGCGGCATGGTGCTGCTCCAGCGCAAGATCCCGTTCAACCGCGCGATGGCCGTCCTCATGACCGGCAGACAGTTCACCGCCGGCGAGATGTTCGACTTCGGCATCGTCAATGAGATCGTGCCGGCGGAAGGCCTCGACGAGGCCGTCGAGCGCTGGACTATGGAGATCGTCGCGTGCGCGCCGCTGTCGCTGCGGGCCATCAAGCAGACCGTGAACCGCACCGGCCATCTCTCGCCGACAGAGGCGCAGGCGCTGCGCACACCGGCGCTCGTCAGGGCGCTCAAGAGCGAGGATGCGCTGGAAGGCGTGGCAGCTTTCCAGCAAAAACGCGCCCCCGTCTGGCAAGGCCGATGATCCTACCATAAAACCAGAGTCAAAAGGGACATCCGGGCGGGAGGCCTCATGCACGCCAGCATCCTGAAATATTTCGCAGCAGTTGCCCGATCTGGATCTATCCGCAAGGCCTCGGAAGAAGTGCATGTCGCGACGTCGGCTCTCAGTCGCCAGATCAAAAAGCTGGAAGAGGAACTCGGAATCACGCTGTTCGAGCGCTTTTCCAACGGCCTCCGATTGACGGCTGCTGGGGAAGAAGTGCTCAGGCATGCGAAGAGCACATTGCGCGAGTTCGAGATTCTGCGCAGCGATCTCGGGGCAATGCAGGGCAAGAAAACTGGCAGAATACGCGTGGCATGTCTGGATAGTCTGACGGTCACGTTTCTGCCTGAGCAGGTTCGGACGTTTCATCGCCTGCATCCAGCCGTCAGTTTTCACATCCAGACTGCCGGACATGGCCACGTTACCGACTACGTGGCGGAAGGTGAGGTCGATTTCGGCATCACGTTCGATCTCGCGCGTCCGGATGACACCGAAATGGTCTGCCGAGTGCCGATGCCGCTTATGGCTTGCGTCGGCAAGACGCATCCTTTGGCGAAGCACAAGAAAGTGTCCCTTACGGAGTGCTCACAGTTCAATCTGCTGCTGCAGCTTGACACGCAACCCATCCGCTCGCTCGTCGAGATCGAACTATCGGCTTTCGAACGGACAGGACGCCCGTTTATCGTTTCCAACAGCCAAACCATGCTGAAGCCGTTCATCAAGTCAGGCGACGGTGTGGCCTTTTTCACGCCCCTCGGCTTCATGGACGAGATCAAGTCGGAGGAGATCGTCATCATCCCGATCTCCGGCTCCAGGCTGCAAAGCCTTCATATGGGTATTCTGGTGCAAAAACGGCGGCAGTTGACGCATGCCGCCGAAGCGGTCATCGAGACATTCAGCCATGCGCTTCAGAAGTATAGCGACACAGTTCATGAGGCGATCCAGAGGTGACTGAGCTCCGCTTTCTCTCGCGGCCCGGACATGAACCAGCGCTTCGTGTGACGACGCATATCGGTGGCTTGCCGGAGGGGCTGCCACTGGATGCTCTTCGGGATGGCAACCTCATCATCCCTTCACCCGTCAATGCGCACGACCACGGCTACGGAATCCGTACACTGGATTTCGGCGGGCTCGACGACGCTCTCGAGGTCTGGATTCCGTCGCTGCGGCTGCGTCCGCGCACGGACCCGTATCTGGAGGTGCTGGTCGCCTTTTCGCGCCTCGCGCTGACCGGCGTCGGCGCGACGATGCACTGCCACAACTCGCTGAATGTCGACCGCTTGGCCGACGAGGCAAAAGCCGTCATTCGTGCGGCAGCGGATGTGGGGATCAGGCTGGGTCTTTCCTGCCCGTTGCTGGACTACGATCCGTGGGCTTATGGAGGCGGGCCGGAACGGTTGAGAAGATTGCTCGATGAAGCCGACTGGACGGTGCTTTCCCCATCGATACCGAATTATGCGCCGATCGCGCGCCAGATCGAAGCGGTCGAGCAGGTCGCAGCCGAGAATGTCGGCCCGATGGTCGACGTTCAGTTCGGCCCGATTGGCCCACAATGGTGTTCCGACGCGCTTCTCGAAGCGATCGCCGGGGCATCGGCCCTGAGCGGCCGGCGCATCCATATGCACCTTCTCGAAAGTCCGCGCCAGCGCACATGGCTTGATCGCCGTTTCCCGCAGGGCGTGGTGCGTTATCTGGATGAGATCGGCTTCCTTTCGCCGCGGCTTGCCGTCGCGCACGGGGTGCAGCTCCGCGGGGACGAACTGGAGCTTCTGGCCGAACGGGGTGTTCAGCTGGTGTCCAATCCATCGGCCAATCTGCGGCTGCGATCCGGCGTCGCACCGTTGCCGCTGATGGCGCAGAACGGGCCAGAATTTGCGATCGGGCTTGACGGAACCGGCTTCGGCGACGATCAGGATCTCTGGAGCGAGTTGCGGCTGGCCTATCTCCTGCACGGCGGCCAGGAGATCTCACGTTCCTTCACGGCTGCAGTGCTCTTCGATGCCGCGATCCAAACCGGTGCGAAAGTTCTCAACATGCCCGCTGCGGCGGATTTTGCCGTGATTGATTATGCGGCACTCACCGCCGATAGTCTTTTTGAAGACATCGACGAGGCGGAGGTTATCCTGACCCGGATGCGCGCCGCCCATGCCACGGGCCTTTTCGTCGGCGGGAATGAAGTCATGCGGGACGGGCGGCTTCGAAATGTCGACTTCGCGGCTGCCCGCCGGGAACTCCTGGAACAGGCGCGGGCCGACCTGCCCAGGCTTCAGCAGGAGCGCCCGCGTGTCAGGGCGCTCGCCGAAGCGACACGGCGGTACTATGCGGAGTGGTGATCAGGCCCAGCTTTGAACTGCGGCAGCCGACGACTCTGGAGAATGGCGATTTGGAGTATGTGCCTGAAGTGGGGATTGCCGAAAAGGCAATCGAGCACGCTGATAATTGTTCTTCACGCTGATGACTTCATGCGCATAGTCTTCGAAAAATAAGAGCATCATAGCTTCTCTCGCCCTCAGTTACCGAAGACGACCTGAACTCCAAAAAAGTACATTGAACGAGCCGGTATGAATATGTCGAATGCGGAAAATCCGTTGACGGAACATGATGCTGCGCCAGTACACGATGTGCGCATGATGGACACCGATATCTCGGAATTCCGTAAGAAGGGATTCATGAAAATCCCCGGTTGTTCACAACTGCCGGGGTGCACTCCCTGAGAAAGGCGGCGACAGATCATGTCCGTGCAGCCGCGGATTCCAAGACAACCTATGGAAAAGAATTCAGTCGTCTGGCATATGGTCTGGGTGAGAACGAATTCCTGCAAACGGTTTGCAAGTCCAACATCTTTCGAAAGGCGATCGTGGAACTGACCGGCAGCCCTCTGCTCATGGCGGATGCGCAGGCATTTGAACTTGAAAAAGGGAAAACCGGCTTCGCCTGGCACTACGATTCACTGAGTTTTCGTTTTATTCGGCCAGAGGATGCAGGATATAGCCTGTGGATACCCCTCGATAAAATATGTGCGGAAAGCACCGGCGGCGGAATGGCATATGTATCCGAGAGCGTGCTTTCCGCACATATGAACTTTCAGCTATCGAACCTGCTCTCGACGCGGCTTGTTTCCGGTCAATCCATCTCTTCCATCTCATTGCCGCTCGCCAGCATTTTCGAAACGCCGAGCCTGCTGACGTCCCTCATGGAGGAAAATAAGGAAGAAGATTCATTTGAGCCTGGAGACGCATTCTTCTTTCGGAAGACCGTCTGGCATCGATCGAGCCCGCTCACCACGCAAGCTCCATCATCACGTCTTGCTATTGTCATACGGTTTTTGGACTGGAGGTCACGCTTCGACAAGGTGATGTATGAAGGAGAGTTCGACACTGGTGGTGGCGTTGGCATGGGAATGGATTGGGGCAAGCCAAAACAAGCGACTTACGGATCCCAGTTCATCGATGTCGAGCATGGCGACGAGATCAGGACGTCCCGGTTTTGCGGTCCGCTGATATAGACCGATGACGCAGTTATCCCCGCCGGGGGCGACCGCGAGACGAGCACGCAACGCAAGTTCAATCGGTATTGCGGCGGCGATATTTGCGACGTTCAGCTGGTCGCTGAATTTTCTGTCGCCCTATGTCCTTCAAGGATACACTTCATTCGATTTCGTGACCGTCAGGTTTATTTTCTGCGGCGTTATTGGTGGTGTTATCGTCTATCTGAATAGGAAGAGGCTCAAGGGCGTCAGCGTCTGGAACGTGGTCCTGGCGGGGATATTGGGTCTTATCGGCTATTCGGGATATGTGTATTGCGTCATGGGAGGCGTTATTTTTGCCGGCCCAGTCATCCCGCCGGCAATTCTTGGCGCGGTCCCATTTGGCGTGGCCGTCCTCGGAAATATCACGCAAAAGAAAATCTCATGGAGCAAGCTGTATCTGCCTCTCGTGTTGATCAGCCTCGGACTTGGGATAACCAATATCGTCCCATTGGTCTCAGCTCCGAGCGAGGAGGGAGACGATATCATCGTCGGCATATTCTTTTCCTTCGCTGCGGTCTTCCTTTGGATTGTTTTTAGCCTGTTGAATCAAAAAGCATTGAGCAATGCCGATGATATTGATCCCAGGCTTTGGACGGGACTGATGATGTTTGGGGCTGGCGTCGGCATGATGACGATTTTTCCCTTCGGAATGATAGCTGGGTGGTCGAATTTTCCCGAACTCGGTTTCCTGGGGTGGCACGCGGTATGGCTCTTCATATGGGCGTTTGGCTTAGCTGGTTTTTCGTCGGTTGCCGGCGCCTGGGCATGGAATGTAGCATCTCAGAGATTGCCCTTGGCGATCACCGGCCAGCTGATTTCCGTTGAAACGGTATTCGCGATTATCCTTGGGTTGATCCTGCACTCCGAGCTCCCGTCGTGGGATCAAGCTGTCGGAGTATTGCTCCTGATCGCGGGATCAATTGTCGCCGTCCGTATATCAAATCCAGAGTATTCATAAAGTGCGCTGCGATGCCGGACACTGTGATGCGACCACGTCACTTGAGCTTTTCGTCGGCGGGAATGAAGTCATGCGGGACGGACGGCTTCGAAATGTCGACTTCGCGGCTGCCCGCCGGGAACTCGTGGAACAGGCGCGGGCGACCTGCCCAGGCTTCAGCAGGAGCGCCCGCGTGTCAGGGTGCTCGCGAAGGCGACACGGCGGTACTATGCGGAGTGGTGATCAGGCCGGCTGAACAAGCCGGCCGGCGATGGCGTCGAGCCGCGCCGGGGCATCGCCGTCGCCGATTGCCATGTTCGGGGCCGCCACGTTGTTCCAGACGGGGTTGCCGGTGCGCCTGCCCACCAGATGCTTGACCGCCGCCACCAGCGGGTAGGCGGCGACGCCTTGCCGGAGCGACCGGACATCTTCCTGCAGCGTCGTATCGCTCTGGTTCTTCCACAAGGCGGCGGCCGCGGCGGGGTCGATGTTGACGGTCGCCGAGATGCAGCCGGCGTAATTGTCCCGGCCGGCGTCGGCCAGCGACACTTCGTTGCTCGGGAACACGGCAAAGCCCGGAATCGTCGCGAGCTGGCGGGCATAGTCGAGATTGCCGGAACTGTCCTTCGCGCCCCTGATGCGGTCCGGGAAGGCGGATTGCAGCCGCGCGGCGAGGGCGGGGCTGAATTCGATGCCCGTAAGCTGCGGGAAGTTGTAGAGATAAAGATCGATCGGCCTGGCCTGTGTCTGCCCGACGAGTTCGCCGAACCATGCGAAAAGTCCGTCTTCCGGAATCGGCTTGTAATAAAAGGGCGGCAGGACGAGGGCTGCCGCATATCGGAATTCCGAGGCGCGCCGCGTCAGCGCCACCGTGGTCGCCAGGTCGGGCGTTCCCGTGCCGACCATCAGGCGGTCGGCGTCGAGGCTGGAGGCGGCAATCTCCATGACGAGGCTTCTCTGCGTAAAGGAGAGCGAATTCGCCTCGCCGGTGGTGCCCAGCACGTTCAGGGCATCGCAACCGTTGTCGAGGCACCATCGGCAATGTTCGACGAATGCGTCGGCGTCGATCTCGCGCGAGGCGGAAAAAGGGGTCGGTACGGCGGCGATGACGCCTTTGACAGGGTGTTCGGACATAGGACGCCTTTGCTGGATCAGAGATGTGGTGCCGAAGCGGGGCTCCGGGGATGAGCGGCCACCAAGGCGTGGTCCTTGTCGGTGGAACGGCTCTTGTCCCACCCGCCGGGAGAGCCCATCCCCGTCACCGACGGTTCGAAGAACTCCCGATTGACGTCGAGGAAGATGCGCCTGTCGTCGGGTATTTCCTCGTCCCACACGATCGCATCCACCGGACAGATGGACAGACAGAGGCCGCAGTTTATGCACTCGCCGGGATGGATGTAGAACATGCGCCCGCCCTCGTAGATGCTGTCGACCGGGCAGGCCGCCGTGCAGGCGCCGTCCTTGATGTCGATGCAAGGCGAAGTGATGACATAGGCCATCGGGGCAGCCTCCTTCCGGAATCCGGGAAACCGAAGGCAGATCGCCTCCGGCGACATTTGTCCCAGAGATCCGCGTCGCAAGGAAGTTCAGAGTTTCGCCTGGGTGATTGCCGTTATGGCAACGCCGGACTTTCTACGAGTGTCTGTGGCAACCAGCGTGTTTGCGTGTAAATGGCCTATCCGTTTGTTCGTAGCGGTTGCTTTTGATTTTCCCGTTCCTCGGGACAGGCGATTATAGTGATCCTGTTCGATTCTTGGCAATTCGATCGCCGAAAAGTTGAAATTCCCAAGTGCCGATTTTCCACATTAGACTATTAGCAAATAGCTGATGATCTCCATGATCGCATGTCGTGGAGGCGCTTGTGCAATGAGCGCAGCATGCCGTGGTCGTTCTGCCACCGATTGAAATACGTCTTTTTAAATTGAAAGCCTGAGTTCGTCCGATGCTTTAGGGGAGACTTCAAATGCGGCTATCCGCCTATGTGGTGATTGTGTCAATTGCGTCCAGCCTCTGTCCGATGACGCTCGCTACAGCACGGGCTGAGGTGAACAAAGCATGTTACGACAACACAGATGCGACCGCTTGCAAGCCGCTGGTCGATATTCAGCTTCCTCGAACCGCAACAAGCACCTACGATCAGCTCTACAGATCCTATGCGGAGCTCGCATGGCAGGATTTTCTGTCGCTTAGTATTCCGGCTCCTGAAGATATAGTTGCCGATGCAGGCTCAAAGGAGCCGCCACAAAAACCTACCCTTGGTTATTACGTTCATGCCAGAGGCAACGGTTTGCCCTTCGTACCGAAGTGGTTGAATTTTATCTCGGCAACGGACCTCTTTCCTGACAAAGGAGGGAAGCCGAATTTTCAACCCCGTATATTGCCTCAAAAATGTAGCGATCTCAGTATGGGCGATCTACCGGTCCTAGATGAATATGTCCAGGCCAACCGCATGGGGCCTGTCGTCGACCAGCAGGGACATTTCCTGCGCTTCGGCATCGGTTTTAACAAAGTAATGTATGATTATGTGACCCGTGACGAAAACAAACTTTACAACACGGCTGGCCAGGAAAAATTTGATGAAAAACACGAGAGAGACAAATACACAAAGCAGGTAATTCAGTGGCCAACAAGCAACTACACTAGTGAAAATGAAATTGAAGCTGGTTCCATATTCGTTAAGTCGGCTTGGATGATTTTAGGTTTCATGGATAAGGCGGGGGCAAAGATAGAGTATTACAGTGAAGACCGTCGTAAGGAATACTTTATTACCAGGGCATACATCTATACTCCAAAAACTGTTGACGCGCAGACAACTCGGTCTGCTCCGTTTATCGGCGAGACCCGGATCGATGACGACCAATGCATCGTAGCTGACGTCGGTTTGGTCGGACTACATATCGTGCACAGGACACCTTCCGCACCGCAATGGGTTTGGGCGACGTTTGAGCACAAAGACAACGCGCCTCTCGTCAACGAGCTTCTGCCAGCGGACGCGCATTTCAACCTGTTTGGCTCAGGCAAGTGCAGCACGGCGAACGGGCATCATTCCGATTGCAATCAACTGCCTCAACATCCCTGGAATCCAGGAGTTGACAAGGCAAAGCCGGTGCCGTCGCAAATTGTGAGGACGTTCCGATCGGGATCAATGGCCGCCGAGGTCAACACAGAAGTGGGAAATAACCTCAAGAACATCGATGGCCCGTGGAAGAATTATTTTCTGGTGGACACTCAGTTCCCGACTGTCGTCAAGGACGAAGGTGGTGGCAAATGGTCCGAGAACTCGGCCTATCCTGACGGCATGCCCACGCCATCGTTCCTTGCGAATTCCACAATGGAAACTTACGTCCAAGGTCTACTGAGCAAACAAACATCCAATGGCGACACCATACCGAGTGAGGATACAATGCAGATCTTATCCGGACCGGCGCCGCAAGATACCCATGGTGTTTCCGGCGGCGTACAGCGGGTGACCTCAAGCTGTGTCAGTTGCCACTACGACGCAACGACCACCACCGGAACGAGCTCCAACTTCGTGTTCTCGCTGAGCCGAGCGAAGTCACCTCAGAAGCAGTAGGCATGTCGTTCTTGTGGCCACTTTGACGCAGCCTTGCCGTTTTCACATCAAATTAGTTCTCAAAGAGGATGAATACGATGACACCTATTAGCCGCCGTGGGGTGCTGCAGATCGGTTTGGCCGGAAGTGCCACAGCCTATGCATCTATGCGACACCCGGGAGTAGTACTGGCTGACCCTGTCGCAGCATCGGAGGAGAAGCTAGCTTTCATCCGGTTATCCAGCCAGTTGATCCACGTCAAGGAAGACTTGATCAATCCGCCAGTGCCGCAAGACCAAATCAAGCTGTGCGATATTTACTATGATCTCTTGAAGAAAGGCATGCAGCCATCGTCTTTCTCGAGTTTCCAGGAGAAGATCAAGGGCCAAAATAGCGTTAAGCTCAATGACTTGAGGTCGCCGGTGGAGGGCTCTTCCGAAACATGGAAGGCGTCTCCCGCGGGGTGGGCTTCGGGCATGCGTCTGACAATGATGATGTGGCTCTTCGGCATGTGGATGGGGGAGACTGAAAAAAGAGATCAGGTGCAAATCACATACAGGGGCGGGTAGACGCCGAGAAGCTCAAGATCCCGGATCCCAATCGCGACTATGTGATTTCGAGCCGGGCCTACGCAAACGGATGGATCTGGCGGATTGCGCAAGCGCATCCCATGGGGGTGAGCCAATTTGCTTTTGGGAGCTGGGCTGAAAAGCCTCCTGAGCTGTCTGACTACGGGTTCGATAAAATCGCGTGACGGGGGCTTAAATGGTTGATCAGAGTAAACATTATGATGTTGTCATCGTCGGCTCGGGCTTCGCTGGTGCGACATTGGCCAAGAAGCTCGGCGAAGCAGGGAAGGAGGTGTTGATCCTTGAAGCTGGGCCGGCGGTTCCCCGTAGTCGCGAGGACTATATGGAGAACTTCTTTCTCACGACCTTCAAGTCCCCTGAATCGCCTTACCCGCCAAAGCACTTGGCGCGTGACCCTGACAAGACTAATGTTCCTCGACCGTCGATTCCGGATCTTGTCTTGGGATGGGGAAAAAAGAAGGCAAATTCGTCGAGGACGGTAGATCCTATCTCATCAGCAAGCCGGACAAGAACGGCGATCTCACCCCCTTTGCAAGTACGTATGAACGAATAGCTGGTGGTACCGGCAATCACTGGATGGGCACCTGCCTTCGAATGACGGACAGTGACTTCAAACTGCGAAGCAAATACTTCAAAGACTTCAAAGAAGAGAAAAAAATCGGCTTGGATTGGCCAGCTGATATTACATATGCAGAGCTCGAAAAACACTACATCTTCGTTGAAAAATTGATTGGCGTTGCTGGTGATCCGGGTGAGCAGGAAAAGATAAAAGGCTCGCCCGAAAGCCATGAAATGAAGTTCGAATTCCCGATGAAAGGAATTCCGAAGTCATATCTGGATATACATATCTCAAACAGTCTCAACGGAACGGATGCTCAGACAAACAAACCCAAAGCATTGGATGGTCTACCGGCGCTAGTTACGTCTACTCCCGCCGGGAGGAACTCTGCCCCCTACCAGAATCGTCGGGTTTGCCATGGAAACACCAATTGCACCCCGATCTGTCCCATTCAGGCGAAATATGATCCCACGGTGGCTCTCAGCCAAGCTCTTGAGACGGGACACGTTGACATTCTCTATCAGCACGTTGTCGACTACGTCATCTTCGATGCGTCTTTTCAGAAGGTGCAAGACCTCCATTTGGTCACATACGATGATGTAGCCGTACCAGCAAGAGAAACGGAAATACCGAGCACTCGGCAGAAACGGGTGTCTGATTTTGCCAAGCTTAATGACAAAACAATATTTGTTCTTGCGGCACACGCAATAGAGAATGCCAAGATCATGCTGAATTCGTTCCGCGAGGTTTCCAATACTTATGTGCCGACAGCATCGGACAGCCTGATAGGCAAATATTTGATGGATCACCCGGTCTATCTTGCGTGGGGGCTGACCAAAGAAGGTGAGCAGGCTTTCGGTTACCGCGGTCCGCTTTCAACAAGTGGAATTGAAACCGGCCGAGACGGGGAATTTCGAAAAGACCGGGCTGCTTGGCGCATCGAGATTGGCAATGAGGGATGGAACTGGCCGGCAGACGACCCCTATCAGACAGCCATGGACTTCATTTATGGCACAAATAACAATCAATTGAACCCAAACACGGAAATCCTGTTTGGAACAGACTATGTGAAGAAGTTGAATAACCTCCTCACGCGGCAGTTCAGAGTGGCCTTCCTGGTTGAGCAAGACGCTAACAAGGAAAGCTATATCGAATTGTCTAAGGACAAAACAGACAATCTAGGCATCCCTCGAGTGGAGGTCCACTATCACATCTCCGAATATGCGAAGAAAGGGTTTGCCTCAGCGAGGAAGGCCGCCGAGGACCTCTTCAAGCATATGGGTGCCACTCCATATCACGAGACCGAAATACACTTGAAAAAAGCTAGAGATGAGGACCCTCTGCAATTTAAGTATGGCAACGACAAAAACGAATATAAAAACTTCTACCACTATCAGGGTGCCGGGCATGTGTGTGGAACCCATATCATGGGAGATGAAAAGGAAAAGGATAAATCGGTGGTCAATTCCTTTCAGAAGTGCCACTCACATGACAACCTGTATCTTGTTGGTTGCGGGTCGATGCCGAGCATCGGGACGCAGAATCCCACTCTTACGATGCTTGCCATCACGGATAGGACAGGTGACGATATTATCGGTCGACTGGCACCACCAAAGCCCTAAGAAGGCATCCACTGAGATCGATGAAGTCTGAACGCCTGTAGCTAAGTCCCCCAGTTCAGACGAGATCTATTGAAGGTGAATTTCTTGCAACAGAACCTAAGTGTTCTCGGCGGCGTCTCAACTTAACATTGAATTTCAGGGCGAATTATAGAACGATCATGCAGAAAATCCGATTCGATGGTCGCATGAGTAACGTACTAGACATGGTGCCGGAACACTGGGGTCCAAAAGCCAAAGTTACAGGCGGAGCTGTTACACTCACGACACGCGGCCCCGGCTCAATTCAGTTCCAGGCACCCGCCGACCTTGCACTTATCTTGTTCACACCACAGTCAAATCGCGTGACAGCGCTTGCCTCCGATAAGCCCAGGCAGTTCACAGCCCCTGCCGGTTCGATCGAGATCATTCCTGCGGATGCCGATTTTTATGGTCGATGGTCAACGCCCCAGCAGAACATTCTGCTCGGGCTTGAGCCAGGCAAAATCACTCAAATCGCCGAAAGCGAGTTCGAATCCGACCGGCTCGCGTTCCACCCGCCCGCATCCGCAACCGTAGACCGCAAGGCATTGCAAATCGCCGATCTGCTGCGTGATGAACCCCAGCACTTGTTGCCCAGTTCGCTGACCACGCGGTCTGAAGACCAGAAGGCCCGCCATGCGGGGACGCGCTTGAGCCTCATTAATGAAAAACAGACATCGCCATAAGAGGGGGACCTGAAGGAGAGATGATAAAGGACGTCCATCCTACACTTCTGCTCAAAACGGATACGCGTGGTATTCCTCTTAAAAAGGCTCTCGCGTTCTGGGATGAATCCGCAGGTTCACTTTACGACTTCAACGTCTTTGACCCGGATGCATTTCACACCACGCATTGCACATTTCGCCTCGGAGAACTTTTGCTTACCCATTGCGTCAGTGTGGCGCAAAAGCTCACCCGGTCCAGCTATCGCATTGGCGCGGACGGCTACGACCACTTCGAACTACAGTTCTTTCTTGAGGGCCATTGGCGAAGCCATGACGGACGAGTGGACGCGCGAGCCCAGGCGGGAGACTTGATCGTTCATGATGCGGCGCAAGCCCATGCCGGATCCGCTAGTAATTTTTGCAATTTAACTCTCTTCGTCCCCCGCCATCTGCTTGCGCGATTGTTAAACAATCCTGACGAGCACAACATGCGGGTTCTTGCGGCTGACGATCCGATGGTGGAACTGCTCCGCAATCACTTCAACAATCTTCTGCAAATATTACCCCATATCAATGAGATGCAGGCAGCGGCGCTGGTTCTTCCGACGGTCCAACTTGTGGCCGCCACCCTCAATGGCGCGCCGCGAGAGGATTCCATCCAAGGAATCGCCGGCGCACAACTTGCAGAAATCCGCCGGTATATCGATACTCATGCGCTGGATCCGGATATGTCTCCCGTGCGGATTGCCGCATACTTCGGAATGTCGTTGCGCAAGCTCACTTATCTCTTTGCGAAAGATGGTGGCGTTGCTTCTTATGTTCAGAAACGACGGCTGGAACTGGCGCGCCGCGCTCTTCGGGATCCCGCTCAGTCATACAAATCCATAGGGGAGATCAGCCTCGAACATGGTTTTGTCTACGCTCATAATTTCACGCGCGCTTTTCAGCGTCTCTACGGCATTACGCCGCGCGAGACGCGCGCTGTGGCGCAAAAGAGTCAAATGGCCGGGATGAGCGAATCGAAAACGTGGTTCGACCGTGCCGCGCTATGGGGACGGTAACCGTTCCTGCATGGCGCAGGCGGCAATCGACTTGCGTATCGTGATTATTCGGAGCGGCTCCGTTTGCGCGCTGGGATAGATTCACCAGGGCACGCTCTATCATTCTTATAATAGCTTCGAAAATTTGATTGTTTGGGCGCCGTCGGCGCGCGCCGGACGCCTTCATGCATGCTGTTGCCAACGCGACGGCGCGGCGACGGGAATTCAAAGAATGGCTGCCAATCCGGCGGATCATTTCCAACGACAATTTTCCGCATGAAATCGGAGCCGATCATGAGAACATGTCTTCTTTCTGCGATCCTCTCACTTACCGCATCCACCGCCATGGCGGCCGATGTCACTTTCGAAAACACCGCACCGCCTGTTGGTGTTGATGCACCAGCCTTTACCTGGTCGGGCGCATATCTCGGTGTTCAGGGTGGTGGCAGCTGGGCCAATGGTAAATTCTCGGGCTTCGGCATATCCGGTTCGGAAGATGCCAATGGTGGCGCTTTCGGCGGCTTCGCCGGCTACAATTATCAATTCGATAACAGCCTGGTCGTCGGTATCGAAGGCGATCTCGAATATAACTGGAACGAACAGGAAATCTTCGGCGCCGATTTCGGCACCGATTGGGCAGGCTCGGTGCGCGGCCGCGTTGGTTATGCCTTCGACCATGCGCTTATCTATGCAACAGCCGGTTGGGCCGCAACGGGCGGCTATGTGGATGTGCCGGGATTGGGCAAGGCCGAAGAGACGTTCAGCGGCTATACAGTTGGCGCCGGCCTGGACTACGCCTTCACCAACAACATCTTCGGCCGTTTGGAATATCGTTACAGCGATTACGGGGACAAGGACCTTCAGGGCATCAATGTCGATGTCGACCAGCAGACCATCAAGGTTGGTCTGGGCGTAAAGTTCTAATGCCCGTTGGCGCAGAGAACAGAGTTTAACCGTGTTCTAAGAGCGCCAGTCTTTCACGACCCTTGTGACCGGTCTTCTACCGGGTGGAGATCGACGATGAGCTCAGCGTGCGCGGCAAGCACCTGCCGCGGGCGGTGATGACCATCATTGACCGGGGCGGTTGATCCGCGTGGAGGCCACTCAAGCGCAGCCGGTCGAGGCTGCGCGCCTTTGCATTTCCGACCGAGATTCATATTGACATGATCGAGCCTGAGACCTTCTTTCCTGGGAATCCGCGTATCATAGCAGCACACGCGGTGTCGCCATCAATGCGGCAAGATCTGCGCCGCAGTTGTTGGTCGTTGGCTTTTCTGCTGGTGGCGCTCCTGCTGTTGTACGCTTCACCGGTGTATGCAGCTCCTCCCGCCATTGCCCAGCAACCAGGCGATCTCACGATAGCTGCCGGGCAATTTGCTACCTTCTCCGTCACGACTGCCGATAGCGATGTGACCTATCAATGGCAGATCAGTACAAACGGAGCTAGTTTCGCATCGATTCCAGGAGCAACGGAGAGCAGCTACGCCTATAAACCAGTCCGCGTCAGCGAAAGCGGGACACTCCATCGTGTTGTGGTCAGCAAGGACAATGAAAGTGCATACTCAAGACCGGCGATGCTCACGGTCACCAAGGCCAACTCGACAGTGCTTTTGGACGATCTGCCAAGCGGCCGGGTCTATGGGCAAGCGGTCCAAATAAAAGCGTCCATCATAGGAACCAGTGCCCCGCCAAGCGGCGAAATCTCTTTTATGGATGGCAATACGAGGATTGGCGACCCGGTATCCTTCGACACCAGCAATGGATCCAGCCTCAGTATAATAACCAATGAGCTTGGCGCCGGCTCCCACACCATCACGGCCGTCTATTCGGGCGACGAGGACCATGAGTCTGGCACCAGCCAGGGCGGCGTTATCGATATAGCCAAGGCGGACCAGGCTATCTATTTCGATACCATTGCACCTGGGCAAGCGATTGTCGGGCAGACGTACGAGGTCGCCGCCCGTGCCATGCAAGTGAGCAAGAGTGTTCCAGTCGAGGTCAAGGTCGAGAACACTAACATTTGCACTATTTCCGACGGCTTTGTGACATTCCTGAACCCGGGCACCTGCATACTAAGTGCACAAAATGGCGGAGATGCCAATTTCAACCCGTCGCGGATCGCAACTCAGACGGTGACGGTTGAGCCTGACGCGCCGCCACCCGCCGTTACATCCGTTTCAGTTCCCGCAAACGGCTATTACGGCGCGGGAGATACGTTGGATGTCACCGTCAATTGGGACGGAAATGTCACGGTGAGCCCCGCCGGAGGGACACCCTATATTCCCCTGACGATCGGCACTATGACCCGACAGGCAAGCTATCTGTCTGGAAGCGGAAGCAGCGCCTCTGTCTTCAGATATACAGTCCAGCCCGGAGATGCTGACCTCAATGGCATCGCGCTTGGGACGGCGGTTGTCGCGAACGGCGGCACCGTAAAGGGCGCTCAGGGCACAGATGCGGTTCTCACGCTCAACAACGTCGGCGCCACCAACAATGTCCTAGTATACGCGGTAAACCCTGAGGTTGTCTCGACCGGGGTGGTAGGGAGCCCAGCGCCTGACGCCGCCAGCGTGATATTTGCCATCACGTTCTCCGAACCCGTCACGGGCTTTCTCATAGCAGATATGGAGTTGACGTTGACTGGTACAGCCTCGGGGACGCTGGCGGCGCTCCAAACCTCGGACAATATAACTTATACCGTTCGGGTTGACGATATTTCCGGATCGGGCACCCTTCGTCTCGATGTCGTTGCCAATGCGGTCAGCAACATCGGAGGGCACGGCAATCCCGCTTTTACGGGCGGAACTCCCTGGACCGTGGGTTCCCCCATCATTTTCACGCCGGCCGCCGGCGCGACCCTGTCGGATGGCTTGGTGGGCGCTGCCTACAACGATGGTTCCATATCCACGACTGGCGGTGTCGGGGCAATTACCTTTAGCGCCACTGGCCTGCCTGACGGCCTCGCCGTCGATCCCGCCTCCGGCAGGATCATCGGCATACCGACGGCTGATGGCACGTTCACCGTCGCGCTCACCGCAACTGCCGCAACCTCCGGCACGGCCACGGCAAACTATATCATCGTTATTGCCCCTCCGCAGTCCGTCACATTGACACCTGCCGACGGTTCAATACTCACGGCAGGTGTGGTCGGTGCGGCATACAACGACAGCTCGATCTCCGCGGCCGGCGGCGTCGGCGCCATCACCTTCACAGCCACGGGCCTGCCTGCCGGCCTCGCCATAGATCCCGCGACCGGTGCGATCACCGGAACGCCTGTGGCCGATGGCACATTCACCGTCGCGCTGACCGCAACTGCGGCCACCTCCGGCACGGCCACCGCCAATTATGCCATCGTCGTTTCCCGGGCTCCGGAGTCCGTAACCCTCACGCCAACCAACGGTTCGGCCTTGACGGCGGGCATGGTCGGTGCGGCCTACAGCGAGAGCTCGATCTCTGCCTCGGGTGGCGTCGGGACCATTACCTTCGGCGCCACCGGCCTGCCTGCCGGCCTCGCTATCGATCCCGTTTCCGGCGCGATCACCGGAACGCCTACTGCCGATGGCACGTTCACCATTGCGCTTACCGCAACTGCCGCGACCTCCGGCAAGGCCGCCGCCAATTATACCATCGTCGTTGCGCCGGCTGCGCTGCCCGTCACCCTGACACCGGGTGATGGCTCATCCTTGACTGCAGGTGTGGTCGGTGCGGCATACAACGATAACTCAATCTCTGCCTCGGGTGGCGTCGGGACCATCACCTTCAGCGCCACGGGCTTGCCTGCTGGCCTCGCCATCGATGCCGTCTCCGGCGCGATCACCGGAACGCCTGCCGCGGACGGAGCCTTCACGGTCAACGTCACCGCAACCGCTGAAACCTCAGACTCGGCTTCGGCCAGCTACACTATTGTCGTGGCTCCGGCCCCTCCAAGCCTGACGGGGATTTCTCCTGTTTCCGGTCCAACGGCGGGCGGAACCAGCTTCACCATCACCGGCAACCATCTGACCGGCACGACCGGCGTTATGGTCGGCAGCGTGCCGGCAACTAGCGTCACGGTTGTGAGCAACACGCAGATCACCGCCATCACCCCCGCAAACGCGGCGGGCGCGACCGATATTGCGGTAACAACGCCGGGCGGGACGGCCACGCTCCCGGCTGCCTTCACCTATATCGCACCCACTTTCACCTTCTCTCCCGGTTCAGGCTCCATTCCGGGCGGCACCGCCGGCGTCGAATACACACAGGCTGTTTCCGTAACAGGTGGCACAGCGCCATACAGTTTCTCGGTCTCCGGACTGCCGGAAAGCATGGACATCGACCCACGAACCGGCAGCTTCTACGGCTTGCCGACAACGCCTGGGAACTACACCATCGTCGTCACGGTACGTGACCAGAGCGGGCTGACCGGCAGCGCGACCTATAGCCTGACCCTGGGTGGTATCTATCGACCCGATCCGTCGCAGGATGCGGAAGTGATCGGGCTCATCAACGCGCAGGCACAAGCCGCCGAGCGGTTCGCAACCACCCAGATCGGCAACTTCAACGACCGCCTCGAGCGGTTGCACAACGACCAGAGCCGGCAGGCGCAATCGCTCAACATCCGCATGGGCGTGACACAGGACACCGACCAGGCACAGCCCCTCGGCTATGCCGAGGAAGAGCGGGGCGCCGATCCGGCTGGCCGCGCTATGGGGTTGCCACAGGCAGGAGTTGGCCAGCCGGCGGGTGGTGCACCGGAGCCGACGGATCCCCTGTTCGGCAAGACCGCGCTCTGGGCGGGCGGCTTCGTCAATTTCGGAACGTCCGACCGTGGCAATATCGATCTCGGGCATACCCTCGTCGGCGTCAGCGGCGGTGTCGATCACCGGTTCACGCCTGATTTCGTGGCGGGTATTGGCTTCGGTTACGGGCGCGACAGGACCGAGATCGGCTCGAGCGGAACGGAAAGCACCGGCCAGGCGTTCAGCGCAGCGATCTATGGCAGTTATCATCCCGCACCGTTCTACCTCGACGCGTTGCTCGGAGTGAGCCGCCTCGACTTCGACAGCACGCGCTATGTCACGACGACCGGCGACTTCGCGAGCGGCAGCCGCGACGGGACGCAAGTATTCGGATCTTTGTCGACCGGTTATGAGCATCGCGAGGACGGGGTGATGGTATCGCCCTATGGTCGGATTGACGCAGCCTTCACGCGGCTCGACGGCTTTACCGAGAGCGGGGCAGGGCCATACAGTCTCGCCTTCGGATCGCAGACCTTCGATATGCTCGCCGGTGTTGTCGGCCTGCGCGCAGAGCATGCGATCCCGATGGAGTGGGGGGGCTGAACACCCGCGGCAGGCTGGAATATACCCACGACTTCGCCGGATCGAGACAGGCCAGCATGGGCTATGCAGATCTTGGCGCCAGACCCTACACGCTCGATGTTGACAGTTATATGCGTGATTACCTGACGGTTGGACTGGGGGTCGACGCAAAACTCGACAACGACATGACGCTGAGCTTCGATTACCGCACAGCCTTCGGTTTCGACGGCACTGCGCAGAACCACACGTTCGGTATCCGTATCGGCGGTAATTTCTAGGGCGACAACGTGATTGGGAACAACTGGCTCTCCCGCTTGCGGACATCACTTTCGACGTAGAGAGACTTTCTGCGCCCTTGAACTGCCCCCATTTGACCGGACAGTTGGCATAAGCAGAAAGGCCCAAGCGCCGCCTACGTTGGTGTGCGTTGTCGGAGAGCGAATCGCAGGCCATCACCAAGCAGTTGATGGAAGCTGACTTCGACAGCCCGCGACCTTTGATCTCGTTTTTGTATTCCCTCCTGCTATCGTGCTTGTCTCCTCGTTCAGCCCACCGCGTCTCTATCCCTGGAAACCTCCGTCGCGCAGGAACGTCTCTTCCTCCCGCGTCGTCTCGCGCCCAAGCATGGGATTGCGGTGCGGGAAGCGTCCGAAGCGGCGGATGATGTCGCGATGGCCCTCGGCATGGACGAGCCATGGCTCACCGAGCCTTGAATTGAGCGCCACCGAGATCTCCTGATCGGCCATCCCTTCGGAATGAGCGAAGGGGAGGCAGAAAAACAACCGGAGATCGGGCTCGACGCGCTCCATATGCCCGGCATCCAGCGCCTGTCCCGCATAGTGACGCGCAAGCGGATCGGTCGCGTACATGTGGCCGGTGCCGCGAAAAGCGTTGCGCGGGAACTGGTCGGTCAGGATCAGCAGAGCCAGCGCACCGTCCGGCGTTTCCATCCAGCCGTCATGCCGCCGCTCGGCGACCTCCATGTGCAGGTCGAGGAAGCGTTCCCTGAACCCGCGGTCGAAGCCCTTGTCCTTGGCGAACCATCGACCTGTGGCGCCGGCTTCCATCCAGAAGCGGATGACGGCATCGACGCCACCGTGATGGGCCGCTTCGACGGCGTGCGAGACGGTTTCGGCAGCCATGAATCAGCCCCGCGTCAGTTGCCAGGCCACGAGGATGGCAAGCGCCGCGGGCACGGCGAAGACCACGAACAGGATCGGCAGTTCCTGAACGACAGTATAGCCGGCCCTGGTCACGCCGACCCACATGTTGACGAGCACCACGACCAGCCACAGGGGAACGAAGGCCTTCGCTCCCATGGCCAAGCCGGTGACGTCACCGCCCCAGAGCTTTCCAAACAGAACGAAGACGCCGAGCAGGATGACGCCTCCGGTAATGACGAGCAGCATGTGCATGAGAGCCCTCGTTCCCGGTCGCTTCGATCGGCGACCTGCCGCATTGCAGGCAGGTCGCCGATACTGTCACTTGGTCGTATAGCCGCCGTTGACGAGGATGGTCTGGCCGGTCATCCACCAGCCTTCCGAGACCATGAAGCGGATATACGGCACGATGTCCTCGATGTCGGTCAGGCCGGTCTTGGAGAACTTCGAGAGCGCCGCCGCCGTCTTGTGATAGGCGACCGCATCTTCACCTTCGGCAGGATAGAAGAAGGGTGTGTCCATTGGACCCGGCCCGATCGCCGTCACCGAGATACCGCGCTCACCGAACTCCTTGGAGGCTGCCCGGGTGAAGTGCTCGACCGGCGCCTTGGTGCCGGCATAGGCGGCATAGAACGGTGTGAAGGCGCCGAGCAGCGAGGTGACCAGCGTGCAGATCTTGCCGTTGTCGTTGAGGTGCTTGCCGGCTTCCTTGATGAAGAAGAAGGCGGTCTTGGCGTTGACCGCACTCATCTCGTCATATTCGGCCTCCGAGATCTCGACCATCGGCTTTTTCAGCACCTTGCCGACGGTGTTGATGGCGATGTCCGGTTTGCCGATGGCGGCGACTGTATCGGCAAAGAGTTTCTCCATCGCACCGGCGCTGGTGAGGTCGGCCTGGAAGGCGACGGCTTCCGCTCCTGCGGTCTTGACGGCGGCGACGGTCGCATCCGCATCGGCTTTGGTGGACACGCTGTTGTAGTGGACCGCGATCGCCTTCGCGCCGTGGGCGGCAAGATCGCGGGCGATCAGCCCGCCGAGGTTCTTCGCACCGCCGGCGATGATGACGGTTTTATCCTTGATTGAGTGGTCGGTCATGGCGTCAGCCTCCGTGCTTTTGTGCGACCGCGTCATACAGCCGCTTTCGAGAGAGCAGAATATCGTCTATGATTTCCTGATAAAGGCAATCATTCTGACATCACTTGTCGCTCGTTCTGGACAATAGAGGCGCTTTGCTTGGACCGTATCGACCTGTTCCGCATCTTCGTCCGCGTCGTCGAATGTTCGAACTTCACCCGCGCTGCCGATACGCTCGGCATGCCGCGCTCGTCGGTATCGGCCGCGGTGCAGGAATTGGAAGGCCGTGTCGGGGCGAGGCTTCTGCACCGGACGACGAGGGTGGTCTCGCCGACGCAGGACGGTTCCGCCTTCTATGCGCGCTGCCTGCGGCTGATCGCGGATGTCGAGGAGGCTGAAAACGTCTTCCGCCAGTCCGCCACGCCCTCAGGCAGGCTGCGGATCGATGTTCCGGGTCGCATCGGACGACTTGTCATCGCGCCGACGCTTCCCGAGTTTCTCGACGCCTATCCCGAGATCGATATCGATCTCGGCGTCACCGACCGTGCGGTGAACCTCGTGGAGGACAGCGTCGATTGCGTTCTGCGCGTCGGTCCGCTCAGCGATTCCGGCCTGATCGCCCGTTCGATTGGGGACCTGCGGCTGATCAATGTCGCAAGCCCCGCCTATCTCAAGCGCCATGGCATGCCTGAAGCGCCGGACGACCTTCACGGCCACCTGGCGGTCAACTACGCCTCGCCATCGAGTGGCCGCATCGAGGCCTGGGAATGGCTCGACGGTGGTGCGCCCCGGTCCATGCCGATGCGCGGCCGCGTCACCGTCAACAGCGCCGAAGCCTATATCGCCTGCTGCCTGGCTGGCCTCGGGCTGATCCAGATCCCCGCCTACGACGTTCGGCAGCATCTCGACACCGGCGAGCTTGTGGAGGTGATGCCCTCCTACCGCGCGGAGCCGATGCCCATGACGCTGCTCTATCCGCATCGTCAGCATCTTTCGCGTCGCCTGCACGTCTTTGCCGACTGGCTTGAGGCGCTGCTGAAGCGGAACCTTTTATAATGTCCAGGTCATCGACCTGTTTGACGGATCACGGCTTCGCCAGGGCGCGGCGTGGCACGGTTGCTCTAAAGTAAGTGCATATATGCCAACCCCGCTGGCAATGACGGTGTCAGACGTGACGACGGAACGTCGCCTTGACGCGGGCGAAGCTGCACCCGACGCCAGCATTCCAATGCTGGCGCGCTTCTTCAGCGCCATGATGCAGGCACGCGACGGCTTGATGCGGGAAAGGTCTCCTTCGGCTATTGCGAAACCGTGACGACGATTTTGCCGAACGGCCCGCGTTCAAGATGATCGAAGGCGGCGCGCGCGTTTTCGAAGGTATAAACCTCATCGATCACCGGCTTGATGCCATGCTCATCGATGGCGAGGACCAGATCTTCGAATGCCCGCCTGTGCCCGACGGTGATACCCTGGATGACAGCCCTCTTCAGCATCATGGGAACCGCCGACAGGACGATCTCTGATCCTTTGAGGAATCCGATCTGCGCAATGCGGCCGCCGCTTGCGAGCGCTGCGGCCGATTGCCGGAGATTGTCGCCGCCGATCAGTTCGAGCACATGATCGACGCCGCGCCCGTCAGTGAGGTTCAACGCAATCGCCGACCAGTCAGGCGTTGTACTCGTGTCGATCACACTGGTAGCGCCCAATGCCTTTGCGCGTTCCAGCTTGTCGGCGCTCCGCGAGGTCACGATCACGCGCGCGCCGAAGGCACGGGCGATCTGAAGCCCGAACAGAGCGACACCGCCGGTGCCCTGAACCAGCACCGTCTCTCCGGCCTTCAGACGACCGGTCTCGATCAGGGCGAACCATGCCGTCAGCGCCGCAACAGGCAAGGTCGATGCCTCTTCGTCTGTCAGCGATGCGGGCGCTGCCACCGCAATCTCTTCATGTATGGTCACATACTCGGCCAGCACACCGGGAAGTGGTCCGCCCAGCGACAAGCCATGTCGCGTCATTTCCTGTGGCGGTTCGCCGTCGATCCATCGCGTCCAGAAGTTTCCGAGCACCCGATCACCGACCTTGAATCGGGAAACATCCCCGCCAACTCCGACGACTTCGCCCGCCATGTCGGAGACCGGGATGAAGGGCATGGAAGGCCTATCGAGAAGCAGTTTGCCCTCAACAACCAGCTTGTCGCGGTAGTTCAGGGAGGCGGACTTAACCCGAACCAGAAGGCCGTTTCTGCCCGGTGCGGGCACGGGAGCTTCTGCCAGTTCGAGGTTTTTCAGCCCAAATGACGGTAATTGCCATCGCTTCATCGTATCGCTCATCATCGATCCTTTCGCTCGTTGAGCGATGGATATTATTGACAACCGGATGGATTTGGGTGCGATATTG
Source organism: Agrobacterium sp. LMR679 (assembly GCF_027157905.1). Lineage (NCBI taxonomy): Bacteria > Pseudomonadati > Pseudomonadota > Alphaproteobacteria > Hyphomicrobiales > Rhizobiaceae > Agrobacterium > Agrobacterium sp. LMR679. Next base: position 623,664 of record NZ_JAPVOJ010000001.1, on the reverse strand, counting down.
CGGACGAACATTTCCTCCATTTTTTCGTCAATGAGATGAGCGTCAACCTTCATTCCCAGCTTCAGGGCATTGCAGCCTTCGTCAATGCCGTCGAAACGGGCAGCTTCACGGCCGCCGCCGCGCGTCTGGGCGTTTCGAAATCAGCAACCGGAAAGAGCGTGGCCCGACTGGAGGAACGCTTGGGCATCCGGCTGCTTGATCGCACGACGCGCAGCCTGAACCTCACACATGAAGGGCATGCCTATTACCAAAGCTGTCTCAAGGTGCTGGAAGAACTGAGCACAGCGGAAGCACTGCTCGCGTCGCGCAAAAGCACCGTGACCGGAACCCTGCGAGTAAACCTTCCGGTTTCCTTCGGGCGGATGTGCGTCATGCCGGTGCTGATGGAGGTTGCGGACAGAAACCCCGATCTCGAACTTGATATTTCCTTCACCGACCGCCGTGTCGATCTGGTCGAGGAAGGGATCGACCTTGCGGTGCGGCTCGGTGATCCGGGCGATCATGCAAGCCTGGTTGGACGACGGATCGGCACACAGCGCTCGATTATCTGCGCCGCCCCCGCCTATCTGAAAAGACGAGGCCGCCCGTCGTCCGTCGATGAACTCGAAGACCATGACTGCCTGACTTTTGCCAAAGACGGTCGCCCTTTGCCGTGGACCGCTGCCGGTGCCAATGGAGTATTCAGGCCGCTAACAATTCGACCGCGTCATACGATCAGCCACGGCGAGGCGCTACGTGATGCAACCCTGAACGGAATGGGGCTCGCTTATCTTTCGACCTGGCTCGCTGCGGATGAAATCTGTAGCGGGAGGCTAGAAGTCCTCCCGATCCCGACGCCAGCCGAAGACGGTCCGATAACTGCGCTTTGGCCGAAATCGCGTGATCTGACGCCAAAGGTGCGAGCGGCAGTGGATGCGTTGGTTGCGGCGTTCATGCCACTCGCTCCATGGGACCGGGTGGCTTTGCAAGCTACTTGATCGGGATGATCGCGAACGCGCGGCGCAACGGCACTGCTTTGATCTGGTTGTGCAGGATCATGTCCGTTGTCATCACGCCGCCGCAGAGGTGGTTGGCGCTTTCATCGACGGCAGGACTGTTTGCCATGCCAGCATCAGGATGGCGACCAGCGCCACTATCGCTCCGATCCAGGAAAGCGATGGCAGGCCCCCATGCCTTGATGACCCCGCCGCCGATAAGCGATCCCAACACCACGCCGGAATTGAAGGCCGCGATGTTCATGCCCGAGGCGACATCCATGGCCTGTGGCGCGTGCCGCCCCGCGAGCATCAGGATACGCGATTGCAGCGGCGGGATCGCGCCATAGGTGGTCAGGCCGAGAAGCGCGGTCAGGCCCGTCATCGCGATGGGGCTTTGCTGTCCGAAGCCAATCAGGCCGAGAATGATAGCGACGCCGACAAGCAGGATCAGCGATGCACGGTCCATGCCCTGGCGGTCGGTCAGACGACCGCCGAACACATTGCCGATGGCGGCACCGACACCGTAGGCAAGCAGCATGGTGCTCGCCATGCCGACGCTCATGTGCGTCACGTCGAGAAGCAGCGGCGAGATATAGGTGTAGAACGCGAACGAGCCGGTATAGGCCAGCATCGGGATGCTCGCGCCGGCCAGCAGGCGTCCGTTGAACAGGACGCCGAGATGTCGCCGGCCGGCTTTTTTCGCGTCTCCGTTTCTCCAGCTCCGCCAGGCACCAGAAAGGCGATACCGAGCGCGCCGATCAGGCCGCAGCCGGTGATGACGAGAAAGATCAGTTGCCAATCGAGGACGCTGCCGAGCCAGGTGCCGACCGGCACGCCGAGCGACATAGCCACCGTCACGCCGCCGAACACCAGCGACAGCGCCGCACCAGCGCGTTCCGGCGCGACCAGTCGAGTGGCGACGCTGGAGGCGACCGCGAAGAAGACGCCATGGGCCAGACCCGACAGAAGGCGTGCGCCCAGCAGCGGTATGAGGTGAGTGGAAAGGCCGGCAACGAGGTTGCCCAGCGTAAAGGCCAGCATGGCGGCAAGAAGCAGGCGCTTGCGCGACCAGCTTGATGCCAGCGCAGTCAGGATCGGCGCACCGATGACGACGCCCGCCGCATAGGCCGTCACCGTCAATCCGACCTGGGTGACGTCGGCATGGAGATCGGTGGCCATGGCCGAGACCAGGCCGATGGTGATGAACTCGGTGAATCCAACGGCAAAGGCGCAGAGCGAGAAAACATAAATCGCGAGTGGCATATGAGACCTTCCTTCCAGTGCCTGCCCGGAACGTGTCACCGGACAAGGCGGTCGGACGGGCGCATCAATGGTTTTGGCAGGGAGGATGGTCCTCGCTTTGGCTGCTTAAAAGGTGCATAATTGGAGAAGACTTATGGCGATATGGACTAAATGGCTTTGCGCAATCTCGATGATCTTGCCGTGTTCGTACGGGTGGCGGAATGCGGCGGCTTCTCGGCCGCAGCGCGTGCGATGGACCTCGCTCCGACGACGGTCAGCAAACAGATCGCACGGCTGGAAAAGGCGCTCGGCACCAGCCTGTTCGAGCGCAACACCCGTCACCTGAAAATAACCGACGAAGGTCGCGCCATTGCCGAGAAGGCGCGTGCAGCACTGGCGCTGCTTGATGAGGCCGCGGAGATAGCAAGGGACGGCAGCGGGCAATTGAGCGGAATGATCCGCATCACCGCACCGGTGCCCTTCGGTAGCCGCTATGTCGCCGCCGCCACGGCAGCGTTCAGGACGGCTCATCCGAAGGTCGGGTTCGAACTGCACCTGACTGATCGTGTCATCGATCTGTATGCAAGCGATATGGACCTCGCCATCCGGGTCGGATCGCTCAAGGACTCCCGGCTAATCGCACGGCGTCTGGCAGACAACCGGCGTATCCTCGTTGCATCCCCGGATTACCTGGCCCGGCATGGTCAGCCGGAACACCCGGCAGACGTTGCCGGACATAGCTGTTTGCTATTCGCCTATCCGGGCCTGTCGCAGAGCCGTTGGGTGCTGCGAGCCGATGGTGAGGTGGCGGAGATCGCTGTCGCAAGCGGCCTTTCCACCGACAGCGGCGATGCCTTGCGGACGTGGTGCCTTGCCGGGCTGGGCATCTCGCTTCGGGAGATATGGGATGTCGCGGACGATCTGCGCGACGGTCGTCTTGTGCACATCCTGCCTGATTGGGGAGAACAGGCAAGCCCGATCAACGCCGTGCGGGCGAGGCGCGAGCCGGTGCCGCGCCGCATCGGCACCTTCGTGGAGTTTCTGGCCAAGGAATGGCGGAGACCGCCTTGGGAACATAGTGTGTAAAAAGCCAGCGTAACGGAAGCTGTCTATCGGTTAGCTGCCTTTACGGCTTTACGTGAGACATTCCTATAGAGTCTGGATAATGCCGAGGTACTGGCCCGCGAGAGCGGCCAGCCCGCCGCCGATCCTGTCCGGCTCATCGTGCCCATGCTGGAACGCTTCATCGCCACGGATCGCGGCTTTGGGCAGAAGGCCCCGAGCTTGAAAGGGGCGGTTATACCGCCACTTCCAATGAATGTCGGTATCGGTACTTGCGTGCCCCCGCAACCACTGAAACTTGAATATTTTGCCATTCAAGTCGTTTAACAGAAAGCTCCTCCGCGTAAGCCTCGAGGAGCTTTTTGCGTTTCTTATCCGTGTTCAACTCGCCGGTGACCTTGCCCCCTCTACGAAGATGGCAGTAATTTTACCTTGGAAATATTACAACCGCACCGATGTGATCCGTGACGTGAATTGGCTTACAGCCGTCAACGATGAACTACTGGCGCGCGTCGGTGGTATTGAGAAGGCAAGGGAAACACTCGGAGACGAGGTCATCCTCCATCCTTATGAGGGTGGCGTCGTTTTCCAAGCGGGTGAACGGCCCGTGCTCGGCGATTTAAATAAGGGCCGCGTGCCTGCAGCATACCGAGCGGTCAGCGATTTCCTCAAGCCCTTGCGCTACGAGAACTGGGACTATCCCTATCTGCGAGCACCGTACGATGTTGACGAGATGGAGTATACGCAATGGTGGACACATCGATTTGACGATGATGAACGTTGAGTTTGTCCAGCCTCGTGAAGTTAAACGAAACTTATTACCATCATTTCGTCTCGACGCTGCCTTCCGGCGCAGCTGGCTGCGTCGCGACCGTTTTGGAAAATGCGGGACCGTCGTGATAAAGCGTGCTGCGGAAGAAGGCGGTTGGAAGGCGCTGGATCGCGGCGACCCGCTGGGGCCGTTCGTCGTCTCGCGCGCCTCATAACCAGGGATGTCGCCAAGAGCATGCCCTATCGATTAGGCGGGCGGAGTTGCCTGAGAATGACTTATCGCGAAGACACGCACCCTACACGAATTTGCGCTTTCGCCCGGTATCGATATTGACGGTTCTGCGTAACTTTCACGTAATTTTCGGTGTCCATACGTCTCCGCCTTGGTGCGTCACAACGGTCGACGGCCGACCGTATCGGCGATGGCTCGAAAGGACAGACATGAAAAAGATCATTTCAGGCGTACTCGTTTGCTTGACGCTGACAGCGTGCAGCCAGACGGAAAAGGGCGCCGGCATTGGTGCGGCAAGCGGCGCTATCATCGGTGGGTTGGCAAGCGGCACGTGGGAAGGCGCTGCAGTGGGAGCCGCCGCAGGCGGCGTGGGAGGGGCCGTGGTAGGCAACATCAGCGAACGTAACGACAGGAACCGCCGCGACCGCTGGGAACAACGGGACCGCCGCGACTACGGATGCAGATACCGGGATCATTACGGTCGCTGCCGATAAAGATTGCGGCTTGGGTGGCGCACGTCAAAGGCGAGATGGATATCGGACTGACTTCGGTTTCTCCGGTCTCCCACGTCCGTAGCAGTTTCATGATGTCCCGCAACCTGATGGTCAGGGCATCACGACTGTCGAGGTTATCTGAACCAGAGCCGTAGTTTTGCAGTAAAGACTATCGGGAATGACGGTCCGAGACTTGACTGATTAGGCGACTATGAAACTTCTACTTATCGAAGACGATCCGGAAATGACGGATGCCTTGAGGACGGCCCTCTCGCAGCATGGCATCGTGCTGGACGCTGTTGGAGATCTGGCGATGGCGCGGGAAGCAATCGCCATGGCGGATTACGATATTGTCCTTATCGACCGGCAACTGCCGGATGGCGATGGCAGTACCTTCCTCGCCGATTTGCACCGCACGGGTTCAAATACGCGATCAATCATCATCTCCGCTCTGAGGTCAACCGACGAGCGAATTTCCGGCCTCAATGACGGCGCCGATGACTATTTGCCGAAGCCGTTCGAAATTCCCGAGCTGATTGCCAGAATGAGCGCTGTGCTGAGGCGGGTGCCGACAGCCGGCCCGTTCGTCCTGTCGGCGGGAAACGTCACCTATGATCGTGTTTCGTGCGATGTGCATGTCAACGGCATCAGGCTTGCGCTCACCCGCAGGGAACTGCTCATCATCGAAACTCTTTTGAGAAACCGCGGTCGTACCGTGTTGCGCTCGTCCCTTGAGGGGCAGGTCTATTCCTTTGACGACGAGATCCAGTCGAACTCACTGGAATCCAATATGTCTCGCCTGCGCCGAAAGCTTGGCGAAGCGGAGGCCGACATTGTTATCAAGAATATTCGTGGCATAGGCTACTACCTTCATGAGCAGAAATAGGATGACCAGCACATCCCTTCGCTGGCGATTCACTTTTGGTTTTATTGTCCTGCAGCTCTGCGCGGTCATCGCCTCGCTCAGCCTGGTTTTCTATCTCCTTTCTGGCCTCAAGCCCGATGTGGCGATCACGTCCATCTGGCTGTCTCAGGAAATCGCAGACTCAGTTCGTCTCGAGCCGAATGGCCGACCCCATCTGGTTCCGACGGCCGAGCTTAAAGAGATTATGGAGGAAGCGCCTGACCTGTGGTTCGTGGCAGACCTTGGAAAAGATATTGTCCTTGCACACGGCGCGCCTCCCGGGAAAATTGCCGACAACATGCCATTCCTGCGGGCGTTCAGAAGTGTCGAGCTCCATGGTGACCTGAACGATCCGCTGAGTGTCGCCCGCATGGAGCGTTTCGACACAGAGGCCGGTGAGGCAACGATTTTTGCCGGCGGTGTTTCGATGTCCCAATATGGTGTGACCGTGCTGTTGGGGAACCTTGCCATCGGCGTGCCGGCGCTGATCCTCGTCGCCATTTCCCTGATTGGCGTCCCGTTTGTCACACGCTGGGCTTTGCGGTCCTTCAGCGATCTGACCAGGCGTCTCGACAGGATCGACCTCGACACACGTGGCGCCCTGGTGGAAGAGCGGGGCTTGCCCACTGAGGTGCTTCGTCTGGTGCGCGACATCAACAGGGCGCTGCGTCGTCTCGATAGCGGCTTCGAGGCGACGGAGCGCTTCTTCGTCAACGCGGCCCATGAACTTCGAACGCCGATTGCTGTCCTGCAGGTGAGAATTGATACGCTTTCGCCAGGTGCGGACAAGACACACCTGCAGACGGCCATCAAGCGACTTACAGCGATCGCGAACCAGCTTCTCGACACCGAGAAGTACCGGCAGAAGCCCCAGCAGAATGCACCTGTCGATCTCAACAGCGTTGTGTCGAAGGTGGTCGCCGACCTTGCTCCCCTGGCGATCGCCGAAGGTTACGAGATTTCGTTCGATAGCGATGCGGAAAACCTGTTCGTTCCCGGGGATGCCGAAGCTCTGGAGCGTGCATTCGTCAATCTGGTTCGTAATGCAGTCCAGTACGGAGGCGGAAGAGGACAGATATCGGTCAGTATTGAGGCTGACGGCAGCGTGACTGTCGCCGATCAGGGCTGCGGAATTGCCGGCGACAAGCAGTCGCGCATATTCGAACCGTTCTACCGGGTCAGCCCTCACGGCTCAGGTGCGGGTCTGGGGCTCAGCATGGTCAACGAGATTGTCACCCGTCACGGCGGCTACGTTGAGCTTTCGTCCGCTCCAGGCAAGGGCAGCACATTTGCCGTACGCTGGCGCGAGAAGCGCGTTTTCCAGCAGCGGTAGGTCCGTCGCCTGCGCCAACAGGTCAAGGCATCTTCATCCGTCGACGTTGGCTGAGCACGGCCGCGATCACCTGATGTCTGGCGGGCAATCTCTGGCACGCCATCCACATCGCAAACACTCTTTGCCGATCGGTTGATTTTACAGCGCGTGCCAAACGGATAGGCACGACGATGGCTCCCCGTAATTTTCAGGTAACTCTCGTGACAGAGAAAGCCCGCAAATTTCAATAGCATGGGCCACGACTAAATGACACGACACATTACCCGCAAGCGTTTGATCCTGGGGGCGGCAACCCTTGTCGGTCTGCTGGGCGTCTGGCTGCTGTTTCTGCGTCCGCCGGCAAAGCTTGAACTGGTGACGGCGCAGGCGCGAACGGGTGACATTGAAGAGGTGGTGCTGGCGACTGGGGTTCTCGAACCGCTCGAGCTGGTGCGTGTCGGCGCCCAGGCCTCGGGTCGCATCGAGCATCTGGCTGTCAAGATCGGTGACATCGTCGAGGCTGGCCAATTGGTGGCCGAGATCGATTCCCAGACCCGGCGCAACACCTTGCGGGAGCGTGAGGCCGCTTTGGCCAACATCCGCGCCGTTCACGCCGCGCGCAGCGCCGGTCTGGTGAAAGCCGAAAAGGATTTCGAGCGCGAGCGTGACCTGCTGGCAGGTGGTTCCACGCCGCGCGCCCAGTATGACGCCGCGGTTGCGATGCGAGACACCGCGCGGGCTGAGGTTCAATCGCTGGACGCTCAGGTCGCCCAAGCGCAGGTCGCGCTGGAGTCTGCTGGTATAGAACTGGACTATACGCGCATCACTGCCCCAATCGCCGGCACGGTGGTCGCGATCGTCACTGACGAGGGCCAAACCGTGAATGCCCTGCAGACAGCGCCGACCATCGTCATGATCGCGCGATTGGACACAATGACGGTGCGCGCGGATATCTCCGAGGCTGACGTCGTGCGTGTGCGGCGGGGCCTTCCGGTCTGGTTCAGCATTCTTGGCGATCCGAAGCGTCGTTTCGATGGGGAGTTGCGACAGGTGGAACCGGCCCCAGCCTCCATCGCCAACGAGAGCAACGCCGCCGCGAGCCGGATTGGCTCAACCAACGGCGCGGTCTATTACACCGGGCTGATCGACGTGGCGAATGCGGATGGGGTCCTGCGGCCGTCCATGACGGCGCAGGTGTCCATCGTCTTGAGCCGCGTCAGCGGCGCCGTGCTGGTTCCGCTCAGTGCAGTGGAAGGGGCGCCCCGGGCCGGCGATACCGCGCGTGTGCGCATACTGGACGCGATGGGCGAGGTCCAGGTCCGGCAGGTCCAGGTCGGCATCGATAACGGCGCGGACATCCAGATCCTTAGCGGTCTTCAGGCCGGCGAGACCATCGTGCTTGGAGCATCCACGGACGAACGCACGGATGGCCAGGCTCAACTGGCCGCAGCGAAGCGATAGGACGCGCTATGACGGAACCACTGATCCGCGTACGTGGGGTATCCCGCGCTTTCCCCGCAGGCGACGAGATGGTGCGGGTGCTGAAAGACGTCGACCTCGACATCGAGGCCGGCGAGATGATGGCCATCATCGGCGCCTCGGGCTCCGGCAAGTCGACGCTGATGAACATCCTTGGCTGCCTCGATCGTCCGACGGATGGCAGCTACTGGATCGAAGGGCGCGAGACCTCGAAGATGTCCGTGGACGAACTGGCGGCGCTACGCCGTGAGCGTTTTGGCTTCATCTTCCAGCGTTATCATCTGCTTGGCGATCTCAGCGCGGCCAGCAACGTCGAGGTGCCGGCCATCTATGCCGGACGCAGCCGATCCGACCGGCACAAGCGAGCGATCTCCTTGTTGACCCGGCTGGGCCTCGCCGAGCGGACGGGCAATATCCCGGGCAAGCTTTCGGGCGGCCAGCAGCAGCGGGTGTCGATCGCCCGCGCCCTGATGAATGGCGGCGAGATAATTCTGGCCGACGAACCAACCGGAGCGCTGGATACGCACAGCGGCGCCGAAGTCATGAAGATCCTGCGCGAGCTTCATGCCGAAGGGCATACCATCATCCTCGTCACTCACGACAAGAAGATCGCCGAACACGCGGATCGGGTTGTAGAGATCAGCGACGGCGTTATCATTTCCGACGAGCGCAATATATCCAAATCCGCCGCGACGGCCCGTCCCATCCGCGAGCACGCGCCGGGTGCTGGCTGGCGTGGCGCAATTGACCGGATGACTGAGGCCTTTCGCATGGCGGGCGCGGCAATATGGGCGCACAAGATGCGCTCGCTTTTGACCATGCTCGGCATCATCATCGGTATCGCCTCGGTGGCGGCTATTTCGGCACTGGGAGCCGGCTCGCAGCAACAAATCCTGAGCAGTATCAGTTCGCTCGGCACCAACACGATCGAGGTGCGGGCCGGTAAAGGCTTCGGCGATCTGGAAGCGGGCAAGATACGGACGCTGGTTCCCGCCGATGCCGAAGCGCTGGTGAACCAGCCCTATGTCGACAGCGTGACACCAACCGTCACGACGAGCGTAACTGTCAAGCGCGCCGCCGTGGCCGTCAATGCGTCAGTCACCGGAGTTGGCGCGGACTTCTTTCGCGTACGGGGCCTTGAGCTGGCGCATGGACAACTGTTCGACGCCCAGGACGTTATCGCCTACAGCCAGAATGTGGTGATCGATGCAAACGCCGCGAGAGATCTGTTTCCAGACCGGGTAAACCCGGTGGGGCAGGTCATCCTTCTGGGCACAATGCCGGCGAGGGTCGTGGGTGTGACGAAACGGGAAAACTCCTTCGGCCCGGCGGTTGATACGTTGACCGTTTATGCGCCCTACACAACCGTCATGGGCCGCATGCTGGGTCGTCCGAACGTCGACGGCATAACGGTCCGTATCAGAGACGATGTCGACCCGGGCAATGTCGAGGCCGCAGTTTCCCGCCTTATCGAGCGTCGGCATGGCGCGAAAGACTTCTTCCTTACCAACTCGGCGACCATTCGCGAGACTATCGAGACCACCACGCAAACCCTGACGCTGCTGATTTCGTCAGTTGCCGTGATCTCGCTGATTGTCGGCGGCATCGGCGTGATGAATATCATGCTGGTATCCGTGACCGAACGTACCAAGGAGATCGGCGTTCGTGTGGCTGTCGGCGCGCGCCGCAGCGACATCCTTTCCCAGTTCCTGATCGAGGCCGTCATGGTCTGCCTTGTCGGCGGCTTCATGGGAGTGATGCTCGCCCTCGGGATCAGCGCTCTTTTCAATTTGCTGAGCCCCGACTTCAAAATGATCTTCTCTTCGGGCTCCATTATGGTGGCCTTCGCCTGCTCAACCCTGATCGGAATCGTCTTCGGCTTCCTTCCGGCTCGCAATGCGGCAAAGCTGGACCCGATCGAAGCCTTGGCGCGTGACTGATGAACCGCAAACGTCTGCTCGATAGCCGTTGTGGTTCGCTTGTCATTATTGAGGCTGGCGTATGTCCCTAGACAGACGGTTGCAAGGCTGCATCGAGCAGCTTGCGCCCATTGCCAGCCAGCCAGGACCTGAAAGTGAGAAGGTCGGGGTTAATTTCGCGCATGACTTTCAGATCGACGAGCTCGGCGAGCGGCCCGTCTACCAGGCTCTCTGCCATATGCGCGAGATCCGTGTTTGCAGCGAGAACGTCATCGGGAAACCGTTCATAGGTTATCGAGCGACCGGCCGCTTCGCTGAAAGCGACCTCAAGTTCATGCCCGGTCAGTCGATCGCTCGCGATCTTAAGTGTTGCACCGCCAAAGCGGTACTTGTCGGCAAGCACGGCAGCGACAAACCTGCCGATGTCTTCCACGGCGGTAAGCTGAATGGAATGGTCGGGTCGGATCAGGGACACCAGCCGGCCCTCCTCCAGACCGAAGCCAGGTCGCACCAGCATTTCCATGAAAATCATCGGCCGGATTATGGTCGTAGCCATGTCGAGCTGTCGAATATGGGCTTCAATACGGGGCTTGGCGTCGAAACGCGGAACGCCTGTCAGTTCATTCCCCACGCTGGCGCCTGAGGAATAAACAAAATGGTTGATGCCGGTTTCGGCAGCGATATCCGCAATCGATATACCATGACGGACTTCGTCTTCGGCAGCCAGGCTGGCTGGCAGTACGCTAAAGACACCGTAAGCGTCTTTCATCGCTGTGCGGATTACTTTGGTCTCTTCAAATGAACCCTGCACAAGCTCGACGCCTGAATTCCGCAATTGCAGCGATGCAGCTTTGGTGGAGTCCGGAACGAGTGCGCGAACAGGCCATCCCGCCTTCAACAAGGCTTTGGCGACAAATCCTCCCTGCCTTCCGGTAGCGCCGAAAACCAGAATGGGGTGCTTGCTATTGGTCACTTGAAACCCTCGCGTTAAACAAGGACCGTCTATATATACGAATGTAATTCTGCCGGAAGACGGCACATTTTTCAGCATCAGGCACAAGGATGATACCCTTGGAAGAACAGATCGATGCCGGCCCATCGCGCGGATCAGAAAACGACAGACACTTCAGACCCATTCCGTCAAACGGAGTCTGCAGCCTGCTGAGTGACAAATGGACTGTGCCGGTTCTTTGGCGTCTTTCTCTCGCGGAAGATCATCGGCTCCGCTTTTCGACATTGAGAAAAGAGGTCGGTGAGATCACCCAGCGCATGCTGACGCTCACCCTGCGTAATCTCGAGCGTGAGGGATTTGTTGTGCGTCACTATTTTCCCGAAGTGCCGCCGCGTGTCGAGTACGAACTGACAGAGATCGCCCATGGAGCTTTGCGCGCCCTTGAGGGATTTAACTTCTGGGTCCACGACAATCTGGACACTATCAGAGCGCGCAGGCGCGCTTACGACCAGGCGGAGTTGTAAATCCAAGGGACCGAAATTGGCTGAAAAGGTCAGATGTCGGTCCAGTTTAGCAGCGCTGGGCTACGCCCGCTTTCCTCAGCATCCCGCCTGCTACGAGGCCCGCCTGTTCAGCTTGGTGAGATCGATTCCGAACCAAGCAGCGCTTCCGGGGCTCGGAACCTTCCGTGTGGCCAGCCAGTTTTTGTCGGTGAAGCTAGAGGAACTGACCATGCCCAAGAAAATTTCGGCCCCCTCCAAGACGACCGACCCTAAAGAGCAGCCTGTCCGCCCTTCCGAGGGCCAGGTGGAGCCCGCCGAGCCGGACGATCGCCAACATCCGCCGCGAGATACAAGAGAGACGCCGGCTCCGAACCCAAACGACAAAGGGCTTCCGAACAGGGCGCCTGAATAAGTCGGAAACCGAAGACGGACTTAAGGCGCGCGATCGGTAAGAGCGTCGGCTCCCCTCCTGCTCGACGCCATGCCCTGAATAACGTCCCAAGTTTGGGATCACCCACAGGTTTGCCCTCAATACTTGAGCAAATAAGTGCGTGGAACCTATGTGCCTGATTTAGTGCATTTCATGCGGTGGCCGCTGGTTCGATTCCCTTCAACTACAGTGGCTGGGAAATGGTGCGTCGGCGGTGCGTATCTCTTCAAGACTTTTGACCGGCTGCAAAGCAGACGAAGCGATGGCGCCGCGCAGACGTAAATCAACCCGCTACCTTTCGGAGCGATTTCTCAATCTCTCCTCCGCAATAAGCGTTGCCGTATTCCTCAAAACTTTTATTGTTCAAAGCAGCCAGCGAAGTTGTGGCTACCACTCTTCTGGAAAGACCCCAGATTGTAGGTGACGTATCCTCAATGATGCCCTGAATGACAGGGAACCGGTCAGCGACCGTAGTCCAAAGGATTGCAGTCGCTATATCTGCTACGCCAATCTTTTCTGTTCCCAGCATAAAGCCGGAACTAGCACTCAAGCCGTTTCGTGCCCCGGTATCCGCGAAAATACGGACCCATTTTTGGAGGCGTGGGACGAATTCCTCCCATTTTTCAGGTGTCCACATTTCGCGCCCGCCGTTGAGAGTCAGCTCATCAAGGACATCATTGGCATCGTTAACGATCTTGGCGCTGAGTGCGCGGCCCTCAATAGTTGTCGGCAACATATCCAGCCGCTCACCCAGATAGATGGCGATCGCCGGCATCTGGGAGATCGCAAAATTGCGCTCACGGTCAATCAGAACCGGTGGTCCCATGAAGGCAACCGGCTGCTTTTCCACCCCACAATCCATAATATCTTCAATCGCCTCGACATCGTGTTCATCCCAGGAGTACCCACAATGGGCCAGAATTCCGCGGATGAACTGACCTCGAAAAGGAACTGGCCAGTAATAAAGGGCGAAGTTTTTCATGCCGTCCTCCATTGGTCATGCAAACAACGAACGGAGTTGGTTGTTACCAGTTCCCGACGTGCACTAAGAGTAAAAATGGAACTCAAGGAATGCTTTGACGGCTTCAATGGCGCAGGAAGAGTTGTTTTTGGACGTAAGGCCCTGTTCTTTACGATTTCCTCGCTAAAAACAGAGCACCCTGCGGGGTAGTCATCTAACCTCCACACGAACGCCATGCTCAGTCTCTTGAGGCCGCCGTTTTTCCGCAGGCTGAGTGTTCACTCCCCCATCACCACCCCCTCGCGTCGTGGGTCGGCGCTGCCGGCCAAGCCTTGGGCGGTGATTTCGACAGCATGCAGACCGGAATTCATCTCACCCGGTTTCACCTCGTAACCCAGCGCCTTCAGCGGACCGACCAGTTCTTCCGCGCTGGTGCCGGCCTCGATGTCGTAGGTACCGAACCGGTTGATGAGATGCGGCTGGGCGACGATCACCTCGACGGGCATGCCCCAGTCGATATAGGCGATCAGCGCCTGGGCCACATAACCGATGATCTGGCTACCGCCGGGCGAACCAATGGCGAGCAGCGGTTTTCCATCCTTCATCACGATAGTCGGGGCCATGGAGGAGCGCGGCCGTTTGCCGGGCTCGACGCGGTTGGCGATAGGGAGGCCGCCGTCATGGGTCTTGAAGGAAAAGTCCGTCAATTCGTTATTGAGCAGGAAGCCATTCGTCATCAGACGCGAGCCGAAACCGCTTTCGATCGTCGTCGTCATCGAGACAACGTTGCCATCCTTGTCGACGATGACGAAATGGCTTGTGGAAGGCAATTCGAGTGCGGCATCCCGACCGAAAAGTAGCGCATGGTCCCATTCCGGCTCGCCGGCCTTGACGGCATCGTTGGCCAAGGCCCTGTCGCCGTCGAGAAGCTTTGCTCTGTCGCCTAGATAGGTCTTGTCCAGCATGCCCTTGATCGGTAGCGGCACGAAATCGGTGTCAGCGACGTAACGCTCGCGGTCGGCGAAGGCCAGACGCTGCGCATCGCCGATAATGCGCCAACTGTCGACATTTTTCGGGCCTAGAGATCTGAGATCGAAATTCTCCGCCATGCCGAGCATCTGGCCGATGGCGATAGCGCCTGACGATGGCGGTCCCATACCGCAAACGTCAAGTGCACGATAGATAAAGCAGACCGGTTCGCGCTCGATGACGCGATAGTTGGAAAGATCGGAAAGCGACAGCACGCCGGGATTGTCGGCTGCCTCGCGCACGGTCTTGACGACCGCCTCGGCAATTTTCCCCTTGTAAAGGCATCGGCGCCGCCTTTGGCGATCGCTGCAAGCGTCTCGGCATAGGCCGGGTTCTTCAATGGAGCACCGGCCTGCAAGGCTGCCCCGGAGGTGTCAAAGAAATAGGACCGCGCCTCTGGATATTTCTTCAGCCGGTCGCCCTCGGACGCGATGAGGGAGGCAAGACGCGGCGACACCTGAAAACCCTCGGTCGCCAGCGTTTCCGCCGGCTTCAGCAGGCTTGCCCACTCCGCCTTTCCATAGCGTTTGTGAGCTTCCTCCAGAAGTCGCACCGTTCCCGGCGTGCCAACGGAACGGCCGCCGATTACTGCGTTCATGAATTTAAGCGGCTGACCCTTGTCATCCAGGAAGAGCTTTGGCGTGGCTTCCATCGGCGCCGTCTCCCGGCCGTCCAACGTTGTCAGCTTGCCGCTTTTTGCGTGGTAATAGACGAGGAAGGCGCCGCCGCCGAGACCGGAACTCTGCGGCTCAACGAGGCCCAGCACGGTCTGCACCGCCACCATCGCATCTATGGCGTTACCGCCCGCGGCGATCACGTCGCGCCCTGCCTCGGCCGCCAGCGGATTGGCTGCGGCGACCATGAAGCTCCTTGACTCGACACGTCTGGCAGTCGCAACCCCCGTCGCTTTCTCTGGCGCCACCGTGTCGGATGCCTGCTGGGCGCAGGCGATTGCGCTGGAAAACATTAAGGCGAGAACAGCCTCACTGAGAAATTTCATTTTCATTAGCCTTATCCTCCAGAGCGGCACAATCGGTTAATGTGAGAAGGGCATCTGAGCCAGCAGCCAGGTCAAACCCGTAGCGATTCAGGCGCGGATGATTTTCCGAATTCTTCCTTCGTTTCCGCAGAGGCCCGGCGTCACCCGTATTTCAGCCTCGTCCGCGAGTATGAGTAAAGCGTTTAAGCATTTTGCCGCTTTTTTCACGCGGTCTATCCGATCGCAGATCACGTTGCGCAGTTGGATCGGAGCCAGACCAGCTTGCAAGCTGTTAGCCGTTACGCTCTCACCCCGTACCCGGATAAGGCGCTATCCCTTTATCCCGCTTGCCGCGATACTGGAGATGAACAGCCTCTGCAGGCAGAGATAAAAGACCAGCACCGGCAGGGTGATGATGGTGAGATAGGCCATGACTTCGCCCCAGGGCGTGTTGAGCTGGAAAAAGTATTGCAGCCCAACCATTACAGGTCTGTATGCCTCGGACTGGGTAACGAGAAGCGGCCACAGATACTGCTGGCTATACATGACGAGAAACTTCAGGATCGCAGCCGTTGCGATCACCGGGCCGCTGAGCGGCATAACCACCTGCGCGTAAATCCGCAGCCAGCCGGCCCCGTCGATGCGCGCCGCCTCCAGTAACTCCTTCGGCAAATCCTTGAAATATTGCGCGAAGAGGAAAATCGTCAGCCCGTCTGCAATCCATGGAATGATCTGCACATGCCAGGAGTTGAGCCATCCCCAGGTGAACCCGTTGCTGCCAATCCATGGCAGGTTGTTGACTTCCAGCAGGAGCGGCACGGCAATTGTTTCAAAGGGAATGATGAGCGTGGCGAGGATGATCGAGAAGAGAACATCCTTTCCGCGCCAGTTCAAAAAGGTGAAGGCGAAGGCGGCGAGCGAGCCAAGCAGCAGCGCGAGAAACACGGTAACGCCCGTCACCACAACCGAATTGAATATGAAGGTCGCAATCGGTGCCCGGGCGAAAGCTGCCGTATAGTTTTCAAGCGAGAGATTTCCCACCGGCAGGAAGGCTCGTATCGATGTGGCGTCACGCAGCAACTGGTCGTTCGGTTTTAGCGACGAGAACCCCATGAACAACAGGGGCAAAATGAAGATCGCCGCGAAGGCAAGCATGAGCGTATAGTTACCGATGAGAAAAGCGAGGCTGTTGCGTTGTCCGGCCTGCATCATGGCTTCTCCCTTGTGAGGTATCGCTGGGTTAGCGAGATACACAGGACAAGCAGGAACAGGACGACCGAAATTGCGGAACCGGCCGCGATGTCCTGCTGGCGGTAACCTCGCTCAACCGCCTGATAGACAATGCTCTGCGTGGAATCGCGAGGCCCGCCTTTGGTCATCACGTCGATCTGCGCAAAAAGGGCAAAAGCCTGCATGGTGATGACGATGATAATCAGCACGGCCGTGTTGCGCAGCAGCGGCCAGGTTATCATGCTGAACTTCTGCCAGCGGTTCGCGCCTTCGATATCGGCAGCCTCGTAAAGATCCGGAGAGATGGTTTGCAGACCGGAGAGCCATATGACCATGTGGAACCCGACGCCCTGCCAGACTGACATGATGAGGATGGCCCACAGGGCTGTATCCGTTCTGCCCAGCCAGTCGACTGGCTGGAACAGCCCTAAGCTCATATAACTCAAAAGGCTGTTCAGAAGCCCGTTATCCGCCGCGTAGATAAACCGCCAGAGCAGCGCCACCACCACCACCGACAGCACGACAGGCATGAAGTAGATCGCGCGGAAAATCGTGACGCCGGGAACCTTCTGGTTCACCAGCAGGGCAAGAAACAACGCCAGCGCCGCCTGAACCGGTGCAACGACCGCCACGAAGGCAAGCGTATTGACGAGCGCGGTCAAAAACACGACGTCGCGCGCCAGAATGATCATCTGGTTCTCACCCCAGGTGAAGCTCTTATATTCCCGCATCCCCTCCAGATGGGGATAGTCGGGATTGTTGCGGGTGAAATTGCGAATGCGCGGATAGGAGATGGCGCCATCTGCGCCCTGTTTAAGGCTCCCATCCGCCTCCCTTTCCGGCTCGAGCGTGAGCACACCAATACCCAGCAGCCGGGTGTAATTTTCAACGCCGACAAACTCGGTTGGATTGGGAGATGTCAGCCGCTGGTTGGTGAAGGAAAACCCGAGCCCCAGCAGAAAGGGCGTGATCAGGAAAAGCCCGATCAGCACCAGCGCCGGTCCAGCCATGAACCAGCCCGTCAAGCCGTCCCGGGTCAGTTTCCCCTTTGAAGAAAAGAGCGCCATCGATCACACGCCCCTATTTGGGTTGGTAACCGGAATTGCGCTCTATGTTGTTGTTTATCTCGTCGGCCGCGTTGTCCAGCGTATCGGCAACATCCGCGCCGTTGGCAATGTCGGACACGGCCTTGGAAAAGACCGGTGAGATGAAGGCGTAAGCGGGCGTCACCGGGCGCAACGTTCCCTGACGTTTCGAGAGCTCGAAGAAAACCTCGAGCGGGCCGCCCTGTTTGTAGTTCTTCGTCATCTGGGCTGCCGAAGACGTGGCCGGGATGAGGCCGATCGCATCGGAGAACTGCGCGAGATATTTGTCCTGTATGGCGAATTCGATGAAGGCGGAGGCGCCTTCGGGATGTTTGCTGGTGGCTGAGACGCCAAACTGCCAGGAGCCTGCACCGATCTTTGGACCGTTCCCGAAATCAGGGGCAGGCAGGAACAGCAGGTCGTCTCCATATTTCTCCAGAGCCTTCACCGCAACCCAGTTGCCCATCCATTGCAGCGCATGGCGGCCTTCCAGAAAGCCGGTTTCATGGTCGGCAGGCGATTGCGATGTTCCGGGTGCGAGTTTTTTCTGGAACAGGGACTGCCACCATTCTCCGAACTTGATGGCGTTGTCTCCGTTGAGGGCGTTCTCGGCAGTTTGATAATTTTCCTTGTCGATCAAACTGCCGCCGAAGCTTTCCAGAAACGGGCTGAAGGCATAGCTGTACCATTCGGTTTTATCGGCCATGCCGAGGTCGATCGCATATTCGAATTTGCCGCTGGCCGCGAGCTTTTCGAGCACTGCATTAAATTCCTCGCCGCCCCATGGCTGGTCCAGCGTCGGAATGCGAATGCCATTTTCATCGAGAACGGATTTGCGGGCGAAGACCGCGACAGCCGCATCCCACAGGCCGACCGAATAGAGCTTGTCTCCCCACTTTCCCACCGCGCCGGGCAGAAAATTGGCAAGCTTTGCCTCATCGATCTGCAGTGGCTGCAGATAACCGGACCACGCCCAGTTCGGCATGTTGGGGCCGTCGACATCCAGAATGTCTGGCAGCTTGTTGGAGAGCGCGGCGGCGGTGACGGATTCGTTATAGGCGGTTTGGGGGAACTCCTGAAGCGACACCCGCCAGTCCGACTGGGACGAATTGAAGTCCTCGATGATGCCGGCCAGAATCTTGCGTTCTTCCACATTGCCCGCGCCGTGATACCACATGGTCAAGTCGGTCTGCGCCAGTGCCACGGTGGAAAAAAGCGTCGTCAAGGCAGCGGCTGCCCCCGCAAAAATGGCTTTGGTGATCATAGATGGTCCTCCTCCTGAGGAAGAGTAACTTCAGCATCCACCGATTGTTCCGCAGAAAATTTGCGTTCTGGTGGTCCGAAACAGACCATCAAGGTGAGGGGTTCTTTTCCACCGCTTCGACAGGCGTCGCCTGAATGACCTCCGGAGCGGCACCGTATTCCGATTTGTTTTGCCGCTGGAAGGCGATAAATTGCCCGGCGGGGAGGGGCCTTGAAAAAAGCCAGCCCTGACCGAAGTCCACGCCATGTTCGCGCAGATAGGCTGCCTGCTCCTCCGTCTCGATACCTTCGGCGACGGAGAACAGGCCAAGTTCACGCGCCATTCCGATAATATGGAGCGTGACGGTGCTGGTGGCGGTGTTCCTGCCGATCGTGTCGACGAAGGACTTGTCGATCTTCAGGGCATCCATCGGGAGCCCCTGCAAATATTGAAGGCTGGAATAGCCGGTGCCGAAATCGTCTATTGCGACGGAATGACCCGCCCTGCGCGCTTTATCCAGGGTAATTCGGGCCGCGTCGATGTCGATGAAACCGCGCTCCGTCGCTTCGAGCCATATTTGCTCCTTGCGGATACCGGCAGGCGTCAGACGCTGATCGATGAAATCCAAAATTCGTCCGGTTTTGATGTCCTGGGCGCAGAGATTGACGGCGATGTGCAGCGTACGATCCTCAACCAGCATAGGCCCGATATCGGCAATAATGGCTTCGACGACCTGATCGGTAATAGGCTCTATCAATCCGGTCTCCTCAGCAAGGGGAATGAAAAAATCTGGTCTTACAAGGGTGCCATCGGGCCGCCTCCAGCGGACGAGCGCCTCCGCGCCGACGCATATATTGGTCTTCAGATCGATAATCGGCTGATAATGGACGACAAATTCGCGATTCCGAATTGCGATTTCCAATTCTGTTTGCGGGGACAACCGCTTGCGCGACATCCAGACGATGATTCCGACGATAAAGGACGCAATGAATGCCCCGATCGGCAAAAGAACCATCAGCTCGCGCAGGAGTTTCTCCCGCATAGCCGCCCTCGGTTCGAGGACGATTGCGGTCAGCCCATCGTCTTTTACGACAGAGTAAAGCGAAGTATCACTGACACCCCGGCCCGCCTGCGCCGCAAGTGCCGTTACAACGCGCGCATCCGGCTGGTTCTGCGTGCTGATGACCTGCCCATGATCGTTGAGAAGCGCGAGGGATATTCCGTCTCGCAGTATGATATCGACAAAGCGGGAAGGCGCGACGAGCGCGTTGTGATGGCCGAGGTGCAGACTCGTCATCTGATCGCCATGGCTGACACCCGGCTGAATACGCAACGTCACTTCGATGCCTTCGGACGTGACATAATCGATATGGGATTTGGCGATATTTCCTGCGGTGCGGCCCCAGGACGTACATTTGATAACGCCGTTTTCGAAATAACCAATCTCCTCGATTGACGGAACATTGATCGTCACGATCCGCATTTGCGCGATATGTTGATCCGAACACGCAGGAAGATGCGCGGCCTCGATTGCTTCCAGCGCGCCTTGCGCTTCCTTGAATGTATTGTCGGCGCGCGCGAGTGACCTTTCGGCAACGAGAGCCAGGATGTCGAGTTCCTTTTGGACCGCGACCCGCCAGGAGGTCCAGGCCATGGCGGCAATGGGAAGCGCGGCTCCGATTATGGCCAGAAGTATCCCCACTGCTATTACGCGCCAACGCCGAGCCTGCATTGTTACTCTCCAACAGTAGCCGGAGAACAAATTGTCCTGTTCTCCTTAATTTTTGCTGTGCGCAAACTGGCGAAAGTCGTGGAGCAGTTTTTGGTGCATCAGTTTCCAGAAGACCCCCAGCCACTGGGCGATGGTGACCGTTGCGGGCTTATTGCTTTGGCTTTCTCCTCAGATTCCCGACCCATCGAGCTCGCGGGCATCCTCGCCCTCCCATGGAGCGGGCATCGTGAGGCCATCGGTATTGGCGGAGGGCATCGGCATCCAGCACTTCAATTCCGGCTCCGCGTATTCGATGATCCGCCCCGGCGAAGAGTCTGAGGCACGCCAGCCTTCTGAACCGTACTGGTCGCCCTTCGACCAGTACGCAAGGTCTACCTGGGACGGCCCTTGTTCGGACGAACGTATCGTGATGAGAATCCGATCTCCGTTTTTCGGCGCGCTTGCCATATGGCGCCATCGTTGTGGTTTGTCCATCATTTCCCCCTCGTTTCGGCATTCAAGTGTCGCCTCACCGTCCAAGAGGGTCAACTCAAACTTTGTATGCAAGCGGGGTAGAAGCGGAACTCCAGGCTCTTTGGAACTTCTTCGCCGACAATTTTTTTCGTATTCCATAGGTTCCAGTGTTAGCCCACCTTTCCCGTCGGTATTCGCAGGGTCGTCCCGATCATGATCATCCTGACGGCATCTTCCGCCGCGCGCGCCTTCGGTGCCTATGAGATCGCGTCCTCCAGCGAGCAGGGTCGGATCAATATTGAGGCGAAAGCATCGATCCCGCAATCGAAATTGAGCCTGATACCCTTGCCGATCGTGCCTGCAAGGGCAATGACGGGAACGCCGGCCGTCTTGGCACGGCGGGCAATTTCAGCCGGAACCTTGCCGAAAGGTGTCTGCCCGTCGAGGCTTCCTTCCGCGGTGATTACGAGGTCGGCTTCGTGGAGACGGGATGACGATCCACGGAAGAGGTCGGAAACGTCGCAGCGTTCTGGCCTACGCATCTCCGTGGGTAGAACTTCGTTCGCCCGGCTCCACTTTATCTCGACGCAATGCTGTCCGTAGTCAAAGAAGATGGGAAAAACATCCGCTCCCTCGGCGACGAGCGAATAGGTAAACGTAAGGACTGCTATTCGTACCGATCGTGGCGGCGGACCCAGTCCATTCCTTCGCCTTCGTTGCGTCCCTTCGGGGCGAGATCGAGTAGCTGATAGGTACCCATCATCGCCTCGACGCCGCGCCCATAGGTGGAGTAGGTGCGGAAGACCTGCCCGGCGTCGTCCTTGTAGAAGGCGCTGATGCCCGGCCACTCCTCGCCAAGTTCCGGCCACTCTCCGAAATTGTAGTCGATCTTGCCGGAGGCGACCTCGTCGGGTGTGAAGCTGACACGGAAATCGTGATTGAAGTCATTTCCGAAGGACGACACCCATTTGAAGCGCCAGCCCATCCGTTTACGGTAGCGCTCGAGGTCGGCGAGCGGTGCACGTGATATGGCGATCATGGTAACGTCGTGATGCGAAAGATGATTGTTCATGCCATCGGTATGATCGGCCATAAAAGAGCAGCTCGGGCAACCCTCCTTCCATCCCGGCGCGAACATGAAGTGCTGCACCAGAAGCTGCGATCGGCCATCGAAAAGATCGGCAAGCGTTCGTGGGCCATCGAGCGTATCGAACACATATTCCTTTTCGATCTGCACCCATGGCAGCGCCAGCCGCTTTTGGGCGACCTCGTCACGGTGTCGAGTAAGCTCTTTCTCCGCTTTCAGAAACTCCCGCCGGGCGGCGAGCCAGTCTTTGGTTGAAACGATTTTGTGGTTCATTGTCAGTCTCCTCGGGTTTTTGGGGATGGACATTGCCGCCAGTAAGCGGAAGCGAGCTTCAGCCAGGGCGGCAGGTGAAAGAGGGTCATCAGCAGGTACATGAAGGCCATGTCGCTGATCGGCAGCGCGCCGGACGGGGACGCGCAGATTCTCGCCTGCATGTCGTTCGCCGAAATCCAGGCCATCGACGCGAAGGTCGGCGAAGCTGCAAGAACGAGCCAGCCTGTGACATCGCCTGATAGCAGCGTGTCCGAAGAGCGTTTTCTCGTTGGTTTGGACATTGCCATTTCTGAATTCCCAATTGAGGTTCGACAATACTTCCTGCGACGCTTAACCTGACAAGAATCTATGTCCGAATGGCGGGAGAGTGTGAGTAACAAGTGTGACGGGATTTGAATGGACTCTCTGATTACCTTCGCGGCGCGGGCGCTTGCGGCGGGTGATCCGCTTGCAGCGCTCAAGCGCATCGCCTTACGCGCCGATGCCCCGGCGCTCGCCCTGCGTGGCATTGCCATGGCGCAGCTCGGCGACCTTGCACGCGCGAAGGAACTGCTGGGAAACGCGGCGCGCGCTTTCGGCAAGCGGGAGCCCATGGCCCGTGCGCGATGCAACGTTGCGGAGGCAGAGATCGCGTTGGTCTTGCGTGACCTTGGCCGTCCCATGGAGGGGCTCGCCGCCGCCCGGACAACGCTGGAGGCATTCGGAGACTTCGCGAACGCCGCGCATGCCGGCTATATCGAAGCAAGGCGCTTGCTGTTGATCGGCCGTCTCGACGAGGCCAAGCGGGTTCTGGACGGCATGGATGCTGGTGCGTTGCCTATGACATCGCGGGTAGGCTACGAGTTGGTGGTCGCGGGCATCGCGATGCGCCGCATACGCGCGAAGCCGGCTCGTGATGCGCTCGATCGCGCAGAAAACGCCGCGGAGGTGGTTGGCAATGCTGCATTGAAAGCCGAAGTCAATAGAGCCGTACGGGCCTTCGAAGCGCCTGCCGCGCGGCTGGTCGCGCGTAATGGAGAACGGCTTCTTCGGCTCGATGAGGTGGAGGCGCTCATTGCATCGGGGGCGCTTGTCATCGATGTGTGCCGGAACGTCGTGCGTGTCAATAAAGCCATCGTTTTTCTCGCGAATCGTCCGGTCCTGTTCGCGCTCATGCGCGTGCTCGGTGAGGCTTGGCCGGAAGATGTCACGCGGGAGGAGCTTCTTGTCCGCGCCTTTCGTGCACGGGAAGCAGATGAATCGCACCGCGCTCGGCTGCGGGTTGAGATCGGGCGTCTGCGCGAGGCAATCAGGCCCTTGGCGCAGATACGCGCCACCGAGCAGGGGTTCGTATTGGAGTCACATGACGGCGGCGCGGTCGCGGTGCTTGCGCCGCCCGTCGAAGAAAAGCATAGCGACGTGCTGGCGCTTCTCGCCGATGGCGAGGCCTGGTCCAGCTCCGCGCTGGCGCTCGCGCTCGATGTCAGCCCGCGCACGGTGCAGCGGGCGCTCGATACCCTTGAGAAAAATGATAAGGTGGAGTGGTTCGGCCACGCACGCGCCCGTCGCTGGATTGCGACGAGCGTTCCGGGTTTTCCGACAAGCTTGTTACTCCCCGCCATCGGCATTTCAGGCTAGGATGAGGGCATGAAACACACAGCCGCCGAAATTATCCGTGAATATGGCCCTTTTCCCGGAGTGGATCACGTCCATGGGGTCAGCTTTGACGGCCGCCGCGTCTGGATGGCGACAGGCGCAAAACTGGAGGCGTTTGATCCCGACAGCGGAGACGTGCTGACCTCGCTCAATATTGCCGCGGATGCCGGCACGGCATTCGACGGCGAGTACCTGTTCCAGATTGCTGAAGCGGTGATTCGGAAGGTCGATCCACAGACCGGCGAGGTGCTCGCCACGATTCCCGCCCCCGGCAATGGAGGCGATTCCGGCCTTGCCTGGGCTGAAGGTTCGCTCTGGGTCGGGCAACATCGGGGCCGCAAAATCCATCAAATCGATCCCGAGACGGGAAAGGTGCTACGAACGATCGAAACCGATCGCTTCGTTACCGGGGTCACGTGGGTCGACGGCGAGCTCTGGCACGGTACGTGGGAGAACGACCAAAGCGATGTCCGCCGCATCGATCCTTCAACCGGTGAAGTGCTGGAGCGGTTGGATATGCCGGCGGAAATGGCAGTTTCGGGGCTTGAATCCGACGGACGCGATCGGTTCTTCTGCGGCGCTGGCGATAGCCCCAAAGTTCGCGCAATACGCAGGCCAAAGCGATCTGAAACCGCAATGTGAAACAAGAAGCAGTTCGCCGGTTTGTGCGATCTTTATTCGATGGCCCTCTCGGCGGTGACCGTCGGCCTGCGAGAAAGTGGTTGTCGCTTTGCAGCGTCAGCCCGAACGAGGTTGCCAGCTCAGAACAACTACATGCACTGCCGTTCCGGGTCGCCGACAGTCCGCTCTCGCGGCGGCTCTGCCGTTTCGTGGTGCCGATCAAATGGCAGGTTTCAGGTGGCAGAAGCGCGTCGGGAGCCGTCAGAATCCTCAGTCGAAGGAGCTCTTGGACCTGTTGCAACCCTGCCGCGGATCTCCGGCAAGTCGAAGCTCGCTGAGGCGATACGTTATGTCGCCTCGCGTTGCTCCATCTTCGAGCGCTTTCTCACCGACGGCCGCATCGAGCTCGACAGCAACATCGTTGAGCGGCTACAGCCATCACCCCTTGTTTTCGGCACCGTCCTCCCACACTACCTCTTCGCGGGGCTGTGCCTTTAATCCAGCCACTTCGGTCTCCAGCCGATCCAGCCGTTTTTCCAGCGCGATGAGGTAGTCTCCCTGCTGATCGTCGATACCCAGGATGGCATCTTCCCACGATCGCCATTTTTCTCGAAAACGCTTCAACATTTCAAATCTCCATGGCCATCCATTTTACAAATCGGCGCTTGCTGGCCCCACAGTATGAGCGAGCATCACGCCATTCGCTCCGAAAGGTGGATCACCTCTGCCGGTCGTCTCAATCCGGTGGCGACAACGGAGACTCTCAGCCGCCCTTCAAGCGCATCATTGAATGTCGCGCCAACGACGATATTGGCGTCGTCATCGACTTCCTCGCGAACACGTGTTGCAGCTTCGTCGACATCAAAAAGGGTCATGTCCGGTCCGCCGGAGATCGAGACGAGAAGGCCTTTCGCTCCCCTGACGGACGCTTCATCGAACAGCGGATTGGCAATCGCTGCCTCGGCGGCATGTCGGGCGCGGGCGTCTCCTGTTGCCTCGCCCGTGCCCATGACCGCTCGACCCATGTCACGCATGACTGACCTTACATCGGCGAAGTCGAGATTGATCAATCCTTCCTTGAGGATCAGATCGATGACGGAACTGACCCCGGCATGCAGCACATGATCTGCCATTTCGAAGGCATCCGCGAAGGTCGTCTTCGCATCGGCAACCCGGAAGAGGTTCTGATTGGGGATGACGATCACCGTGTCCGCGCATTCGCCGAGACGCTCGATTCCCTGCCGCGCTGTTCGCATTCGCTGGGTACCTTCGAATGTGAAGGGCATGGTGACGACGCCGACCGTCAGTATGCTTGCCTTGCGCGCAGCATGGGCGATAACGGGTGCGGCACCTGTTCCCGTTCCACCCCCCATGCCCGCCGTCACGAAACACATATGGGTTCCGTGGAGGTGATCCATGATCTCGTCAATCGACTCTTCGGCTGCCGCCTGTCCAATATCGGTCAATGATCCGGCGCCAAGTCCCTCCGTGACGGTCGGGCCAAGCTGGATAAGGCGTGGCGCTTTTGACATGGACAAAGCCTGGGCATCGGTGTTCGCAACGATAAACTCCGCGCCCTCGAGATCGTGCATGATCATGTTGTTGACAGCATTGCCGCCGCCACCGCCGACGCCGATGACGGCAATCCTTGGCTTGAGGAGCGTTATGCTGGGCGGCGAAACGACAGTCGTTGGTTGCATGGTGGGAGCGTCCTGGTGGAGACTATGTTCAAAGGGGACCACGCACGAGGTTTAGTCAGCTAATGGCGTACGATTGCCTCTCCTCGGCCAGCGTCGAAACACTGCGCTGGCATTGACGCCACCGAAGCCGAAGCCATTGGATATTGCATATTCAACATTGAGGGGTCGGGCATTGTTTGCGACAAAGTCTATGCCATTGGCCTCAGGGTCCGGTGAACTGAGATTCAAGGTCGGGGGCGCGATCTGGTGCTGGAGCGCCAGGATCGTGAAAATAGCCTCAAGGCCGCCGGCGGCCCCCAGCAGGTGCCCCGTCGCCGACTTCGTCCCACTGACCGCGATCGACTTCCTTTGGCCGAACAGGCTCTTGATTGCTCTGAGCTCTCCGAGATCTCCAACCGGGGTCGATGTCGCATGTGCGTTCAGATGGCCGATTTCGTGCGGCGCGATACCCGCCTGCGCGATGGCGATTTGCATTGCCCTGCGGGCGCCGCTTCCATCTTCCGGCCCGGAGGTAATATGATGGGCGTCGGCGGTCGTTCCATATCCAACGAGTTCTGCTATCGGCGTCGCACCACGAGCAAGGGCGTGGCTCAACGCTTCAATGACGAGGATGCCTGCACCTTCGCCCATCACGAAGCCGTCGCGCGCGGTGTCGAAGGGACGTGACGCTTTGGCCGGGGTCTCGTTAAAGCCTGTCGATAGTGATCTTGCCGCTGCGAAACCACCAAGGCTGACAATGTTCATACAGGCCTCGGTTCCACCACAAACCGCAATGTCGGCTTCATTGGATCTGATCAGTCGTGCTGCATCGCCAATCGCCTGAACGCCGGCGGCGCATGCCGTCACCGGCGCTCCCAGCGGGCCTCTAAAGCCATGCCGGATAGAGACTTGGCCGGCGGCGAGATTGACAAGAAAGGATGGAATGGTGAATGGCGAAAGGCGGCGGACGCCGCGTTGGTCGACGGTGCGCACCGCCTCCGTTATCGCGGGAAAGCCACCGATGCCCGATGCGATGATTGTCGCCGTTCTCAGTTTTTCTTCTTCGGAAGCTGGCTTCCAGTTCGCCTGCGCGAGAGCCTCTTCCGCCGCCGCCAGCGCAAAGATGATGAAACGGTCGACCTTACGTTGATCCTTCGAGGACAGGGTCCTGTCAGGATCAAATCCTCCTTCAGGATCTTCAGCCAGTGAAGGGACAACGCCTCCGATTTTTGAAGGCAAATCCCCGACGATGTCGTCACCCAGCCGACGGATTCCGCTTTTGCCTGCAAGAAGGCGCGACCAGGAGATATCGACATTTGCACCAAGGGGGCTGACGGCTCCCATTCCTGTTACAACGACACGACGCATTTGCATTTCCACCTGTTTACGATCAAAAATTTGGCACGCCTTCGGCGTCCGACCGAATGACTGGTCGTGAACTTGGGACATGCGGTTCGCGCTATTCTCTTCTGATAGGCGTGCGGATTCGGCTGAGCTGTGCTAGCTATCGGCGACGAATATCCAAAAACTGTCCGTTAGTCGCTGCCATCGCGGCCAGCAATGCGCCGGACCTCGCTCGCTGCCGCATCGAGTACGCTCGTCGACAGCAGTTCATCCTCGATGATCCTGGACAGCGTCACCGCACCGATCATCATCGACAATATTGCCATGGCCTTTCCGCTTCGAGCCCTATCGTCACCCTCTCCGATGAGTTCTTCGAGCACCTGGAAATGCGCCCGGATACCATCCTCAAACGGGCGCCGAACTTCGGCAGTTTGACGCGCAGCATCGGAGCCGAGAGCAACAAGCGGGCACCCTTCTGCCTTTTCGCCACTATGGTCTTTGGAGAGGTAGATCCTGATAATCGACTCCAGGGGATCTGATGTGTCTGCTGCGGCATCAGACCACCTCCTCGTGGCGCTCTCGAGAGCACGCCGCGACGCAAGCGCCGCAAGATCATCCTTCGATGCGAACTGCTTGTAGAATCCACCTTGGGTGAGTCCTGCACCCTTCATTAGGTCTTTCAGGCCGATCCCGTCGAAACCATGCTCTCGAAACAACCGGCTGGCGACGTTGATCACCCTCTCCCGGTTTTCTTCTGCCTGTACGCGGCTCACTCTCATGTGGACCTCCAATTAGATTTCATTTGACATCTATATGTCTTTTAGAGTTAAGATGCAATCTAATATTTTTGGATAGGCCGTCAAGAAGGGACGATGAAATGAAACGGAAACTTGTTGTCACTGCAGCAGCAGTGCTGGCGCTGGCCGCAGGCGGAGCCGCCGCACTGCTGCTTCCGGTGCAGGCACCTGAGGCAAAGGCTGCCGATCCACGGACCTTGGCGCCATTGGTCAATCTCGCGACGGCCAGGCTCCCTGGCAATTCGAGCAGCAGCTTTACCGGAACCGTTGGTGCCCGGGTCCAGAGCAATCTCGGCTTTCGCGTTCCCGGCAAGATCGTTGAACGCTTTGTCGACGTCGGGCAGCAGGTAAGCGCTGGCCAGCCATTGATGAGGCTTGACGAGACCGATCTTCGCCTTGCTCTGACGGCCAAGCGAAACGCTGTCATCGCAGCACAGGCGACGTTTGTTCAAGCGAAAGCCGATGAGAAACGCTTTGCCGTGCTGGTGAAGACTTCTGCTGCCTCGACGCAGCAATATGAACGATCGAAGGCCCTGCTGGATACGGCGACGGCACAGTTGGCCGCCGCTCAGGCTGAGGCGAATGTTGCCGAAAACGAGGCCCAATATACGGTTCTTGTTGCCGATGCAGATGGAACCATTGTCGAGACGCTCGGTGAACCGGGCCAGGTGGTAACCGCCGGGCAGCCGGTTGTGCGGCTCGCGAAGTCTGGTCCGCGCGA
This sequence comes from Agrobacterium sp. LMR679, assembly GCF_027157905.1. NCBI lineage: Bacteria > Pseudomonadati > Pseudomonadota > Alphaproteobacteria > Hyphomicrobiales > Rhizobiaceae > Agrobacterium > Agrobacterium sp. LMR679. Next base: position 594,518 of record NZ_JAPVOJ010000001.1, on the reverse strand, counting down.
AGCGATTGTCTGGCTTCCCGAAACCATGCGTCCTGACATTGGAGCTCAGGCTTCCGCATCCGTCTATGGCAGAAACAATGCCGAAAAGGCCAAGCTGCGCCAGATCTCCGATTCTGCCGATCAGCAGACCCGCACTTATGAAACGCGCTGGGTGCTTGAAGGGGGCTGCAAATGCGCCTCTGGGCGCGACCGTCACCATCGAAATCGAGAACAGAGATGCGCAGAATCATGCGGAATTGCCGATAGGCGCCCTGTTGGATGACGGGACGCGGACAGGCGTCTGGGTGATCGATCAGCAATCGTCCCTCGTGAAGTTTCGTGATGTGAACGTGGAGCGGGTGAGCGAAGAGAATGTGGTCGTCACTAACGTCAAGCCGGGAGAAGAGGTCGTTGCGCTTGGCGCACATCTTCTGAAGGACGGAGCGCAAGTTCGCACCAACGTTGGGACAAAAGAGGCGGCAAACTGATGAACCTCAATCTGTCCGCCCTTGCGGTTCGCGAACGCGCCGTCACGCTGTTCTTCATCGTCCTTCTGTCGCTTGCCGGCGTCTATGCCTTCGTCAAGCTGGGACGCGCTGAAGACCCCTCCTTTACCATCAAGACATTGACGGTCACGACCGTCTGGCCGGGCGCAACCGCGCGCGAGATGCAGGATCTCGTTGCCGAGCCGCTGGAGAAGCGCATTCAGGAATTGGCCTGGTACGACCGGGTCGAGACAACGACGCGCCCCGGCTTTGCCTATCTTACCGTCACGCTCAAGGACAATACGCCACCAAGCGCCGTCGCTGAAGAATTTTATCAGGCGCGCAAGAAGCTCGGCGATGAAGCCAGAAACCTGCCGCAGGGTGTTCTGGGACCGTTCGTGAACGACGAATATTCCGACGTCAGCTTCGGCCTTTACGCTCTCAAGGCGCAGGGCATGCCAATGCGCGATCTCGTCCGGGAGGCCGAAAAAATCAGGCAGGACATGCTTCATGTTCCCGGCGTCAAGAAAATCAATATTCTCGGCGAACAGCCGGAGCAGATATTCGTAGAGTTCTCCTATGAGAAGCTCGCCACGCTCGGCATATCTTCTCAGGACATTGCCGCAGCCCTTCAACGGCGCAATACCGTTACGCCCGCTGGCTCAATAGATACGCAGGGTCCGCAGGTGTTCATTCGTCTCGATGGTGCCTATGACAGTGTTCAGTCTATCGCTGATACGCCCATCGTCGCTTCCGGCCGCGCGTTGAAGCTTTCCGACATTGCTGAGGTACGCCGGGGTTATCAGGAGCCGGCAAGCTATGTCATCCGTCATGACGGCGAGCCGGCCATCATGCTCGGTGTTGTCATGCAACAGGGCTGGAATGGTCTGGAGCTTGGCAAGGCTCTCGAGGAGCGCTCCAGCCGGATCGCACAGTCGTTACCCCTTGGCATAACGCTGACCAAGGTCAGCGATCAGGCCGTCAACATTGACGCGGCGGTGGGTGAATTCATGGTGAAGTTCGCCATGGCCCTCGGCGTGGTGCTCTTCGTCAGCCTCATTGCGCTCGGCTGGCGGGTGGGCATCGTCGTGGCTCTGGCCGTTCCGCTGACGCTCGCTGTTGTCTTCATCATCATGCTCGAGACGGGGCGCTTCTTCGACCGCATCACGCTCGGTGCATTGATCCTGGCACTTGGCCTGCTTGTCGATGACGCCATCATCGCCATCGAGGTGATGGTCGTGAAGATGGAAGAGGGCATGGACCGCATCAAGGCGGCTGCCTATGCCTGGAGCCACACTGCCGCACCGATGCTGTCGGGCACGCTTGTGACCATTATTGGCCTGATGCCGGTCGGTTTTGCCGCCTCTGCAGCCGGTGAATATGCGGGCAATATCTTCTGGATCGTCGGTTTCGCGCTGATCGTTTCCTGGTTCGTGGCGGTGATCTTTACGCCCTATCTCGGCGTAAAGCTTTTGCCCGATATCAAGCCGGTGGCAGGCGGCCATCATGCGATTTACGATACGCCGAACTACAGACGCCTGCGCGGTGCGATCGAATTCACCGTCAAGCACAAATTCCTGACCTGCGCCATTGTCGGCGTCGTCATGGCGCTCTCGGTCGTCGGGATGGGTGCGGTGAAGCAGCAGTTCTTCCCCACATCGGACCGCCCTGAGGTTCTTGTCGAAGTCCGCTTGCCTGAAGGCACGAGCATCGAAACGACGACAGCCACGGTCAAGAAGCTTGAGGCCTGGTTGAAGCAGCAGCCCGAAGCGAAGATCGCGACCAGTTACATCGGCCAGGGTGCGCCCCGCTTCTTCTTCGCCATGGCCCCCGAACTGCCCGATCCTGCCTTTGCAAAGATCGTTGTGCTGACATCCGACGCCCATGAGCGTGAGGTGCTGAAACTGCGTCTGCGGGAAGCCGTTGCGCAAGGGCTGGCGCCCGAGGCATTCGTCCGTGTGACGCAACTCGTCTTTGGCCCCTACACGCCATTCCCCGTCGAGTTTCGGATCAAAGGACCGGACGCCGAAGAGCTGTACAAAATCTCCGAACAGGCACTTGCTCTCATGAGCTCGGTACCTGACGTCAGAAATGCCAACCGTGACTGGGGTAACCGCACACCTGTTGTCCGGTTCGTTCCCGATCAGGATCGCCTGAACCTCATCGGCATGTCGTCCGCCGAGGCTGCCCAGCAGATACAGCTCCTGCTAAGTGGTGTTCCCGTCACGCAAGTCCGTGAGAACATCCGAAACGTTCCCGTCGTGGCCAGAAGCGCCGGTGAAATCCGCCTCGATCCTGCAAGGCTCGCCGACTTCTCGCTCGTGACGAGAGACGGTCGTGCGATCCCGCTCGATCAGATCGGTCACACGGAGGTGCGCTTCGAAGAGCCGATCCTCAAGCGTCGTGACAGAACGCCTGTGGTGACGGTCCGGTCCGACATTAACGAGGCGACACAACCGCCGGAGGTTTCGCAGCAAGTGATGACCGCTCTCCAGCCACTCATTGCATCTCTGCCTGCTGGCTACACGATCGAGATGGGCGGCAATATAGAGGAATCACTCAAGGCGAATACTGCCCTGGTGAAGGTCTTCCCACTGATGATCGCAGCGACCCTGATCGTCATCATCCTTCAGGTCCGCAGCCTGTCGACGATGACGATGGTGATGCTGACGGCACCGCTCGGTCTTGCAGGCGTCGTGCCGACCCTGATCCTGTTCAACCAGCCTTTCGGGTTTAACGCGATCCTGGGTCTCATCGGCCTGGCAGGCATCCTCATGCGCAACACGTTGATCCTCACCGAGCAGATCAAGGAAAACAAGGCTGCGGGTCTGGACGACTACCATGCCGTTATCGAAGCCACGGTGCAGCGAACAAGGCCCGTCATCCTGACGGCGCTTGCCGCGGTCCTTGCCTTCATTCCCCTGACCCATTCGGTTTTCTGGGGTTCGATGGCCTACACGCTTATCGGCGGAACGGCGGTGGGCACGCTCATCATCCTGCTCTTCCTGCCGGCACTCTATGCTGCATGGTTCCGCATCAAGCCACCCAAGGCAGACATGGATTCGACGGAGCACGCGAATACGGAAACAGCTCAGCATTCGCTTGCTGCGGAATAGCCAACCCGTCCCTCCGCAGCATCATCTGCTGCGGAGGGATCATACTGCTTGGTGAGATGTGGCCGTGTGTTTTGCGTGCCCAGGGCCCTTTCGGAAGCCATGTCTTCGTCCCGCCGAGAACCGCCGCATTAACTCGATCGATGTTTCGCGCGTCGAGGCGCCTCATCCCAAGTGTCGTGTGGGTTGACCACCCGTCTCCTCAATTTATGCAAACGCGTTTTATTACACTTGCAATCTAACGGAATTATAGATTACATATGAAATCTATATTGATTTCTAATCCAACGCTAATTTTGGAGAGCGTAGATGTCGACAGACAAGATTGTTGTGGTGACCGGAGCATCCTCCGGCATAGGGCAGGCGACCGTGGGGTTGCTGTCACAGAATGGGTTCAAGGTGTTTGCAGGATCGCGCAATCCGGACAAAAGTGGACCGGTTCCCGGTGTCGAGTACGGACGTCTCGATGTGGACAATGACGAGTCGGTGAGGCAATTCGTCGATTGGGTTCTGTCCCGTTCAGGCCGGATTGATGTCGTGGTGAACAATGCAGGCGTCTCTCTTGTCGGGCCGGTCGAAAGCACGTCGGACGATGAGGCGAAGGCCCTTTTTGAAACCAATCTCTTTGGCCCACTGCGCATGATGCGAGCGGTATTGCCCGCGATGCGGCAGCAGAATTCCGGCCTGATCGTCAATGTCAGCTCGGTCCTCGGCTTCCTCCCCGCACCGTACATGGGCCTCTATGCCAGTAGCAAGCATGCCCTGGAGGGACTGTCTGAAACGCTTGACCACGAAGTTCGGCAATTCAACATTCGCTCTGTCCTGGTCGAGCCGACGTTCACGAGGACAAGTCTCGATGTCAATGCGAAGCAGACGGAGGCGCGTATTGACGACTACGCTCCCCAATTTGCCAAATCCAATGAGGCCGTTCTTTCAGCCATTAAGACAGCAAGCAGCCCTCAGATTGTCGCTGCCGAAATCATGGCAGCAATCACAGGTCCTCACAAAATGCGCAGGCCGGTTGGAAAACAGGCTACGCTTCTGAGCCGCCTGAAACGGTTTGTTCCAGCCAAGGCATTGGATAGCGGCATCAGGAAGACGTTTGGGCTCTCCCGATCGTAAGCATTCGCGGAGCTTGCGCCCTAAAACCCGCAAAGTTAGGCATGCGGCATTCGGAAACTTCATGTCATCTATCGTCATGACTGACCGGGTGCCATAGTCGCGCCGACCGCCACATTCACTGCAGCGGTCGGTCGCACTGGCGAGAATATGTTTGCGCGCGCTCGGACCGACATGGGTCTAAAGCAGCGTTCACAACTGGCAGCCGCCAGTCGATGTCGAACGAGCGCAGCGTACGACGAAACGCTCTGCCGCCAGCGCCGACAGCAGTGCTGCCAGATAGACAAGTGGCGGAGGGAAGCGCGCACCCGCGCTAGCCGGTTCCATAGTCATCTCATCTTCCAATCTGTGCTTAAACCAACATCGACTGCTGGGCAAAGATACCCGCCATCGCGCCTTGCCATGTTGCGGTGGTGACAGAGGGGATTCCGGGGTTAGCGAGGTCGCCGGCGGCATAGATGCCGGGCATGCTGGTTTCGCGACGCTCGTCGGTCTTGAGGGCGATGCCGGTTGGCGTATTGACCGTGGCGAGGTCCAGTGCTTCATGAAGGCTTGCGGACGGCTTGTTGCGCGGATGCGCGAACAGGATGTCGACTGCGACATCGGGGCCGATATCGAGCTTGATAGTGGCATTGTGGTCCCCATGACGGACGATCTCGGTGATCCGGCCATCAACGAGAGGTACCTTTCGGCCCGACAGATCGGCCCGGATGTCGGGTGCGATGTCGTGACCATCGGCAAAGACCGTCAAACTATCGGTCCAATCGTGAAAAAGCCTCACCTGATTCATCGACTGCGGACCCGACCACACGAGGCCCCAATGCTGGCCGGCGACTTCAAAGCCGTCGCAATAGGGGCATGGGATGACGGATGTACCCCAGCTTTCGGCAAAGCCTGGAACAACAGGCATCTGGTCGACAACGCCATAACTCAGGATCAGGCGGCGCGCGCTGAGGCTTTCGCCATCGCCAGTGAGGACGGAGAAATTGTCGATGGTACCGGAGATGCTGTCGGCCCGAGCGTTGACCAAATTGATCGCGGGATAACGCGCCAGTTGCTGCCGCGCCTCGGTCAGGATGTCCGATGGTGGCTTGTGATCGTGGCCGAGCACTCCGTGGGAACGGCCTGCGAAGCGATTGCGCGGCAGGCCGGTATCAAGAACGGTGACCTTGCGGCGGGCACGGCCGAGCTGCAGGGCAGCGGAGAGGCCGGCAAAGCTGCCGCCGATGATGATGACATCATTCATGGTGATGGGTTCCTTGTTGTGGATGGAGGGGGGCAGGCTGGGGCTGGCGGTGGCCTGAGCACGAGGAACGCTGATGGTGGAAAGCGCTGCCAGCTTCAGCAGTGTTCGTCGTTGCATGGCAACCTCGTGTTTTTCGACTGATTCTTTGGCTTGCTTATTTATGAAACTGCATGGTATCTTAATTCACGAATAACGATACTGTCAAGGACTGTAATTATCGTGACTAAAAATAGTCAGAGCCGGCGCGGCCGGCCTGCCAACGAAACACTTGGCCAAACAATCGTCGACACCGCAGGGGAACTCTTTGCCGAACTGGGTTTTCAAGCGACGACCTTGGACAAGGTCGCTCAGCGGGCGAAGATATCCAAACTCAGCATCTATCGTCACTTCGAGAACAAGGAGGCGCTGTTTGGTGCAGCATTTGCGGCCCGCTGCCATCAGTTAATGCCGCAGGTCCTTTTTGAAGGCGTCGACGGTTCGGCCGAAGATCAGCTCATGGCGGTGGGATCATCCCTGCTTTGCACGCTGTTGCGCCCGGACGTTCGCAGTGTCGAAGCCATGGTCACGGCCGATGTCACAAGTCAAAAGTCGTTGAGCAAGATCCATTACGAAGCCGGTCCCGCCCATATGATCGCCCAAATCGAGGCCCTGCTGCGTCAATTGCATGCGAAGGCGCTTCTGAATGTGCCTGATCCTGTCCAGTCTGCCCGCCTGTTTGCCGCGCTTTTCAAAGGCTCTGATCTCCTGATTATCGCACGCTTCGATGAGGCGAGAGCAGAGGACGACAACGAAATCGAATCCTATTGCCGGTCGGCCGTCGCCATGTTCATGGCCGCGCACGGTGGCAACGACCACGTGGGCGCATAGCCTGGTTGAGAACGGATCGGAAAAGGAAGGATGTGGACATGGCAGAACAAAATGCCGATCAGATTGCCGACTGGAAAGGACAAAGCGGGGAGCGCTGGGGCGCCTACCAGGCCCGGCTCGATACCATGATGGCGCCATTTGGCCAGGCTGCGATCAAAGCCGCCGCGCCCGCTAAGGGTGAACGCGTGCTGGACGTCGGCTGCGGCGCGGGGGCGTCCAGCCGAGATCTGGCCGCTTGCGTCGGCGCGGAGGGCCATGTGCTGGGCGTGGACATATCCGAACCGCTGATCGATAGAGCGCGCCTGCTGGCGCAGGATACACCGGTCCTGTTCCAAGTGGCTGACGCCAGCAGCACCGAATTTCCCAAGGGTGCCTTCGACATCCTGTTCTCGCGGTTTGGAGTGATGTTCTTTGACGATCCTACAGCGGCGTTTACCCATATGCGCCACGCGCTCGCGCCGGGAGCGCGAGTTGCTTTTGTCTGTTGGCGCGACATCGCCGAGAACGATTGGGTACGTTTGCCGATGGGCGCGATTAAGGGCATCCTCCCGTCGATGACGCCGCCCAGTCCGGAAGCCCCTGGCCCGTTCTCGTTTGGCGACCCGGAGCGTGTGGAGCGTATTCTAACGGCGGCCAGTTTCACGGATGTTGCTATCGCGCCATTCAATGCCTCCATCCCGTTCGGCAAGGGGGAGACGCGAGACGCAGCGCTCGATGACGCGGTGAAGATGACACTCGAGGTCGGCCCGCTGGCGCGCGCGCTCGCTGATCAGCCCGACGATATCCGCGCCCGCGCCTCGGCTGCGGTTCGTGCCGTCTTCGCGGGGTGCCCCGGTGAGCGGTCAGTGATTATCGATGGCGCAGCGTGGATCGTCACCGCGCACAACCCGACAAGGTGACGGGATTAACAGTCGGCGGGTCTGAGAGCCCGACAAGAAGGCGGCCATGTTCGGACTCAACGTATTCCAGTAGGCATGGCCGATATGATTATGCCGTTTCCGTGCACAGCAGGTGCCCTATTCGGCGGCCAAGGCCCTGGTGAATCGCGACTCATCGACAATCGTTTCGCGGTAGCTCTCTTGCTTTGGAGGCTTGAGCCGGAACCACACGGCGTACAGCGCCGGAAGGCTTGTCGAGTTCACGTGTCGTTACGACCAGAATTGTCTGTTGGAGAGCGCCGTGCGCCGGCTTTACGACTTTCAAGGTCGCTTGGCTTAGCCTCGCACAGGAGCCCAGGAGAAAAAGGGCAGAAACACTAAGCAAGAGGCATAATGCCTGAACGGCGGATACTTAAAATATCTTGGTTTCCCTACCACGAAGACTAAAACACAGCGAGGTTGTCATGGTAAATAGGAACACGCTGAACGTTTCGTTGAAGCCAACATGGATTGGTGAATGGACGGCTTGTCATCCCAAGATTGTTGTTACAGCCTAGGGATCGATGTTTACCAATTTACAAGTCTCCGCGCACTCAAGCCCCCGCAGCCAGATTACTACAAGACTGTCAAGACTTCGGCCTCCCAACGGGAGGCCGAAGTCTTTGACGGCTCGCACAGTTCGCCACCGCTCCACAGCACACTGTGCTATCCAAAACTACTATCCAGTTCGGGAACTCCGGTCGATGGTTCGCATCCCAAGGCGGCCACAAGTAAATTCACCTAAATCGTGATCCTAACAAATTCTCCATACCCGACTGTTGCGAGGGAACGACAAGCGTCAAGCGAATTAGTCCTGCTTTGTCCGAATGCACAGGCAACGTTGGAGGCTACTCGTTTCCGTCGGCCTTTAACCTCGGAACCATCTGCTTTTTCCTTTGTTAGTGCCATCCAAACGCAGCGCACGTTACCGAACCGCCGCTCTTGGGCGATAGGACAGGTGCGTTTGCCTCAGCATCGGTGTCAGCCGTCAGGTGCAGTACGCTATGAACAGGTTCTTCACACTTTTTGCCAGCCGTACCGCGTCTTTTTCCGGCTCACCAACTGCGTTTGTCGTCGCGCTCGGCACGATCATCGTGTGGGGAGTAAGCGGGCCGCTGTTTGGCTTTTCGGAGGTCTGGCAACTGGTCATCAATACGGGCACGACCATTGTCACCTTCCTCATGATTTTCCTCGTGCAGAACTCGCAAAACCGGGATTCCGCAGCGATGGAAGCAAAGCTGGACGAGCTTTTGAGGGCTGTTGAGCAGGCACGCGCGGATTTTATCGGGATCGAGCATCTCACGGAAGAAGAAATCGAGGAGATTCGTGCCCGGCTGGAAAAGGAAAACGGACCTGAAGGCGAAAAGCCGCCTCCGCATCACGCCATGGCGCGGTTGCTTTCCCGGCGTTAGGTCAGACGGTTTGGCGGCGGCCCCTCTCGGCGGGATATGGCCACCAAAACCAACATGCGGCAAAGGCCGCTGACAGAAGGAGCTATCATGTCTCTCAAGGTCCTCGCATTGAATGCGACACTCAAGTCTTCCGCTTCGACGGAGCCGTCGTCGACTGAAAGACTGCTGGCGTTGATCCTTCGGGAGCTCGGCGATCATGATGTGCAAATCGAGACGGTCAGGCTTGCCGATCATGACATCAAGGCCGGCGTAACGTCCGATGAAGGCGAGGGGGACGCCTGGCCGGCCATCCGTCAAAAGATCGTCGCAGCCGACATTCTTGTGTTTGGAACGCCGATATGGCTCGGACAGCCTTCGAGCGTGTGCAAAAGAGCGCTGGAGCGCATGGATGCATTTCTGGACGAAACCGACGAACAGGGCCGTATGGTGTCCTATGGCAAGGTCGCCGCGGCGGCGGTCGTGGGGAATGAGGACGGCGCCCACCATGTTTCGGCGGAACTTTTCCAGGCCCTGAATGATGTCGGCTTCACTATTCCTGCGAATGCCGTTGCCTACTGGGTAGGGGAGGCAATGGGTTCGAAGAATTTCGTCGATCTCGATGAAACGCCTGATGCCGTTAAAACCATGGTGAGCATGCTTGTGCGCAACACCGTGCATCTGGCTCTGCTCCTGAAGAACAGCCAATATCCGGGCGACGGGGCCTGAGATCATCAGTGCCGGCCTGCCGGATTTTCCTCACTCCTGGCCGGGAAGGGCGTCGTATAAAAACGACTGCTGCCAGTTTTGGGCCATGCCCGTCCGGCGACGCGGGCAAGGCGCTCATCGGGTGAGGCGGCATTCTCCCCTGCCGATAATTATTTTCGGAACTCTCTGCATGTCGGTTTGTTCGAGAGGCGTTCATGCCGGCCCGAGATGGGTTTCCCGTCTCTCGGAGGAAAACTCCCGAAAGGGAGGCTCGCAATCCATGATCCTAGCGGAGGAAAAATCCAAATGAAGAAAACTGTTTTCGTTGCGTTGCTCTTGGGCGGCGGTGCGCTGTCGGCTTTCGCCCAGCAGACGCCAACCGCCAATCCCGGTGGCGATACGCCGGCTGTCGCGACACCGGGCGCCAATAATCCCACGGCTCCGGTGGAGGGAGCCAACAGCTTCACCGAAGCGCAAGCCAAACAGAGGATGGAAGATGCCGGTTACACGCAGGTCAAGAACCTGACGAAAGACGACAAGGGTGTGTGGATGGCATCGGGCATGAAGGGCGGCAAGACCGTGGCCATAGCGCTCGATTATCAGGGCAACGTCGTCGCCAAGTGAGGCGCGCAGGATTTTGGGAGAAGTGACATGAGAACCGTAACCGGACTTTTCGACGACTATGATGATGCAAGCGCCGCCGTCTCGGAACTGGAAAGAGCGGGCGTGCCGTCAAGCGATATCAGCATCGTGGGCAGCAATGCCGACAGGCGGCATGGAGAGGATTCAGATTCCAACGCAGCGGAGGGCGCCGGCACAGGCGCCGGCATCGGCGCGCTTGTGGGTGGCGCCGGCGGTCTGCTGACGGGGCTTGGATTGATGGCGATCCCGGGCGTTGGGCCGGTGGTTGCAGCGGGCTGGCTTGCCGCAACGGCAGTCGGGGCAGCGGGCGGCGCTGTCGCGGGTGGCGCTGCCGGCGGGCTTATCGGAGCCATGACCCGCTCGGGCGTTTCCGAAGAGGATGCCAATCTTTACGCTGAAGGGGTGCGCAGGGGCGGTACGCTGGTAACCGCCCGCGTGGAAGATAATCTGGTGCCGGAGGCGGAGGCCGTGCTCAAGCGGCAAGGCTGGGTAGACCCTGCGGAACGCCGCGCAGCCTATCGCGAGCAGGGCTGGACGGGCTTCGACGAGGCGTCGAGACCCTATGCGCCGGAAGACGTTGAACAGGAGCGGAACCGGTACCGCCGCTCGGCGATTTGACGAGGTCACCGTCAATCCGGGGGCATGGTTCTGTCATGCCCCTGGTCAACGCCTTGCAGGAGCTAACATGGCCAGAAAACCAGATTCCACCTCTTCATCCGCCACCGCCACCGTTCACGACCAGAAGCTTGTTCGGGGGCCGGGCGGCGAACTGCACCAGACTGCCGCCGGGGACGAGCCCGTGCTGACGACCGCCCAGGGTGGGCCGGTGGCGGACGACCAGAATTCCCTTCGGGTTGGTCCTCGCGGGCCGCTTGTCGTGGATGATTTCCATTTTCGCGAGAAGATTTTCCATTTCGATCACGAAAGAATCCCCGAGCGCGTGGTTCACGCCCGCGGTTATGGTGCGCATGGCTACTTCGAGACCTATGAATCCCTTGCCGCCCACACCAGCGCCGATCTGTTTCAGCGGGCGGGTGAAAAGACCCCGGCCTTCGTGCGGTTCTCGACCGTCGCCGGCAACAAGGGGTCGGCCGACCTCGCGCGGGATGTGCGCGGTTTCGCCGTGAAGCTCTATACCAGGGAGGGTAACTGGGATCTCGTCGGCAACAATATCCCGGTATTCTTCATTCAGGACGCGATCAAGTTTCCGGATCTCATCCATGCCGCCAAGCAGGAGCCTGATCGCGCCTTTCCGCAGGCGCAAACCGCGCATGACACCTTCTGGGATTTCATTAGCCTTACGCCTGAAAGCATGAACATGGTGATGTGGATCATGTCCGACAGGACCATTCCGCGCTCCTTCCGGTTCATGGAAGGTTTTGGGGTGCACACCTTTCGCTTCATCAACGCGAAGGGGCAATCGACCTTCGTGAAGTTTCACTGGAAGCCGAAGCTCGGATTGCAGTCGGTGGCGTGGAACGAAGCGGTCAAGATCAACGGTGCCGATCCCGATTTTCACCGGCGCGATCTCTGGACTGCGATCCAGTCTGGCAATTTTCCGGAATGGGAGCTGCAGGTTCAGCTTTTCGATCAGGATTTCGCCGACAGCTTCGATTTCGATGTTCTCGACCCCACCAAGATCATCCCCGAGGAGATATTGGCGCCCAAACCGGTCGGCCGGCTTGTCCTCGACCGTATGCCGGACAATTTCTTTGCCGAGACCGAACAGGTGGCGTTCATGACGCAGAACGTTCCGCCCGGCATCGATTTCAGCAATGATCCGCTGCTGCAGGGCAGGAATTTTTCCTATCTCGATACGCAGCTGAAGCGTCTCGGCGGGCCGAATTTCACGCATCTGCCCATCAATGCGCCCAAGTGTCCTTTCGCGCATTTCCAGCAGGACGGCCATATGGCGATGCGCAATCCGACCGGACGGGCGAATTATCAGCCCAATTCCTTCGGGGAGGGGCCAAGGGAATCACCGACGCGTGGTTTCCAGCATTTCCCGGCCGAGGAGCAGGGTGCCAAGGCAAGGTTGCGGCCGGAAAGTTTCGCCGATCACTACAGCCAGGCACGCCAGTTCTACGTCAGCCAGACGCCACCCGAGCAGCGCCATATCGCATCGGCGCTCACCTTCGAACTCAGCAAGGTGGAAACTCCCGTCATTCGTGAGAGGATGGTTTCGCATCTTCTCAATATCGACGAAACGCTTGCGGCAACGGTGGCGCAGAAGCTCGGCTTTCAGACCATGCCGAAACCGGCAGACGCCGCCATGCCAACCCGTCAGGATCTGGAGCCGTCGCCGGCGCTCAGCATCGTTCAACGGGGTCCCAAACGGTTCGAGGGTCGCAAGCTCGGCATTCTCATTACCGACGGCGTGGACGCCAAGCTGCTGAAGGGGCTGACCAAAGCGGTCGAGGCAGAAAAAGCTGTCTTCGAGTTTATCGCGCCCAAGGTCGGCGGGGTAACGGCGTCGGACGGCACCTTCGTCGAGGCACATCACATGATTGATGGCGGGCCTTCGGTGCTTTTCGATGCCGTGGCGCTGCTGACATCGGCGGCGGCCATCGATGAGTTGATCAAGGAAGCAACTGCCAGGGATTTCGTCGCCGACGCGTTCCAGCACTGCAAGTTCATTGGCTACGACCAGTCGGCGCTGCCGTTGCTGGAAAAAGCGGGAATTGCCGATGTCATGGATGAAGGCATGCTGCCATTACCGGGTGAAGGGGGACTGGCTGCCTTCGTGTCAGAGCTCGGCAAACTTCGAGTCTGGGCGCGCGAACCGTCGCTCAAGCTCGGCAAGGCCTCCGTCCCCGTCGATAAGCAATGAAACATCCACTCCCACTCACCAACAAGCAACAGGAGACTAAAAATGGCTGAGAAGACATTGGAAGACCTTTTCCTCGATACGGTGAAGGATATTTATTTCGCGGAACGGCAGATTCTGAAGGCGCTTCCCAAAATGGCGCGGGCTGCGCAGTCAGCGGATTTGAAGGCGGCATTCGAAAAGCACAGGGACGAGACCGAGGTCCATGTGGAGCGATTGCAGAATGTCTTCGAGTTGCTCGGCAAGCCGGCACGCGGCAAGACCTGCGAGGCGATCCAGGGCATTATCTCGGAAGGCGAGGAAATCATGGAGGAGTTCAAGGGCTCACCCGCGCTCGATGCCGGGCTGATTTCTTCGGCGCAGGCCGTGGAGCACTACGAGATCACCCGTTATGGCACCTTGAAGACATGGGCGGTCGAACTCGGCATGAAGGAAGCGGCCAAACTGTTCGAGCAGACGCTGGGCGAAGAAAGCGCGACGGATACGGCTCTCTCTTCGCTTGCCCAGGCACGCGCAAACGTGAAGGCCAAATCCAGGGCGGCGTGAGCCGTCACGCGGACGTGCCGCTGATACCGGCGGCACGTTCAATTTTGCTGTTGTCTCTTTCCTGCGGAGCTGAACCATGAGGCTGTTTCGCGACAATGGATTGACGATTGTCCTTGTCCTGACTTCCCTGTTGACGATCGGTGGCATGCTCGCGACCGGCTGGGCTGTTTACAACGAGGAGCTTGCGCAGCATCAGGCGACGCCCCTTACGCTTTTTTCCTACGCAAAGAGCGGCCATTTTCTTTCCGCCCTGTTCGAAAACTGGGAGAGCGAATTTCTCCAGATGTCGGCGTATGTCATGCTGACCGCGTTTCTTTTTCAAAGAGGCTCGGCGGAATCCAAGGACCCCGATAAAGCGATATCGCAGGACGAAGATCCCGCGCAAAGAGCATATGATCCCGAGGCACCCTGGCCGGTGAGGGCAGGTGGATTCATCCGCACCCTCTATTCCTATTCTCTGGGATTGGCGCTGTTCTTCCTTTTCATCGTCAGTTTTGTTCTCCATCTGAAATACAGCGCTGATGCGGGGGCATTGGAAGCCGCCATGCATGGTGAGCCAGAGACATCGCTGTTTGCGCATCTGGGAAGTGTGGAGTTCTGGTTCGAATCCTTTCAGAACTGGCAATCGGAGTTTCTTTCGACCGCGGTTCTCGTTGTTCTCTCCATCTTTCTGCGCTTCCGCGGGTCGCCGGAATCGAAGCCCGTTGCCGCTCCTCACAGTGAGACCGGCGGATAGGGGAGGAGGAAATTGGTCGCGTTTTCTGCCGAGGGAGACTGGCGGCACCTGTGCGTCGACATGCAGCGTGTCTTCGCCGAGGATACGCCGTGGCATGTCGAATGGATGGACCGTATCAGCGAAGAGGTGGAGGCTGTGGTTCAAGGCGATCCCGCCCGATGCATCTTCACCTGTTTTGTACCGCCGAAGACCGTTGGGGAAGCCCCAGGTGCATGGCGGGCTTATTATGAAAAATGGCCGATGATGACGCGACAGGCGCTGGCGCCTGAACTCATCGACGTCATCCCCTCACTATCGCGCTACATTCCGCCCGCCCGTGTCTTTCGTAAAAGCGTGTATTCCCCGTGGCAGCATGGAGGCCTCGGCGAAATTCTGCGGCAGGAACAGGTCTCAACCCTGGTGATTACCGGTGGAGAAACCGATGTCTGCGTCCTCGCCACAGTTCTGGGCGCGATCGACCAGGGATTTCACGTCATTTTGGTCGAAGACGCGCTTTGCAGTGGAAGGGATGCGACACACGATGCGGCGTTGAAGCTGCTGTCCGGCCGTTTTTCGACGCAGTTGCAGGTGTGCGATACGGCGACCCTCCTTGCGGCGCTTCCCATGCAATCCGCTCCGCGCTTCCTGAGAACCTGACATCAGAATTGTCCTCGGACGATTAGCGGAACCGGCCAGCGGTGTGCCACAAAGGTTCCGCGCCGTTTTGGTGATCGTAGGTCGTCACCGAAGAAAAGGAACAAGCCTGCCCGTGCGAAGTTAGGCCGCCTATCTTCACATGAACCGGAGGTTCCGCCGTGGCCCAGACCGTCGATCACGAAACCAGCAACAGCCTGAATATCGAGGCGGCGACCCCCAAGGTGATTAAGATCATAGTGGGGGAGCGGACGGTACTCGAGGGCGTGCTGAACACCGGCAGCGTCTTGAGGGTGCAGACAAAAGAAGGCGCCGAGCCACAATCCATCGAACTTGTGATCGAAGACCTGGCTCGGTGAAGGTTGTCGTGTGCGACCGGATTAACCCTGGAAATTGCCGTCGCTGGTGTCTCGTTCGTCGTAGTTCAAATCCCAGTCCTTCTCGGGTTTCTTGACGCCGGGCGGCAGCTTGTTGACCGTTGCGTCGTCCGAACCGGTGATAACCCTTGGCTTCGCGCTCGCCACGCCGTTGTTTTTCGAGGTTTTCTTGCCGCGCGCAAATTGCGGTTCACTGTCCTTGTGAATCTGCTTCAGCTTGTCGTTCTTGTTCATGACATCCTCCTTGATCCCTCCCAAACCGTTTTCCCGCGCCACTGTTCCCTTAGTGCCTCAGCAAGATCGGAACCTCTTCATGGAGCTGCGGTTAGAAAGACCGGCCGGATAGCGGATCCGTCATTCCTGTAACCATAAGCGGAGATGAAGCGATGAACCGACCCGACAAGGATACCCAGCCGGAGCCCGGTACGGACGACGCCCGTTCCGGTGATAGCGAAGAAAGCCGCCGGGACAGGGAACAGACGAGAAAGAACGCTGAACGCATGATCGAACAGAGGCGGCGGAGGCAACCGGCCGGCCGCGAGGATGAGGCCTGAAACCACCCTGTCCCGCCTCAAGTATACGCGCGCCTGTGGTTTTCCAATCAATTCAGCCGCAATCTTCATTGATTGCGCCATTGTACGTTGGCGTACAGCAACCAAGCGTCTGCCGGGACATTTCCCCATAGTGAAAGGATGGGAAAATGGCCAAGCACGCTGTGAGTGGAGTTTCCGGAAACACATTGAGTGAAGCGCAGCTGGAGGTGTTGCGTATCGGTATTGCGGATCTGGCGCCGGCCCTGACGGCTTTTGCGCGCCGCTTCGTCAGAAATGAGGAGGATGTTGACGATCTCGTCCAGGAGACGATGTTGCGGGGGCTTCGGGCTCTGCACGGTTTTACCCCCGGCACGGCGTTGAAATCATGGCTCTTCACCATTTTGCGCAACACGTTCTGCACCCGCTACAAGGTGTCGAGGCGTGAATGCGTCGGCCTGCCGGTCGGTATCGAGCAATCCATGTCTACCCCTGCCAGCCAGGAATGGCGTGTGCAGCATCAGGAGGTCATGCGGGCTATCCGCCGTCTCGACAAGGACCAGAAAAAAGCTCTGCTGCTCGTGGCGGCAGGGACGAGTTATTCCGATGCCGCCGCCATCTGCGGCTGCCGGGTGGGTACCATCAAAAGCCGCGTCAACAGGGCGAGGGAGTCGCTACGTCGAAATCTGGACTGAGTGCTGGCGACAGCCAGCCACCTGCCGCAGACAGGCGGGCGCTACCTGTCCTGCTGGTGACCTTGATGTGTCGTGTTTATCTTTATGTTTGCCTGCCTGCCGGTCTGGGTTGAAACCTTCTGTTCCTTGACGGCGGAGGTTTCTTCTGTGTTCAGACGGTCGTTGTCGCCGGGCCCTTGCTGGCTTCTGTTCTCTTCGGGAATGGGAAGTGTTTTCCTGGTCATGTTATACCTCGTCCGGCATGAGTTCGTGGAGCCACCCGAACCATGCTTGCGCAGGTTTGTTCCCCTGTCCCTTGGCATGACGAGGCACGCGATTATCCGAAACCGTAAAGGAACGTCCTTTCAGACGTCATCGAACCTGAGACCAAGGCGAACGACAGCGAGGTAAGGCCGGAAAATCAGCCGACAAGCAATTTGGTTCGAAAATAGAGAGTTGCGAGCCGCTGAAGTTTCAGGGGATCGACAACGCCGCGATCATACATTTTCAGGACATAGCGGGCGACATCTGCCCGGCACAAAGCCGGGTCGCGTTCTGCGGACAGAACATTCTCGTAGGCTGCCTTAACGATGTTGATGTCTTCGTTCAGAAAAATTCCGGAACTCTGGTACTCGTGACTGGCGTGCATTTCACCTCCTTGAAACGCGTCCTGCATTTCACAGCGTGAGGGAAGATGTATCCATACTATAGGGAAACGGCCAAACGTAAATGTTCGGAAGCGTACCGAACGACGATTGAGAAGGCCGTCCGGGCTACCGAACCCCGCTGCTTTCGACAATGGTCAGGTCGCCAAGCGGGATTTCAGGCCGGAAGTCGGGCAGAAAGCGGGCGAACATACGATTGCTTTCCTCCTCGGGCATACCGTAGAGATCGCGCGCATAGGTCTCGAGCATCTCGCGGTTCCTGATCGTAATTCTACCCCTTTCGGAACGAATGAACCCATGGCTTTCGAGAACATGGAGGGCGTCCGTTACACTCGCGCGCCTGACGGCCAGCATGGTTGACAAAAAGTCGTGGGTCAGTGGCAGGTGATTGCCTTCTACCCGGTCGTGGCACATCAGCAGCCACCGGGCGAGCCGCTCCGTTACGGACTGGGTGGCATTGGAAGACGCCGTGTATTCCACCTGGGTTCTTGAGATGTGCAGGGCACAGACAAGGATATCGGAAAAGACGCGATATTTTGCAAGAAGCGCTTCAAACGACCGCATGTCCATGAAAAGCGCTTCGCCGGGAGCCTGTACCACGATTTCGGTCAGGTTCGTTTCCGCGCCAGCGACCGCCCCTGTCGGCACAAATCCCTCTCTCCCGACAAGTCCCGCTTCGGTTTTGCGTTCCGATTTGGTGACTACCACGACGGAGGCAATGCCGGATGACAGGAAGAAAACATGCTCGATGGGCGCGCCGGCGGATATCAGCACATCGCCCAATGCGAGCTTGATGGGTTTGCAGACGCCCGTGACTTCACGCCGGACGTCATCAGGCAGGAGAGAAAGCAGAAAATTCGCTTCGCCATGGCCATCGGGTTGTTCCAGCATGACACGTGCCTCGCTTCAATGTCTGATGCCCCCTCCTTGCGCCATCAAAGCGGAAACAATGTTTTCGATGTCTTCCGAACGTCCGGAGAGGACAAAAGGTCCCGGCTCGCTGTCAATAACCGTCTCCGGCACGAAAAAAGATAAGGAATTGCCTCTTCGTCCAGTTGCTCGGTGAGACGCAGCATGACGTCCGCCTCGTAACGAACGTCAATAATCGCTGCGGCAAATTTGAGAGCGTCTTCACTTTCTATGAAGCTGGCGGAGTAGGGCCCTTCCAGGCCGATCTGGGCATGAAACCAGGCCATTCTGATTTCCGATGTAACAGTATCTGTCATGCCGATGATCGCTATGGTGAGGCGTTTAACAGTCTGCATGCTTTACTCCTCGCCTGCCATCGGCATGCGTGTGTCTGTTCCCCACCATAACGCCGGAGCAAGATGATTTCAGCCGCCCGGTGAGTGAATTTATCAAATAAGCGCGAGGGGAATATTGCGGTGTCAGAAATCGATCCCGAAAAACGGCGGCCAATGCTCGAGTTCCAGAAGCAATGACCTGATGTTGCAAGCGTCCTGCTGCGGAACAATTGCGGATGGATGGGGTTAGGCGCTGTGGCACATGAGGGAGTATCCGATGCACGCCAAAAATGAGGACATGGCCGATGCGCCGCGGGAAAGCATCAGGCCCGAGCAAGACATGAACAGACCATTGAGCGAAAGGCTCGATTCGAAATTCTCGCCCGTCGGCATAGATGACGGCGATTTTCGCGGGGGCAAACGGACGTGGAAAACCATGATGGTCTACACGCTGGTCATATTCGCGCTCGCTGTTGCGATTGCGCTCTCTTTTCTGACAGGAACGCATCCAGGCCGCCCGGCTTGAGATGAAGCCGGCTCCGCCATCCGGTCTATATTTTGCCGGCTGCGAGATTGAGGCCGCCGATCGATGGACAGCTGACTTCTTCGCTTCTTCGCCGCAAGGGAATATCCACCTGATAGGGCACAGCCACCATCACCTGCAGGGAGGTGCGCAACCGGTTCGGCGCCGTGGTGTCGGTCAGGGTCAGATAGGTGGTTGCGGCAAGGCGTTCCGCCTCTTGCGTCGGGACCACATCGCTCTCCAGCAGCTTTGCAGCCGCCAAAGCCAGATGGTGGCTGGGGTAAACAGCCCTCACGACGTCAGAAACGACAACTGCCCACCCATTTTCATGCGCGATGATCTGGTATTCGATTTTCTTGTCCATGGTGTTCAAGCCTCCCGGTTCGGTCGCCCCTAACCACGATGGGAAAAGCTTGTTCCTGACATTGCAGGCGAATGCAGGTCGGTTTCGCTAGGTCATCTCGCCAAGGATTTCGCCTATTTTGTGCAGGTCGGAGACAAAGGCGCGCTGCTGTCGCTCCGCCTCCTGCCGGTCGCGAAGGCGCAGCAGATAAGAGGGATGGATGGTGACGAGAAGGCGTGTGCCGCCCGGCGTCAAAAGAACATGCCCGCGTTCCTTCGTCACACCGCTCGTGCGTCCCGTCAGCGCATAAAAGGCCGTGGCGCCCATGGCCACGATAAGATCCGGATCGATAAGGCGCAGTTCTGCACCCAGCCACCAGGCGCAGCGCTGCACTTCCCCGCTGTTCGGGCGGGCATGCAGCCGTCGTTTCCCACGCTGCTCGAATTTGAAATGTTTTACAGCGTTGGTCACATAACATTGCGAACGATCTATCTCGGCTTCCCTGAGGCATTCGTCGAGCAGAAGGCCTGCCGGGCCGACGAAAGGCCGGCCCTTCAGGTCTTCTTCATTGCCGGGCTGTTCGCCAACGAGGACCACGCGCGCCCGGCTGTCGCCGTCACCAAAAACCAGTTGGGTGGCGTGCCTGTAGAGGTCACATCTTTCGCAGCTTTCCGCCTCCTCATGTAAGGCGCGGAGCGAGGGCGCGCCGGCGCTGTCGGGCTGGAAGGCGGGTGGTGGACGGTTTCTGCGCGTGCTTCTAGCCAAGGCGGTGGCTCCCGCTGTTACGGCCATCGCCCCGATTTCCGTGACGGTGCGGGGGCGACATACCCAATGACCGGGTTTCGGTGTATGATGCTGCCTGAAAAATGGGCCAAAATTTGGAGTTGCGGCCATTCCGCGGCGCAGGAACGATCCGTTCTACAAAATGGTACGGAAACGTACTCACTGTTTTCATGTGATTTTCCGCTGCTAATATGACTGCTGCAGGTTGATGTTTTCGAGCAGAGGGGCGAACCGGCGAACCGCTATGCTTGGATCAGATTTTCTTGTTTATAACCGATTGTTGAAGACCCTCGGCACAGAACGGCTGTCGCAGCTTGCGTCCCGGCTGGAGCCCGTGGATCTGCCGGCGGGGCATCAGCTCGTTGCCGCTGGCAAGCCCATTTCTCATCTCTGTTTTATCGAAACCGGCCTTGCATCGACCGTTGTTCATGATGACGGCGGTAAAAGCATTGAAACCGTGCTTGTCGGGCGGGAGGGCATCACCGGCTGGCCCGTTCTGCTGGGCGCGGAAACCACGCCGGATGAAACCATCATGGGCGTGGGCGGTCGCGGTTTTCTGATCCCGGCTTTTGAAATACGGCGGGAAATGGAGGAGGACGCGCGCCTGCGAGAGCTTTTGCTGGGCTATATCAATGTCTGCGTGCTTCAGGTTGGCCAGCTTGTGCTTGCAAATGGGCAATATAGTCTGCGGGAAAGGCTCGCACGCTGGCTGCTGATGTGTCATGACCGGCTCGATACGGATGATTTGCCCATTACCCATGAATTTCTCTCCACGGTTCTGGGGGTGCGGCGGCCGGGCATCACCAACGAGCTGCATGTTCTCGAAGGCATTCATGCCATCCGCGCCAGCCGCGGAAACGTCCGGATCGTCAACCGCGGGATATTGGAAGATGTCGCCGACATGACCTATGGCGTTCCGGAAAGAGAATACGAAACACTGATGGCCCGTATGCAGTCGGATATTGCCGCGCCGTCAGTCTTTTCTGTCTAGAGCCTCGGAGAAGCGGACGACTTTCAGCACCTCGCGCTGCTTGTCCTGGATGATGATGGAACCTTCGGAAATGTCGCGCCCTTGCAGGATCGCCTCGCTCATCAAGGCGCGCGCGTCCTTGAGCGCCTCTTCAATCGCCCGGTCCAGTGAGGGTAGGTCGCTCCCCTCCTGGTCATCAAGGACGCTTTTGCCGCTGATCACAGTGAAGAAAAATCTTGGCATGGCGATTATTCCCAAGAAATGACTTGTTCGCCGCTGGCGCTCGCAACGGCTGTTCCTCAGCCGAACTGCCGCAGATATTGGGCCTGTTTCTCAAGCCGTGTGGCAAGTTCGGAAATGCTCATATTTGTCGCGCATAAATGGATCGCGCATTCCAGAAATTGCAGCGACGAGCGCCTGAGAAAGTCCTGCTGCTGCTCATACGCAATTCTGGAGATGCGATCAGATTTGCCGGGTTTGTCGGTCATCGTCTGTCCCTCGGATTGAATGTCTGGTCCGCCTAACCGGGGGAGCGCAATTGTTTCGAAAAAAATCCCCTTTTGCTTCCCGGTCTTTGCGGAACATTGCCCTAGCAAAGTGGTTGGGGAGCGTTGAAACCCAACCGGAGGCAATCATGACCAATAATTCTCCAAGAGACGGCGCTCCCGGCACCACAGACCAATCACCGCGCTGGGAGGGGCCGAAGGAAAGCCGACCCAGAGGCTACATGAAACCCACCGACGACCCCGAGCACGATCGGGACGCTGTGGGTGAAAACCTCAAGAACCCACGGAAGAAGCGTGTTTCCGATGCGATGAAAACTCGCGACGACCAATAGGCCAGCGGTTTATCCGCTGCCACCCAACGACAGGAGGAATAAATGTCCACCTCGACGAAAACACCGGCAAGCATCCGGCAGGGCGGGCCGGGCTCTTCGCATGAAAACGCAAAGGCGCCCCTGGAGATCAAGAAACCTGCGGCAGACAATGACAAGCGTTCGAAGAGCAGGGTTTCCGGCGGAGGGGGTGAACGTGACAGCCACCACACCCATGACCCCGAACGGAAATAATGATCGGCCGGGAGAAGAACGATGAAAAAGGCAAAAAGAAAAAGAAGTGGTCACAGAAGGTGACGAGGGAAAGCGATGCGCTCGATCTTGAGAAGGAGGTGTTCACCAAGGACGATCCCTCGCAGATCGCACGGTCGCTGAAAGCCTCGGCGGAACAATCTTCCAGGCGCAAGACCAGCCCCTTCCGGTCGGCAATGTCGATGCTGGTGTTTTACATCAACCGTGCTGGCCGGACGTTGCCCGGAAAACGCAGGGAAGTGCTGGAAGATGCGAAGGATGCGCTGCGCAAGGAATTCGGCAAATCGCGATAGACGCATGTACGCTTGCCTTTCGCCCCTATTGCTCGACGCCAAGCCGGGCTCGGGGCCGTTCCGTAAAAAATCGCTCCTCACGAAATATTAAATCTCGGAACTCCCGTGGCGCGGCATGGTTGGTCTAGGGCGGGCCACAAGGCGCGCAAGTGAAAAATCACCATATGAAGGAGTGACATATCATGCCAAATCAAGGTGGTACGCACGAACAGCACGTGAAGGCCGGCCAGCAGAGCCACAAGAACAGCGACAAGCGTTCGCAGTCCGCATCGGCCTCCAATAATGGCGACAATGGCAAGACCCGCGGTGGCACACATGAGCAACATGTGAAGGCGGGTCAGCAGAGCCACAAAAACTCCTAACGCTGACAAACTGGGAATCCCCGCGCGCGTCGTGGGGATTTCCTTGTTTTATTCAAAAGCTGACCCGTGATAACCGGCAGCCATATCAGCTGCCCGACGCGGCAGAGACATGGCGGAGCAATCATCTCTGCGCGCCGCCAACCCTTGCGCTGAGGCGTTCGTCGATTGCGTTCATTCGCTCGATTTCGATCCGCTGGCCGCGGGAAATTTCCGAACAGAGCGCCATCAGTTCCGGGTCAGTGATCGCCGCTTTCCGGCACATGAGAATGGCGCCGGAATGATGGGGAACCATCGAAGCAATGAATTGCCGGTCGCCGATCAGGGTCTGGCTACGCGTCCCGGTGAAGGCCGCCACGAAGAGGAGGGCGAGACCGGCATGGAGAAAAAGGTTCAACCGCTTGTTCGGATACATCCCGCCCATCGTCGCGAGCATGAGGATGCCCATCGGCGCAACCATGGTCAGCGCCATGTAGACCATGTTGAGATTGTTCCGGAAGTCGCCCCAGCCATCGATCATGGAGAACATGACGAGGTACATGACCACCAGGCTGAGGACCATGTTAAGGGCGAAAGCCGCATAGGGATGGCTGGCGGTGTGGGCTTTCCTTTGACGAGGGGTGCCGTGATCGTCGTCCATCTGGTGCTCCCGTTGCCGTGCAGCGACTTGCCCGGGGAGGATTGCAGCCCTCACCGGTGAAGATCTAATCGGCGGGGACTGTCAAAACAGCCCCCGGGGCCATCGGTTTAATTCGGCTGCACGCCGGACTGGCTGTGGGTGCCGCCGGGACGGGAGATCGCCGCCAATGCCTCACCCACGCCGTTGCCGTCGGTTTCCACGGCAACATCGCCGAGGGACAGGATTCCCACCAGCTGCTTGTTGCGGTCGAGGACGGGAATACGGCGGATCTGCTGATCGCCGAGATTGCCGCAGACATCTTCCACATCCTCGTCATCGAAGCAATATTTCACTTCTCTGGACATGATGTCGCTCGCTTTTGTGTCCGGACCTTTGCCTTCGGCAACCGCGCGAATTGCGATATCGCGGTCGGTCAGCATTCCTACCAGTTTTCCTTCCTTGCCGACCGGCAGCACACCGGCATCGATTTCCGCCATGATGCGGGCTGCTTCCTGAATGGTTTCTTCCGCATTCACGACACGCACATCATGCGTCATGACTTCCTGGACTTTCATCGCGGTAACTCCTTCTGACGGTAAATCCTTGCTGCACACCCGCTTAGTGCTGGGCGTGCTGCTCATTGCGCTTGCGGGTGGCGGCGGCCTTTTTGGCGGAAGCGGATCGCTCTGCCTTCGGTCTTGCAGCAGCGGCCTCGCCACCTTTGCGGCCACCCTTTTCGGAAGAGGCGTGGTTCTCGGCATGACCGCGACCGGAGCCGGATTTCTT
This sequence comes from Agrobacterium sp. LMR679, assembly GCF_027157905.1. Lineage (NCBI taxonomy): Bacteria > Pseudomonadati > Pseudomonadota > Alphaproteobacteria > Hyphomicrobiales > Rhizobiaceae > Agrobacterium > Agrobacterium sp. LMR679. The sequence continues at coordinate 570,059 of NZ_JAPVOJ010000001.1, read as the reverse complement.
GCCGCCGCCGCTTTCCTTGTTCACGGTGGCCCAGGCACGCCGCTCGGCCTCTTTCTCGCCAACGCCGCGATCCTCATATCCTTCTTCGATATGCTCGGCCTTGCGCTTCTGTTTGTCCGTATAGGAAGACTTGTCGCCACGGGGCATCGTGCTTCTCCTCTTGGTTGAAGCGCCCCTAACTACAGTGGTCAAACGATGTTCCCGAAGATGTGAGATCGGTTTTTCATGTTCTGCGTCCCTCCGCTTGTAAATGGAAGGCTGCGATGCGCGCCCGTATTTTCGTTTTTAACGGCTCTACCCAACCTGAATATGCTTACTGGATCTGGCTCCGGGGAGCCCGAGCGCCTGCTGGAAATAGCTGCGAAATGCGAGCATCGCAGGTGTCAAGGTCGACCCCGTCCGCCAGGCAAGACCGATGTCCATCGCCGGTATTTGCTCTTGAATGTTGATGGTCTCGATACGCCGGCCCTCGAGCGACCAGGGCCGATGAACCATGTCCGATAAAATGGCGATACCCTGGTTGTTGGCAACCATCGATCGCACGGCTTCGACCGAAGACGTGCGGAGAATCACGTTCGGCTGATAAGGTGTCCCGCTCCAATATCTCAAGGCGGACTGCGCCGCTTCATCGACCGTGAGCATGATATAGGGTTCTCTGGATACGTCCTGTAAGCTCACGATTGTATGCTGTAGCAGGTGATGCTGCGCCGACACCCACAATCGTCGGGCCGAACTCATCAGCGTTTCTGTCGTCAGCAGCGGATTTACGATGTTCGATGTCAGCAAAACCGACATGTCATAGCGGTTCGTCAGCAAACCTTCCTCGATGGCATCACGGTTCATTTCATAAAGCTGCACGCGAATCTTCGGGAACAGCCTGCGCATGCGTTCGATGTGCAGCGGCAGAAAATAGCCGATGACCGTGTAGGTGGCCGCGACGACCAGTTCGCCTTCAATGTCGCTGTTGATGAAGTTGAGATGCATTGCCTCGTCAATCTTGGACAATATCTCATAGGCGTGAGAAAGGAATTCGCGTCCGGGCGGCGTCAATTCCATCCCCTGGCTCGTGCGATTGAACAACGGCACGCCGACGATCTGCTCAAGATCCTTGACAGCGGCCGTGATCGCCGATTGCGAAATGTTCTGGTTTATCGCGGCCTGTGAAACCTGACCGAATTCCGCTGTGGCGACGAAATATCGAAGTTGCCGGATGCTGAGTGCCATAGGCGCAAATTTCCCTGATTTTCCAAATGTTGCATTGCAAAAGCAAATAATGCGGAGCAATAAAGCGCCATATCTGAGTACAATTTTTGTGCGATTATCATAAGTCTTTGTTTATTATTGATAATTTTTGTTCGTGTTCGAGGCTTAACTATCTAAAATACAGATAATAGAGCGCAAAAGAATCTATTTTTCAAGAGCTGAAATGGCACTTACGCTGACGCTCACAATCAGGGACTGGCGAGCGCAAATAAGATGCATGCGCCCCGCGCAAGGGAGAACACGTTGAAAGCGACTGTCGATATCAACTGCGATATGGGGGAGGCTTTTGGCCGTTGGCGGATCGGTGATACCACCGACGCCCACCTCATTGCACATATCAGTTCCGCCAATATCGCCGCCGGCTTTCATGCGGGGGACCCGAACCTCATCGACGATACGGTCAGGCTTTCCAATCAGCATGGGGTAGCGATCGGCGCCCATCCCGGTTTCAACGATCTTCAGGGGTTCGGCCGCCGCAAGATTGCCGGCAGCAACAAGGAAATTGTCAACGACATCGTCTACCAGGTTGGGGCGTTGCGAGAGTTTTGCCGCCGGCATGGCACCAGTATCCAGCATGTCAAGCCTCATGGCGCGCTCTACATGGAACTTGCCGCGAATATCGACCTCTCCATAGGTTTCATCGAATATATGCGGGCAGCAGCCCCCACCGTGCCGGTCCTGTGCATGGGGGTATCGGCTACTTATCGGGTAGCGAAGACACTCGGTCATCCGGTGGTCCGGGAATTTTATGCTGACCGGGACTATGATGACACTGGCTCGATCGTTTTTACCCGCGATGTCGGACGGCCGGATCCGAAGGCCATTGCGAGAAAGGTTGTACGTGCCTGCGCAGAAGGCAAGGTGCGATCGGTGAATGGCAACGACGTTGGCATCGAATTCGAGTCGATCTGCTTCCATTCCGACACGCTCGGAGCCTTGGAAATCGTCGGAGAAATGCGTGAGGCGTTGACTGCGGAGGGGATTCTCATCGCTCCACCGTCGCATCAGCAGCAATATCAATAAAAAGGGAACGTCATGAGCAAGATCGAGATCAGAGCACCGCTTCCGGGCACTTTTTACCGCGCATCGTCTCCGGACGTTCCGGCATTCAAGACTGATGGCCAGGATGTCACAGATGCGGACATTATCGGCGTCATCGAAGTCATGAAGACGTTTCATGAAGTGCCTGCCGGCGTCACCGGAAAAAACATTGTTTTCCTGGCGGAAAACGAAGAACCGGTCATGGCGGGCCAGGTCATTGCGGAGGTCGAGGGATGAGCATTCAATCCGTCCTGATCGCAAACCGCGGGGAGATTGCGGTTCGCATCATCAAAGCGGCCAGGGAGCTGGGCATCCGCACCGTTCAGGTCCATAGCGCCGCCGATGCCGATATGCTCGCAGTCAGGCTCGCAGACGAAGCCGTCGATATCGGTCCGCCTGCGCCAAAGAAATCCTATCTCAACATCGAGGCTGTCATTGCAGCGGCAAAAGCCGCCGGTGTGGACGCGGTGCATCCCGGTTATGGGTTCCTTTCGGAGAATGGTGCTTTCGCCGACGCGGTGGTCGCTGCGGGCATGGTGTTCGTCGGGCCGAGCGGTGACGCTATTCGTCTGCTTGGCGACAAGGTCGCCGCCCGCGAAGTGGCCGCTAAGGCTGGCGTGCCAACGGTGCCCGGTAGCGGCGGCCGTGTCCTCGATCTTGCGCAGGCTCACGAGATCGCCGAACGCACCGGGTTCCCGTTGATGATCAAGGCGGCTGCCGGCGGCGGCGGTCGAGGCATCCGTATCGTTGACAGCCTTGCCGAACTCGACAAGCAGTTCCCGCTCGCCTCAGCGGAGGCTGCGGCTGCCTTCGGCGACGGTGGGCTGTATATCGAGAAGGTCATAACGAAGGCACGCCACGTGGAGGTCCAGATCTTTGGCGACGGCGAAAATTTCGTTCATTTTTACGAGCGCGAATGCTCCCTGCAGCGCCGCCGCCAGAAGGTCTGGGAAGAGGCCCCAGCTTTCCAGCTGCCGCCGGCGGTCCGTCAGAAGCTTTGCGAAAGTGCGGTCGCGCTTGCCCGCGAGGTTCGCTACAAGGGCGCAGGCACGGTCGAATACCTCTATGACGACGAGACCCATGAATTCTATTTCATCGAAGTGAATACGCGTATTCAGGTCGAGCATCCCGTTACCGAGATGATCACCGGTTTCGATCTCGTCCAGGAGATGCTGAAGGTTGCCGGCGGCGCTGCCCTGTCGGTCGCTCAAAGCGATATCCACCCCCGCGGGCATGCCATCGAATGCCGCATCAATGCCGAGGATCCGTTCAACGGGTTTGCGCCTGCGCCCGGAACCGTCCGCAAGCTTACCGTTCCCACGGGAGAGGGCATCCGCTTCGATACGATGCTGTACGAAGGTTATGCGATCCCGCCATTTTATGACTCATTGCTCGGCAAGCTGATCGTGTGGGGCGAAACCCGTGGCGAATGCCTGGAGCGGCTTCGCCAAACGCTTGAAACCCTGACCATCGATGGTCTCGCCACGACGATCCCATTGCATCAGGCGCTCGCCGATGCCGGCGCCGTTGAGGAAGGGGCATTCCATACGCGTTTCCTTGAAGGTTGGCTGGAAACGGATTTCGTCCGGGATCAGCCTAAGTCGGAGGTGGCCTGATGCCAGCGCGCTATTCATTCGGAGGCGACGAACATCTGTTCGTCGAATGCAGCGATGAGATGTCGCTGGAAGCTTTCTTCAAGAGCCTGTCGATGGCGACGGGCGTGCGTGAAAGCCAGATCAAGGGCGTAACCGAAATCTGCCCTGCCAACGCCTCTTTCCAGGTCAAGTTCAACCCGGACATCATCAAGCCGGACGACATTCTCAAGGAGGTCCAGCGGATCGAGGGTGCGGCCGATATGGCTGAGCCGGTGATCAAGACCCGGATCGTCGAAATTCCTGTCTTCTACAGCGATCCCTGGACTCACGAGACGCTGATGCGCTTCCGCGAACGTCATCAGGAGCCGGAAGGCACCGATCTCGATTATGCGGCAAAGATTAACGGTTATGCCGATGTCGAAAGCTTCATCGGCGCCCACCACGGTTCACCCTGGTTCGTTTCGATGGTCGGCTTCGTTGCGGGCCTGCCGTTCATGTATCAGATGGTCGAGCGTCAGCGGCAGATCGAGGTGCCGAAATATCTGCGGCCGCGAACCGATACGCCGCGCTTGACTGTCGGACACGGCGGCTGTTTCGGCGCCATCTATTCGGTACGCGGCGCCGGCGGCTACCAGATGTTCGGGATAACGCCCATGCCGATCTTCGACGCCAGCCAGACGACCAGTTATCTTCGCGATTTCATGGTGTTCTTCCGCCCGGGCGATATCGTCAAGTTCAAGCCCATCGGCCGCGACGAATACGACCGCACCGTCGAGGAAGTCGACAAGGGGCACTTCACGCCGCAGAGCCGCGAAGTAAATTTCGATCTTCGCGAATTCCAGAACGACATCGACGGTTATAACAGGACGCTGGAGGATATGCTCCATGGCCATTAAAGTTCTTCATCACGGCGTCGCCACCAGCGTCCAGGATCTCGGTCGCCCGGGTTATTTTCATCTCGGCATCCCGATGGGAGGAGCCATGGACCGCTACGCCATGCGGGCGGCAAATATTCTGGTCGGCAACGATGAAGGTGCAGCCGGTCTCGAGGCGGTCTTCATGGGTCCGAAACTTGAATTCATGCGGGACGCTCTGGTCGCCGTGACCGGCGCCGACATGCCGGCCAAGGTCGATGGCGAGGCGGTTCCGGGCTGGTCGGCTTTCAAGGTCAAGGCCGGGCAGGTTCTCTCCTTCGATTTTCTGAAATCCGGTGCGCGCATCTGCATCGCGGTGGCTGGCGGCATCGATGTTCCCGTTGCGCTCGGCAGCCGTTCGACCTATCCGATCGGCGCGCTCGGCGGCTACAAGGGCAGGGCGCTTGCGATCGGCGACGAACTGCCCCTCGGCGAGGGTTCGTTTGCCACCGAAGGCCGCGCAGTCGGTGAGGATTTGCGCCGCAAGCCCGGCACCCCCGTTGAATTGCGGGTGCTGCCGGGACTTTACTGGGACCGGCTGACCGATGCTGCCAAGCAGAACTTCTTTGCCGATACCTGGAAAGTGGCGCCGGAGGCGGACCGCATGGGGTATCGTTTCAAAGGCGGCCGAAAAATCGAGTTCGTAGAACGCAAGCAGTCGTTCGGCGCGGGGTCCGACCCCTCCAACATCGTCGACAGCTGCTATCCCTACGGTTCGATCCAGATACCGAGCGGCACGGAGCCGATCATCTTGCATCGCGATGCGGTTTCCGGCGGCGGCTATTTCATGGTCGGCACGGTCATCTCCGCCGATATGGATCTGATCGGACAATTGCAGCCACATACGCCGACGCGTTTCGTTGAAGTGACGATGGAAGAGGCGCTGGCGGCACGAAAGGTGAGGCGTGCGCTCCTGGAGCGGCTCCGGACAAGCTTCAGCTAAGATTAACGCATACCAAAAAAGGGGGAATAACAATGCCTAATAAACTGGGAATGTATCTTGCTGCCTGCACGGCAGTCGTCATGGGGCTCGCTGGCACAGCAAATGCCGAAAGCTGGTATCCTTATCCCGCCCAGAAGATCGAGCCGCCTTTCGCCGCGGACGGCAAGCCGGCCGATGTCGAGTACACGCCTTTGCCAAAGGCTGAACAGCCTTGGAAAATCTGCGTCTCCTTTCCCCATATGAAGGATGCCTATTGGCTCGGGGTCGACTACGGCGTCGTCGAGCAGGCCAAGGACCTTGGCGTCAAACTCAACGTCGTCGAGGCCGGCGGTTATACCGAGCTGGCCAAGCAAATCTCCCAAATCGAGGACTGTGTCGCCAGCGGGGCGCAGGCCGTCGTTATCGGGGCCATCTCGTTCGATGGTCTCAACAATCTCGTCGCCGAGATCACCAAGAAGGGCGTGCCGGTGGTCGATGTCATCAACGGCATCTCATCGCCTAATGTCACCGCCAAATCGCTCGTATCGTTTTATACGATGGGTTACGAGACCGGTTCCTATCTTGCCAAGAAGCATCCTGCCGGCAGCCCACCGGTCAAGGTCGGCTGGTTTCCGGGACCGGCCGGCGCCGGCTGGGTGGAGGCGGCCAACGAGGGCTTTCAGGAAGCCGTGAAGGGATCGTCGCTCAAAATCCTCGATCCGAAGTTCGGCGATACGGGCAAGGAGGTGCAGCTCAAGCTGGTCGAGGACGTGCTGCAGGCCGAGCCGGATGTGAAATATATCGCCGGCACGGCGGTAACAGCCGAAGCCGCTCAGGGGCTGATCCGCGAACGCGGTCTTAAAGGTCAGGTCGAGCTTCTGTCCTTCTACATGACCCCTGGCGTCTATGACGGCATCAAGCGGGGCCTGATCACCGCTTCTCCGGCCGACTCGATGGTCATCCAGGGGCGCATTGCGGTCGACCAGGCTGTGAGAGCGCTGGAGAAGAAAGATTTCGTCAAACACGTGGGCCCGAAAATCTTCGTGCTCGACGGCAGCAATGTCGGTTCCGTCAAGAAGGACGCCATTCTCCCTCCCAATGATTTCAAGCCCGTGTTCAGCGTGAACTGAGGCTGAAATCACTGAAACGCGCTCCGGCAAATCCTTGCCGGAGCGGGACATGGAGAATTTGTCATGCAGAGCGCAACCACACCGCTCGTCGAGATGACGCATGTCTGCCGTACATTCCCCGGCGTGACGGCTCTCGATGACGTCAATTTCCAACTTATGCCCGGCGAGGTGCATGTCCTCTTCGGTGAGAACGGCGCCGGAAAATCGACGCTGATTTCCATTCTGTCCGGCGTCTATCCGCAAAGTTCGGGAACGGTCCGGCTGAACGGGGAAGACGTTGCATTCGCCTCCGTGGCAGAGGCCAAGGCGAAAGGCGTATCGGCGGTGTTCCAGGAGTTTTCGCTGGTGCCGACACTCAGCGTCGCCAAGAACATCTTTCTCGGTGCGGAGCCGATGATCGGACCTTTCATAGACCGCCGGCGCATGGAGCGCGAGGCGAAGAAACTGTTTTCCGATCTTGGTTTCCACATCGACGTGCGGGCTTCCGTCGTGTCCCTGTCGCGTGCCGAACAGCAGATGACGGAGATCGCCAAAGCGATCCATTCCAACGCCCGCGTGCTGATTCTCGACGAACCGACCGCTTCGCTCACCGAACGTGAGACTGAAACGCTGTTCCGCATTATTCGGGAGGCAAAGGTAAGAGGGGTCGGCATCGTTTACATCTCTCACCGTATCCAGGAGTTCTCGATCATTGCGGATCGTGTCACGGTCCTGCGTGACGGCAAGCTGATCGGTACGGTCGGCATGCAGTATACGACCCCCGAAAAGCTGGTCGAGATGATGACGGGTCGTGCCATCGGCCAGATCTACCCGGCGATCACGCGGGCGGCGGAGCCGGAAACGCTTCTGTCCATTCGCGGACTTCACGCCACCGGCGTCGACGGGGTCGATATCGACATCCGCGCCGGCGAAGTGCTGGGCGTCGCCGGTCTGGTGGGCAGCGGCAAATCGCGTTCCTTCAGGGCAGCCCTTGGGCTTTCACCTGTCAGGTCCGGAAACGTCGTTGTGAACGGCAAGGATATGACAGGATCGCCGACCCGGCGTTTGCTGCGCGAGGGGGTTTTCTACCTGCCGCCGGACCGCAAGAACGAAGGGCTGATGCTGAGCGCCACGGCGCGCAACAACATCAATCTCGGCCTGCTGTTCCGTGACGAAATCTCCACACCGACCGGCATTTCCAGCCGGCGGCAAAATCTCCTGTCGTCCGAGATAGGCCGTAAGGTCGATCTTACCGATGCGTTCATGGCGCGGCCAGTCGCCAACCTGTCCGGCGGCAACCAGCAGAAGGCGCTGTTCGGCAAGGGTTTTGGCGGGGACTACAAAATCTACATCTTCGACGAGCCGACCGTCGGCGTCGACATGGGTACGCGTGCCGCTCTCTACAGGCTGATCAAGGAACTGGCGGAGGCCGGCAAGGCGGTCGTGGTGATCTCATCCGATCTGCCCGAAGCGATGAATCTCGCACATCGGCTCGTGGTCTTTGCCAATGGCCGGATCAGCGCCGAATTGAGCGGTGCGGACATAAACGAAAACAACGTGCTCCAAGCATTCTTCAATACAGAAGGGGAAGCCGCATGACCGGCAGGACTGAAATGCTTAACCACACCGAAGCCGGTCGCGGATTGACGCCTGCGCATATCATCCGGCAGCTCTTTCTGCGCTCCGGCGTGCTGCCTTTCTTCCTGGTCATCGCGATCATCGTCTTTTCGCTGGCTTCCGCGCAGTTCCTGACGGTCCAGAACCTCACCAACGTCGCCCGCCAGTCGGTCTATCTGGTACTGGTTTCGCTCGGCCAGATGCTGGTGCTGATCACCGGCGGTTTCGACCTGTCGGTCGGCACCGCGATTGCGTTGACCTCCGTGGTGTCAGCCTCGGCCATGGTGGCTGCGGCAACCGTTTTTCCCGACAGTGTCTGGCTGATCATTTCGCTTGGGCTTGCCGCAGGCTTCGGTGTCGCTCTCGCAGTCGGGCTGGTCAACGGCCTCGGTATCTCGGTGTTCGGTGTGTCGCCCTTCATCATGACGCTCGGTGTGCAATCCGTCGGTGCCGGCACGGCGCTGTTCCTGACCGGCGGTGTTCCGATCGGCAACCTACCGTTCGAATTTGGTGATTTCTTCGGCTTCGGCCGCATTGCGGGGGTTCCCGTACCCGTCATGATCGCGCTCGTTGCGATCGTCGTCATGTGGGTGATGATGAACCGCCTGAGGATAGGCGCGCAGATTTATGCGGTCGGCGGGAATATCAAGGCGGCGCATCTGTCGGGCATCAATACGGGCCGAACACTCTTCATCGCTTACGTGGTCTGTTCGCTCCTCGCCTCGCTTGCCGGCATCCTGCTGACGGCGCGTGTTGAAAGCGGTGAAACAAACCTCGGCGGCACCATCGGTCTGGAATCGATCGCGGCCTGCGTTATCGCCGGCGTGTCTCTGCGTGGCGGTATCGGTCGCGTCGAAAACGTCGTGCTCGGCGCCTTCTTCATCGTGCTCGTGCAGAATGGCATGAATGTGATGCAGATCGGCTCCTACATGCAGATGGTTCTTCTCGGCAGCCTTCTGATCCTGGCGGTGATCATCGATCAGCTCCGCTACCGAATGCTGCTGTCTCGCCGCTGATCTTCGCGACGTGGGAGGGGATGTCATGAAAACCGCTCAAGGCTCCTGGGAAAAATTCGACGACTACGTCGTAGACTTTGCACTCGAGGCGGCAACGGCCGGAAAGAGGTTCGCGCTCGTCACGCTGGTGCGCATCGAGGGCGCCTCTCCCCGCGCGCTTGGCGCGCAGATGGCGGTTACCGAGGATGGTGAATGGGTTGGCTATCTCTCCGGCGGTTGCCTTGAACGTACCATCGTGACTGAGGCGATCAATACAATAGAGGCGGGGCGCAGCCGCAGGCTCCGTTTCGGCGAGGGTTCGCCCTATTTCGATATTCAGCTGCCCTGCGGCAGCGCCCTCGAACTCTATTTCGATGTAGAGCAGGGCCGGCAGGATCTGGAAACCGTTCAGGCGGCTTTGGCTGAACGTCACGAGGCGGTTCTGGCTTTCGAGGACAGGGACGAGAAAACCGCATCCGATATTTGCTTCCGTATCGGTTACCTGCCGCGCAGGCGTCTGATCGTGCTCGGAACCGGTCCCGTCGCGGTTCTCCTCTGTCGGCTGGCGTCAGCCGCGGGCTTCGAGGTCGAGCTGTTCACGAATGACGAGCCCACCCTGATTTTCGGCCGCGAGGCTGGGGCTGCAGGCGCGTTGCTATCGAGTCCGAGGCGGCTGCCCGATTTGCGGATCGATAGACGTAGCGCCGTGGCATTCCTGTTTCATGACCACGACTGGGAAGAGGAATTGCTGCCGGTCGTACTCGGCAGCGACGCATTCTATATCGGCGCAATCGGCAGCCGCAAGACCCATGACCGGCGCGTTCAAAACCTTAAGGAACGTGGATTGGCTGACGCCGCAATCGCCCGTATCCACGGGCCGGCCGGCATATTCGGCGGGTCGAAGAGCGCTGCGGACATTGCCCTGTCCATTCTCTCCCAGATCGTGCAGCTCGACCCTCATGGCCGGGACGACCGGCTCGATGAGGTTCCCCGCGACGCCGCTCGCCGGACTGCCCGTCTCCCCGTCATTTCCGCCTATCAAGGACCAACGCCATGAAGCCTCCCGCAAAACGTCAGCTTCACATCCCGTCGACGCTTGCCGAAGCGCTCGGCATGCGGGAGCGTTTGGGGCCGTCTGCCGAATATTTCGCCGGCGGAACGTGGATCATGCGCGCCGACCTGCGTCAGGAGTTTGATGACCGTCATTACATCGCCATCGGCGGACTGGAAGGAACTGGCGGGCGTTGCCGTGAGTGAAAGCGAGGTCACGATCGGCTCGGCCGTAACGCATGGCGCGCTTGCCGATGCCATAAAGGGAATGCCGGCTCTCGCAGCCCTGTCGGGCGCGGCGGCAAAATCGGCAAACCCGGCAATCCGCCAGATGGCGACAATCGGCGGCAATCTCTGTACGCGCGCTTTCGCAGCCGCCGATCTGGCGCCTGCGCTCCTGTGTCTCGAGGCTGACGTGGAACTTGCCCTCGGCGCCGAGATCGTCCGCATGCCGTTGGCGCAGTTTCTTGCCGAGCGGGACACCTTCGCGGGAATTCTCCTTGGCATCGTCGTGCCGCAGCAACAGCGCCATTCGGCACATGCTCGACTGCCTTTGAAGCAAGCGGGAGATTACCCGGTGGCGATCGTCAGCGCGTCGATCTCGCTCGACCCGGACGGTCGTATCGCGGAGGCAGTCATCGCTGTCGGTTCCGTCGAGCAGACCGCACGGCGCTGGCCGGGCCTCGAAGCGCAACTTGCAGGTCGCCGGCTGAACGCAAGCGAGATTGCGGCGATGTCGGTAAAACATATCGACGAGTTTTCGGGACGTGACGGCGTCGAGGCGCCGGGATGGTATCGGGTGAAGGTACTGCCCGAACTCGTTCGCCGAGCCTTTGCGGACCTGGACCTGCTTGCCGATACGTGTGGAGGCTGAGATGACACTGACCCTAACCATCAATGGCGAAGACCGATTGTTCCACGGCGATCCGATGACACCGCTCGTCGATGTGCTACGCGAAAGCGCTCTGCTTACCGGCGCCAAAGCCGTGTGTCGGGAAGGTTTCTGCGGCGCCTGCACGGTTCATATCGATGGCATCCCGACCCCGTCCTGTCTCAAGCCGGCGGGGCTCGCCGTCGGCTGCGACATCACCTCGATCGAGGGGCTCGGCATCGACGACGAAGGGATGACCCCGTTGCAACTGGCTCTCGAAGACCATGACGTCGTGCAGTGCGGCATGTGTTTTCCAGGCATGGTGATGACCCTGACCCCGTTCCTGCGTGACAACCCTAACCCGACGCGGGAGGCGGTGAAGCACGCGCTGGTCGGCAATATCTGTCGCTGTACCGGCTATGAGCGGATTATCGATGCAGTTCTTGCCATGGGTTCCGCCGGGGAGATTTCCGCATGAACGAGCAGATCGAGCGCTCCACCGTGATGAATCTTGCGCGCCGGGATGCGCGCGACAAGCTGCGCGGGCTTACACAATATACGATCGACCACGTCAGGCCGGGCACGCTGCATGCCTTCCTGCTACGGTCCGAAGTCTCCAGTGCTCGCATTTTGCGCATCGATACGTCGCAAGCCCGCAAGATGCCGGGCGTGCGCGCCATCGCGACCGCTGAGGATGCGCCGGGTTTTTTCGGCATCGGTATTGCTGACCACCCGTTGTTTGCCAGAGAGGTCATCCGCTACGACGGCGAGCCGGTTGCGGCGATCGCGGCCGAGACGCTGGAGCAGGCGAAGGCGGCGGCGGCGGCCATCGAGCTCGAACTCGCCCCAATGCCTGCTCTGTTGACCATGGCCGAAGCGCTTCGCGAAGGCGCGCCGCTGATCCATGAGGACTGGAAGAACTACGAGGTCCTGCTTGAAGGTGCCGCCCGTGGCGGCAATGTCGCCTGGGAGGCGAAGGTGCTGCGCGGGGATACAGATGCCGCCTTCGCCAGGCCGGATGTGACGATCGTCGACAGTTGCTTCACCGTCGGGCGTCAGAACCATGTGTCCTTCGAGCCGCGCGCCGTCGTCGCCACCTTCGAGGATGGACGTTACCATATAAAGACATCGACACAGGTGCCGTGGACGGTGCGCAATATGACGGCAAAGGCGCTCGGTGTCCCGGCCTCGCAGATCCGTGTCACGGTTCCGCCGGTGGGTGGCGCTTTCGGCCTCAAATTCGACTGCTCGCTGGAGCCCTTCGCCGCAATCCTGGCGCGCAAGACCGGTCGTCCGGTCGCTCTCATCAATTCGCGGCGCGAGGAAATGCTGACCTGCCTGTGCCGGGAGAATGCCGAAATACGCATTCGTTCGGCCGTCACCCCTGAAGGCGAGATTGTCGGCCGCGAAGCGACGGTTCTGATGGATTGCGGCGCCTATGGCGGCGAGCAGATATTTCTCACCACCATGACGGCGCATACGCTGGGCGGCAATTACAAGCTGGGGTCGGTGCGGCTTTCGAGCCGCGCGGTCTATACCAATACCGCGCCCAACGGCGCATTCCGGGCCTGCAACGGGGTCTACAATACGTTTGCGCTGGAGCGGCACACCGACGAGATCTGCGAAGCCATCGGCATGCATCCGATGGAGTTCCGCCGCCGCAACGTTCTCGGCGATGGCGATCTCGGTTCGACCGGCCAGGTTTTCGAAGGCGAGGTGCTGCGGCCGATGCTTGAGAAGATGGACAGGCTTCGCGGGGCGTCGCCGCAGCCCGAACGTCATGGTGACCGGCGGCTTTTCGGCCGGGCGACGACGGTCGGGACCTGGTTCATCTTCGTCGGCCCTTCCGCCGCCACCGTCAATCTGAATGCAGACGGTAGCGCGACGCTGATCACCTCCGGGGTGGAGATCGGCTCCGGCACCATGACGCAGTCGCTGCCGCAGATCGTTGCGGCGCAGCTCGGCATCTCGCCGCAGGAGGTGATCGTCAAGGGGGCCGATACCGATGCCGCCGGCTTCGATCTCGGTGTCGGCGGCGGTCGTACCACTGTGTCTATCGGCGCGGCCAGCACGGCGGCATCGCAGGAGGTCCGTCGCAAGGTACTCGCCGCGGCCAGTGAGCTGCTCCAGACCGGTGTCGAGGAGCTTACGCTCGGAAACGGGCGTGTGGAAATCCAGGGAAAGAAGGGTTCGGGCATGACGATCGCCGCGGTCGCATCCCATGTCCAGAAGACCGAGGGGCCCGTATCCGGCTCCGGCGCATTCACCAATCCGGGTGTCGATGCCATGGCCGGTTGCGCCATGGGGCATTTCATCGACGCGATCGACATCCCGGTTTTCGCCGTGCACGATTGCGAGGTCGCCGTCGATCCGGATACCGGCCATGTGGAAGTGCTGAGTTATCGCGTCGTGCAGGATGTCGGCCGGGCGCTCAATCCGAGGGCGATCTACAGCCAGATACAGGGCGGCGTGGTGCAGGGCATGGGATATGCGCTGCATGAAGACATGTCGGTCGGGCCGGATGGACGCATATTGCAGAGCGGTTTCGAAACCTACCGTCTGCCGCTCGCGCTCGACGTCGTTCCCGTCGAGATCGTGTTGCACGAAGGGGCGCCGTCGATCGGGCCGCTCGGCACGAAGGGGGCCGGCGAGGTGCCGATCCTCAACGTCGGAGCGACAATCGCCTGCGCCGTATCAAGGGCAATCGACAAGCCGGTCCATTCCCTGCCGCTGACGCCGCCGCGTGTCCTCGACCTGATTATCAACGAGGCGAAGCCTCTGGACCTGCCGCATATCAGCCGCATGTGGTCGGACAACACCATCGGCAATACCCGTTAACGAGGACCGGAGGAGGAGGTCCGCATGACAGGGGCGTCAGAAGGTCGGCGGTGTGTTGATCCACAAGAGGATGGTCTCGCCCTCATGGCGGTTACGCCAGGAGTGCGCGCGCCGGCTTTCGAAATAGAGAGAATCCCCAGGGCCGAGGTCGAAGAACTGGTCGGCATCGAGGACCACTTCGAGATGGCCGGAGATGACATGCATGAACTCCTCGCCATCGTGCCGGTAGGCGCCTTCGCTGGTTGCACCGGGCGCCAGCACGAAACGGTGGCAGTCCATCATGCGCCCCCTTCGGCAAGCAGTTGCACGGTCACACCCGGCGTCGTCTGCGGCCAGGTGCGCCATCCACCAGACTTCACCAGGGTCGGCACGGTTTCCGGGACTTCTCCGGAAAGCCGCGACACGGTCGTCCCGTAGTATTCGGCGAGGTCATGCAGCGTCTTGAAGCTGACCCCCTGCGAGGTGCGTTCCAGGCTCGACAGCGTCGAAGCCGTGATACCGATGTCGTCGCCGACCTGCTCGAGCGTTCGCCCCAGACCGTGCCGCAGACTGCGCAGCCGCCGGCCGAGTTCGAACGGCGCATCGGTTTCCAGGGAAGGTTCGTCCTGTTCCAGCGCATCGCGGATGGCGGCCGCGTTCAGTCCGCGCTCGGACCGCAACCAGGAAATCTTCTTCAGGCGCACGAGATCGTCGGCGGAATATTGCCGTTGCCCGGTGCCGGTGCGTTCCGGCACGAGCAGCCCCTGCTGCTCCCACAATCGCAGGGTCGAGGCCGATACCCCGGCAAGTCGAGCGGCCTCCGTAACTCGATAGCGAACCGGATCGTTGTTGCTCATCGGCAAAGACATCTGTCCCCGTGGGGGCTGGTCCCTGTGACTGCCCGCATGTTGTCATTCCATTCAAAGTACGCCGGTTTAACCGGATTCATGCGTTGGGCTTCAGCTCTTCGGTCTTGCCCAACTTTGTTAAACCCCGCGGAGACATGCCTTAGCAGAAAATATCCGACGGCACGAGAAAATCCGCTTGATTTCCTACAGCATAAATGTAGGAAATATCAAAAATACCTTACAGCATAAATGTAAGAAATTTTCTGGCGAACAATCGAGGAGCACGATCCATGGGTGCAATATCGCTGACCGACCGTAAGAACGCCGCCATTTCCCGCGGTGTTGGTATGACGACACAGATTTATGCCGAGCGTGCGGAGAACGCCGAAATCTGGGACAAGGACGGACGGCGCTATATAGATTTCGCCGCAGGCATCGCGGTTCTCAATACCGGCCACCGCCACCCGCGTGTCATCGAGGCGGTGAAGGCGCAGCTCGACCGGTTCACCCATACCTGCCACCAGGTCGTGCCCTACGAGAACTACGTGCAACTCGCCGAGCGCCTGAATGACGCGACGCCCGGCGATTTCGCCAAGAAAACGATATTCGTGACGACCGGCGCAGAAGCCGTCGAGAACGCCGTCAAGATCGCCCGCTCCGCCACCGGCCGCTCCGCAGTGATCGCCTTCGGCGGCGGCTTTCACGGGCGCACCTTTATGGGCATGGCCCTGACCGGCAAAGTGATTCCCTACAAGGTCGGTTTCGGCGCCATGCCCGGCGATGTCTTCCATGTGCCGTTTCCGATCGAGCTGCACGGTGTTTCGATTGAGCAGTCGATTGCGGCCGTCAACAAGCTGTTTGCCGCCGATGTCGATCCGAAACGGGTTGCGGCGATCATTATCGAGCCCGTTCAGGGCGAGGGTGGGTTCTATCCCGCGCCGGCGGCGTTGATGCGGGCTTTGCGCGACCTTTGCGACCTTCATGGCATCCTGTTGATCGCCGACGAGGTGCAGACCGGCTTTGCTCGGACCGGCAAGATGTTCGCCATGGATCACCATGACGTCGCGCCCGACCTGATGACCATGGCCAAGAGCCTCGCGGGCGGCTTTCCGCTGGCGGCCGTCACCGGCCGCGCCGAAATCATGGACGCGCCGGCGCCGGGAGGTCTGGGCGGCACCTATGGCGGCAGCCCGATCGGCATCGCTGCCGCCCATGCCGTCCTCGATGTCATCGAGGAGGAGCAACTATGCGAGCGCGCAGACCAGTTGGGGGCGTCTGAAGCAGCGGCTGGAAGCCTTGCGCGACAGCGTGCCGGAAATCGTCGATATTCGCGGTCCCGGCTTCATGAATGCCGTCGAATTCAACGATCGGACGACGAAATTGCCGAGCGCGGATTTCGCCAATCGGGTCCGTCTCGCTGCCCTGGAGCGCGGTCTGATCCTGCTGACCTGCGGCCTGCACGGGAATGTCATCCGCTTCCTGGCGCCGATCACCATTCAGGATAGCGTTTTCAGCGAGGCGCTCGATATTCTCGAAACCTCCATCCTCGCCGTTTCTGGCGGCCACTGAGCAATTCCGGAGTACAGGACCATGGCATTTACATCGGCTTTGGCGCGGCATGTGGATCTTTCTTCCCCCTATTTGATGGACAAAGGCTATATCGGCGGCGAATGGACCGGCGGGCAGGCGACAAAAACATTCGACGTGCTCAATCCGGCGACCGGCGAAGTGATCGCTTCCCTGCCTGACATGGGGGCGGCGGATACGCGCGCTGCCATCGATGCCGCACATTCGGCCCAACCCGCCTGGGCTGCACGCCCGGCGAAAGAGAGAGCAGCCATCCTGCGCAAATGGTACGAACTGATGGTCGAGAACGCCGATCAGCTTGCCGCCATTCTCACCGCCGAAATGGGCAAGCCATTGGCCGAGGCTCGCGGCGAAATCGTTTATGCCGCCTCCTATGTGGAATGGTTTTCCGAGGAGGCCAAGCGCATTTACGGCGAGACGATTCCCGGCCCTGCCAGTGACCGGCGCCTGCTGGTCATCCGCCAACCGGTCGGCGTCGTCGGCACGATCACGCCCTGGAACTTTCCCGCCGCGATGATTGCCCGCAAAGTGGCGCCCGCGCTTGCCGTCGGCTGCGCGGTCGTGTCCAAACCTGCCGAACAGACGCCGTTGTCGGCCCTGGCGCTGGGCAAGCTCGCCGAGCAGGCCGGCGTACCGGCCGGTGTTTTCAACATCATCGTCGGCGAAGACGGGCCGGCGATCGGCAAGGAGATTTGCGGCAACGACAAGGTGCGCAAGGTCAGTTTCACCGGCTCGACCGAGGTCGGCCGCATCTTGATGCGCCAATGCGCCGACCAGATCAAGAAGGTCAGCCTGGAATTGGGTGGCAACGCCCCGCTGATCGTGTTCGACGACGCCGACCTTGACGCGGCCGTGGAAGGCGCCATCGCTTCGAAATACCGTAATGCCGGTCAGACTTGCGTTTGCGCCAATCGCATCTATGTGCAGTCCGGGGTTTATGACGCGTTCGCATCGAAACTGGCTGCCAAGGTGAAAGCAATGGCTGTCGGAGACGGGTTCGAAAAGGGCGTCGTGATCGGGCCGCTGATTGATGAACAGGCGATCGCCAAGGTCGAAGAACACATCGAAGATGCCCTTTCCAAGGGTGCCAGGGTCGTGACGGGCGGCAAGCGCCGTGATGGAACGGGTACGTTCTTCACGCCGACCGTGCTGACCGGCGTGGATAGCAGCATGAAGCTGGCGCGGGAGGAAACTTTCGGGCCAGTTGCCCCGCTGTTCCGCTTCGAAGATGTGGATGACGTCATTCGTCAGTCCAACGACACCGAGTTCGGACTTGCCGCTTATTTCTTTTCCTCGGACATCGGAAAGATCTGGCGCGTTGCGGAAGCTCTTGAATATGGCATGGTCGGCGTCAATACCGGCCTCATCTCGACCGAGACCGCGCCGTTCGGAGGCGTCAAGCAATCGGGTCTTGGACGTGAGGGGTCCAGGCACGGCGTCGAGGACTATCTTGAAATGAAATATATCTGCATGGGCGGTCTTTAACGGAGGACCTATGCCACTCGTGGCAAAACCTTTCCACAGGACGGGCGTATATAGAGGCTTGCGGTGGCACTCTCATAGTGCGCGAGCCTCGATGAAATTTCTGAGGTGGGTAGACGGAGCCGGCCTTCCGTCATCCTGAGAGGAGATATTGTGAAACCGATCGTCGGAATAGTCCTGCTGGCGGCCGGTATGGCGCGGCGCATGGGATCGGACAGAAACCACAAGCTATTGGCGGAGTTCGATGGAGTGCCGCTCGTTCGCCGCTCGGCTTTCACTGCGGTGGATAGCGATGCCGCTTCGGTAACGGTTGTCGTCGGTCACCGCCAAAACGATATTCGCAGAGCGCTGGCCGGTCTGCCTGTGGCTATCGTTGCCAATCCAGACTATGCGACCGGGATTGCAAGCTCATTGAGGGTTGGAATTGCGGCTTTAGAGGCGAATGATGTCGACGGCGCCCTGGTCATGCTTGCCGATATGCCTGGGGTGACTGCGGCAGTTCTCAACCGGCTGATCGCAGCCTTTCGAAATGCTGATGGCCTGTCCGTCATCCGCGCAGTCGCACGCGGCAAGAATGGAAACCCCGTTATCCTGCCCCGTTCTCTATACGCGGCCATCTATCAGCTGGAGGGAGATGTCGGCGCCCGCCACCTTATCCAGAGTTCAGGACTCTCGGTGATTGATGTGGAGATCGGCGATGCAGCCGAGATGGACATAGATACACCCGAAGCAGTCAGAGCCGCCGGAGGCATTCCAGAGGATGATCTGGGATGATTTGACCTGACGGCTTCCTTGAACTTTTCCGACGAACCGAGCGCGCGGCCACCCGAACTTCAGGCTTCGACAGCTTCGCTGACATCATCCAGAAGAAAGTGCACGTTCACATAGCGCGTCGTGTATTTCTGACCGCTATCGGAGACGCTTTCGATGCTGCCGCCGTCGGAGGGGTGCCATTTCTGGTAATGGGGGTTGTTGGCGATCAGTGTAATCGCTTTGTCAGAGAACCTGCCGTTCAGCCGGTAGCGGGCCTCTGCGAGATGCCAGATTTTTTCAAAATCCTGCTGGCTGATCCGGGCTTTCAAGGCCTTTCTGGATATTGTTTTTCCGGGCGAACCATCATCATGCGCCGCCGATGGAATATGTAGGTCAACCTCTTCTGCACCGTCCAGCAGAAACGCAAATTCGTCTGGCCACATCCGTCTCACGTATCGCTCCTCCCAAAGCTTACCGTCCTACAGCGCCATCATGATAGCGCCTCCGCCGCGAGAGGCAATGGTGGATATGCACCTGTGTTTCCCTCGCGGGCCCTCAATCGATGTCGCGAGTGCGAATGCCCGGAACTTGAAATTGGTCGGAAGATCGTGCTTGTTCACGGTCAGCAGGGTACGTGCGTGTCCCCGCCGGCCAACGAACTGCATCGAGGAGTAAGGCATGAAGAAGCTCATCAACGATCCAGCCACCGTTGTGCGGGACATGCTCGAAGGCGTGGTGGCCCTCAGCCCCGCGACGATCCTGCTTGCGGATGAGAATGTCGTTATCCGGTCTGGCCTTCTGGTCCCGGAAAAGCGCAGGGTGGCGGTGCTGTCGGGCGGAGGCAGTGGCCATGAGCCAGCCCATGCGGGTTATGTCGGCGCGGGCATGCTCACCGTTGCGGTGGCAGGCGATGTCTTCACCTCGCCAAGCACCGATGCGGTTCTTGCCGGCATCAGGGCTGCGGCCGGACCCGCCGGTGCTCTGGTTATCGTCAAGAACTACACGGGCGATCGGCTGAATTTCGGATTGGCGGCCGAACTGGCACGGGCTGAAGGAATTCCGGTCGAGATCGTGGTCGTCGCCGATGATGTCGCCTTGAAGGACACAGTTCCCGACGATCGCCGCCGGGGTATTGCGGGCACAGTGCTTGTGCACAAGCTTGCCGGCGCGGCCGCGGAGCAGGGGCTCCCCCTTCAAGAGGTGGCTCGCATCGCCCGGGAAGCCGCCGGAAAATTGTCCTCCATGGGAATATCGCTGGGGTCCTGCACGCTCCCTGCCGTCGGCACGCCGGGCTTTGTCCTTGGCGACGCTGAAATCGAAGTCGGGCTCGGCATCCATGGCGAGCAGGGCGTCCGGCGGATGTCCATCGCATCGGCGGACGAGCTCGTGAAGCTGGTCCTCGAGACGATCGAAGCCGATGGCAGGCTGAAGAGCGGAGACAGGGTTGCGCTTCTGGTCAACGGACTGGGATCGACGCCGCCAATGGAACTTGCGGTCGTGGCGCGATCCGCCGTCGCGCGCCTGGAAGCAAAGGGCGTCGTGGTCGAAAGGGCATGGGCCGGTACCTTCCTCTCCGCCCTCGACATGCCCGGCTTTTCTTTGTCGGTCATGCATGTGGATGACGCAATGGTCAACCTCATCGATGCGCCGACCGATGCCGGCGCATGGCCGCGCGGCGGTGCGGTGAACCGCAACCGCGTCTTGCCTTCGGCAGACGTTAAGAAGAGCGTGACTGCGGAAACCAGAATAACAGCCGCCGGTGAACGACTGCGTTCCGCGGCGGAGCGGATCGCCCGAGCCCTGATCGCCGCAGAGCCCATACTGACGCAGCTGGACAGTGTTACGGGCGACGGTGACCTTGGAACAAGCATGGTGCGAGGCGCCGAAGCAATATTGGCGCTGCCCGGGGAGAGCTTCGCAGATGTGTCCAGTGGTTTGATGGCGATGGCGAATGCGATGCGGAAGGCAATCGGCGGAAGCTCGGGCCCGTTTTACGCCACGGGCCTGATGCGCGCTTCGCGCCATCTTGACGGGATCGAAAAGCCGACGGCCCAACAGATGGCGGAGGCGTTCGTGGTTGCCGTTCTCGCCGTCTCGGAACTCGGCGGCGCGAAACCGGGGGACCGTACGATGATAGATGCGCTTCATCCGGCTGCGGAAACGTTCCGGGACAAGCTCGCAGGCGGAGCTTCGGCCGACGTGGCCTGGCGATCCGCCTCGGCGGCAGGCATCGCAGGCGCCGAGGCGACGACGTCGATGAAGCCGCGGCTCGGGCGCGCAAGCTATCTTGGTGAGCGGGCAATAGGACATCCCGATGCGGGAGCGGTCGCCGTCAGCATCTGGCTTGAAGCAATCGGCAACGATTAGCGCCGATGGGCGGCGGACCGGAACAGGCATGTGCTGCCCAGGCACCTCTAGAACCCTGCAATGCCGAGCGTTGCGGAGCCGGATGAGAAAGCGGATTGTCGCCGTGGCCGCGAAGCTCAGATGCGCCGCGCCTTGATCGTGTTCATGACGAAGCTGGTCTCGATGGTCTCGACGCATTTCAGCTTTGCGATCTTGTCCTTGATGAAACGCTCGTAATCCTCCAGCCCACCGCACATGACCTTGAGCATGTAGTCCCTCGGACCCGTGACCAGATGACATTCGAGAACCTCGTCCCAGTCAAGAACGGCCGCCTCGAACATCCGGATTTCGTCATCGTGCTGGCGGCTGAGGCGGACGGACGCAAGCGCGGTCATGGTCCATCCCTCGATTGCCGGATTGATGATCGCGGAGTACCCTTTGATGGCGCCTATCTCCTCCAGGCGTCAAAGCCGCCGCAGGCACGCCGATGCCGACAGTCCGACCCGCTCGGCAAGTTCGTTGTTCGTGATCCGCGCATCGGCAGACAATTCCTTGAGTATCCGCCTGTCGATCGGGTCCGCAATTTTTTGCGACATAAATGATCGTTCTCCGCAATATATTGCTTCATGAGACAACTCGACGCTTCAGAATGCAAGGTATTTTGGTTTCACTGCGTGTAACCTGCAGGTAGTTCAACGCCAGCTGAGGGATCATCGGAAATGACCGCGCCGCATCCGTCCAAAACCCATATCGGCAACCACGCTCTCCATCCTGAAACCCAGATGCTCAATTACGGTTATGATCCGGAATTGTCGGAGGGCGCCGTAAAGCCTCCCGTGTTCCTGACATCGACCTTCGTTTTCAAGTCGGCGGAAGACGGGCGCGACTTCTTCGACTACGTCTCCGGCCGCAAGGAGCCGCCCGAGGGCAGGGGCGCCGGCCTCGTCTATTCGCGCTTCAACCATCCGAACAGCGAAATCGTCGAGGATCGTCTTGCCGTGTATGAGCGCACGGAGAGCTGTGCGCTGTTCTCCTCGGGCATGTCCGCCATTTCAACGACACTTTTCGCCTTTGTCCGGCCCGGTGACACCGTGCTGCATTCCCAGCCGCTGTATGGCGGCACGGAGACGCTGCTGGCCAAGACCTTCCATAATTTCGGCGTCTCGGCAGTGGGGTTCGCCGATGGTGTCAGCGAGACCTCGGTGATGGCTGCGGCAGAGGAGGCGATGGCGAGAGGCAGGGTCTCCGTCATCCTCATCGAGACCCCCGCCAATCCGACAAACAGCATTGTCGACATTTCGATGATGAGCCGGGTCGCCGACGTGATCGGCGAAAGGCAGGGGCACAGGCCGATCATCGCCTGCGATAATACGCTTCTCGGCCCGGTGTTCCAGCGGCCCATCGAATACGGTGCGGACATCTCGCTCTATTCGCTGACGAAATATGTTGGCGGGCATTCCGACCTCATTGCCGGGGCAGCGCTCGGCCGGAAGGATGTCATGAAACAGGTGAAGGCGTTGCGTGGAGCAATCGGCACGCAGCTGGATCCGCATTCGTGCTGGATGCTCGGACGTTCCCTTGAGACGCTGCAGATCCGGATGGAGCGGGCGGATAGCAATGCCAGGGTCGTGGCGGAATTCCTGAATGCGCATCCCAAGGTCGAGAAAATCCACTACCTGCCGTTCAGCGACCCGGCATCCGCGGTTGGCAGGGTATTCGCCGCTCAATGCTCCGGCGCGGGATCGACCTTCTCGTTTGATATCGTCGGCGGGCAGGCCGCCTCTTTCAAATTCCTCAATGCGCTCAACATATTCAAACTCGCGGTAAGCCTCGGCGGCACGGAGTCTCTTGCGTCTCACCCCGCAACGATGACGCATTCGGGAGTTCCTGCCGATGTCCGCCAGCGCATCGGTGTGCTTGATTCCACGATCCGGCTGTCAATCGGCATCGAACATCCCGACGATCTTGTCGCCGACCTGACCCTTGCTCTGGATCAGGCCTGACGAAAACGGGAACGCGGCTTACCCCACGCGCCACAGAAATGATTGAACGCTGCCCTCAGCTTACAAATCTGGATAGGTCACGCACGGTCGCGTCGTGCGGCTCGCTTTCCAACGTCGCCGATTTGCGGCATTAAGTGTTGTGAAGTGAGTGTGCAAGATGAATGTGTTGGGGGGCGCATGAAACTCAGGAGCCAGATTCTCGCATTGGCCATCGGGCCTCTCGTTCTTGCGATTATCGTCATCACAGCGCTGATTACGTGGCAGTCCATGACGCTGGCGCGCACGAGCATCGATGCGTTCGAACGCAACATGCTCGCTGCAAAGGAGGCTGAACTCCTCAACCTCACCAATCTTGCCCTTTCGGCGATCCGCTCGGTCTATGACAGGGCAGGGCCTGATGACGAGGCCGCGAAGGAAGAGGTCAAGCGCATCCTGACGGGTCTCGACTACGGCACTGACGGCTATTTCTTCGTCTATGACTATGACGGGCTGAACGTGGTCCATCCGCGACAGAATTTCCGTCCGGGGAACAACTGGCTGGATCTCCACGATCCCGATGGCAACCGGGTGATCTACGATCTGATCGTCGAGGCGAAAAAGGGGGGAGGGCTGGTCCAGTACAAGTGGGAAAAGCCCTCCACCAAAAAAATGGCCGACAAGCTTTCCTTTGCGGCCGGCCTCGACAAATGGCGCTGGATGATCGGTACCGGCGTTTACCTCGACGACGTTTTTGCGACGACGGCGGCGGCGAAGGAGGAGTTGCGGCATTCGATCACCTGGAACTTCCTGATCGTCGCCCTGTTTGCGGTTCCCGCCGTATTGCTGGTCTTTGCCACCTGCATGTTGCTCAATCTGCGCCAGCAGCGGCTGGCGGATGGCCGGCTCAAGGAATTGATGCAAAGGATCATCGATACCCAGGAGGAGGAGCGTCTGCGCATTGCCCGGGAGCTGCATGACGGCATTTCCCAAAATCTCGTCGGCGTGCGTTTTGCAATCGATCTAGCGCGGCGCAAGGTCACGCCGGATAATGTCGGCGCTGTCGAGGCAATCGGCAAAGGCGCCATTGCGCTGAACGAAGCGATCAAGGAAGTCCGCCGCATCTCGCACGATCTTCGCCCGCGTGTTCTCGACGATCTGGGGCTGACGGCGGCTCTGGAATCCCTGATCTCGAGTTTTTCCGAACGTACGGGAATTGCGGCGACGCTTGAATCCGTGGCCTTCAAGCATATGCTTGTCCCGGAGGCACGGGTTGCGCTTTACCGTGTCGCGCAGGAGGCGCTGACCAATATTGAGCGCCATGCCGGCGCGACGCAGGTCGCCATCCGGTTTTCCAGTCGCGATGAACGGGTCCAGATGGATGTCAGCGACAATGGCCGTGGATTTCCGGCCGTTCGGACAGAAAACGGGATGCCGGCAAGCAAGGGGCTCGGTTTGAGAAACATGCAGGAACGCATGACGCATTTCGGGGGCAGGCTGGATGTCGAAAGCTCCGCCAGGGGAACCGTTCTGCGGGCGGTGCTGCCCATCACCGCCATGAAGGATCGCAATAGCGGCTTACAGGAGGCCGCCGAGTGACCGTTCATCCAATCCGTGTGCTGCTGATCGACAACCATCCTCTGGTTCTGGATGGGTTGAGGGCAGTCCTCGAGACTTACGAGCATCTCGCAGTCGTTGGAACCGCGTTGTCCGCCATGGCCGGTATCGACGCGGCTGTCGCCACGCGGCCCGATGTGGTGCTGATGGATATCAACATGCCGCAGATCAATGGCATCGATGCCCTGGAGCTGTTCAAGGAAAAACAGCTTTCCGCCCGGGTGCTGATGCTGTCGATGCACGACAGCCGGGAATATATATCGACCTCGGTCATGTATGGTGCGGCCGGTTACATTCTGAAGGACGTGGCGACCGAAGAAATAGTCGCCGCAATCGAAACCGTGGCTGCCGGCGGCACCTATTTTTCCTCTGGCGTTCGCGATGTGTTGATGGAGGGGTCTTCGGGCAGGCTGAAGGCGCTGACGACACGCGAGCAGGAAGTTCTGCTGCTGATCGCGCGCGGAAAGAGCAATCGCGACGCTGCCCTGGCGCTCGACATCGCCGAGCGCACGATGGAAACCCATCGCAAGAATATCAAGAGGAAACTGGATATAGCGACGACTGCCGGTCTCATCCGCTATGCGATCGATAACGGGCTCATCAAAGAATAGCCGCTAGAGGCCCGAGGCCCCGGAATGTCGCCATCCAGGGGCCTCGGTAAAGTCTATGTCGGCTTATTTGCCGGCCGTCTGCATGGCATAGCCGTAGCTGTCATAGGTATATTCGGCAACGCGGAACCATTCGAAGCTCTCGTCGCGGAACTTCTTCCAGCCCGGATAGATCTTGGCCCATGCGGGATGCTTCTGCGTGTACTCGTCATAAAGCTCGAAGGTTGCTTTATAGGCGGCGTCGAGCACATCGCGGGGCAGCGGGCGAAGCTGCGTGCCCTTGGAAACCAGCGAGCGGATCGCATCCTTGTTCTTGACGTCGTACAGCGCCTGCATGTTGATGTTGGCGGCCTTGCAGGCGGTGTCGAGCGCTGCCTTGTACTCATCAGGCAATGCTGCATATTGGTCCTTGTTGACGAAGAAGTGGATCGTCAGCCCACCTTCCCAGAACGCGGGATAATAGTAATAAGGCGCGATCTGGTAGAAGCCGAGCTTTTCGTCGTCATAGGGACCGACCCATTCCGCGGCATCTATGGTGCCCCGTTCCAGCGCCGGATAGATGTCGCCGCCCGGAAGCTGCTGCGGCACCGCGCCAAGCTTGGCGAGCACCTGTCCGGCGACGCCGGCAATACGCATCTTGAGGCCTTTGATATCCTCGATGCTCTTGATCTCCTTGCGATACCAGCCGCCCATCTGGGCGCCCGTCGCTCCACCGGGAATGCCGATGACGCCGTAGTCGGAAAGGAATTCGTTGTAAGCCTCGTTGCCGCCGCCATGGTAAAGCCATGCGTTCTGCTGGCGGGCGTTCAGGCCGAAGGGGATGGTCGAACCGATGGCGAATGTCGGATCTTTCCCGGTGAAATAATAGCCGCAGGTATGGGAAATCTCGACGGTATTGGCTTTTACGGCGTCGATGGCCTGGGCGCCGGGAACGATTTCACCGGCCTGGAAGACCTGGATTTCGAACTTGCCGCCTGTAATCGCCTTCAACGCATTGGCCATGACGACGGCGCCGCCATAGATCGTGTCCAGATTGTTCGGGAAGCCGGACGTGAGACGCCAGCGAACGGTTGGCAAAGACTGGGCTATGGCGGGTGTCGCAAGTGCCGAAGCAGCCGCAGCCGCCCCTGCAAGTACGCCGCCCGACAAAAGTTGTCTGCGACCTGGGTTGACCTTCATAGATTACCTCCTCCTATTGAACGTCAGCGATGTTTGTTGCGGCGGGCGCTTTTGCGCCCGGCCGATTGTCATGGGGTGGCCGGCTTTCCGAAGCTCGGTGCGCTGTTGCCGGGTGCCGAGAAAGGATTGGCGAAGGGATCGGCGTCCGTGCCGATGCTGGGCATCGGTACATTGATATGGACGGCGGAAGGGTCGACCTGTTTGGCGCCTGACTTGTAGTGCATCACGATGCCGGGGAAGGCGATGATGATGACGACCATGGTCAGCTGGATGAACAGATAGGGAATGGCGCCCAGATAGATCTGGGACGAGGTGACCGGCTGGATCGTCTGTCCCGTGATCCGGTCCTTATAGGCCCGCGTCGGTGCGACGGATCGCAGGAAGAACAGCGAGAAACCGAAGGGCGGGTGCATGAACGACGTCTGCATGTTGACCGCCAGCATCACGCCAAACCAGATCAGGTCGATGCCGAGCGCATCGGCGACCGGCGCCAGCAGCGGGATGATGATGAAGGCCAGCTCGAAATAATCGAGGAAGAAGGCCAGGAAAAAGACCAGCAGGTTGGCGACGATCAGGAAGCCGATCTCGCCGCCCGGGATCGATGTCATCAGATGCTCGACCCAGACGTGACCGTTCACGCCATAGAAGGTCAGGGAAAAGACGCGCGCGCCGAGCAGGATGAGCAGCACGAAGGACGACAGCTTTGCCGTGGCGTGCAGCGACTGCTGGATCAGGCCGAAATTGAGCTTGCGGTTGGCAAGTGCAAGGGCGAGCGCGCCGACGGCACCCATGGCGCCGCCTTCCGTGGGGGTGGCGATCCCGAGGAAGATCGTGCCGAGCACGAGGAATATCAATACGAGCGGCGGCACCAGTGAGGTGATGACCTTGAGCAGCAGCTTGGTGCCGCGCAGGGTCCGCGCCTCCAGCGGCAGGGCCGGGACTTTCGTGGGGCTGATGATCGAGGTCACGATGATATAAAGCGCATAGGCCGCCACGAGCATGAGACCCGGAACGAGCGCGCCCTTGTACATGTCGCCCACCGAGCGGCCGAGCTGGTCGGCCAGCACGATCAACACGAGGCTGGGCGGGATGATCTGCGCCAGCGTGCCGGAGGCCGCGATCGTGCCGGCGGCGACCTTGCGGTCATAACCATAGCGCAACATGATGGGAAGCGAGATGAGGCCCATCGAGATAACCGAGGCGGCGACGACGCCGGTGGTGGCGGCCAGAATTGCCCCGACGAAGATGACTGCGAAGGCGATGCCGCCGCGGACCGGTCCAAACAGCTGGCCGATCGTGTCCAGCAAATCCTCCGCCATGCCGCTCTTTTCAAGAATGAGCCCCATGAAGGTGAAGAACGGTATCGCCAGCAGCGTTTCGTTCGACATCTGGCCGAATATGCGATCGGGAATGGCCTGGAACAGCGTGGCTGGCAGCAGGCCGAGTTCGATCCCGATGAAGCCGAAGAAAAAGCCGACGAAGGCCAGGGCGAAGGCCACGGGATAACCGAGCAACAGCACGATGATGAGCGCCGCAAACATGATGGGCGCGAGATTTTCCGCAATGAATGCCATTATTGTTTTTTCCTTCGATCAGAGCATTGCCGCCGCGGCGTCAGCCTCGGCAACCGGATCGGGGATATCGCCGCGCAGGATCGCGACACGCTTGATGAGTTCCGAAACGCCCTGAATGGCGAGGAGGCTGAAGCCAATCGGTATCAGCGCCCAGACGGGCCATTGAATGAGGCCGCCCGTGTTGTTTGAAACCTCACCGGAAGCGAGCTTCTGCAGAAACACCGGCCAGGAGAGATAGACCGTGATGAGGCAGAAGGGCATGAGAAAGAAAATGGTCCCGAGAATGTCGACCCACAGCTGCCCTTTGCGCGGAAGATTTCCGTAGACCAGATCGACCTTCACATGCTCGTTGTTAAGAAGCGTGTAGGCGGCGGCGATCAGAAACACGGCGGAAAACAAATACCACTGCGATTCAAGCCAGGCGTTGGAGCTCATCGAAAACGCCTTGCGCATGGCGGCATTGATGGCGCTGATGAAAATAGCCGCGAGAAGCAGCCAGGAAATGCCTTTGCCAATGGCTGAATTGGCGGCATCGATGGCGCGCGAAACGGCCAACAGAAACTTCATGATATCCTCCCCGAAAGCGGCCGCGTACTCCTCAATACGTGTGTGACCGCCATAATTCGGGCAGGATAACCACGGCGGCCTGACGCTCAAGAGCGCGCGCCGGCGAATTTCCTGAGACGTACCGAGAACTGGGTATGGGCGAGATCAAAACCCGCATCGGGGCTTAATTTCGCCTCCCGCTGCCGGCCCAAATGCGTGATTGCACCTGCCAGAAGATCACCAGGCGAAGCCCATCTGAACACCGGCCGTCGGTTCAAATCCGTTTAAACCGCAAGATGCAGGCCACCCGCACGGTCGGCTGCCATGTCACTATTTGGCTGCGGTCGCCTCTTTTACTGCCAGCTCCGCCATGGCCAGTGCGGCATCGCGGGTTCTGGCCGCTGCGACAAATCGGCCGTTGTGGCAGAAGCTCGCGCCTTCGACGCCGCAAACCGCTTCCAGATCTTTGTCCGTCAGACCGGCCCAGGCCGCCGGCAGATCCGCCCGCAGTTCAAAGCCTTCGTCCGCGCGGCGGATGCCGGTCAGGCACCAGTCGTTGTTGCGTGGATGAACGACGAAGAGCAGATGGTCGGCGCCCGCCTTCTTGATGGCGGGCCGAAACGGCATTCCCATCGGCAGTTCCAGAATATGTCCCTCGCCGGCATCCACGATAGCCCGGCTCACGAGCGCTTCAGCCCGCAATTTCGCGGCGCTGTTGGCAATCTTTGCCTCCACGAAGCTGCGGGCGATGGCCAGCGCGGCGTGGAAACTGCGATTGTCCGCTTCGGGATCTGTCTCGTCGAAAACAGGTTTCAGAGTTTCGAGCAGGACGGGCAGTGTCAGCCCGGCGAGTGCCCCTGCGGTGGAGGGGCTGAGCGCGCCATTGTCGACCAGATCGACCGGCAGCACGAAGCTGGCATCGAAAGAGGCGTGAATGGTTTCGATATGGTCTTCAGGAACGCCGAAGGCGGCGAGATAATCGCGGCCGAAATGCTTCCAGATCAAGCCGAACGAACTATAGGGCTGATCGTCCTCCCGCAACGGTGCGCCGCGCTGGTGGTGATCGAAGGCGCCCTTCGCCGCGTCATAAACACCGCCGACGTCATAGACGATGCGGTCTGCGCCGGGTGCGATCCATTCGGGCGCCCTGCTGCGGATCAGGCGTGCCTGCGGGAAAAGCCGGGTCAGCACGACGCTCGACAGCAGTTCGTCGGCATGGAAGCCACCGGAATGGGTGACGAGGAAGTCCGGGATCATGTCAGGATGCGCCTTGTTGCTTGCGGAAGCTCCGCCTGAGGGTGGCACCTGATACCCTTTGCCGGACGTGATCTCAACCCGCCATTCGCAATGGAGGCTAAAAGCAACGATATGCTGGACGTCGTGATCTGAATGAAAGGCGGTTTGTCACCGCGTTTCAAGCCGTCTTCAGGATCGACAGGTTGGGTGCCGACCGGTCATTCTCGCTCGTTTTCCAGCGGTCAAAGGCGGCGCGTCCGAGAATGGCGATCGAGGTGTCCTCCTGGGGAGCATGGACGAGAACCGACTGGATATCGCGGAAATGCCGCTCGAGGCCGAGATCGGCGTTGAGGCCGGGATTGCCGATGCCGCGAACGGCTATCTGGACGGCCTCGCGGATTTGCCTGCCGGCGAGAAGCCGGGCCCTTATCAGGTGTTCGGCGTCGCCGATATGGTTTGCGAGCGCGCCAAAGATGATCTGCCGGGCGCCGGAGACCAAAAGGTCGATCTCGCCCGAAAGCGTAACGAAACGTTCTGTCCGCGCAATGGGGTGGCCGAGATTGGCGGGCACGCGTTCATGGGCGAAGCGAATGAACGCTTCCTGGGCGGCCTCAGCCGCACCCAGATAAATTGCGGTCAGCGCAAGCGTCATCGCCGCATGGCCGCGATTATCCTGCTGGGCAACGGAGGGATCAACGAGTTCCAGCACATTTTCTGCCGGGATTTCAACGTCGGTATATTCGACATCGTGCGAACCGGTCGCCCGCATTCCGAGGCTCTTCCAGTTCTCTATGATCTTGATGCCGGGTAGGCCATTGGGCACGACGAAGGTGCCGACGCGAGCCTGAGCCTCGTCGGTGTGCGCCCAGACGAGGAAGTGCGTGAGGCCGTGCGCGCCCGTCACGAAGCGCTTGCGGCCCGTGATCGACCAGCCATTCGCCGTCCGGTGCGCACGCGTGGCCGGCAATCCGCCACGGGCCGGCGAGCCCAGCTCGGGCTCCACACGGGCGGCGTTCAGCAGCAGCGGCTGGTGTTTGGCCCTGGAAAGAAGGTCCCTGTAAAGGCCGTCGGGCCAATGATCCTTCGCGGCCTGTCCCAGATGAGTGAAGATCGTCATCGCGCTGATGAGCGCCACAGAGGGATCGCCGCGTCCCAACGCCGCCACAATATGGGCCGCGGTGCTCAAGGTTCCTCCCGGGCCGCCGTAACGCGTGGCCACGGTGCTTTCGAGAAGTCCAGCCTGATGAACGGCGTGAATACCGGTCCAGGGAAACTGACCGGTTTGATCCGCATCCGGTGCGGCTTCGGAAACGGCGCGCACGGCGGCGTCAAGTGCGGTGGGATCGTAGGACATGCGGTAACGGCTTTCTGAAGGTCGGCGGGCGGGATCATCCGTTGCGGGCGTGGATGATCCCGGCCTGGAAGAAGAGGTGGATGGGTCCGACGGCGTGGCCGGACCGCCGTGATCAGGCGGCTGCCTTCTTCTTTGCCTCTTCGCGTTCACGAATGCCCTCGCGGACGAGGGGCAGGATGTATCGCCCGTAGTCGACGGCATCGTTATAATTGTCGTATCCACGGATCGAAATCAGATCCGCGCCGAGATCAATATAGTCGAGAATGGAGTCGGCGATTGTGCGGGGTGATCCGACCAGAGCGGTTGTCGCGCCGCTTGCATTGGTCGCGGTGACCGTCGGATACCAGAGCGCGCGGTCATGGACATCGCCGCGTTTGGCGATATCGAGCAGGCGCTGGGAGCCGATATTGGCGGGTGGTGTTGCGTTGACCGGCGCGCGGGAAAGACCCTTCTGACGGTTCTCGTTCAGACGGTCGAGAACCCTGTGCGCCTTTTCCCAGGCCAGCTCATCCGTTTCAGCCACGATTGGCCGGAAGGTAACCCAGATGCGCGGGCGATCGGTTCGGCCGGCTTTTGCGGCCTCGGCATAGATGCGATCGATCTGCTGCTTGGTTTCAGCCAGCGGTTCGCCCCAGAGGCCGAAAATATCGCATAGCGAGCCACCGATACGATAGGCGGCATCCGACGAACCGCCGAGCGAAATCGGGATCAGGCCGTTGGTGGGACGCACGGCGCTGCGAAACTGCTTGAACTGGTAATATTTGCCGTCGAAATCGAAGGGCTCGTTCGAACTCCAGGCAAGGCGGAGAATGCGGATATATTCTTCCTGGCGTTCATAACGCTCTTCCTTGTTGAGGAAATCTCCCTCACGCGCCTGCTCCTCGTCGCTGCCGCCCGCGATGAAGTGGACGACGACGCGACCGCCGCTCAACTGGTCGAGCGTGGCGAGGGACTTGGCCGCAACCGTCGGATAAACGGTGTTGGGCCGGAGCGCGACGATGATCTTGATGTTCTTCGTATGCGCAAGCACCGTTGCGCCCAGTGTGAAGGGATCGAATGAGGAAGAGGAATAGGGGATGAGTGTGTAGTTGAACCCGTAATCGTCCAGCGCACGCGCATAACGTTCCAGGAAGAGCGGATCGACCGGAGCATCCGGGATGGGGTTCAGATCATTGGACGCGTTGGGAAAGCTGACGCTGATGAATTCCGCAGCCATGGGAGCTCCTTGGTGTTTCTGGGTGTCGGGTAGAGGCTAAAGCCGGCATGGCATATGAGGAAGACAGGTCTTTCTATTTCTATGGAAAATGTAGAAAATATTGCCTGACTATGCTGGCGGTCTAGAACCCTGCATTGCCGCCTGTTCCGGCCCTTGCTGATCGGAAGCGGGTTTCCACCCCAGAGAGGGGGCAACCGTTGTCGCAAGATCGGTGAGCAATCTTATGTTTTCGGGCAATCCGAAAGCGGGAGGCAGAAACAGGACGAGTTCATCTGCGGCTGCCAGTCCCGGGTCGCTCAACACCGCCTCTATGACCGCATCCGGTGTGCCTTGAAAGACCGGAGAAATCAGCGCGCCAACCGGCTGGCCGGCAGGAGCCAGCGCACCCTTCGGGCGTGAGGCGGCAATTCCCGCCGTGCGGCGCTCAAGATCGTAGGCCGCGTATTTCTCTCTCAGCTCCGGGGTGGTGCCGACCAGAACGGAAGCCGCAACGGCGACCGGCGGCGGCGTCGTTTTCCAGATGCGCAGCCAGTGGGTGCGATAGGCATCGATGATCCGCGCCTGATATTGACCGAAAGTTTCGCCTTCGGCCTGATCGTGAAGGACGGTTCCTGAAATCAGGCCAATCCCGAGTTCGGCGGCCTGTATCGCTGAATCGAGGCTGGCGGAGCCCTGGCGGATACGGCTGCGCAGGGTGGGGCTATGTGGCGTTACCCGTAACTCGGCTCCCGCAGGCGCGCCAATGTCTCGCTCGGTAACAGTGTGCAGAACATCGCCGGCAATGGCGGCGAGGAAGCGCGACTGGCGCCGTTTTGCCTCTGTCCGGGCATCGGTATCGACGGTTCCGAAAACGGCATCGAAGGCGCCGTTGGCTCCGGTCGAAATGGCGAGCTCAAGCCGGCCGTCGATCAATAGGTCGGTCGTTCCCGCCGCCTCGGCCAATAGGATCGGGTCCTGATAACGCATCGGGATGACGGCGGAGCCAAGTGTGATGTGCCGCGTATGCTGACCGACTGCCGCAAAGAAAGGTAACGGGGAAGAAAGATAATGGTCGAAGTGACGCTGATAGGCCCAGCCTGACTGATAACCCAGCCTTTCCGCCTGCCTGAACAATTCTATGCCCTGCCGCAACCCCTGTGCCGGACCGTCATCGTCGTTGAACGACACCCGCGTATTGAAGCCAAGCCGCTGTTTCGGTCGAAACAACGCGGGAAGGTCGCGGGAAGCTGCTGCAATATTCATGCGAGTTGCTCCTTACGCAGAGCGTGCCGGACCGCGGGAACGCGAACTGTCCCGGCAATGCCCGACGGGATGGAGTTCAGCAGCGACGCGGTATATTCGTGTCCCGGATTGCCGAAAATCTCGGTGACGGCTCCATGCTCGACGATGCGTCCCCGCTGCATCACCGAAACGCTATGCGCAAGTTGCCGGACCAGGGCGAGGTCGTGCGAAACGAAGACATAGGTCAGGCCGAGCTTGGCCTGCAGCGACAGCAGAACCTCGACGATGTCAGCCTGAACGCTGACATCAAGAGCGGATGTGGGTTCGTCCAGCACGATCACATCCGGTTTGAGGACTAGCGAGCGGGCGATTGCCACACGCTGACGCTGCCCGCCGGAGAGGGCCGACGGTTTGCGTTCCAGCAAATGCTCACTCAAGCCGACATTCGCGAGAGCTTCCCGTACCCGCTCGGAGCGCTCTTTCGGCGTCCCGATCTCGAACCGGTCGAGTGGTTCACGAACAAGCTGCCCCACCTTCCATGTCGGGTCGAGTGACGTAAACGGGTTCTGGTAAACCAGCTGAAGATGCCGCCAGACGGACCGGAGCGAAGCCCGGCTTTTGCTCGTGACGGTCTCGTCGGCAACCGTGATCGTGCCGCTTTCCGGCTCTTCGAGCCCCAGCAGCAGGCGGATCGTCGTCGTCTTGCCGGAACCGGATTCGCCGACGAGGGCATGGGTTGTGCCTGCCGGAACCGTAAACGAAATATCGTCCACCGCCGTCAGGGTTTTGCCATCGACGGTGAAACGCTTGGTGACGCCGCTGACGGCGATCTTTGGCGATTTGTCGCTCTCGAGAAGGCTGAACCCCGGATCGCGGGATTTGGCATAACGCTCCGGGTTGAGCGCGGGCACGTCGCCATGGAGCTTTTTGGCATAGGGTGAGGAGGGGGAAGAAAAAACGGCCGACGTCCTGCCTGCTTCCTGCACGACGCCGTTCTTCAGCACGACGAGATTGTCTGCCCTCTCCGCCGCTATTGCGAGATCGTGGGTAATGAGAAGCAGGCTGATGTTCAGCTCATCCCGCAGGCGGGAGAGAAGATCGAGGATGCGTTTCTGGATCGTTACGTCCAGCGCCGAGGTCGGCTCGTCCGCCACCAGCAGGGCAGGACGCGGCAATATTGCGAGCGCGATCAGCACGCGCTGCAGCATCCCGCCGGACAGTTGATGTGGATAGGAATCGTAGACCCGTTGCGGATTGTCGAGACCCACCTTGGCGAATGTTTCGAGAATAAGTGTCTTGCGGATCGAAGGGTTGGCCTCTTCCGTCAGCGCCGCGGCCTCCAGCGCCTGCGAGCCGATTGTTCTCACGGGATTGAGAGAGTTGCCGGGATCCTGCGGCACGAAGCCGATTTCGCGGCCGCGATACGGCCTGAAGCGCCGTTCCGGCAATGCCAGAATATTCTGCCTGTCGAAAACGACCTGACCCGTAGCGTTCGCACCGTTGGGAAGAAGCCGCAGCACGGCCTTCGCGATTGTTGATTTTCCAGAACCGGATTCCCCGATGAGGGCAAGGCTTTCGCCGCGCCCGATTTCGAAACCGACATTATGGACGACCTCCTGCCTCCCGTAGGAAACGGCAAGATTTTCGACCGCGAGGAGGGGCGTTGCGTGTTGTGGAGACGCTGCCACGAACTCGGGAAGGATTGGCGCTGTTTTCAGTGCGATTTGCGAAGCCATCGGCTGATCCTGTTGACAGAGAGGACGGTCACGATCGTAACGAACGCGGGCGCATAAACGAGCCAGGGCCATTTGAGGTAGTCCTTGCCGATTGAAATCAGCAGGCCCCAGTCGGAGGAAGGCGGAGGGTCGCCGTAGCCAAGGAAGGCAAGGCTGGCGATGACCAGAATGGACTCGCCGAATTGCAGCACGGCCAGCGGCAGCATCGAGCGGGATGCGTTTGGAAGGACGTGTCTCAGAACGATGTAGCGGCGCGAACCACCCGAGAGAAAAGATGCCTCCACGAAAGTCGCCTGACGGGTCTTGATGACCTCGGAGCGAGCCACGCGGGCGAAGAAGGCGATGGCCGATATGCCTGTCGCAATCGCCGCATTGATCGTTTCGAAGCCGATGGCCGTGACGATGATGACCGCGAGCAGGAACTTCGGGATGGACAGCAGCACGTCGACAAAACGCGCAAAGACGATATCCACCCAGCCGCCGAAAAATCCGGCGAGCAAACCGATCAACCCACCGATGAAGACGCCGATGACGACAGCGACCAGGGCGCTCGATACGGATGAAGCCGTGCCATAAACGACCCGTGTATAGAGATCGCGCCCCAGATGATCGGTGCCGAACCAGTGTGCAAAACTTGGCGGAAGAAGCTTGTCGGCCGGAACGCCGTTGATCGGGCTCAGACTTGTGAAGAGCTGCGGTGCAATCGACCAGGCGACGACGATCGCGATGACGAGGAGGGAAAGGGTAACCGTTGCGGTGATGTTGAGAGCTTTCAGCTTCTCGAACGGATTGCTGCCGGAGACCGGGCTGGAGATAAGGCTCATGGTTTGGCCCCCGTTTCAAGGCCAAGCGGCGTGTCGTCGACGGTTGCCAGACGACGTTTTCGGCCAACGATAATTTTCACCCGCGGATCGAGCAGCGGATAGAGAAGATCGGCGATGAGGTTGACGATGACGAAGACCACGGCTCCCAGCGAGACGATGGCCTGCAGGACCGGCAAGTCCTGCGTGCTGACGGAGCGCTGTACGAGACTGCCGATGCCGGTGCGGCCGAACACGGTTTCCGTGATCAGCGAGTTGCCCAGAAGTTCGCCCACGGTAAGGGCGATAACGGTTACCACCGGTAGCGACGCGGGCTTGAGCAGATGTGTCGTGAAAAGCCTTTTTGGCCCGATGCCGCGGCTGCGGGCGACCGCCGCGTAATCCTGCTCCGCTTCATGATCGAGATTGGCAATCAGGACTTCCGCGATCTGTGCGGAAAACGGTATGCCGATGGTGATCGCCGCAAACAGCGTTGCCCAGAAACTGTCGGGCTCGATGACCCGGAACAGCCTGAGCTGAAAACCGAAGAGGTGGATCAGAAACAGGCCGATGACGAAATTGGGTGTCGACAGGAACAGCGAGGGGAAGGCCCGCAGCAACCCCTGCCCATATCGCTTCGGCACGACCTGTGTGCCATAGGCAACCGCAAAGGCGAGGATCAAGGCGACCGTTAGCCCGGCGGAGGCCAAAACCAGCGTCGATGGCAGCACCTCGGCAATGAGTGTCGAGACCGGTCGGTTGGAGCGCATGGAAATACCGAGGTCGCCCGTCAGGAATGCCGACAGGGAGTGCCAGAGCTGCACGACGATCGGCCTGTCCAGCCCCTGTGCAGCAATGATCTCGGCGATCTCCTGCTCGGTGAAACCGTTCTGCGGGTTGCGCAGAACGTTGGTAATCGGGTCGCCAGGCAAAACGCTGACGACCACGAAGGTGAAGACATAGGCCAGGAGGATGACGACGATCGCCTGGCCGAGCCGCTTTGCGGCATAGGTTAGGTAGGCATTGCTCATGCCGTCACCTCCTTGACGTTACTCGGTGGGTGCTGGCGTCATTCGGCAATGAACGCTGTGTAATAGCTGGCGTAAGCGACGCCGTTATAGACTTCGCCCTTCAGCTTCGGCGATTGCACGTAAATGCGCTGGACGATTTGTGTGCGCGGTATGAAGTAACCCTGTTCGAGCAGATATTTCTGCAGGCTGTCCAGAAGCGGCTTTCGGTCTTCAACGGAACCTGCACCGGCGATTTTGTCGCGCAGATCGTTGAGCGTCGCATCGCGCTCATCGAGCGCAAACCAGTTCTCGCCATTGTTGGCGTTGGTCAGGATGCTGGCGACCGTGCCGGCGTCGATGAAGCTGCGCGTGACTTCATATGCGGGAACTGCGGTGCCGCCGAATTTGACCTTCTCGCCGTAGGTCACGACATCATAAGCCCTGATGTTGACCTTCCATCCAAGCCTGCCGAGCTGCTGGGCAATCAGCTCATCGACGGATTTCGAAGTTGCCAGATAAGGATTGGAATGGATCGTCAATTCCAGCGGCCTGCCGTCTTTCACCCGAACGCCATCCGCGCCCTTGACCCATCCGGCTTCGTCCAGAAGCTTCTGCGACTTGTCCGGGTTATAGGCGAGGAGATCGCTGTGATCCGTAGCGCCGGGGACGTTGCTCTGGATGAACGACGTCGCAAGCTTCCAGTCCTGCGTATAGACGGTGTCGATGATTTCCTGACGGTTGATGCCTGCCTGGAGCGCTTGGCGCACCTTCACGTCATCATAGGGTTGAAGCTTGGTGTTGACCGCCCAGCCGTTGACGAAGCCGAGGTAACGCGGGGTCGCGACGGTGAAGCCTTCCTCCTTGAGCGATTTCAGCTCCTGGGGCGAGGCATTGTAGGCGACATCCGCCTGACCGGACTGAACGGAAGCGACGCGAAGGGATGGCTCCGAAACCAGCTTGTAGGTGATGGTATCGAGATAGGCGGGTCCGGTATGGCCGACTGCGGCCGGACCCCAATTATAGTCCTTGCGCTTGACCAGAGTGACATGGTCGCCCTCTTTCCAGGACTCCACCACGTAAGGTCCGCTGCCGGCGGTCTTGCTGAGGTCGGCCTGCTGGCCGGCAGGCTGGGCGATGCTCTTCGGAGAGATCAGGATGGAACCGTGATAGCCAAGCGTTGGAATGAAACCCAGCGTCGGCTTCTTGAAGAAAACCTTGACCGTCGTCGCATCAACGGCTTCGGCGTGATCGTAGGTCTTGGGGAAGAGGCCGATCGGGTTGATCCCCTCGTTCTTGCGGCCAGCATACCAGATGTCGAGATTGGCGACGACGGCCTTCGCATCAAGCGGTTCGCCATCCGAGAAAGTCACGCCGCTTTTGAGGTGGAGGGTGAATTCCGTTGCGGTGTCGTTCTGCTCCCAGCGTTCGGCGATCCATGGGCTGACCTTGCCTTCGGCATCGACGTAAAGCAGCTTATCCGTGACATGACCCCATATGTGGCCTTGGAAACTGGAGATCGCGCTGTTGTTGGGGATCCACGTGTCGCCCAGTGAATCGATCAGAAAGGTGATGTCACCGCCATCGCGCGGCGTATCCGCAGCCAGTGCGCTCAGAGGCGCTGCTGTCGATAAAAACAGCGAGGCGGAGACTGCGAGCGAAGCCGTGAAAAGCAGCCGGCGACGCGACAGGGAGAATGAGAAAGAACGTCTTGTCATGATATGATCCTGAAAAATTCAAAGTTTTTTCGTTGCAATTTCGGCATCTCCTGCGGACGCACATGCGCCGACCGTCATTGGCAGCAGGCATGTCAAACCGTTGCCGCGCCGGCCTTTCAGCCGAGCGGGAGAATGCTTGAATTCATTGGGCAGTCGGGTCGGGCGTCGCGAGGGTTAGCGAGCGGCTCGTGGGAGTTCGCTTGGCTGAGGAGCGCGCCCGCTTCTACATATTCCAGTCATGACGCGGTGCCTCCTTGCGTGTTTATCTTGCCCATAAACTAGCAGCCGGGCGTGAGGGAGAAAGACTGGTTATTCTTTTTCTATCGATTTAGTGAATTATTTTATCGCCATTTTGCCGACTGTTTGGATTGGCGTTTCAGACGCCCTTGAATTGCCGTCTCGCTCCGGCGGTCGATGATGGTCTGGCGACGAAGACGCTCTGTCACGTGGCGTAAATGTCATGGCTTCGAAAACCCTGACGGGCGGCAAGTCGCCGGTGAAAAGCTCAATATCCACCTTCGCAATCTGGCCGGTCGAACCCTGGGACAGTTTCGAAGTGCCGATGTCGCGGGTCAGGACATTGGGATTGCCATGGATGCAGATGGCATTGTCCACTGCGGGATCCTGTGGCTCGAACCATGCACCGGTGGCAAGCTGCATCACGCCCGGCATGACGTCTTCACTGATGACGGCGCC
The DNA here is from genome assembly GCF_027157905.1 of Agrobacterium sp. LMR679. Classification (NCBI taxonomy): domain Bacteria; kingdom Pseudomonadati; phylum Pseudomonadota; class Alphaproteobacteria; order Hyphomicrobiales; family Rhizobiaceae; genus Agrobacterium; species Agrobacterium sp. LMR679. Next base: position 530,362 of record NZ_JAPVOJ010000001.1, on the reverse strand, counting down.
AGCGAGACAGCTGCCGCGTGCGTTAAAAAGCCTGACGACATCGCCGTCAGCTATTCCGCGGGTCAAAGCGTCGGCCGGATGGATACGGACGGGCTCCCGATCCCTGATCTTGGTCGAACGGCTGAAATCGCCATAGTCCAGCTGGCTGTGCAGACGTTGATATGGCTGATTGCAGACGAGATGCAGGGGATGGAGGCGGGCATCATCGGGCGTCTCCATTCTTGGCGGATACCAGCGCGGATGACCTTTGCAGTCATCATATCCGAAGCTCTCGACAGTCTCGGAAAAGATTTCGATTTTTCCTGACGGTGTCGCCAGCGGCTTCGTCCCGGAGTCATGAAGGAAAGCGCGCGCCGGGCCACCGTCGTCTGGCTTGACTGGAAGGAGCAGCTCCCCTCGCTTCCAGAAGGTCTCAAAGTCCGGTGCGTCGTGGCCGCCCGCCGCAAGCGCCTGACCGGTCGTCTCGTACAGGAAGGCGAGCCATTCTCTGCTGCTGCGGTTTTCGGTAAAGGCATCGAACCTGCCAAGTTCCCGCGCAATCCCGCCGAATATCTCATAATCGTCGCGTGCTTCGCCGATGGGGTCGATCAGCCGCTTCATGGCGATCATCAGCGGATCGCGATCGGCGGCGCCGATGTCGTTACGTTCAAGCGTGGTCGTGGCGGGTAGCACGATATCGGCGTGTCGCGCGGTGGAGGTCCAGGCGGATTCGTGGACGATGATCGTTTCGGGACGCCTGAAAGCCGCCCGCAGTCGGTTGATATCCTGATGATGGTGAAATGGATTGCCGCCCGCCCAATAGACAAGCCGGATATCGGGATAACGAAGCGCGTGCCCGTTGTAATAGAACTCGGCACCGGGATTGAGCAGCATATCGGCGATGCGCGCGCAGGGAATATAGTCCGGCACGGGGTTTTTGAATTGCTGCAGCGTTGGCAAGGGAACGGCGAGCAGGTTCTTGCCGATATTGCCCAACGCGCCGAGGGAATAGGAAAATCCGCCGCCGTCCAATCCGATCTGGCCAAGCATGGCGGCAAGGACAATGCCCATCCACACCGGCTGTTCGCCATAATCGGCCCGCTGAAGCGAGTGGCTGACCGTAATCAGGGTTCTCGAACTCGCCATCTTTCGCGCCAGCTTGCGGATCGTCTCCGGAGCGATGTTGCAGATCGCGGCCGCCCATTCCGGGCTTTTGTGCTGGCCGTCCTCCCTGCCAAGAAGATAGTTTTCGAACCGGTCATATCCAACCGTGTAACGCTCCAGAAATGTCCGGTCGTGCAGTCCTTCCGTGACGAGGACGTGCGCAAGCCCGAGCATCATCGCCACGTCCGTACCGGGAATAATAGGAAGCCACTCGGCACCCGCATCAGCGGGAAAATCGTCTGCCAGCGGGCTGACTAATGTGAAACTCGCACCGCGAGCCTTGGCGCCGGCCAGTTTCTGCCGGACCGTGTGCGTACTGATCCCTCCGCCGTGGACATCGGCATTCTTGATTGCCATCCCGCCGAAGGCAAGCACCAGCTCGCTGCTGCGTTCGATCGCATCCCAGGTCACGCTCTTGCGGTCGAAGCTGTCATACGGCCCAAGCACATGGGGAATTATGACCATGGCCGCGCCGGAACTATACGTGTTGACGGACCGGACATATCCGCCAAGAACATTCAAAAAGCGGTGAATCTGGCTCTGTGCATGATGAAACCGGCCAGCGCTCGACCAGCCATAGGAGCCGCCGAATATCGCGCTCGGGCCATGATGGTCATAGACCCGCTTCAACTCATTCGCGACCAGCCTCGTCGCTTCGGCCCAGCTGACCTCGACGTAGTCGTCAGCGCCGCGTCGCTGCGCGTGGCCGGTCTCGCGTTCAAGCCAGCCCCGCCGGACGGCAGGCCGCCGGACACGAACCGGGCTATGGGCCACCGCCGGAAGATTGCCAAGCAGTGGTGATGGGTGAGGGTCATCCGGGTGAGGCTCTATCTCCAGTCGCCCATTTGCAAAGCGTCCGGAAAATGCGCCCCAGTGGGAACTGTGAGTCTTGAAGGAATTCATCGCATGGCCTCACGATCATCGACTGCAAAGTGGCAATTCTAGTTCGGCAGGATTTTCCCGGGATTCATGATGCCGGCAGGATCGACCGCATGTTTGATGAGCGCCATGAGCTCGACCGCGTCGCCATGTTCCTCGCGCAGATAAGCGATCTTGCCGGTGCCGACGCCGTGTTCTCCGGTCGAGGTTCCGCCGACGGACAGCGCGTATCGCACCATCTTCTTGTTGATCGCCGCCACTTCGCCGAGTTCTTCCGCATTGCCGGGATCAACCGCGAAGACGACATGATAGTTGCCGTCGCCGACATGGCCGAGGATAGCCGCCGGTACGCTGCAATCCTGCAGAAGTTCGCGGGTCTTTAATATGCAATTGCTGAGCTGCGAGACCGGAACACAGACATCCGATGACCAGCCTTTGGCGTTTGGCCTCTGCGATACGACAGCATAAAACGCATTATGCCTCGCTTTCCAGAGACGGTTGCGCTCTTCAGGCGCATTGGCCCACTCGAAATCCTTGCCGCCATTTTCTTCCACGATGGCGGATACCATGTCGACCTGCTCCTGAACGCCGGCGGGCGAGCCGTGAAACTCGAAAGCCAACGTATCCTCTATCTTCAGGTCCAGTCCGGAATAGGCGTTGACGGCCCTGATCAGGCCACGGTCCATAAGCTCCATGCGGGCGACCGGGATGCCAAGCTGCACGACCTGAATGGCAGCCGCCACCGCCTGTTCGACGCTCTCGAAAGAGCAGAGCGCCGCCGAGATGGTTTCCGGAATTCCGTAGAGACGAAGCGTTATTTCGGTGATGATTCCCAGCGTTCCTTCCGAACCCACGAACAGCCGCGTCAGGTCATATCCGGCGGAAGATTTTCTGGCGCGGCCGCCGGTTTTGATGATCTGACCGGTCGGCAGCACCACGGTCAGCCCGAGCACGTTTTCCCGCATCGTTCCGTAGCGGACGGCATTGGTTCCCGAAGCGCGGGTTGCAGCCATACCGCCAATCGAGGCGTTTGCGCCGGGATCGATGGGAAAGAACAATCCCATGTCGCGCAGATATGTGTTCAACTGCTCCCGCGTGACACCGGCCTCAACCGTGCAATCCAGATCTTCACTGCTGATACGGGCGATCTTCGACATGCGCGAAAGGTCGATCGAGACCCCGCCATTGACAGCCGTCAAATGCCCCTCAAGCGAAGTGCCGGCGCCGAAAGCGATGACGGGCACCCCCTCCGCCGCGCATAGCCGCACGATCTCGGATACCTCCGACGTGGTTTCAGCGAAAGCGACCGCATCGGGAAACACGGCTGCATGATGCGCTTCGCCGCGCCCATGCTGCTCGCGCAGTATCAGCGACGTTGAAAGACGCTCCCCGAGGAGGTTCCGCAGCGATTGAATGAGAGGAGGTGAGAGGTCAGGCATAAGAAAATTCCATGGGAATCTGGCAACAGAATGCTGCAACAGACTTCAAACATTGAAGGCGAAGCGCCCGCCCCGCAAAACGCCGGGACTGTCTCCGCTTTCTGGCGGCGATATCAGGCGGCGAGCTTTTTGCCCCTGAGATGACGCTCGAGGAACGGAAGGCTGTCCTGCCCCCAGTAGAGCTCATCCTGATAGCGATAGGTCGGCACCCCGAACACACCGGCTGTCCTGGCCGCCTCAAAGCTGGCCTTTTGCAATGCCGCAACCGCATCGCTTTGGCCGTGCTCATCAAGCGCGGCACTATCAAAGCCTGCGACTGTCGCAATCGCCCGGCGGACGTCCGCCTTGCCAATGTCTTCCCCGCGAACCCAGAAGGCTTCCTGAAGCGCAGCTGCCAGCTTCAGCCAGTCCTCGCCCGTTTCTATCGCCGCGGCAACCATCAGGCCGGCCGGTGAGGGATCCGAGAGAGCGGCGCGATTGTCGAAATTCAGCACTTTTCCGCGCAATGCCGCCCAGCGCTTCAAATCCCTGATCCAGTAGGCGCGTCTGGCCTCCGGCCGGTTTCGGGAATAAATGCCGCCGTTTTCCTCGATCAGCGGAATGACATGGGGGCGGATCGTGGCGCCCTGTTCTTTCGTCAGCGCAGCAAACGGTTCAAGACCGATGAAGGCCCAGGGAGAGCCGATGCTGAAAAAATAATCGATCGTCTTTGTCATTGTCTGCTGCTTTCAGTTGGGTTGATCGGTGGAGGCGGCCGTGTCGAAGACGGAGAGCGCACAGTCACGCGCAATCAGCACCGCTTTGGGATCGCGCCCGACGGCAACAGTTGCTAAGGCCCCTTCGTAGAGAAGCGAAAGATGAGCGGCGGCAATCTCCACGGTGCTGCCGGCTCTTGCCAGAACAGCGGCAAACACGTCCCTGACCTTCGCCTTATGGGCACGCGCAACGACCACGACGCGCTCGGATTCGCCATGTTCCGCAACCGCAAGAGCGAAGGCGCAGCCTCGAAAATCCGGGCTGTCGGCCTTTTCGTGGAGCTGCTCGAAGATCAACCGGATCTGCTCTTTCGGAGCCATGTCCGCATCCAGCACTTTCTCAAGCGAATAGATCACGCGCTCATGACGCGCTTCCAGATAGGCCGCAACGAGATGATCCTTCGACGGGAAATGCCGGTAGAGCGTCGCCTTTGCAACATTCGCCTCTTCGATGATCCGATCTATGCCGACAGCCCGGATGCCCTCTCGATAGAAAAGCGTGCCAGCGGCGGCGAGGATATGGTCTGATATGGCTTCTCGCATTATCGTTTCACACTGTCGTTTCAAAAGTCGCACTGCTACAGGCCGCCGCTCATGAAGAAGCGGCGGGATTGGCATGTGCCGTCCGGTCCGGGGCGGCGATGAGAAAGGTGATTGCATCGAGTGGCAGCGGCTTTGAAAACCCGCCCTGATGCGCCAGTTTTCCGGCAAGCGTTTGAACGGCTTCGTTATAGGGCGTCGGAACATTGTGAAGCCGGCCCAGCAGAACGATTTCGCCGTTGAGGAAATCCACTTCGCTGGAGGCTCCGCGCCTGAAACTCTGCCATGTCGATTGCTGGCCCGGATGAATTCCGCTGTTCGGCGCCACCCGCCAGTTCGAAATGTCGACGGTTCGCTCGGAGGGCGAAGCTAGGGTGTAGCCTGCCGCTTCCAGCACACGGCGGGCCTCATCCACCAGAGCCGCGCTGACCCTGTCGTTCAGATCGGTCGGACCGTCGAAAAGTTCGAGGACGTTGCGAACGTTGTGAAGGAGCTTCGCTGCTTTCCAGCGGCGAATATCGTCGCTTGCCTCGGCAAGATATCCTGCGCTGTTCAGGTCCGCCGCGACCTGCGCGGTTACGTCATCCTGTCCAAGCGGGAAGCGCCCGACTGTCACGATGCCCAATTGCGGCTCGCCGCCCACCACCACCTTGCCGGTTTCGGTGAACCGCGCCGGTGTCAGAATGCTTGCACCATAGACCCGGGCAAATGTTCTCAGGGCATTCGCTTCTGTCGCCAGTCCGTTTTGAAAAGTCACGATAGGCAGGTTTGCCGCTGCCGGTGTTGTCGTGTTCGAGACGCTTTGCCAGGACCAGAAGGCGAGCGCGCTTACGGCATCCTGAGCTTTCACCGTGAGCAGGAGGATATCGTCCGGCGTCAATTCCGGAAGATCCGTCAGGTCGAAAACATTCAGATCGATCTGCCGCGTCTCCGCGGGGCGCTGGAAAGTGAGGCCATGCTGCCTGATATGGCTGATCTGGGCGCCCCGTCCGAAAAGCGCATAGTCAATGCCGGAAAGTGCGAATTGTGCTGCAAGGCTCGCGCCCACCGCGCCGGCGCCAATGATAACGTAACGTGGCATCTGTCGTTTTTCGTCCTGTCTTTTACGCCCCGGATTTTCCGGAGGATTTCGGTTATTGATTGGTTCGGCGGTCGGTGCGGGCGGCGATTGAGGACGGTGGCATGATGCGGTTCAGAAGCAGTCTGGAACGGATCGTAAGGCCTTCGAGCGGTATAGAGGAAGACCGGTCATTCTATATCTACTAATTTTATAGAAAATCAGTTCCCGAAATCGGCGATTTCGGGAGAGATTGCGCTGCCCTTCGCTTTCCTCGGAAGGTGGCAGCCGCATAGGTTTCCCCAGCGACCGCCGTCACTTTTACGTCTTCGATTGTCGCCGCGCCTATCCCGTTTCATGAAGAGCCGATCTGAGCTTTCTGCCGGCGCGGCGATGAGATTGCGAGGGGTAGCGCCGTTGCGACCACCGGCACGATCAATGCGGACCATGCTGCCCCGTAGCCAAAATGATCGACCAGAAGGCCGAATATATAGGGGCCGATTGCCATGACACCCAGGCAGATCGTGGAAGCGAAGGCGATCGTCGACGCTATCGAACCTTTCGGTGCGCTTTCGGCGATCTGCAGAAGATAAAGTGGAAACCACCCGATCCCGAATATTCCCAGCACGACAAGCACGACGAGGATAATAGGTGCCGGAACGCCGATGGGCAGAGCCGCGAGGATTGCGGCAGCGCCTGCGGCAATGACGGATACCAGGCCGAAGGATTGCGTGCGAAGGCCGGGTCGGAAACGGTCGCTGAGCCATGGCAACAAAATCCGGCCAGGAATGCCTGCAAGCTGCGTTGCGGCAAACATGGACGATGCGGCAAAAGGCCAAGGCCCAATCCATCCGCCATGAAGCCGATGACGTGTGCGGTGAGGGTGAATTGAAATGCCGACATGGCGATACCAAGCCGCAATACAGGCCAGAAGCTCGGATTCTGCCCTACCTCACGGGCGAGTCTTGCCAGGGGAAGCGGGCGCTCGGTTTTTGCGGTCACATCGCCTCCCTCGCGATAGAGACCCCAGAAGAGTGCGGCGCCCATGACGGAAACACCGGCGCAGAGCCATGCTGCCGCATGCCATCCGTAACGAACCGCCATGAACGGGAGGAGGGCGGCGGCGATCATCGTTCCGAAAGGAACCGCGGCCTGCCGAAACCCTGTCGCTATGCCGCGTTTGGCAGGCGGGAACCAGCGCATGATCGCCCGCGTGCCGCCCGGTTGGACCGCAGCATAGGTGCCGCCCAGAAACGCGATGCACAAAAGCAGCGCGGGCAGGCTGTTTGCGAATGACGCCGCGCCGGCCATCGCGAGCGCCATGCCGAGCATGGCAATGCCGACAATGCGGCGCTCACCGTGAATATCGATGGCGCGGCCGAGTGTGAACATCGTCACGATCTGCACACCGTTCATGACGGTCACGGCAAGGGACGCGGATGCGAGGGAGATGCCGAATGCTTCCCGCCAGAAGGGCACGAGGATGTAAATCCCCTGCGATACGAACGAGCCGGCGGTTTGCGTTGCGACGGCGACGGCAAGGACTGCCCAGATCCGGCGGTCGGCGGCTGGCGTGAGCGAGGGAGGAAATCTGTGAAGACACGAAAAGCTCCTATCGAGAGTTTTCGTGCAATAGCGCTCGCGAGAAACCGATAGAATTAGGGGCTTGCGCATTTCAGCGATAACAGCTTGTTATGCAAAACATGCGCTCATTGGATCCCGAGGCCGTCGAGGCTTTCCTTCTCGTTGCCGAATTGCAGTCGTTCACACGGGTTGCAGGCGTGATGAACACGTCACAGGCGGCGATATCGCTGCGCCTGCGCCGGCTTGAGGACATGTTGGGGCATCGTCTCGTCGAACGGACGCCGCGCCGCGTGCGTTTGACGGCCGCCGGCGAACGCTTTCTGGAGCCCGCGCGGGCTTATGTTGCGGCTGGTCGTCGGGCGCTCGATGTCTTTGGGCAGGAGCCGACCCGCCTGGCGATCGGTTTCACGCATCATTTGATCGGGGCCGACCTGCCCCGGATACTCCGGGTGATCAGCGAGCGTGAGACGAGCGTTACGCTTCATCTGCGCACGGCCGGCACCAGGACGCTGCTTGAACTCTACGATGCCGGCGCGCTCGATGCGATCGTCGTGTTGCGGCATGACGACATCCGCCGCGATGGCGAATTGCTGATTCAGGAAAGCTTCGGCTGGTACTGCAGCGCGGATTTCGATCTGTCTTCGAACCTGCCGGTGCCGCTGGTGCTTCAACCGGAGCCCTGCAATTTGCGAGCCATGGCCCTTCGGGCGCTGGAGGCGGCGGACATCGCCTGGCGTGAGGTATTCGTCGGAACCGGGGCAACGGCGGTGGGAGCGGCTGCCGAAGCAGGGATCGGCGTCGCACTGCTGGCGCGAAGTGTGGCGCCTGCCGGTCTGCGGGAGGTGAGGGAAGGCCTGCTCCCACAGCTTTCAAAACTGGACGTGGTGATGATTTCGGCGGTCACCGGCGATCACGCGAACGCCGTGCTGCGACGGATCACCCGGGCATTTCAGTCCCCTCGAGCCTGAATGGCCTATTTTCGAATTTCGTTTTTGACCGTGATTGAATCTCATTGGCAACCTTACTAACATGTTAGGTACATGCATTGGAGGTTCGCTCTTTGGTAGAGAAAAAGAAAAAGGATGGCCGTAGCCTGAGAAATGCGGAGGGGCACGTCAATCAGAGAGACCGCGCCTATTCCAGTTTCACGGAGCACCTTCTTTCCCGCCAGCTCCGCCCCGGACAATTTGTTTCGCAACGGCAATTGGTCGAGCTTACCCAGTTGCCGCTTGCGGCGATCCGTGAGCTGATCCCGCGCCTTGAGGCCGAAGGGCTGCTGGTGACGGTTCCGCAGCGTGGTATGCAGATTGCCCAGGTCGATCTCAATCTGGTGCAGGATGCATTTCAGGTCAGGCTGTTTCTGGAAAAGGAGGCGGTCCAGATATTCGCGCGGCTGGTTAGCGACGAGACGCTGGAGGCTATCCGGCGGGAACATCTGGATATCATCGATGCCTGCAATGCCGAGCCGGACGCCAATCACGTTTCCAGAGCCCTTGTGGACAGGGCGCAGGAGCTGGATTCCCGATTTCATCACGGCATGATCGATTCCCTGCAGAATTCGATCCTCACCAATATCTACCGTGTGAACGCCATAAAAATCCGGCTGATCCGCCAGGCGCATACACAGCTCAATCCTCCGCTCGTCCTGCCCACGATGTACGATCACCTGAACCTTCTCGATGCGATTGCCTCACGCGATCCGGCCGCTGCAGCAGCAGCGATGGAACAGCACATTCACAATGCCAAAAACCGCGCGATCGCACGGTAGCCGCCCTTCTGGCGGGCTTTCCGGGCCGTTTTCCCATGCTTGGGGCAGCCACCCCAGAGCGTGACGTCAAATGAAACCGCTGCCGAATGCATAAGGGCGCCGCAGGTGGAATGTCACTATCAATCAAGGTAACATGTTAGCTATTGCGGCAGTGAAATTTTCCTGCTAGCTTCCGTCTGTCTTGAGGGAGGAGATGCGGTCGCGCAGCAAATCCGCGCCGACCGGGAGGGAGAGGTATGCGCCCGCATTCTCATCCGGGGGCGATACGTCATTGAGGAAAATAACCGAGATTTGGGAGGATATGATTGACATGAAATTTTTCAGAAACAGTCTGGCGGCGGCGTCAAAAATGGCAGCCCTTGCATCATGCGTCGTTTTTACAGGTTCGATTGCGGGAGCCGCCGATTTCAACTGGCGTTCACAGGAAGGCCAGACAATAAATGTCCTGTTCACGAACCATCCCTGGCCGAACGCCATCAAGGATATGACCAGTGAATTCACGGAAAAGACCGGCATCAAGGTTCGCGTCGAGATTCTCAACGAAGACCCGATCCGCGCGCGTCTGTCGACGCTCATGCAGGCCAGGTCATCGGATGTCGATGCCTTCATTTCGCTGAAAATCCGTGAGGGCGCGGTCTACAACAAGGCTGGCTGGTATGCCGATCTCAACCCGCTGCTGAAGGATGCGAGCCTGACCTCGCCGGATTTCAATTTCGAGGATTTCGGCGAGGGGCTGCGCAAGAACGAGATTTTCGATGGCAAGCTGACCGGCGTACCGATCAATGTCGAAGGTCCGCTGTTCTACTGGCGCAAGGATATTTTCGCCAAGTGCAATGTTCCGGAACCGCAATATCTCGAAGATATTCCCGCCGCGGCAAAAACAATCTCGGAATGCGACAAGTCGGTCAACGCCTGGACGGCGCGCGGCGTGCGCAACGCGATCCCCTATCCGATGGCGTCTTTCGTCTTCAATCTTGGCGGCGACTTCAAGTCCGCGGACAAGACCAAGCCGGGCCTGTGCCAGGAAAAGACCATAGCCGGTCTGCAGATGTATGGCGATCTTCTGAAAACCTATGGCGCCGTCGGTGCTTCCAACCATTCCTTCCCGCAGGTCGTCGAGCTTCTCGGTCAGGGCAAGATTGCCATGACGCATGAGTCCTCCAACGAATTCTCCAATATCGTCAAATTCCCCGGCCGCGCTGAAGATCTTGCCATCAAGGTACTACCGCCCGGCAAGGAGACCGGCATTTCCAAGCCCGTTGCCTTCGGCTGGGGGCTTTCGATGTCGAATTTCTCCAAACGCAAGGAGGCCACCTGGCTGTTCATGCAATGGGCAACGTCGCCGGAGATCGAGGCCCGTCTCATTCAGGCCGGTGTCGCGCCGCCGCGCAGCTCGGTCTTTGACGGTGCGGATATGAAAAAGTTCACTGACGAATTGCCGATCCGCAAGAGCTGGGCCGACGCCATCAGGCAGATCAGCAAAACCGGCACCGGCGACTACGCATCGCCGACCGACAAGGTGCCGCAGACCCGCGAGATCATCGGCAAGGTGGTTCAGGATTACCTGCTCGGCAACAATACGATCAAGGATGGCGCCTGCGAGGCGGACAAGGCCCTGCTCGCCCTGCAGTAATTCGCCGGCTCCAGGAATTCCTCCCGGGAAATCCGGTTCCGTGCTGCAAAGTCCGGAGCCGGATCCCCGGCGGGAAATATTGCTCTCCCCAATCGCTGCACAGGTCGCTGGTCAGTTTCACGGCGAGCGGTCTGGCGCGGCTTGGGGCAGGCAATTGCAGACACAAATATCATTTTCATGAGGGATCCCCGTGTGATGACCGCTCCGATGCCTTCCCGCATCTCCGGCCCCGGCCAGACCGTTCTTTCCTTTCGCTGGATGATGGCGCCCGCCGTAGCATTCGTCGGCTTGATGATCGTTTTCCCCATTCTTTATGCGATCTGGCTTTCGCTGCGCGAAAACTCGCTCGGCATGGACGACCGTTTCGTCGGTCTTGCGAATTATCTCGAGCTGCTTTCCGACGGGGAATTTCACAACGCCTTCATTCTGACATGGGTGCTTTATGGACTCGCGCTCGCCATGCAGATGGTAATCGGCACCTGGCTTGGTTTCACCCTCAACCGGGTGCGTAGCGCGCGCAATCTCGTTCGCACGGTGGCTGTCATGCCCTTCATGATGCCGCCGGTGGTCGTGGGCATGATGGCTATCGTCATTCTCGATCCGGCCGTCGGCGTTGCGAACTGGCTGCTCGGGGAGGTGGGGATCGGCCCGAGCCTCTGGCTCGCCGATCCCAAGTGGGTCCTTCTGACGGTTGCCGCCGTCGACACCTGGCAATGGTCGCCGCTGATCGGACTTCTGGTTCTGGGCGGCCTTCAATCCCTGCCGACAAAGGTGTTCGAGGCGGCGGAGATCGATGGCGTGATCGGCTGGAAGAGGCTCGTTCACATCACCCTGCCGTTGCTTGCACCGACGCTGCTGTCCGCCGCGATCCTGCGGTCGGTCGATCTGCTGCGTTTCTTCGACGTGATCTACATCACCACGCGCGGCGGGCCGGGCAACGCGTCGACTACGCTCAATATCTATGCCTACCAGCAGGGTTTCGAGTTTTCCCGTTTCGGCTACGCCTCGGCCGGCATGATCACGCTCGCGGCCGTCGTCATGGTCACCGTCGTCGCCTTTTCCCGGCTGCGACAGGCCGTCACCTGGTAAATCGAGGAGGAATTTTCATGCACGAACACGAGGCATATCAGCCTTCCCTTGCCGAAAGACTGCGCGGCGGCCTGAGCACCGCCATTCTGGTCATCGCCGCGATCACCCCGATCCTCTGGATGATCCTGTCGTCCTTCAAGGATCGTTATGAGGTGACGAAGCTGCCACCGAGCCTCTTTTTCACACCCACACTGGACAATTACCGCCAGCTTTTCGAGCGCACGGAATTTCTCTCCAATACACTGAATTCGCTCATCGTTTCGACGGGTGCGACATTGCTCGGCATCCTGCTCGCATTTCCGGCGGCCTTTGCGGTCTCCTGGCATCGCACCACATGGCCCGCGACACTGGCGCTGTTTTCACGCATGGCGCCGGGCACGCTGTTCCTGCTGCCCTGGTTCATCATCTTTTCCGAACTCGGGCTTGTCGGTTCCTACACGGTGTTGATCCTGACCCATGCCGTCATCGCCATGCCGGTCGCTCTCTGGACGATGCTGCCCTATTTCGACGCCATGCCGCGCGAACTGGTGGAAGCCGCCCAGATGGACGGTTGCCGTCCGCTGTCGGTGCTCTGGCGCATCGTTCTTCCGGTGGTCATGCCAGGCGTGGTGGTATCATCCATTCTCTGCTTCATCTTCACCTGGAACTATTTCCTGTTCGCTCTGGCGCTCTCCGGCTTCGACACCAAGACCGCCATCGTCGCGTCGTTCAATTTCATCGGCGAGGGCGTCACCAACTGGGGCGCGCTGATGGCCGCCGCAACCATGATCGCTCTTCCGCCGCTCATTCTTACCCTGCTCGTCCAGCGCCGCCTTGTCGCGGGCCTGTCCGCAGGGGCAGTCAAAGGATAATTCCATGGCCACTCTTTCCATCCAGAACGTCGTCAAGGCTTACGGCGCGCACCGTGTCATCCATGGCCTCTCCTTTGATATTGTCGATGGCGAATTCATTGTCTTCGTCGGTCCTTCCGGCTGCGGAAAATCGACGCTGCTGCGCATGATTGCCGGCCTCGAGAATTTTCAGGAAGGTTCGATCTCCATTGACGGAACGGTCGTCAACAGGCTTCGTCCCTGGGAACGGGATGTGGCGATGGTGTTTCAGGAATATGCGCTTTATCCGCATATGACCGTGGAAAAGAACATCGGCTTTGCCCTGCGGATGAACGGTGTGCCGGAGGCGCAGGTGAAGCAGCGCGTCGAAGACGTGTCGCGCACCCTGCAGCTCACCCATCTGCTGAAGCGACGCCCGCGCGAACTTTCCGGTGGCCAGCGCCAGCGTGTGGCGATGGGGCGCGCCATGGTGCGCGGACCGAAGGTTTTTCTCTTTGATGAGCCGCTCTCCAATCTCGACGCGCAACTGCGTGTCGATCTGCGTGCGGAAATCAAGCAGCTCCACCAGCGGCTCGGCAGCACCATGATCTATGTCACCCACGATCAGGTGGAAGCCATGACCATGGCCGATCGTATCGTCGTGCTGAAAGACGGTCACATCCAGCAGATCGGTGCGCCGCAGGAGCTTTACCGCAACCCGAGAACCCGCTTCGTCGCCGGTTTTATCGGCGCGCCGGCCATGAATTTCCTGCCCGTGCAGCTTTCGAATGGGGTCGCAACCCTGCCGGATGGCACGCGCATCCCCGTTTCTGTCGAACGCCGGGACTATGAAGGCGCAGCGGAACTCGGCGTGCGGCCAGAACATCTTTCGCTGGATTCGGCCCATCGGGCTTCGTCGTCCGCCACGATTTCCGGTCCCGTTCAACTGATCGAACCATTGGGGGCCGACACGCTCGCCTTGCTGGATATTGCCGGCAACCGGCTGAATTGCCGCCTGCCGGGCGATATGGCGCCTGCGCCGGGCGAGATCCTGACCGTGAGTTTCGATCCCGATCGCTGCGTTCTGTTCGATCAGGCCGGTGCACGTATTTAATTCCGATTTTCCGAGAGACACTGAAATGAGCAAGACCGTACTGGTAACGGCAACGAATTATTCCCGCTATTGCGCGGACGCCAAGGCGATGCTGGAGGCGGAAGGTATCGACGTCGTTGAAAACGGCTTCGGGCGGCCGATGACATTTGACGAATTATCGGCAAGACTTGGCGATGTCGATGCCGTTATCGCCGGTGTCGACACATGGAACGACCGTGTTTTCCACCTTGCCCCGCGACTGAAGGCGATCGCGCGTTTTGGTGTCGGTGTCGACAATATCGATATCGATGCGGCCCACCAGCATGGCATTGCGGTGACGAATGCGCCGGGCGGCAATGCCAATGCGGTGGCCGAACTGACGCTCGGGCTGATCCTTTCGGCAATGCGCCGGATACCCTATCTGCACGATGCCTTGCGCGGTGGCGCGTGGGACCGGTTCGTCGGGCAGGAACTGATCGGCCGTCGTGTCGGTCTCCTCGGTTTCGGTAACATCGCCCGCAAGATCGCGCGCAAACTCTCCGGTTTCGAGGTGGAGGTGATCGCTTACGACAAGTTTCCCGACCAGACTGCCGCAACGAAGCTTGGTGTGCGGATGTGCGAGATGGATGAGGTGCTTTCGTCTTCCGACATTCTCGTGATGATGATGCCGAGCCTGCCGGAGACACGCCGCCTCATGGATGCCGGCCGTTTTGCCCGGATGAAACCCGGCTCGATTTTCATAAACACGGCGCGTGGCGCCCTTGTGGATGAGAAGGCGCTTTACGACGCCATCGTCAGCGGCCATCTTCAGGCAGCGGCGATCGATGTCTATGAGATGGAGCCTGCCTTGCCCGATAATCCGCTCTTCACCCTGCCGCAGATCGTCACTACGCCGCATACGGCAGCGGAAACCTACGAAACCTACACCTCCATCGGCCGGATTACCGCCGAGGCCGTGATCGATGTGCTCGCGAACCGCCAGCCACGCAACCAGCTCTGACCCACGCCGGCAAGGCTTCCGCATTGGAATACCGGAACCACATATGTTTGACAGGACGAAAACAATGACCAAGCGTATCGAAGGCATCATTCCCGTGATGATCACCCCCTTCAGGGGCGGCAAGATAGATTTCGAAGGTGTCGCCAATCTCGTGGAATGGTACATCGCCAATGGATCGGACGCGCTGTTTGCCGTTTGCCAGTCTTCTGAAATGATGTTCCTCACCCTTGAGGAGCGGGTGGAACTGGCTGCTTTTGTCAAGAAGGCCGCAGCCGGCCGCATTCCCGTCATTGCCTCGGGCCATATCAGCGAGGCGCTTGAGGATCAGCAGAAAGAGCTCAACGCCATCGCGCAGACGGGGGTTGACGGCATGGTGCTTGTCACCAACCGGCTGGATGCCCGGGAGGAGGGCGGCTCGAAGTTTCTCGATGATCTCGGCTGGCTTCTCGAGCGTCTGCCTTCCGACCTGCCGCTTGGTCTCTACGAATGCCCGGCTCCCTATCGCCGTCTCATGACCGATGCCGAAATTTCCTTCTGCGCCAATAGCGGTCGCTTCGTTATCCTCAAGGATGTCTCCTGTGATCTTGAAACGGTCAAGCGGCGTGTAGCGCTCACCGCGAATACGCCGCTCGCCATCGTCAATGCCAATGCGGCAATTGCATTCGACGCCATGAAAGCGGGATCGCGCGGTTTCACCGGGGTCTTCACCAATTTCCATCCCGATCTCTACAAATGGCTGCTGACGGAAGCCGGCCGGCAACCGGAACTGGCTGACGAGCTGTCGGTCTATCTGGCGCTCGCCGCCATGGCGGAGCCCATGGGGTATCCCAAACTGGCGAAGCTCTATCACCAACGTCTCGGCACCATAAGCGACATCGAAAGCCGCGCGGTGACGTTCGATATTCAGGAGCGTTTCTGGGCGATAGAGGCTCTTCTGGACAAGATCATGCAGGGCACGGAGCAATTCCGGCGGCGCATATCCAGATAGCGGCGTCCCCTGTCATCAACACACAGACCAATGGGGAAAACGCTCTGGTGGCCATGGCGTGTCATGCCCAGCCTTTCAGCGCCCGCCCGGAATAATAGCTGGGCGTGATGGCACGGTAGATCGGTATGCTGGCGGCGCCGAGATGAGGCGAGTCGCTCATGATTGATTTGCGTATTTCCGGCGGCTCGACGAAAAAATCTTCGCCGAGTATGTCCAGCGAACCGATACGCCGCACGATATGTTCGAGAATCCAGTCCGGCAGCGATCCACCGAAAATAATGGCTGCCGGATCCATCGTGCGGGCGACCGTCAA
Organism: Agrobacterium sp. LMR679; assembly: GCF_027157905.1. Lineage (NCBI taxonomy): Bacteria > Pseudomonadati > Pseudomonadota > Alphaproteobacteria > Hyphomicrobiales > Rhizobiaceae > Agrobacterium > Agrobacterium sp. LMR679. The sequence goes on along the minus strand of NZ_JAPVOJ010000001.1, from coordinate 514,272 downwards.
TGAAAGAAGGCGAAGCTGATCCGTTGCCCGTTCCAGCCAGGATGCCACGGCAGGATGGTCGGCATAACTTTCGTCAATGTCTTTCAGGCGTCGAATGCCGATGCCCTGAGCAGCCAGAGTGTCGCACAGGTCCTGTCCCGAGGGGCGGGGATGGGATTTTGGAAACAGTCCGCCGAACTCGCCGGCATTGCCATTGGTGCCGCGATAGAGATGGCGCTGCACCACCACGGCGCCACCAATGCCATATGTCAGCCAGATCATCGCGAAATTGCGGATATTGCGGCCTGCACCATAATAGAGCTCGGAAAGAATGACGGTATTGCCGTCATTTTCGTGAAAGACCGGGAAGTCGAAATAGGGCTGGAAGTCCTTGTCGACGTCGATGTCGCGCCAGCTTTCGAACTGCTTGATACGGAAGACATGGCCGCGATCCCGCCTGAAATGGCCGGGAAAGCTGATGCCACAGCCCAGCACATCTTTCTTTCGTATCTTCGCTTTTTCAAGCACTTGCCGGGCGGACGCCTCGGCCATCTCCATGATATGCTCAAAACTGTGCCCCTCCAGTTCCGACCTGATTTCCTGCCTTATCGTGCCGTTGAGATCGGCCACGCAGACACGCAGATCGTCTGGATTGAAGTAGACCCCAAGTGTGAAAAGCCCGTTCGGGTTGATTTCGATGGCGGTGGAGGGTTTGCCCCGTTTACCGTCATTGCGGGCTTCCTCCGCTTCGACGATGAGGCCGGATTCCAGAAGATTGGCGGTCAGGCGAGTAAGGGTCGGTGCGGAAACATCCATCTCCCGCGCCAGTTCGATACGCGACATGCCTCCCTTACCGCGCAAAATCTCGAGCAGACGCCGCTCATTGTAGCCGAGATCGATCAAAAAAGTCTCCCGCGAGAAATCATGCCGGATGATTAGCGAAAATTACGCGATTGTACACCGCGCTTTGCCGGAAAATCCGCCGTAGAGATCGGAGGCCTGTGAATGAAAATCATAAAGAATTGTGCTTTTTCAATCGGATATTTTATTTTTATATTCGAAATAAATTTCGGCTTGACTAATTAATTTACGTAAAGAAAATAAATAACAGACAGCGGGTGGCGACAGGCAAAACCAAAAAGAAATCATGTCGCAGGGCCGGACTGTCAGGGAACAAAAAAACGGAGACCCCTTATGCGTCAATCATGCACTATTTTCGCGCGCCTTTTTGCCGGCGCCACTTTCCTTGCCAGCGCGGCTTTCGCTCATGCCGAAGGTACCGTCGTGGTCTATTCCGCTGCCCCGCAGCAGCTCATGGACGAGTTATTGCCCATGTTCGAAAAGAAAACCGGCACCAAGGTTGAGCTTGTCAAAGCCGGGTCCGGGGAGCTGATGAACCGCATCAAGGCGGAGAGCGGCAAGGCGGCGGGCGATGTGATCTGGAGCGTCGATGGGACGGTCATCGATTTCTCCGCCGAACTTTTCGAACCATACAAGCCGGTTGAGGCTGCGTCGATCAACCCTGCCTTCTCACCGAGCGCGAACTGGGTGCCTTTCACGGCTGTCGTCACGGCCTTTATCGTCAATAAGGAGGCCCTGAAAGGCGCTCCCGTTCCGACGTCCTGGGCCGATCTCGCAAAGCCGGAATATAAGGGCCTGATTTCGTCGGCCCGCGCCGATCAGTCCGGATCAGCCTATATTCAGATGGCAACGGTATTGCAGGATTTCGACAGCGAGGAAAAAGGCTGGGAAATTTATACCGGCATCCTCGGCAACTCGGTTCTTTCCACCTCTTCAGGCGCGGTGCCGCGTTTCGTCAACGATGGCGAACAGGCCGTTGGCATTACGCTGGAAGATGCCGCACTGCGCTACAAGCTTGGCAGCGCGCCGGTCGAAATCGTTTATCCGAAAGAGGGTACGGCAATCGCGCCTGACGGCATGGCGCTCGTGAAGGGAGCGCCGAATGCCGGCAATGGCAGGGCCTTCATCGATTTCATCGTCTCCAGGGAAGCGCAGGAAATCGTGGTGAAGGCGGGTCGTCGTTCGGTTCGAACCGATGTTCCCGCCAATCCGGCACTCGTTCCGCTTTCCGATGTTCCAGACGCGAAATACGATTTCAAATGGGCTGCGGACAATCGCGCGCGCCTGATGGAAAAGTGGAACGAGACATTGCTCGACGTTCAGTAAGATAATTGCCGGGGACGGCGCAGAAGCGGCCGTCCCCCTTTATCCCATTCACAATTCGCTTTTCGTTTGTCCAGCGTGGTCACCGGCCGTGCAGGATCTGTCATGGAGCAGCACATGGCCGCCGTGGAAATTACCAGCATAAAAAAGAGCTACCGGGATGTCGTTGCCCTTTCCGACATCAATATCTCCATCCCCTCGGGATCGTTCTTTACGCTTCTCGGTCCGAGCGGATGCGGCAAGACGACCCTCCTGCGCACGATTGCCGGTTTTCACCAGCAGGACAGCGGCAGTATCAGTATCGAAAGACAGGCGATCGAGCATGTGCCCGCACATAAGCGCGATGTCGGCATGGTTTTTCAGGATTATGCGGTATTTCCGCATATTTCCGTCTTCGACAACATCGCCTTCGGTTTGAAGCAGCGCAAGGCGTCTTCCGCCGAGATTCGTGAACGTGTCGGCAAGATTCTCGATATCGTGCAGCTCGCTCCCTACGCCAAGCGCATGCCGCATGAATTATCCGGCGGTCAGCAGCAGCGCGTCGGCCTGGCGCGAGCGCTCGTCATCAATCCGAAAGTGTTGTTGATGGACGAGCCACTATCCAACCTCGATGCCAAACTGCGCGTCGATCTGCGGCGCGAGTTGCGCGAAATCCAGCAGGCCATGAACATTACCACGGTTTATGTGACCCATGATCAGGAGGAGGCGCTTGCCATGTCCGATCTGGTCTGTGTGATGTATGGCGGCGTCATCCAGCAGGCCGCAGCGCCCTGGGAAGTTTATAACAACCCCGCCAACCGTTTCGTCGCCTCCTTCGTGGGGGCAAACAACTTCCTGACGCTGGATCGTTCGGGTGGGCAGATATCCATTTCCGGGCACAAAGTGGGGCTGCCGCAGGTCGACGCCATTGCGCCGCAACGAACGGTCGTTGCCGCCATCCGTCCCGAAGCGATTACCGTTGGCTCGCCTGCGAACGAAGATGAAGACCGCATCGAGCTACCTGTCACCATAAGACAGGTGAGCTTCACCGGTCGCGAGATGAATGTTGCCGCAGTGCTGTCGTCGGGAGAGGAAATCGAGGCGATCACCAAGCCGTCGCCCGATATCATCGCCCTCCAGCCCGGCCAGAAAACGGTTTTCTCCTGGTCTGCGGGTGATACCAAGCTCTTCGGTGAGGGCGTTACCGGGGAGCGCCTGTCATGACGGATGTGACCGCAACCGTAACCACGGGCGGCTTCCGCCTGAGACTGCCGGGCTTCTGGACCAGCGTGACGGCATTTGCCGTTGTAATGCTGGCGATCTTTTTGATCCTGCCGATTTTCAGCGTGTTCTTCATCAGCTTCTTCGACGCCAAGACGGGTGCTTTCGGTTTCGGCAACTATGTTCAGGTGCTGACGCGGCGTTTTTATACCGTGGCATTGTGGAATACGCTCGTCATCGGCGTGCTCGGCATGTTGGGGGCCTGCCTGCTCGGTATTCCGCTTGCCTTCTGCACGTCGCGATACCGCATCAAGGGCCGCACCTTCATTGCCACCTTCGCAGTGCTGGTTCTGTGCGCGCCGCCCTTCATCGGCGCCTATGCCTGGATCATGCTGTTCGGCGCCAACGGTGCGGTCACCAATCTCCTGTCTTTCGCCGGCATTTCACTGCCGACCATCTACGGGATACCGGGTATCGTCATGGTCTTCAGCCTGAAGTTCTTTCCCTATATCTTCCTGATGACGGAAAATGCGCTGAACACCATCAACAAATCCTATGAGGATGCGGCGGAAAACCTCGGCTGCACGGCGTTCCAACGGTTCCGCAAGATCACCTTGCCGCTGGTCTTTCCGGCAGTCAGCACCGGCGCGATCATCTGCTTCGTATTGTCCATTGCAGACTTCGGAACGCCGGCAATCCTCGGCAAGGGCATCAGGACGCTCTCGACCATCGCCTATGCGCAATATACCTCCGAAATGGCCGGCACACCGACCATGGCAGTCACGATTTCCATGGTGATGATCGCCATTTCCATGGCCGCACTTCTGTTGCAGCGGCACATTCTCGCCAAGCGCCGTTATGCCAGCTCGTTGACCAATCGGCCGGTAAAGCTCTCCATGCGCCCGCTGAAATCTTTCATCGTGCACGGTTTCTGCTATCTGGTCATCTTTGTCGCCATGCTGCCGTCCCTTACGGTCATCTACACATCGTTCCTCGCAACAAACGGTCCCGTCTTCACAGGCGGCTTCGGGTTGGACAGCTATGCCCGCATTCTTCGCGATTCACCGCAGGCGATTGCCAACAGCTTCACCTTTGCGCTTGCCGCTGTGGTGTTGATCGCCATCGTTTCCGGCCTGCTCTCTTTCATCGTGGTCAGGCGGGACAATGCAGTATCAGGCTCGCTCGATCTTCTGCTGATGGTTCCCTACCTGATACCCGGCGTCGTCATGGCAATCGGCTATGTCACGACGTTCCGTTATCCGCCTTTTGACATTACCGGCACGGCACTCATCATCATCCTGCTGGTGTTTATCCGTCGCCTGCCTTACGGCGTGCGCTCCACGACCTCGATCCTGCGGCAGATCAAGCCGTCCATCGAGGAGGCCGCGGTCAATCTCGGCGCTTCGCCGGCGAAGACGTTCATATCGGTGACGGTGCCGCTGATGCTGCCGGGACTCATCATCGGTTCCTTAATGAGCTTCATCACCGCCATCAACGAATTGTCCTCGACGCTGATCCTCTACACGGCGCGGACGATCACGATGCCCGTCCTGATCTATATTCAGGTGATTGACGGCGAGTTCGGCACGGCCGCGGCACTTTCCACCTTACTTCTCGTCAGCACCGGACTTTGCGTCTTCGTCGTCTTCCGGCTTTCGGAAGACAAGGAAGCCTCTTTCGTCTGAAACCATCAAATATCATTCAAAACTGCAGCAGCGGCGACCCATGTGTCGCCGCCAGCCTCCCTCTGCAAGGACACCAGAAAGATGAATATCGCGAGCTTTTCGCAATCGAAATACAAGAACGCCGCAAAGCCGGGGGACGATGTGGCACTTCTCATTCCCGGACGGGTTCTGGCCGTTTTCGACGGCGCGACCGATCCGACCGGAGCAAGTTACAGCGGGCTTAGTTCCGGCCGCGTCGCAGCCCTTGCCGCCGCCAATGCCGTTGCTGAGATGAGCCTTGACGGCAGGTTGGAAACGCTCGCCGCGCCCGCGCTTTTTCAGAATATCAGCGATATTCTGAAAAAGGAGGCGCAGCGCATCAATGCCGGCCATCCGCCATCGACCACCCTGGCGATCGTGGCGGATATGGGCGACAGCTTCCGCCTACTGCTTGCCGGCGATTCCGGCGTCAGGATCAACGGCACGCGTCTGTTTCAGCACACAAAGCTGATCGATACGGTAAGCACTTCGGCGCGTATATTCGTGTTCAAACAGCTTCTTGCCGCCATCGGCGATGGCAATGCGGCAGAGGCGCGCACGCGTGCGACGATTTTCTCCGGCCTGCGTTCAGCGGTCGCAAACGGTATCATGACGGCGCGGGATGCGGAAAATGTCGTCATTGCCGCGGCCGGGATGAGCGGCCTTGAGAACGACATTGAAACGGTCGAGGAATTCCTGATGGGTGGAATCCGTGTTCAGCCGCAATTCGCAAACCGGCATGGGCATGTACTGGGTTACGCCTCGGTGAATGGCGGAACCGTCATGCAGGAGGGGACGGTTGACGTCCGCATCGCCAAAGACGGGCTCTCGAGCGTTGAAATATTCTCCGACGGCTATTTGTCCCTGCCGGCGGGGACGGATGTTGCGGCCTGGGAAGCGGAATTCGCGCGTGTCGAGGCGGTGGATTTTCACAAGCTGCGTGAGTATCCGTCCGTCAAAGGTTCGACAACGGCGGAATTCAGTGATGACAGGACCGTCATTTGCCTCAACCTGGTTCAAGGGTAGTCCAGTTTACGAACCTCATGTGAACCGGCCGACATCGCATATCGGTGTCGGCGTCATTCGCGGTCGGTCAGCTTGAGATGTTTGCTGACGGAGACGGCCATGCCGCGCCGGCTGACACCAAGCTTCGCGTAGATGTTCTTCAGGTGGAATTTTACGGTCGCTTCCGAAAGGCCGAGATCGCGGGCCATTTCCTTGTTGCTGCGGCCTTCGGAGAGAAGTTTCAAAACGGTGGTTTCCCGCCCGCTCAGCAGTCCGGCGGCATGTGTTGCGCCGTCGTCATTGCCGCCCAGCGGCATCACCATGCGTGGCTGGCGGCCAAGACCGTGTCCGACGATGCGGCTCATGAATTCCACCGCGTTCGGGCTGAATACCTTCAGGCCGAAACGGCGCACGATGGCGCGCAATGTGGTGGCAAGATCGTGCCCTTCATCGGTAAAGAGCTGGGTCGCCTCGTGAGCGCGGGCAAGGGCGATGGCCGATTGCAGATAGGCGAAGGCCTGTTGTTGTCGGCCTGCTTTCCACGAGGCCTGTACCGCCATGATTTCGGCCAGCATGCGGTGATAGGCGCGGCCGGACGCCTTGGCGGAGAGGATCAGAGCTTCGAGCCTTAGCAATGCCTGCGGCGCCTGCCCCTGCGCAAGCGCGAACCGGGCGCTGGCGATGTCGAAATCATAGGCCTCGCGCCAGGTCCAGTTGCCGGGACCGCCCGCCTGTTTCAGGGTTTCCACCCGTTCCATCGCCTGCGTTGCCGACTCGATCATGCCGGCCCTGACGAGCAGATCGACACGCATGATGGCAGCCGCGGTCTTCAGGCGGGGCAGGTTGCGCTCCACCGCCACTTCCTCCGCCTTGTCGATTGCGGCAGCGGCGGCGTCGAAGCCGCTTACCTGAAGACGGCTGCGGGCCAGCAGCCAGAACAGGCGCATGAAAAGGTCGACCCAGCTTTCGCCGCGTATCAGCGGCTCCACGCATTCCGTGAGCGTCTGCTCGACGTGAAGCACCTCACCCTGCTGATAAAGCACATCGGCTGTTGCAAGGCGGACGATGGCGAGCAGGTTCCGGTCCGTCCAGTGCACCCGTTCCACCAGTTCTTCGGCCTCCCGGCAAAACTGCAGGGCGGCGGAAAATTCACCGGTCAGCGTGCTGACGAGGCCGAGGTGGATGAGCATGAAGACCTGTGCATAGGGCGTTTTCTCCTCGCGGTAATAGCCGAGCGCCTTCAGCGCTGCCCGCCGCGCTTCCTCAAGCTCGCCGGTTCGGGTGTAAATGATGCAGAGGTGGTTGAAGAGCCAGGCGAGTTCCCATGTGGCATGCGGCGGCAGGGCGGCGGCGGCCCGTTCCAGCCGTTGCGCCTCGGCAGGGCTCATGCGGCGGTCTTCATAAACATCGATCAGGCTGTCGATATGGTCGAGGACGCTACGGTCGACGGCGGCAAGTGCGGCAGCGGACCATTCGCCGTTTTCTTTCAGAATATCGAGCCGTTCGCGTCCGGCCGCCGCATTGCCGCGCTTGGAGAGCACCACGGCATAACAGACCATCAGGCCGGGCGATGCATGCAGGATTTCCGGCGGAAAATTATCGATGAGGTGCTCCAGCACCTGATGCCCGGCCCGCAGGAAAATATCGACGCCGCCGGCCTTGCCGATGATTTCTTCCGCCATATGGAAATCGCCGCTCTGGGCGGCGTGGGAAACGGCGCGTTCCAGATGGGCGCGGGTTGCAAACCAGAGGGCGGCCTGGCGATGCAGCGCCTTCTTTTCCGTTTCCGAAACGAAGGCGGTGTCCCGTTCGAGGCAGGTGCGAAGCACGGGGTGCAGGGAGAGCCAGCCATTCGGCCCGTTTTCGATAATGGGATGCATGGCCTCCAGCATGGCCAGATCCTCTTCCGTCAAGCCGGGCAAACCGAGGTCGGAGGCGAGATCAAGACGAAATTCCGAGAAAGGCGACAATCGGCGCAGGGTGGACAGGAGCGCCGGAGAAAGCCGGTTGATGACGGTTTCGCGCGTGTAGTCCATCAAATCGGCATGGGTTCCGGCGAGCAACAGGCGCCGCTCTTCTTCCGTCGGGCCTCCGGTTACGATGCCCGCGGCGAGTTGCGCCAACGCGGGCCAGCCACGGGTGATTTCCATCAGGGGGTCGACAAGCGCCGCCATCGCGCCACGGGCCAGCAGCCGCCGCAGGTCGGATCGCCCGAATTCGAGCTCTCGCGCGGTCACCTCCGTCAATACGCCGCGTGCCTTCAGCCGGGCAAGCGGCAATTGCGCGGGAGAACAGGACGAGCAGGCGATACGGAGCGTATCGGGCGCGGAAAAAATGAGCTGCTCCAGAAGCCGGTATCGGCTGCCGGTGTCGATTTCGTCGACATTGTCGATGAAAAGAATGGTCAGGCCCTCACGCCGAGCCACCGCTTCCATGGCGTCCGTCATCGCATCCTGCGTGTCCGCCATTGCGGCAAGGCCAAGCGATTGACGCAATTCACCGACGAAACGCTCAGGGGATGCAATGCCGGATGCGTTGAGCCAGGAGCAATGGGAAACCGCCGTATCGCGCATGCCCGGCAAAGTAAGGGTGCCGTCCACCAGACGCTCATAGGCCGCTTTCATCAGGGCGGTCTTGCCGAAACCGGGCGGGGCGCGAAGAACGACGATCTGTCTGGCAAGCCCTGCGGCCAGCTTGGAGAGCAGATAGGGTCTTTCGATGCCTGAAAAAAGCATGCGCGGCGGGCTGACGCGCAACCCGGCGCCGGTAAAGGTTCTTACGGCATGCAACGGCTTTTCACGCAAGACACGGCTCGGCATCGGTCCTCTTTCGTCACTGAACGACCGGCCCCGGCCGGAATGATGTCCGGAAAGGGCAGGGCATTATCAGCGCCTGATGCCGGGCGTTCGTCAAGAGCCGAGTGGCCGGTAGGCTTGCGGCAGGCCGAAGGCGGCGGGACCGAAGACGGCAAGCGCTTCCGGCGTGCGCATGATGGGCGGTACACGCACGGCAAGCACGTTCACGCGTTGTCCATAACGCAGCCTCTCGGTGGTGATGGCTTCGGCCGTGTCTATGTCGAGCACGGTGATGAGATCGGGAACGATCGCCAGCACGCGGCCGCCTTCCTCCTCGGCCACGAGATTTTCGTTCTGGATGCGGATTTTGACCTTCGGTTTCGAGGTGTCGAAGGGTTCGATGGTGGCAATCCCCACCGACCAGCCGTTTTCTTCCTTGCGGGCGACATCGCAGACCTTGCCGGAGGTGATGATTTCGGCATGGCCGTAATGCGTGCCCGCAAAAAAATCGACAAGCGCCCGGACCGGGTCGAGATGCCCTGCGACCGCCTCGCGCAGGGTCCGGCCAATGCCGACGGCAAGCGACATGGTGGCCGGCACCGAGACGCGTTTTGCCGTTGCGCCATCCATGCCGTAATTGACGATATAGGCCTGCCCGCCCATGCGGATGGTTACGCCACGGGCCAGCCACTCGGCCTTTGCGGCGTCTTCGGTCTCGATCAGCACGCGGTTGCCGCGTTCATCGGCCACCGCCACCGGGCTTGCCGGCACGCCGTAGACGTTGAAGGTTTCCATTTCGAGCTGCGGGAAGGCGCGGCCCATGCCGTCCGCATCGATGACCGGCACGCGCTTTTTGGCCGCCAGCACGATGGGTATCATGGAATTGATGCCGCCCGCCTCGAAGGGAATGATGGCGCCGACATCGATACCGGTGTGGTCCTCATAGGTCTCAAGCGCAAGGTCGCCTTCTTCGCCCGAGGGAATTTTTTCGATCAGAATGGTGGGCGCTCCCATCGCGCCGCAGGCGACAACGGCTGCGCCATCGGGCACCGCGTCGAGCGAGATCAGGTCCACCGACCCGTATTTTTCAATGGCGGCCTTGGCCAGAAGTTTGCCGATATAGGGATCGCCGCCGCCGCCGGTGCCGAGAACGGCCGCGCCGACGGCCAGATCGTCTATGTCCTGCTCCGTGATGATTGCCATGTCAGTCGATCTCCTCGATGGAGGTAAAGGGTTCCTTCAGGCCGAAGCAGGCCGGGCCGAACACGTTGAGCGCTTCCGGGGTGCGCATGATCTCGGGCACCGAGACGGCGACCACGGTGACGCGCTGGCCGTAACGCAGGTTTTCGCTGGTGATTGGCTCGGCGGTTTCCGTGTTCATGATCGAGATCAGGTCCGGCACGATGGCTCTTACCCTGCCATCCTGCCTGGCGATCAGGTTCTCGTTCTGGATTTCTATTTCCATCTGCGAGGTAAATGGCGCGACGGCTTCGATGCGGGCGCGGCCGATGGTGAAACCGGCTTTGGTTTCGCGCATCACATCGACGATCTTTCCCTGAAAGATGACGCGGCCATAACGGTAAAGCGTGGAGGGCAGGAAGCCGAGAAGCGCCTCGATGGGATTGATGTGGTCCTCCTGCGCCTTGCGCAACACCTTGCCGATGTGGATCGCCAGTGTCAGCGTATTGGGAATTGCCGTGCGCTTCACCTCCGCGCCGCTCATGGCATATTCCGCAATATAGGCGCAGCCGCCCATGCGAATGGCGACGGCGCGGGAGAGCCATTCCATCTGCCTGTTATCGACGGCTTCGATCAGCGCACAATCGCCCCATTCGTTGCTGACCGCCATGGGGGAGCCGGATATGCCGTAAACGCCGAATGTTTCCATTTCGAGAAAGGGAAAGGCGCGCCCCATGCCGTCTGCATCGACGATGGGCAGGCCGAGCCGGGCGCCGACGACCAGCGGAATGGTGGAGTTGATGCCGCCTATCTCGATGGGCATGGTGTAGCCGGCTTTTTTACCGAGCCGTTTCTCAAGGCGACGGAGCGAGAAGATGGCCTCTTCGCCAGACGGGATTTTCTCCACCAGCACGGTCGGCGCACCCATCATGGCTGTCGGGATGACGAGACTGTCGTCCGGCAACTCGCTGGGGTCGATCAGCTCGACCTCGCAGCCTTCGTCCAGGCATTGCTGCACCATCATGCGCCCGACATAGGGGTCGCCGCCGCCGCCGGTTCCGAGAAAGGCCGCGCCGACGGCAAGATCGGCAAGATGTTCACGTGTGAGTTTCATCGCCATGTCCTCAACCGATCACCAGGTCGCCAACCGCCTTGACGCGGATGCGGGTGGCGCTGCCTGGCAGATAGGCAAGCGGAACTTCCTCGATATCCATGATCTTGACGGAGGCTGCAGTCGCCCCCGCCTTTACCGCCCGTTCAGAAGCCTCGGCCTTTGCGCTTGCCAGAACGGCGTCGCGCGATGTGCCTTCCAGCGAGAAGATGCGATCCACCTCGCCGCCCACCTGTGCGATGGCGGCGCCGATGGCGTTGGCGACGGAGGCGTTTTCTGGCCTCAGAACTTTCGATGCCGAAGGCAGGTCGCGCGAGACCAGAATGGAACCGCCGCCCACCAGAATGACGGGGAGCGGATCGGCGCTGGTCTTCATGCGGTCCACGGCCTCATCGACCATGCGGTGCATGGTGTCCAGTGCGGTTTCGATGGTTTTTGCGGGAATATGCGCAACGCGGGAGCGGTCGCCAATATCCTCCAGACCGGCCGCCACGACGATATCCGTGGTAGTCAGCGTATCGCCGCCGAAAACCAGCGCCTTGCTGGTGATCTCGTAACCGACGGAATCGGGACCGATGCGCTTACCCTCGTCACGCACCAGCGAGCCGCCGCCAAGCCCGATGGCCAGCACGTCCGGCATGCGGAAATTGGTGCGCACACCGCCAATATCAACCGCAACCGCCGATTCTCGCGGAAAACCGTGAACGAGCATGCCGACATCTGATGTCGTGCCGCCAATATCCACCACCATGGCTTCCTTGACGCCCGCCAGCATGGCAGCACCACGCATGGAATTGGTGGGGCCGGAGGCGAAGGTGAGGACGGGATAACGCTCCACATAGTCGGGAGACATCAACGTTCCGTCGTTCTGGCTGATGAAAAAGGGCGCCTTGATGTCCAGTTCCTTCAGCGCGCTGCGGAAGGAGGAGACAACCTTGCGGGAGAGCTCGGCCAGCGAGGCATTCATGATCGAGGCGTTTTCGCGCTCAAGAAAGCCGACCCTGCCGATTTCATGGCTGAGCGAGATGGCGACGTCAGGAACCGCGTCGCGCAGGATTTCGGCGGCGCGAAGCTCCATTTCCGGCGTGACCGGCGAAAAAACCGAGGTGATGGCCGCCGTCTTCAGGCCGCGTTCGCGCACGGTGGCGGCAACCTCCATCAATCCCTTTTCATCGAGAGGCGCGATGGTGCGCCCGTCGAATTCATGTCCGCCGCGCAGCATGAATGTGTGGCGGCCAAGCGTGTCGGCCAAGTCCTTCGGCCAGTCGGTCAGCGGCGGCAGGCCCTTGGTGGCCGGCAGGCCGAGGCGGATGGCGGCGACTTCCAGCAGGCGCTTGCGCTCGACCACGGCATTGGTGAAATGGGTCGTGCCGATCATCACCGCCTGAATTTGCGAGACGGATGCGCCCGTCATGCCGAGAAGCTTTTTCAGCACCGTCACGATGCCCGAGCCGACATCGGCCGTTGTCGGGCTTTTGCAGGCGCCGATGACCGCTGCCCCATCCATAAGGGCGGCGTCGGTATTCGTGCCACCCACATCAATGCCAATACGCATGTCTTTCTCCTGTCGATTGACAAGGGAAGGGCGCCTGCGCGGCCTGTCGCCGCACATTGCATCCTTTCCCGATTTTCTGGTTCCGGTGGCCGGGCCTCAGGCCACCAGCACTTCGGATCGTTCCGGGTCCCACGTCACGCCGATCGCCTGTCCGGGCGACAGCTTTGCGAGATGGGACTGGTTCTGCCGCTCGGCGACGATATCCTGCCCGCCGACCGAAAGATGGTAGCGGACAAGCGCACCCTGATAGGTTTCCGAAACGACGGTTGCCGCAAGGCCGGTGCCGGCCTCGCCGATGATGATGTTTTCCGGCCTGACCACCAGCTTGACGGCCTTGCCTTCGGCAAAATTGTCGGATGGAAGCCTGGTTAGCGCCGTGCTGTCGCCGAAGCGGACCGCGAGTCTTTCGCCTTCGCGGCCTCTCACCGTGGCATCGATGACGTTGGACTGACCGATGAAGGTGGTGACGAAAAGCGTCTTCGGCCTTTCGTAGATTTCCTGTGGCGTGCCCACCTGCTCGACTTTGGCCTTCTGCATCACGCCGATGCGGTCGGACATGGTGAGCGCCTCATCCTGATCGTGGGTCACATAAACGGTGGTGATGCCGAGCTTCTTCTGCAGGTCCTTGATCCAGTATTTCATCTCCTCCCTCAGCGATTTGTCGAGCGCCGAAAGCGGCTCATCCAGAAGCAGGATGCGCGGTTCGGTAACCAGCACGCGGGCAAGGGCCACACGCTGCTGCTCGCCGCCGGAGAGCTGGCGCTGATAGCGATTTTCATATCCGATCAGCCCGACCTGGCGTAACGCGAAGGCGACGGAGCTGTCGATTTCCTCCCTGGATTTCTTTCGCAGCTTCAGACCGAAGGCGATGTTTTCCGCCACGCTCATATGCGGAAAAATCGCATAATTCTGGAAGACGATGCCGATGTCGCGCTTTTCCGGCGGCAGATGGGTGACATCGTCCGATCCGATCAGGATATGTCCCGAAGATGGGCGGATGAAGCCGGCGATCATGCGCAATGTCGTGGACTTGCCGCAGCCGGAAGGTCCCAGCAGCGAAAAGAACTCGCCCTGCTCTATGTGCAGATCGATGCCCGCGACGGCGACATTGTCGCCATATGATTTGACGAGGCTTTTCAGTTGAATATCCGACATCGGCTTCCGTTGTCCTTTCCCTCTGGGGCGTGGCCGGCGGGGCCGGCCACGACGTTCTGCGGGTGCGAGGGTCAGCCCGCGAAGATTTCGTTCACGGTCTCGACGATATCGTCTTCGTTTTCGAGATAGGCCTTCCAGTTCGGCAGCCAGAAATCCTTGGTGGCGTCGGCGCTGTTGACGATGCCGGCCTTGACGAGATTATCCGGCAGGACGGCGTTGGAGACGGTGGGACGCAGGTAGAATTCCCTGCCCATGTTGGTCATGAAGGACGGCTCCAGCGCACGGTTGAGAAGCGCATAGGCAAGCTTCTTCTGGGTCGGCTCGGAATAGCGGCTGACCGTGTAGGTCTGGGTGAGGATCGGCTGAAGTTCCTTCCAGTACATCACGGCAAAAGGCGCACCCTTGTCGCGGGCCTGCATCGGTTCGGCATCGCTCTGCACGGCCATGACCACTTCCCCGCGATCCATCAGCGTCTGCATGTTGCCGGTGAAATCCGAAATCTTGGCGGGCATCAATTCCTTCATCGCCTTGTAACCGGCGTCGAGATCGTACTGGTCCTTGCCGAAGAGCGAGCAGGCGACGAGGAAGAAGTCCATCTGCAGGGTGTTGGAGGTGATGTAGGTACCACGCTTGCCGGCGAATTCCGGCTTCCACATGTCCTTGAAGCTGGTCGGCGGCGGGGTAACGAGGTCGGTGCGATAGGCATGCACATACTGGTTGAAGGCCCAGGTGACGCCGACGCCGTTCGCGGTGGCGAAGGGCCAGAGATTTTTGCCGTTCGGCACATTGGGAAGGATTTCGTCGATCGTGTGGAAGAAATCTCCCGCCGCCGCCGTCTTGAACATTTCCGGCAGGTTCCAGTTGGTGATGTCGAGCGGTGGTTTCTTCGGCCCGTTGGCGACGAATTTCGGAAACCACGGCCAGGTGGAATCATATTCGATCTTGCAGTTGAAATCTTTCGCGAAGTCGGTCAGCAGATATTTGTGCACCAGTTCGCCCCAGGGGCCGCCCCATTCCCCGATACGCAACACCGCCCCGCCGGCATCGAAAACGGAACCGTCATAGGTCACATCCTGCGAGAAGGCGTGGTTGATGTTGAAGAGCGGCAAGGTTGCCGCTGCAGCACCCATCTTGAGGAGCCTGCGGCGGCCGGGATCGAATGTCATTCCTGTCATGTCCATGTTCCCCTTGTTTTTGAATCTATGGATACGGGTATTTCATTGAATGTCCGGCGGGGGCCTAGCCGCCGAAAATGCGCTTCAGATTGATGAGCCTGGAGGTCGCCACCATCGAGACGACGACGAGGAGGATGGCGAAGATGCCTGCCGCCGCCGCAGTGGGTTCGAAGGCGTAACGCAGCGCCACATACATGGCCATCGGCAAGGTTTGCAGGTTTGGCGTCGAGAGGAAGAGCGTCACCTCGAACTGGCCAAAGGAAATGATGAAAGCGAAGATGGTGCCTGCCGAAATGGCCGGTGAAATGATCTTCAGCGTCACGAGGCGAAAAGCGGTGAAGGGAGACGCCCCGAGCGAGCGCGCCGCCTCTTCCAGGCTGCGGTCGAAGCCGACGAGGGCGGCGGTGACCGTGGCGATGACGAAGGGGCAGGTGACGATGACATGGCCGATGATAAGCCCGGTCATGCTCCGCGCGAGCCCGATGCCGGTGGTGACGTAAAACACATAGAGCGCAAGGCCAAGCACCACCCCCGGCAGGACGATGGGCATCATGAAGAAGGCGCGCAAAGGTGCGACAAGCCGGCTGGACGACCGTGTCAGGAAAAGGGCCGCCATGGTGCCTAGTACCGTCGAAATCGCTGTCGAGATGCCGGCAACGAGGAAGGAAACGCCATAGGCCGAGAGGAAGGTCGGCGAGGTCAGGAAGGCATAGACCCAGCGCAGGGAAAAACCCTGCGGCGGAAAGGTCAGGTAGTCGCCGGCATTCAGGCCGGACAGGATGACGATGATGACTGGCACCAGCAGGACGGTCAGTGTCAGGACCGACAGAAGCCTGAAAACAAGCGGAATGGATGATTCCTCACGCATCAGCTGCGCCCTCCCGTGGTGCGCATGGCAGCGCGGTGATAGACGGCGATCGCCATCAGGCTGGTGACGAAGAGGACCACGGCGATTGCCGCGCCGAATTGCCAGCGTCCGGTTTCCGCCACCTGCTGGTAGATGTGGATCGGCATGACCATGACCTTCCAGCCGCCCATCAGCGCCGGCACGACATAGGATGAAATGGCGAGTGCGAAGACCAGCAGCGTGCCCGCCAGAATTCCCGGCATGGAAAGCGGCAGGACGATGGAGAAGAAGGCCTTTGTGCGGGAGGCACCGAGCGATCTGGCTGCTTCTTCCAGCGCCGGATGGATGGATTTGATGATACCGATCAGGGAGAGGATCATGAAAGGCAGCGTGATCTGCACCAACCCGACCACGACACCGAAGATGTTGTACATCAGCGGCAGCGGTTGCGAAACGATGCCCATGCGGATGAGTGCGCCGTTGATGAGACCGTTATCGCCCAGAAGTACCATCAGCCCATAGAGCCGGATGACCATGTCGAGCTGCATGGACGATAATACGAGGATCATCAGCAGGGTGTTACGGCCGGGATTGACCGTTTTCGCGATGACATAGGCAAGCGGATATCCGAGCACCAGGCAGACGAGCGCCACCACGGCGGCAATGCCGACGGAACGCAGGATGGCCTCGTAATAAATGGCGCGGGTGAAGATGCGCACGAAATTGTCGAAAGTGATCGCGCTCGACAATGTGATGACGCCGGCCACCGATTTGTTGAAGGCGAGGGCGAAAAGCGAGGCGGTGGGCACGACGAAAAAGGCGATGAAAAAAATCAGGGCGGGCAGCAGGAGCAGCCAGAAGCCGAAACCGTCGCTCAAGCGTTTTCGCGCCGGCGAAACCTGAGCGAGGGGCAGGCCGTCCATCTGCTTGTCCGTTGTCGTCATTGCGGATACCGCCATGTTGCGTGATCTCCCGTCATTCGGCCGCTTGCGGCAACATGGCCGTGTGCAGTGCGTCGTAGCCGATCAGTTCCTTTTCCGGTGGCGCCGGATAGGTCGTCTTGCTCTGGGAAAGGCCGGCGCGGACGAGGCCGGCGGCAATGGAAACGGCTGTCGGGATGGGATCGACGACGGGAACGTCGATGCCCTCGGCAAGCAGCCCTTCACGCAAGCCGGCGGCGCATCCCATCAGGCCGGTGCAGCCGAAGATCAGGGCTTCCGCGCCGTCTTCCTCCACCGCCTTCCTGCCTTCCTCGACGAGGCGGCGGGCGGTGGCGGCAAGGTCCGCCTCGAGATCCAGCACGGGAATATCGACGCTGCGCACCGAGGCCAGCTTGCTGGAAAGGCCACTAAGGGCGGCGGTGTTTTCAAAAGACGGGATCAGGCGGCGCATGACGGTGATGACGGAGAATTTGTGTCCCAGCATGGAAGCAACATGCATGCCGGTTTGGCATGGCCCGAGAACGACCATGCCGGAAATCTCCCGGGCCGGGCGCAGGCCGGGATCGCCCATGCAATCGATAATGACGGCATCGACGCCTTCACGTTCGGCGCGGGCTATTTCAAGCAGGGTGCCGGGAACGGACATCGCCGCCTCGAACTCGCTTTCAATCGAGCCCGGCCCGGTGGCTATTTCGGCGTGGGAAAGGCTGATGCCTGGATATTCCAGCGCCTTGAGATCCGCCAGCTTGCGAAAGCCGCGCGTTACGATGGGGGATACGACACGAACATGGACGTCACGCATTCTCGATATCTCCTTCAGCACCGCAACGACTTGCATATGCGGGCAAAACCAGGCCTGAAGTTGCGTATCCGACGCTTGCCGAGCCTCCGGTGACTGCGCCGCTTGTTCCGATGCCTTACGGTGCATCGGCTTGCCGCCGGACGAAAGAGCTTAGGCGAATAGGGGCTTCACTCTTTTGGGTGGGTAGTATGGCTGGTTTGAAAGTGCAGCACCTATCCGTTTAGATAGGTGCTGCTGCATAAAACAAATGCGCCTGCGATGTTTGACTAAACATTGGGCGATCAAAGTCGTAAAATGAGGCGCTTTTGGCGTTTTGCGGACGGTTTAACCGCAAGCGGGCTTTACGGGAGGCGCAGCGCCCGTACCCAGTCGTGACCCGGGTGCAGGCGCTCGAGGTAGTCTCGCAGCCAGAGGCTTTCCGAAAGAGGTAATTTTGGCTGGGCTCTTGCGAAATCGTCCTCGTCCTTGGGGCGCCTGTGCTTTGCCTTGAACAGAAGCACGGCGGAGGGATTGAGATAAGGGATGCCGTCTGCGGTCAGCGACACCATTTCGATCCGCGGCCGCCTTATTTCCGGATTTCTCTTGTAAACCCAGGTGTCATTCGTCCCCGGCTCGATCATCATATCGGCGCGCCAGCACCCGGCAGGGCGATCGAAGCACCATATTTGAAAAATCTCGGGAGCCGGGTGCTGGTCCGCCGGCAGCGGTTCGATAGTGCCATCGTTGACGGTATAGAACTCCATGTCACCCAGTTTCCGGCGAAAAATACTCAGATCTTCGCGCAGGACCGTGAATTCGAGATCGTCATGCTCTCGCGTCTTGCTCCCCTGCCACAGATCGAGAGCCCAGCCGCCGACAACGCACCATGGCAGCGATACGCCGTCCAGTCGCTGGGACAGTTCGGCAGGGCTCCAGGGGTTCCACGCATTCTGGTCCGGCACAAGCGGGTGATCACTCATCATATACGGTCGCTTCCATGCAATTTTCGTATCGTTGTTTATTTGCCGATGGCCTCAAGGCCAACGCTTCAGCAGCCCCGCCAGAAGCGTCAGCGCCTCCGTGAGATCGTCGAATGACGGGCCGCCGAGACAAAGCCGAATACCGCTCGCCGGATCGCCGGGATTCACCAGCATGGATTTCGGAGGGGTCAACTTGATACGCATCGCCGCAGCGGCGAATGCGAAACGATTGGCGGCGTCACGTTCCATCGGCAGCCAGACGTTGTATGCATCGGGATGCGAGCCAAGCTGGTTCGTGCCGAGCAGTGAAACCGCCAGACTGGAGCGCCGTCGGGCCTCGTGGCGTAAATCCCGCTGGATTGACGAGATGATGCCGGAGGTCAGCCAATCTTCAACCACCGCGCAGGAGAGTGCGGATGGGGCCATCGGCATGTCCTGCAGAAGGTCTTCCGCGGTGTCGTGCAGCCCGGCCGGCAATGCAAGCACGCCGATCTGCAGGCCGGGACCAAGGGATTTGGAGAGCCCGTTCACATGAAACGAGATTTCAGGGGCCAATGAGGCGAGCGGCGGCAGGGCCTCGGCCGATGCCGCATAAACACCGTCCTCGATGATCCATACGCCAGCCCGGCGGCAAATATCCGCAATGATATGTCGCCGCGCCGCGCCCATGGTGACGGTTGTCGGATTATGCAGCGTCGGCGTCACGTAGACTGCTGTGCCATCACGCGACGCCGTGCCGGCGAGCGCTGCGGCAAGCGCTTCCGGCACCATGCCCTCGGCATCGATTTCAACACCCTGCATCCGGTATCCTTTACGCCGGGCCAGTGCGATCGCGCCGGGATAGGTGATCCGTTCGGTCAGGAGCAGGCCCTTTGGGCCGCAGGCGAGATCGAAGGCCAGGGCCAGCGCCTGGCGCGCGCCGCTCGTCAGCACCAGATGTGACGGATCGACAGTCAGACCCAGCGTTTCGAGCCAGTGGGCCAGAAGGCGGCGGTGTTCCAGATGTCCGGCGGGCGGGGCGTAAAGATTGATGTGATCCGCATCGATCCTGCGGGCGATCCCCGTTAGCGTCCTAGCCAGAATGCGGGCGTTAAGCGTGGCCGGCGGCGCATTGGAGGAGAGGTCGAACTGCCGATCCTTGTGCGCCTCCTGAAGCGCCACGAATGTTCCACGGCCCTTGACGCTGCGTGTCAGTCCGCGCCGTTCGAGAACTGAATAGGCTTTTGTCACGGTGCCAAGCCCCACCCCCAGTTTCCATGCAAGATCGCGATGGGCGGGCAGACGGTCGCCGCCCGTCAGCCGCCCCTCGATGATGTCATCGGCAAGCGCAAGCACCAGCCGTTCTGCGGCATTCGCCTCAATATCTGCAAGACGGGGAGTCCAGGGGGATTGCAGCAGCACGGTCGTACCTTCGATAAAAGTGTCACGTTACACTATTTCAATAAACACCAAGTGTAACATAGGCTATGACGACGCTGATTGAAATCCACACTTTACGGCGGGCGATCGGCCATGATGCCGGCGCCTGGAGGATCGAATGTTCAGCCATGTAACCGTCGGAACACGCGATCTTCAGCGGGCGGAACGCTTCTACGATGCGGTGCTTGTCCCGCTCGGCCTGACGCGGCGGGTCGTTACCCCGGATGGCGGGCCTGCGGCGCTTTGCTGGGTGGCAGCACACTCCCCGTTGCCCCGCTTTTATGTCTATTGTCCTTTCAACGGCGAGCCGGCCACGGTTGGCAACGGCGGCATGGTCGCCTTTCTGGCGCCGTCGAAAGAGGCGGTGGAGATGGCCTATGCCGGCGGCCTTGCGCATGGCGGCACGGATGAAGGAGGTCCGGGGCCACGCCCGCATTACGGAGACGGCTATTTCGGCGCCTATCTGCGTGACCCTGACGGTAACAAGGTTCACATCGTTCATCGCGGAGACCTCCAGCAATAGTGCTGGGGAAGTGTCCTGCTTCTGGAGAAATCGGAATGATCGCCAGCCAGATCGCCCTCGTCTACGGCACCTATATCGTCGCCACCGCCAGCCCGGGGCCAAGCAACATGGCGATCATGGGCACGGCGATGCGTGACGGCCGTATGCCCGCCCTCGCTTTGGCGGCCGGTGTCATCACCGGCTCGCTCTTCTGGGCGATCCTTGCGGCGACGGGCATGTCCGCCGTGCTGGCCGCCTATGCCCAGGCGCTTTTCATCATCAAGATATTTGGCGGCGTCTACCTGCTATATTTGGCCTTTCGAGCGGGCAGGTCGGCCCTGAAGCCGGTCTCCGACCTTGTGGGGATGAATACCGGGCGTGCGACGCCACCCTATCGGGCGCTCTACCGGCAGGGTCTCCTCATGCACATCGGAAATCCGAAAGCCATCATGGCCTGGATAGCGATCATGTCGCTGGGGTTTCGCGAGGACGCGCCTGCGGGCATGTTGCCGGCGATCATTGGCGGCTGCGCCCTTCTCGGCGTCATTGTATTCGGCAGCTATGCGCTTCTCTTTTCCACCGCCTCGATGATTTCGCTCTACACCAGATTGCGGCGCTGGATCGAATCCGTGCTTTCTGCGGTATTTGCCGTTGCGGGACTGAAATTGCTTCTCTCGCAGAATTGAGAGCCCCACCATCGGCGTTGCCGATCAATCCCAACTGAAAGAGCCATGCCATGAGTTTTGTTATCCATATGATCGACGTGTTCGGCTCCGGGCCGCTTTCCGGCAATCCGTTGGCGGTCGTCATCGGCGCCGATGCTTTGTCGGCGGATGAAATGCAGCGATTGACGCGGTGGTTCAACCTTTCCGAAACCACCTTTCTGCTGCAACCCACCCATCCGCAGGCTGATTACCGGGTCAGGATATTCTCGCTGGACAGGGAGTTGCCCTTTGCCGGGCATCCCACACTGGGCAGCTGCCATGCCTGGCTCTGCGCCAACGGCATGCCAGAAAATCAAACCGCTATTGTTCAGGAATGCGGTGCGGGACTGGTCACGATCCGGCGCTCGCATGGGCGACTTTGTTTTGCCGCTCCGCCGCTTATCCGTTCCGGCGCACCGACGCCGGCCGAACTGGAAGAAGCGCGGCAGCTGTTGAGGATCGAGGCTTGCGATATCATCGATGCCGCCTGGATCGATAATGGTCCCGGCTGGCTGGGAATCAGGCTGGCATCGGCCGAAAAGGTGCTTGGCCTCGAACCGGCCCGCAATTGGCCCGGCCGTATCGATATCGGTGTGGTTGGCCCTCATGCGCAAGGCAGCGAGATCGCCTTTGAGGTTCGCGCCTTCTTCAGCGATCATCTGGGCGTCATCGTCGAAGACCCCGTCACCGGAAGCCTCAACGCCTCGCTGGCGCAATGGCTGTTCGCGACGGGCGCGGTTGGCGAAGACTATGTCGCGGCGCAGGGAACGCGCCTTGGCCGCCACGGCCGCATCTACCTGACCCGCGACGATGCCGGCCAGATATGGGTTGGCGGCGAAACGCGCACGCATGTCGAAGGCCAGCTGCAAGGCATTTGAAAAGACAGGCGAAAACGAGGTGACTTTGATGAGTAGCAGTGTTTATCGCCCCATTTCCGAACGTGTATTGGCGGATGATTGGGGACGGCTGACCAAGTATGAGTATGAACTTCAACTGAGGGACGGAAGCTGGCAACGGCAGATCCGGGAGGCCTATGATCGCGGCAACGGTGCGACATGCCTGTTGTACAATCCGGCAAGCGACAATGTGCTGCTGACCCGCCAGTTCCGGTTGCCGGCACTTTTGAATGGCGGTCTGGAATCGCTGATCGAGACACCGGCGGGGCTGCTGGAAGGCGCTGACCCGGCGACGCGAATGCGCGCGGAACTGATCGAGGAAACCGGTTATGAGGTTTCCGAACTTACGCATCTGTTCGATATCTATATGAGCCCCGGATCGGTCACGGAATATCTCGCCTTTTTCTACGGTGAATATGCCGAGAAACATAAGGTCGGGGCAGGCGGCGGTTCAGCGGACGAGGGTGAAGACATCGACGTGCTGGAAATCGCCTTGCCCGAGGCGATGCGGATGATCGGCCGCGGCGATATTCGCGATGCCAAGACGATCATTCTGCTCCAGCATCTCGCCATCCGGCTCTTGCAGGAAAAGATCACGGCAGGCTGATGCCCGCAACGATGCTTCCGGCCCGGCGCATGGGGAGTTCGTGTGGTTCTCTATGCCCCGGTTCGATAACCGGGCGAAAAGATTGGCGGCCATATAGTCTACAAATGCTCTGACTTTTGGAGAGAGATATCGATTGGTCGGCCAGAGGACGCGGAAGGTCCCTGTGTCGGCCATATAATCGTCCAGCAACGATACCAGTTTTCCCTGAGCGACTTCGGATGTCACTGCGAATGAGGGCAGACATGTTATCCCGAATGATCGTTCCGCAAGGTAGATCAGGGGTTCCAGCGTGCTCGCAACGGTGGCGACCGGAAGATCGATCCTGATTTCGCGTCCTTCGCGAACCAGCGGCCATGGCTCCAGCTTTCCGGAATTGGCGAAGCGATGATGGAGACAGCGGTGCCGGACAAGATCTTCCGGGACCTCCGGGCGTCCATGCGCCTTGAGGTAGTCGGGCGCCGCCACGACGCTGTGTCTGAAGGTGCCGAGCTTGCGGCTCATCAGCCGTGTGTCCCTGATCTCGCCCGTTCGGATGACGGCGTCGAATCCCTCTTCGATGACGTCAACCAGACGATCGGTAAAATCGAGGTCGAGGCTGATTTCGGGATATACCTCCATGAAGGCGGATATCGTCGGCATCAGAAGCATGCCCGCAAGCGGAAGGCTCACCCGAAGTTGCCCGCGCGGAACGGCCTGCGATCTCGACAGTTGCGCCTGCACGGTCTCATATTCGGACTGGATGCGTCGGCATGTATCGAGGAAGAAACTTCCATCCTCCGTCAGGGCCATGCTGCGCGTCGAGCGATTGAACAGTCTTACGCCGAGTTCCTCCTCCAGACGCGCAATGGCTTTTCCGACGGCGGATCCCGAGATGCCGAGGCGATGCCCGGCGGCCACGAAGCTTCCCGCTTCCGCCACCTGAATGAATATGCCGAGTGTTCCGAGCTTGTCCATGACGCCGCGATTAAAGAATTTTTGTCCGGTATGTTAAGAATAGCAGCTCGTTTATCCGCTATTTTGCTTCCGATATCCAGATGTCGTCGCGGCCGAAATGGCTCGAGCTTCAAATGGAGATAACTCATGGAAACCAAACCTATCGCAGCTTTTGCGGGTTCCCCCGCTCCCACGACCTTCGTTGTCAACGTCATTCATGCGCATCCGGGAAAGCAGGACGAAGCCTTCGCCATTATTCAGGATGTCGTTCACTATGTTGCCGAACGGAAAGAAGGGTTCCTCTGGAGCAGCCTTGCGAAAAGCACCGACGGAGAGACGGTCGTCAACGTCGAGGCCATTCAGGGAACCGGCAATGTCGACGAGTTCTTTTCCGATCCGCAATTCGTCAAAAAATTCCGGAAACTGGACACCGTCTCCAGAAGCGAGTTCCACACATATACCGTCGGCGATCTGGTTCTCCCGAAGCCCATTGCTGAGTGACGGATGGAGCGCACTCGTTTTTGAAAACGCGCCGGTCAGGTGGCGGCCGGGGGCTTCCCCGGCATTGGAACGGAACACCGTCGCCGGGCCATGGTCAAAGCACTCGATCAGCATTTCGGTCAGCACCCGGATTTTTCTTGCCGGATGCTGGCCGGGCGGTCTGACGACAAATATTCCCGCCGGCGGCGGCGGATAGCGTTTCATGACGCGGACCAGCTCGCCCGAGTCCAGATGATCCTTGATAAGATCGTCGGGCAACACGGCGATCCCCAAACCGGCAACTGCTGCGACGGCGAGGGCGGCTCCGTTGTCGGCCTTGAAACGTCCCTGTGGGCGAATGTTTGTCACCCTGTCTCCATCCATCACCTGCCAGGTTTCCGTTCCCTGCATGAGAGCCTGATGGGTGAGGAGCTCTTCCGGTGTCTCCGGAGAACCATGGGCCCTGATATAGTCCGGGCTGGCGACGAAACTTCCGTAGAGGGGGCCGACACGTCTGGCGACAAGGTTGGAATCCTGAAGGTGGCCGACCCGGATCGCACAATCATACCCTTCTACGATCAGATCCACGAAACGATCCGTGTAACAGGTCTGGATCTGGAGTTGGGGATAGCGGCGCGCCATTTGCGCAATCACCATTGCAAAATGCGTCGGGCCGAAAGAAAGCGGCGCAGCAATCCGCAGACGCCCGCGGAGCTCGCCAGCCGGAAGAATTGTCTCCCTCGCAACATCAATTTCGGCTGAAATCCTTGCCGCATAGTCCCTGAAGGTTGCGCCCGCCTCCGTCAGGGAAGCGCCGCGTGTGGATCGGGCCAGAAGCTGGACGCCAAGCTCGGCTTCAAGCCGCAAGAGCCGTCGGCTGACCATCGACTTGGAGATGCCGAGCCGCAGCGCGGCCGAAGTGACGCCTCCCGCATCTGCAACTTCGACGAATGTCCGAAGATCTTCGATATCCACTCAGCGTTCCTCATTCTGCGACACAGCTCAGCGCTGACAAGGACTACCGCATCATAAACAGGAATGACAAGTTTCGTCCCGCGGCAACGCCCGAAGGGGCGCATGTCTTTGCGCAAGCGCTTCAATAAACCGCCAACATAGGATGAACCCATGACCTTTCGTAACGGCCTCGATTCACTTCTCCGCCCCGAAGATTCCGTCCTCGTTCTGATCGATCATCAGCCCTATCAGCTCGCGAACCTGAACAGCCACGATCCGCAGGCTGTCGTCAACCTCACGACCGCACTGGCAAAGCTGGCAAAGGCCTTCAATGTTCCGACCGTTCTTACCAGCGTGATCGCGGCGCGCGGCGGACTGCTCTTCAAGCAGATCACCGACGTGTTTCCCGGCCAGGAAGTCATCGATCGCACCTGGGTGAACACCTGGCAGGACGAGAATGTGGTGAACGTCGTCAAGGCGACCGGCCGCAAGCAACTGATCATCGCCGGCCTGTGGACCGAGGTTTGCGTCGCGATGCCCGTCATCCAGGCCGCCGGCGAAGGCTGGGACGTGACCGTGATCACCGATGCGTCGGGCGGGATTTCGAAGGAATCTCACGAAGTTGCCATCCAGCGCATGATCGCGGCCGGCGCGAACCCGATGACCGTGATGGCGCTCGCCGGCGAATGGCAGCGCGATTGGGCGCGCACCGAGCATATCGAGGAACTGACCGAAATCCTCATCCAGCACTTCGGCGGCAGCGGCATCGCCTATCTCTGGGAACAGCAGCTTCTCAACACGCCAGTGCCGGCCACAAAGGGCGGTCACTAGGGCCGGGCAGGGACGGCGGGCGCCTGTTGGCTCCCGCCATCCCGTCGCCTCAAGGCTATTCTCCCACCCTGCAAACGACGCCGGCGCGATCCCGATAAGAAAGGGAGGCGCCGGCTTTGATCGCTTGCCAATGGGCGCGCGCATATTTATCGTCAATCCCGTGCCGGAAAAGATCGGCGCCGGTCATCGAGCTTCTTGAAAAGGTCGAAGTCGCAACGATCAGCCACGTGCTTCACTCCGGCTTTGTCGATCCCGAACTCCGGGACGTTCTTCCGGGCAAGCGCGTGGCGGGCACTGCTGTCACCCTGCGTATTCCGAATGCCCACTCGAGCAGCTCCACTACCTGACGCAACTCGTGCGCCCGGGCGATATCGTTCTCACCGACCGTTGCGGTGATACACGCCACGCCTGCTGGGGCGGTGTCATCACCACACCATTAAGAGCTGGCAACGATCCAAAACCTGCACAAGTGCGGTTCTGTCGACCCTGCCGGCAGCGGGCATCTGATTTCACCAATTTAAAGAACAGGCGACAAAGGCGACAGAATTTGATAAATTACAAAACAGCCGGTTGCGGTTTGACGCGTCGATAGAAGTCACCGAGCGTTCCTGTACCGCCAGCCGGATCATGGCGCAGGAGGAGAAGTGCTATGACGGCATTCCATGTCATGGCCGGTGCGAGTGGTGAATTTGCCCGCCCGGAAGTCCGCAAGATTGGCATCCCGGATATTGTGGATGCGTTGAAACTGGGACTTGAGGACTTTAAAGAAAAGCCGTCCCATTATGTTTTTCTCTGTCTTATGTATCCGATCGCCGGTGTTTTTCTGGTGATGTGGAGTTCCGGCGCCAATCTGCTGCCGGTTATTTATCCGCTGATGTCGGGTTTTGCACTGATTGGTCCGATCGCGGCCATCGGGCTTTATGAAATCAGCCGGCGGCGCGAGCAGGGGCTGGATAGCTCCTGGCGGCACGCGTTGGAGGTTCGTCACTCTCCGGCCCTGCCGTCGATCATCGCGGTCGCCGTCATGCTGTTCGTGCTTTTCGTCGTCTGGTTGATTGTTGCGCAGAGCATCTACACTGCGACTTTCGATGCGACCGGTCCGGTTTCGCTCTCCACCTTTCTGTCGGACGTATTGACGACCTCGCAAGGTCTCTCCCTCATCATCTGGGGTAATCTGGCCGGTTTCGTTTTCGCGGTCGTGGTGCTGGCGACAACGGTGGTGGCGTTCCCGCTGCTGCTCGACCGGGATATCGGCGCAGTCGCGGCGGTGGATGCGAGCATCCGCGCCACGCTTGCCAACCCGGTTCCGGTGGCGCTTTGGGGATTGATCGTCGCGGCGTTGCTCGTCGTTGGCACGATCCCGGTATTTATCGGCCTCGCGGTCGTCATGCCCATCCTCGGCCACTCGACCTGGCACCTCTATCGAAAACTGATCGTCTCCGATTATCCAAGCCGTATGCCCTGAATTCATAGAGGAAATCTATCCGCAGATCATTCTCCCTGCCGTTGCGGCCCCGCTGAGGGAGCCGCGGCGGTTGGGACGGCCATGGAGAGTGCGGGGACGCCATGTGGTATCGTTTTCTTCCGATCTGTCTGCTTTTCGCGATTGCCTTCCCGATTGAGGCCGTAGCACAGGAGGGGGACGCTGCCGCAGGCGCCACCATAATTGCTCGCCCGATCAATTTATGAGATAATTCTAATATACTTCGCGATTGAGTTGTAGAAGTATTCGTGGCCGGGTCACGGGAGGAGACGATGGCTGTCGTTGTGATTCTCGTTCTGCTGGTGGTGGGATCGATCGTATTCCACCTGCTGAGCCCGTGGTGGTGGACGCCGATAGCCTCGAACTGGAGCTATATCGACAATACGATCATCATCACTTTCTGGATCACCGGCTTCGTTTTCTCGGCCGTCGTGCTGTTCGTCGCCTATTGCGTGTTCCGCTTCAGGCACCGCGCCGGAAACCGGGCGGCATACCAGCCTGAAAACAAGCGCCTCGAATGGTGGCTGGCGGGCGGGACCGGGGTTGGGGTGGCTGCGATGCTTGTGCCGGGCCTCTTCGTATGGAACCAGTTCGTGACCGTTCCGGACGGTGCGAGCGAAGTGGAAGTCGTCGGTCAGCAATGGCAATGGAGGTTCCGGCTGCCGGGAGCGGATGGACGGCTCGGGCGGGCGGATACGCGCGCTATTGCACCCGACAATCCGCTCGGCCTGAACAGGAACGATCCCGCCGGAATGGACGATGTCATCGTTGAAGGCGCCGAGTTGCATCTGCCCGCCGGCAGGCCGGTGAAAATGCTGCTGCGGGCGGTCGATGTCGTGCATGATTTCTATGTGCCGGAGTTCCGGGCCAAGATGGACATGATCCCCGGCTCGGTCACCTATTACTGGTTCACGCCGACCCGGACGGGAACCTTCGAGGTTCTCTGCGCGGAACTGTGCGGTGTCGGCCATCCGCAGATGCGCGGCACCGTCATCGTCGATACCGAAACCGACTATCAAGTCTGGCTGCAGCAGCAGCCGACTTTCTCGAAATTGCTGGCCTCGGCGGAAACGTCGGCGGCCAGATGAGCGCCGTGCATATTGGAAGGGAAGACCGCATCGGGGGAACAGGGAGGATGGAACATGGTCGAGATTGGATCCGACGCCGGGCAGGTCATTCAGCCCGCTGAAGTTGAAGACGTCGAGCTTTATCACCCGAAAAGCTGGTGGACGAAATATGTCTTCAGCCAGGATGCCAAGATCATTGCCATTCAATATTTCCTGACAGCCATCGCAATCGGCATGGTGGCGCTGGTGCTTTCCTGGCTGATGCGGCTGCAGCTCGGTTTTCCCGGCTATTTCTCCTTCATCGATGCGGAACATTATTATCAGTTCATCACCATGCATGGCATGATCATGGTGATCTACCTGCTCACCGCGCTGTTTCTCGGCGGTTTCGGCAACTACCTGATCCCGCTGATGCTCGGCGCGCGCGACATGGTGTTTCCCTATGCCAATATGCTGAGCTACTGGCTCTACCTCTCCGCCGTCCTTGTGCTGGTGGCCGGTTTCTTCGCACCCGGCGGGCCGACGGGCGCCGGCTGGACGCTCTATCCGCCGCAGGCGCTTCTTTCGGGAACGCCGGGAGGGCGCGACTGGGGCATCATCCTGATGCTGTCATCGCTGATCCTGTTCATCATCGGCTTCACTTTGGGCGGGCTGAATTACGTCGTCACCGTGTTGCAGGGGCGCACGCGGGGCATGACGCTGATGCGCATGCCATTGACGATATGGGGCATATTCACGGCGACCGCCATGGCGCTGCTCGCTTTCCCCGCGCTCTTCGTCGCCGCCGTCATGATGTTGTTCGACCGGCTGCTCGGCACGAGCTTCTTCATGCCGGCCATCGTGGAAATGGGCGAACAATTGAAGCAGGAGGGCGGCAGTCCCATCCTGTTCCAGCACCTGTTCTGGTTCTTCGGCCATCCGGAAGTCTATATCGTCGCACTTCCCGCCTTCGGCATCGTCTCGGATCTGATCAGCACCCATGCGCGCAAGAACATCTTCGGCTACCGCATGATGGTCTGGGCGATCGTCATCATCGCGGCGCTGAGCTTCGTCGTCTGGGCGCATCATATGTATGTCAGCGGCATGAACCCGAATTTCGGGTTCTTTTTCGCAACCACGACGCTGATCATCGCGGTGCCGACGGCGATCAAGGTCTATAACTGGGTGCTCACGCTCTGGCGCGGCGATATCCATCTCACCCTGCCGATGCTGTTTGCGCTCGCCTTCATCGTCACATTCATCAATGGCGGATTGACCGGTCTCTTCCTCGGCAATGTCGTCGTCGATGTGCCGCTTTCGGATACGATGTTCGTGGTCGCCCATTTTCATATGGTGATGGGGGTCGCGCCGATCATGGTGATCTTCGGTGCGATTCACCACTGGTATCCGAAAGTCACGGGCCGGATGCTGAACGAGGCGATGGGGCACGTCCATTTCTGGGTCACCTTTCTCGGTGCTTATGCCATCTTCTTCCCGATGCATTATCTCGGGCTGATGGGCGTGCCGCGCCGCTATTACGAGCTGGGCGAAACGGCTTTCATTCCAGATTCGGCGCACACGTTGAACATGTTCATCACCTGGGCCGCGCTCATCGTCGGTGCGGCGCAATTGCTGTTCGTGTTCAATCTCGAGTGGAGCCTGCGCTGGGGCAAAAAGGCGGTCGGCAATCCGTGGCGGGCGACGACGCTGGAATGGCAGACGCCGCAGACCCCGCCGGTTCATGGCAACTGGGGCAAGGAACTGCCGGTCGTTTATCGCTGGCCATATGATTACAGCGTGCCCGGCGCGGCTGAGGACTTCCTGCCGCAAAACCAGCCGGCGGCGGCCGGGCCGTCCGAAAGGGCCCTGTCATGAGCGCCATCCTCGTCTTCATGGCCGGGATCGCCGGCATCATCGGCTGGTGGATGGCGCGGCAGCGGCTGGCCTCGAAGCCCTGGCTGGAAGTCGGTCTGGCAGGCGATGCGCCGGAGATGCAGGGATCGTCGGCGACGATTGCGAAAGTCGGACTTGGGATATTTCTGGCGGTCGTCGGCGCGTTGTTCACCCTGCTCATCAGCGCCTATCTCGGCCGCATGGGCGGCGCCGACTGGTGGGGTATCCCGATCCCCGGACTGTTATGGGTGAACACCGCGGCGCTCGCCGCCAGCAGTCTGGCGCTGGAATGGGCGAAAACCGAAATCCGTTCAGATCATCGCGACAGGCTGAATGCGGCTCTTGTGACAGCCTTTGCGACGGCTGTTTTCTTCGTCGGCGGTCAATTCCTGGCGTGGCGGCAACTCATCTCCGCGGGCTATGTTCTGGCGGATAACCCATCGAACAGCTTCTTCTACATGATCACCGGCCTGCATGGCCTGCATATATTGGGCGGGCTTTTCGTGCTTGGACGCACCGCAATCCGTGCCCGGAGCGAGCGCTTGTCGGCAAGAATGCGCCTGAGTGTGGAGCTGTGCGCCATCTACTGGCATTTCATGCTGGTCGTCTGGCTGGTCCTTTTTGCGCTTTTCGCCGGCTGGGCGAACAGTTTCGTCGATCTCTGCCGTCAATTGGTCACCTGAGGAGTGTCGATCATGGCCGCATCCATGGAGGAAAGACCGGTACGTGATCCGCATCTGCGGCCAGCGGGACTGCGCGGCGTCGCCGCCGATCTGTCATCGGACCAGCGGGCGTTCAAGAACGTCTCCTGGGGCAAGGCGATGATGTGGATATTCATCCTGAGCGATATCTTCATTTTCGGCTGTTTTCTTTTGGCCTACATGACCGCACGCATGTCCACCACCGTTGCCTGGCCCAATCCGAGCGAGGTTTTCGCGCTCACGATTGCCGGCAGGCACATTCCGCTGATCCTGATTGCCATCATGACCTTCGTCCTCATCAGCAGCAGCGGCACGATGGCCATGGCCGTCAATTTCGCATATCGCCGCGACCGTCGCAAAACCGCAGCGCTGATGGTGGCGACGGCAGCGCTTGGCGCGACATTCGTGGGAATGCAGGCATTCGAATGGAGCAAGCTGATCGAGGAAGGCGTTCGCCCCTGGGAAAACCCGTGGGGTGCAGCGCAGTTCGGTTCGGCTTTCTTCATGATCACGGGTTTTCACGGCACCCATGTTTCCATCGGCGTGCTGTTTCTTCTCATCGTCGCGCGCAAGGTGTGGCGGGGAGATTTCGATGAGGAAAGGCGGGGGTTCTTCACCAGCCGCAAGGGGCAATATGAGATCGTCGAGATAACCGGGCTCTACTGGCACTTCGTGGATCTGGTGTGGGTCTTTATCTTCGCATTCTTCTATCTGTGGTGAGTGAGGATGGCATCATGGCACAGCAACAGTCACAACAGGGACAGCAGCATCCGATAAAACTCTACATGGTGGTCTGGGGACTGCTTTTCGTCCTCAGCGCCTTCTCCTACATGGTCGATTATCTCGGCATTCAGAGCTATCCGAGGTGGTCTCTGATCATCCTGTTCATGATCCTGAAGGCGGGGCTGATCATGGCGATTTTCATGCATTTGGCCTGGGAACGGCTGGTCCTGATCTACGTCATCCTGCTTCCCCCGGTCCTCGTGCTTGTCTTCGCCGCGCTGATGGCCTCGGAATCCAACTATACGGCTCTTACCCGGGTGACCTTCATGGGTGCCGGTTCTTGAGACCCATTTGCGCCGGAATGCACGGGCCTCAACCGATCTGAAATCCGTGGGCCAGCGGGTCGCGGTCATCCACGAATATCGTGTTGTGCCCGATGATCCGCGCCCAGCCGGAGACGCTCGGCAGGATTCCCCTGAAGCTGCCGATCTCCGTCTCCTGCTCGATCCTGCCTTCGAAGATCGTGCCGATCAGGCTTTCCTGACGAAATTTCTCCCCGGCTTTCAGGCGGCCCTTGCCATGGAGTTGCGCCATGCGGGCCGAGGTGCCGGTGCCGCCGGGTGACCGGTCGATGGCCTTGTCTCCGTAAAACACCGCGCCACGCCCATCCGCATTGGCGGAAACCGGTTGGTCGCACCAGATGGCGTGATGCACGCCGCTTATTCTTTCATTTTCTGGATGCACGGGATGGCAAAGCTGAGAAAGCGCGGTCCGCAGCTTGCGGCTGAGATCGACGATATCGCTGGCCGACATGCCGTCCAGACCGGCCCAGGCGGCTTGCGGCTCGACCACCGCATAATAATTGCCGCCATAGGCGATATCGACAACGAGCCTGCCAAGGCCGGGAACATCGACCTTCACATCGGCGGCGTGAAGGTAGCTCGCGACATTGAACATGCGGACCGATTCGACGAACTCTCCCGGCTTCTCATATTCAATGTCGACCTTTCCCGCAGGGGTCTCTATCGACAGTCTTCCCGGCACCCTCGGGGTTACCAGACCCTCCTCGATTGCCGCCGTCACGAGCCCGATGGTGCCGGCGCCGCACATCGGCAGGCAGCCGCTGACCTCAATGAAGATCACGGCGAAATCGCAGTCTTGCCGGTGGGCCGGATAGATGATCGCGCCCGACATCACATCGTGCCCGCGTGGTTCGAACATCAAAGCTTGCCGGATCCAGTCATGGTCCCGGACGAATATGTCACGACGTTCGGCTATGGGGAGATGCGGCAACAGCGGTCCGCCGCCAGCCACGAGGCGAACCGGATTTCCGCAGGTGTGGGCATCGATGCAGAAGAAGCTCTTGCGCATGGGTGTTCTTCCTAGTGCGCGCCGCTTCCTGCAACCGATGTCCGGCGGCCTTGCAACGCCCCTCTGGACAGGCGGTCGAGGAAAATGGCGATGGCGACGATGGCAAGGCCGGCCCTCAGGCCCGGACCCATTTCCATGCGCGTCAAACCGCGTGTGACTTCCGCACCCAGCCCACCGGCTCCGACAAGCCCTGCGAGTACGACCATGGCAAGAGAAAGCAGAATGCACTGGTTGAGGCCGACCAGAAGCGTGGGCGTGGCCGACGGGATTTCGATCTTGAACAGGATGGACCGCGGCGAAGCGCCCGTTGCCTGTCCAAGCTCCAGAAGGTCCTTGGGCACCTGGTTGAAGGCGAGCGTCGTGAGGCGCAGCATGGGCGGGACCCCATAAACGATGGTCGCGATGATTGCAGGGACACTGCCGAGGCTGAAGATCATGACGGCCGGGATCAGATAGACCCATGGTGGCACGGTCTGCATGATGTCGAGCACCGGGCGAAGATATGTTTCGAACCGCTTGTAGCGCGATGCCAGAATGCCGAGCGGGAAGGCGACCGATACCGAAATGGCCACGGCGACGGTCACCAGCGCCAGCGTCTGCATCGACTCCGCCACAGGCCCGCGAAAAAGCAGAATGCCAGTGCAGACACCGTCACCATCGCCGCCTTGAGATTAATGGCGAAGAATGCAAGCAGGGTCGCCGCAGCGATTAGGGCAAAGGCGGGCGGATAGAGCAATGCGGCTTCGATTGCACCGAGAACCGCCTCGACGATATTGGTCACCTCTGCGAAAAACGGGTGGAAATTGGTGTTCAGCCAATCCACTGCGGGCGCGAGATAGGTGCCCGGTGAAAACCGGAAGAGATCGAAATTCATCTTGCACCTGCCTTCACGCGGCGGGCCGCGCTTTGAGTGAGCCTGTCCAGCACCATGGTCAGAATAACGATGGCGATTGCGGCATTGATGGAGGTGGCGACATCCAGCGTGCGCACGGCCCCGTAGATCGTCTCGCCGAGGCCGCCGGAACCGACGATGCCGGCGATGACGACCATGCCAAAAGCCATCATCAGGCTCTGGTTGATGCCGGCCATGACGCTCGGAATGGCGAATGGCAGGCGGATTTTCGTGAACATCTGCCAGGGCGTCAGTCCGCTTGCGTGCCCCAGTTCGATGAATTCCCGGGGCGTCATGCGGATGCCGAGCGAGGTCAGCCGGATGGCGGGCGGCATGGCGACGATGAAGGTTGCGATGAGCGCGGTCGCCGGCCCATAGCCCAGAAGCGCGATTGCGGGCAGCAGGTAGATATAAGGCGGCATGGTCTGGATCAGGTCGAGTACCGGTTCGAGCACCCGGTCCAGCGATTTGGCGAAGCCCGCGAGGATGCCGACCGGTATTCCGACCAGCAGCGCGAGAATTGTCGCCGTGGCGACGAGCGCCAGCGTGCTCATGGTTTCCGTCCACAGTCCCATGGTCGCGCAGAACAGCAGCGCGACGCCGGCAAGGATGCCGGCCGTCAGGTTGATCAGCCGCCAGCCGAGCAGTGCCGCGACAAGCGCGATGACGACCGGTGGGGCAAGCTCAAGAAACCAGAGGATACCGTCATAACTGCCCTCCAGCAACCGGCTGACGAAATCGAACAGCCCTTCGCCGTTATCGCCGATCCAGCCAAGCGCATCCTCCGTCCAGGTGTCGAAACGGTCCGTGATGATCGAGGTGTCCATTACCATCCCTCCACCTAAGCCGCCGCGAATTCTTCGCCAGGCGTTCCGGCGACGCCGCGCAGCAAGCCGCGTGTCGTGACGACACCAATCACGGCATCGTTCTCGACCACCGCCACCGCGTCCTGATCGGACTGCATGGTGAGATCTATCAGCGCCCCGATGTCGGCTTCCGGCGAGGCCTTGAGCAGCGTGCCGATATCGCATTGCGGCTGCGAGGCTGCGAATTCGGTGACCGGCTGCATGACCGAATGCGCCTTCACCAGATGAATTCTGGAGATACCCGCGACGAAGTCGGCGACATAGTCGTCGGTCGGTTTGGTGACGATATCCTCGGCGGTCCCGACCTGCACGATGACGCCGTCCTTCATGATGGCGATGCGGTCGCCGATGCGGATGGCTTCCTCAAGGTCATGGGTGATGAAGACGGCGGATTTGCCGAGCGACTTCGTCAGCTGCCGGAACTCATCCTGCAGCTGACGGCGGATGAGGGGATCGAGCGCGCTGAACGGTTCGTCCATGAGGATAATCTCGGGATCGGCGGCCAGCGCACGGGCAAGGCCGACACGCTGCTGCATGCCGCCCGACAATTCTGCGGGATAGCGCGACGTCCAGTCGGCCAGCCCGACTTTCTCAAGGGCTTCGCGCGCCACGCGGTTGCGTTCGTCCTTCGCGACGCCGCGCACCTCAAGGCTGAAACCGGCATTTTCCAGCACGGTTCGATAGGGCAGCAGCGCCACGCTCTGGAAGACCATGGCGATGTTGCGGGCGCGCAATTCACGCAGTTCGCCGGCGTTGAGCCTGGCGATATCCTTGCCCTTGACCGTGATTTTGCCGACGCTCGGCTCGATAAGACGGTTGAGAAGACGGATCAAGGTCGACTTGCCGCTGCCGGAAAGCCCCATGATGCAGAAGATTTCGCCACGGCGCACCTGGAGACTGGCGTCGGAGACGCCGACGACACAGTCGAAATCCTCCAGCACCTGCTTCTTCGACAATCCGCGTTCGGAGACGGCCTTGACGGCGGCCTGAGCACGCGCACCGAAAATCTTCCAGACGTTCTGGCAATCAACCAACACTTCGTTGGAATCATTCATCATAGCATCCATTGCGTTCCCCACGGGCCTGCTCGGGCCGGCCTTCAAGTTTTGGAAATCCGCGTGCGGGCCACCCTCGCGGCCCGCACGTTCAAGGTCATTCGCTCTTGATGTTTTCCCAGCGCTTCAGAAGTTCGGCATGGCTGTCGGTCCAGTCCTTGACCGCCTGATCCATCGTTTTGCCGTCATTGACCGCGCCGTTGATCGCGGTGATGTCGGCGAGCGGCACGTAGACGCTGGCGATCACTTCGCGGGCATGCGGATATTCCGCGGAGAAGCCTTTCTGGCCGATCCAGTAATAGCCCTGCGCCGGCGGGAAAATGCCCTTGGGGTCCTTCAGGAATTTCAGATCGTATTTGTACATCATCCAGGAAGGCTCCCAGATGGCGACGGCGACCCATTCCTTGCGGTCGATTGCCGATTTGAGCGCGGCGGTCATCGCGGCCGTGCTGCCTTCGACGAGGGGAAGTTTCAGACCGTATTCCTTCACGGCGCTGGCCGCATCCCGCATCAGGCCGGAGCCGGGCTCGATGCCGACGATCTTGCCGCCGAATTTTTCGGCATTGTCGTTCAACTGATCGATGGAATCGATCGTCACGTATTTCGGAACCGCGATCGCCTGATAGAGGCCATGCGAAACGGGAGAAATTTTCTCCAGACGCCGCTTGTTCTTGTCCCAGTAGTCCTGAGCGGCATAGTCCGTCTGCGAGGCCATGATCTGGATGTCGCCTTTGGTCAGCGCGGCATAGGCGATGCCCCATTCCGAAAAGGAAACGACCTTGACGCTGTAACCAGCGTCTTCCAGCACTTTTTGGTAATTCCGGTGATGGGTGTGAGATCCTCCCAGGACATCGTACCCATGGTAATGGTCTTTTCTTCCGCGTGAGCGGAGAATGCCGTCATGCCGACCATCGCGGCCGCGCAAAGCGCCTTCCATAAAGTCTTCATTGTATATCTCCTAGTTTTTGTTCCCATTCTTATTCGAAGACCTGCCGCCGGCCCGGTCTTCCCATTGCGCGGGAGGGTTCATCCCTCGCGGCCTGCACGCAATTCCTGCAAACGGATCACCGAATTGATGCCCAGCCACGCGAACGGTTCCGGCGGCAGCCGGGACGGCTGAGGGTGATCCATGTATTCCTGAAGGTGCCGGGAGGCGTTGCCGGTCGCCAGTTCCGCCGCCATCATGCCGGCGAGTGTGCTTTTCACCGTGCCGAGACCATTTTCGCAGCAGGCGGAAAAGAGCCCTTCTTCGATCTCGCCGAAGGCGGGCACATGGTTGCGGCTGAGGCAGATGCGCCCGGCCCAGCTATGCTCGAACGCTATGCCCTTGAGACCTGGAAAGCGGGCGTCGAGCGAGCGCCGATGCGCGTCCACCATCCTCGAGTGCCGCTGCTCTGTAAGTAAAAGGGTGGTGTCGTAGGTATATTTCGTGCGGATTGCGATGCGCGACTGGCCGCCGGAGGTGATCTTCCTGACGGTCGCCCCCATGGCGTCGGCCGGAAGCAGCGCCCAATTGTCGTGTCCGGAAGTCTTGCGGCCGAAGTCCTCCGCAGGAAACGGCGCCGTCATCGAGGCATAGGCGAAGATGTGCATCAGCCGCCCCTCAAAGTGGCCGAAATCATCGATGTGCCCGTTGACGCCGAGAATGACCTTCGGAGCGGTGACGCTGCCGCGCGGGGAAATGGCGGTCCACACGCTGCCCTCACGTTTCAGGGCGGTCACCGGCGAATGTTCGAACAGGTCCACCCTGCGCGAAAGACCGGCGGCGAATTCGCGGATATAGTCCGCCGGCTGGATCAGCACCGCGCCCGGTGTATAAAGCCCGCCGAGATAATAATCCGATCCGGTCAGCGCGCGCATCTGCGTGGCGTCGAGGAAACTGTGCTTCTCGCCGGCGTTTTTCAGCGACAGGCTGAAACTCTCATTGAGCTTCATGCCGCGCGCAGTCGCGGCGGCGTTGATCTTTCCGGCCGGATCGAATGTCTGGCGCGACATTCCGTATTCCGAGGCTGCCTCGGCGGCGAATTTTATCGCCGACCGGTTCTGTTCCATCTCGACTTTGGTGGCATCGGCAGCACCACTCGAATATTCACCGGATGCGAGATTGTGCGGGACGTCGATCATGAAGCCCGAATTGCGGCCCGAGGTGCCTTTGCCCACCTCGCTTGCATCGAGAACGACGATCCTGTCGCCGGGGCAAAGCTCCGTGAGGCGGCGGGCGGCGGAAAGACCGGCAAAGCCCGCGCCGACGATCAACCAGTCCGCCGTGACGTCGCCTTCCAGGCTGCGGACCGGGAACGAACGTTTGCTGATCGCCTCCCAGCCCGAGATGCCGTTTTCGACCGGCAAACGTTTGACGGACCGGCTCGTCATCTGACCGTCTCGTCCACGGAACGATCCGATATGTCGATCCAGATCGTCTTGAGTTCGCAATAATTGTCGTGCGCGAAGATCGACTTGTCGCGCCCGCCGAAACCGGATTCCTTGTAGCCGCCGAAGGGCGTCGTGGCGTCGCCCTCGCCGAAGCAGTTGACCGTTACGATACCGGCGCGGATTTCGCGCGACAGCCGGATCGCCTTGCGAAGGCTTGCGGTATAGACGGAGGCCGCGAGGCCGTAATTCGTGTCATTGGCGAGAGCCACCGCTTCGGCGAGCGTGTTGAAGCTCGTCACCGACAGGATCGGGCCGAAGATTTCCTCCTGGAAAAGACGGCTTGATGGCGTGACGTCATCGACCACAGTGGGTTCGATGAAGATGCCCTTTTCGGTCTTGCCGCCGTGAACGATGGAAAGCTTTTCGGTCTTCACATCGTCGAGGAAGGAGTGCACCTTATCGAAATGGGCCTTGCTGACCAGCGATCCGACACGGTTTTCCGGGTCGAGCGGGTCGCCCATCTTCCATTCGCGCATGTAAGCGCCGATCCGCTGGAGCAGCTCGTCCTTGATTTTCGCATCGACGATCAGCCGCGAGGAGGCCGAGCAATTTTCGCCCATGTTCCAGAATGCGCCGTTGACGACCTGTTCGGCAACGAGATCGAGGTCTTCGGCATCGTCCAGCACAACCGCCGGGTTCTTGCCGCCGCATTCGAGCACGACGCGCTTGAGGTTGGAATCGGCGGCATAACGCAGGAACCGTCGGCCGGTCGGTGTCGAACCGGTGAAGGCCACCATGTCGACATCCATATGCAGGCCGATCGGCTCACCGACTTCCTTGCCGCCGCCGGTGACGACGTTGAAGACGCCGGCGGGAATGCCCGCCTCATGGGCGAGTTCCGCGACACGCAAAGTCGTCAGCGTCGTTTCCGCAGCCGGCTTGACGATCACCGAGCAGCCGGAGGCAAGTGCGGGACCGATCTTCCATGCCAGCATCAGCAGCGGGAAGTTCCAGGGCAGGACACAGCCGACGACGCCGACGGGTTCGCGGACGATCATGGCAAGAGCGTTGCCGGTGACCGGGGCGGTATTATCGTAGAGCTTGTCGATCAGTTCGGCATGCCAGCGGATGGTATGGATCGTATCGGGAACGTCGACCGTCTGGCACTCGCGGATCGGCTTGCCGCTGTCGAGGCTTTCCATGACGGCCAGTTCGTGCCGGTTGTTTTCCAGAAGCTTGGCGAAGTCCAGCAGGATTTCCTTGCGCTCCGCAGGCGCAAGATTGCGCCAGCGGCCGTCCTCGAAGGCCTCACGCGCCTTGGCGACCGCGTGGTCGACATCGCTTGCGTCACAGGCCGCGATATCGGCGAGTTTTTCGCCGGTGGCGGGGTTGGTCGAGACAAATGTCTTGCCGGATTTGGCCGGCACGAAAGCGCCGTCGATGAAGGCGTTGGCGGGCAATTGAAGATCGGCGGCAATCGCCCGGTATTCGGCGGCGGTCAAAGGTTCATGCATGATTGGCTCCCGACGTGATCTGGGCAACGGTGCGCTTCAAGGTGGCGACGACAGTCTGGAGAGTGCGTTTTTCCTCGGAATTGAGCGGCCTGAGCGGTGCGCGGACGGGACCTGCCTGCAGGCCGATGATCTCGCAGCCGTGCTTGATGGACTGCACGAATTTTCCGCATTCGAGGAAATCCATCAGCGGCAGCATCGCGGTCATGATCGCGCGGCCCTTGTCGAAGTTCTTTTCCAGAACGCAGGCCTCATAGAGCGCCACATGTTCGCGCGGGAGGAAATTCGAGCCCGCACAGACCCAGCTCCGCGCGCCCCAGGCGAAGAATTCCAGCGCCTGATCGTCCCAGCCGCAGGAGAGCGCGATATGCGGGAACTTGCGGGCGAGGCGATGCAGATTGCCCATGTCGCCGGAGCTTTCCTTGATTGCGACGACATTTTTCGATTTTCCGACGCGGGCGAAATAGTCCTCGCCCATCATCACGCCCATGCGGGCGGGGTAATTGTAAAGCATGATCGGCAGGTTGGCGGCGCGGTCGACGGCAAGGGCGTGGACCGCGTTTTCGCGCTCCGTCGGCAGGGCATAGGGCGGGGAGGAGACGAGAATGGCGTCGGCCCCGATGTCCTTTGCGGCCCTGGCATATTCAATGGAATCCTCGGTGCGCGTGGCGCCGGTGCCCACGATCAGCGGCAGCCGTGTGCCGATAACGTCCTTTGCGTAAGCCGCAAGATCGAAGCGCTCCTGCGCCGTCTGTGCGTAATATTCGCCCGTGGAACCGCCGACGATGATGCCATGCACCTTCGCTTCGATCAGCTGTTCCAGAACGGCGGCGAAACCCTCGCGGTCGATCTCTCCCTCCGGCGTAAGCGGCGTGATCGCCGGGGTGTATATGCCTTCGAACTTCAAGACGATTTCTCCATCGCTGCGACGGGCACCTCGACGAGGGCATCCGCCTTCATTCCCTGTGGTGCGATGAACATCTCCATGTTCTCGCGCGACAATTCCCAATGTTCGAAGACCAGATCGACGACGGCGTCCTCGTCATGCTTTTCAATTGCGGCGATGAAGCCGTCATGGTGCTCCACGGCGAGTTTCAGGCGCTCGCGCATGTCGTCATTGCGGGGCCGATAAAAGGTGTGGCCGATGCGGGCGTGATC
The DNA here is from genome assembly GCF_027157905.1 of Agrobacterium sp. LMR679. Taxonomy (NCBI): domain Bacteria; kingdom Pseudomonadati; phylum Pseudomonadota; class Alphaproteobacteria; order Hyphomicrobiales; family Rhizobiaceae; genus Agrobacterium; species Agrobacterium sp. LMR679. The sequence continues at coordinate 473,284 of NZ_JAPVOJ010000001.1, read as the reverse complement.
GATCAGCAGGCGGCCGAGGCTTGCCTGAAGGTAGACATTCCCGGACATGTCGCCGATCAGCGCGTGGAAATGATTGTTTTCCACCACCATGGACGGAGCATCGCCCGTTGCGCTCGCCTTGCGGAACCGTTCCTGCGTGTCCTTCAGTTCACCCAGCTGTTTCGGCCGAAAATTCTGCACGGCGAGGCGGCCGATCGCGGCATAGATCATCGGGGCGACGAGAAAGAAGTGCCGCAGCGTCTGGTGGTTCATCGGAATGACGCGTGCACCGCGATTGGCGCGGATATCGATATAACCTTCACCCTCGAGACGGCGGAAGATTTCCCGGACAGGGGTGCGCGAAAGGCCATAGCGCGCGCCGAGGCTCACCTCATCCAGATCCTGGTCGGGGTCGAGTTCCATCGTCAGAATCTGGTGCTTGATATCTTCGTACAAGCCATTCTTGCCGTTCTTCATCCAAACCTCCTGCCCAAACCGGTGCGGGCGCATTCCATTCGTGTCGACGATGAAAAGCTGACACGGGTCGCCGAATGAGTCAATGAAATTGTATAATCTCGTTATACATTGCTTATAAGAAAATTATTCATTTTGGGAAATTCCCACGTCGGAAGACGTGCAATAGATTGAATATATTGCGCTTTAAGGAAATTTTGTTGTTTGCGAAAGCTGGGTGGTCCTGTCCCGTTGCATCCCCTGCCGTGCGGCAGAAGGCCTGTTCACACCGGTGACTGAAGGATGTTCAGGATTGTGGAAGCAGCACGCCGACGGCGAATTCTTCGTCGGTTGCGACGTGGCCGGCCTGAGTCTTGCGATATTCGCTGGGGGTGAAACCGCGCTCGGCTCGTAGCGTGCGGGAAAGGTGTGGCGCATCGCAAAAACCGGTGGCGAGCGCAATCTGGGTGATGCTGTCACGCGTCGTGCGCAGCAGCGACAAAGCGCGATCCAGCCGAAGCTCGAGATAGACCTTGGAAGGCGTTGCGCTGAGGTCGTTCAGGAAACGCCGTTCGAGGCTGCGGCGGCCAAGGCCGAGATCATTCGCCAGTTCCAGCACGGTTCTCGGAACCTCGATATTCTGCTGCATCCGCAGGATCGCTTTTTTGACGAGGGGATCGTTGGCCTTGCGGGCGCTCTGCTGGCCGGGTTGAGGCTTTTCACCGCTCAGCGCACTGTCGATCATCATGATGTTGAGGCTTTTGATGGCGGCGGACTGTCCGACATGACGCTCAACGAGGAAGGCTGCCAGATGCGCGGCGCCGTGGCCGCCGGAACAGGTCAGCCGGTCGCGGTCGATGACGAAAATCTGGTCGGAGATCATCTGGACGGTATCGAAACGGTCGAGAAAATCCTGGTGGTGGAACCAGCTCACGCAGCAGCGATAACCATCGAGCAGGCCCGCTTCGTGCAGGATGAAAACCCCGGTGCAGAGCCCGACGATGGGAACGCCGGCCGCCGCCCGTTCTTTCAGGAAGCGCAAAGCCTCCGGCGGCAGGGCGCTGTGATCGCTGATCAAGCCGCCGACAACGACGATATAGTCGTAATGCCCGGCATCCATCAGCCGCGTATCCGGCTGCACCTTCACGCCGCAGCTCGACTGCACGCTGCTCAAACTTGCCGAGAGCACCGACCATTCGCACAGGATAGGCCGGGAACGGTCCGCCTCATCGGCCGCAAGACGCAGCACATCGACGAAATTCGCGAAGGCCGACAGCGTGAAGCGGTCGGCAAGCAGGAAGGCGACGCTGAGGCGTTTTCTGGCGCGGTGTGAGGTCATGACGCAAATATTCACGCAAACAGACGCGATTGTCCAGCCGGGGCGCGGCAAATGCTCCTAGCTTTTACGACACGAGATTTTCCAACCATTGGGTCCCGCTCATGACGCGTTTTAATGCCTTCAATCTTTTGCGGAATGCCCTGACCGGCCACAAGAACTGGGACGAGCAATGGCCCGACAGTCAGCCGAAAGCCGAATATGATGTGGTCATCGTCGGCGCCGGCGGCCATGGTCTGGGCGCTGCCTATTATCTTGCCAGCCAGCACGGCATCACCAATGTCGCCGTCATCGACAAGGGCTGGCTCGGCGGCGGCAATACCGGCCGCAACACCACGATCATCCGCTCGAACTATCTCTATGACGAGAGCGCACGTCTTTACGATCACGCCGTCGATCTGTGGGAAAATCTCAGTCAGGAATTGAACTACAACGTCATGTATTCAAGGCGCGGCGTGCTGATGCTGGCGCATAACGTCCATGATGTGCAGAGCTTCAAGCGCCACATCCATTCCAACCGTCTGAACGGCGTGGATAATCGCTGGCTCACCCCGGAAGAGTGCAAGGAATATTGCCCGCCGCTCAGCATCGCGCCGAATGCCCGCTATCCCGTCATGGGCGGCGCGCTTCAGGAACGGGCCGGCACGGCCCGCCATGATGCTGTCGCCTGGGGTTATGCGCGCGGGGCTGCCGCCCGCGGTGTCGATATCATCCAGAACTGCCCGGTCACGGCCATTCGCCGCAACGCCGACGGCTCCGTCGCGGGCGTCGAGACGGCGAGGGGCTTCATCAAGGCGAAGAAGGTCGCGGTTTCCGCCGCCGGCCACACCTCGGTCGTCATGGACACGGCCGGCGTGCGCCTGCCGCTCGAAAGCTATCCGCTGCAGGCGCTGGTGTCGGAGCCGATCAAGCCGATCTTCCCCTGCGTGGTCATGTCGAATGCGGTCCACGCCTATATCAGCCAGTCCGACAAGGGCGAGCTGGTGATCGGCTCCGGTACGGACCAATACACGTCCTATTCCCAGCGCGGCGGCCTGCCGCTGATCGAGCATACGATCGCCGCAATCGTCGAAATCTTCCCGATCTTCAACCGCATGCGGATGCTGCGCAAATGGGGCGGCATCGTCGATGTGACGCCGGATCGCTCGGCCATTCTCGGCAAGACGCCGGTGGCCGGCCTCTATGTGAATTGCGGTTGGGGCACCGGCGGTTTCAAGGCCACGCCCGGCGCTGCCCACACATTCGCCTGGACCATCGCCAAAAACGAACCGCACCCGATCAACGCGCCCTTCACGCTGGAACGTTTCCGCTCCGGCCGCCTGATTGACGAGGCCGCCGCCGCCGCCGTGGCGCACTGAGGATAAGAACCATGCTGCTGATCCGCTGCCCCTATTGCAAAGAAACCCTGCCCGAAGCCGAATTCACCTATGCCGGACAGGCCCATATTACCCGCGCGGCCGATCCCTCGTCGCAGACCGATGAACAATGGGAAGAATTCCTGTTCATCCGCGAAAACGTGAAAGGTCCGCATTTCGAGCGCTGGCGGCATCTGCATGGGTGCGGGCGCTTCTTCAACGCCGTGCGCGACACGGTGAGCGACCGTTTCCTCACGACCTACCGGGCGGGCGAGCCGCGTCCTGAACTTTCTTCCCTGTCCAGCGCACCAGCCAGTTCCGAGGTGTCGAAATGAACTCCTATCGCGTTTCCGGCCGTGGCCGTGTGGATGCCGCCCGCTCGGTCAGCTTTACTTTCGACGGCAAGACCTATCGCGGCGTGAAGGGCGATACGGTCGCCTCAGCACTTCTCGCCAATGGCGTGCATCTGATGGGCCGCTCGTTCAAATACCACCGCCCGCGCGGCCCGGTGGCGGCGGGTTCCGAGGAGCCGAATGCGCTGATCGGCACCCGCCGCAGCGCCGGACGTTTCGAGCCGAACACCCGCGCGACGGTGCAGGAAATCTGGAACGGGCTGGAAACCACCTCGCAGAACAAATATCCGAGCCTGAAATTCGATATCGGCGCGGTCAACGACATGGCCTATATGCTGTTTTCGGCGGGCTTCTACTACAAGACCTTCATGTGGCCGAAGAGCTTCTGGAACAAGGTCTATGAGCCCTTCATCCGCGCGGCTGCGGGTCTCGGCGTTTCGCCGACGGAGGAAGATCCCGACACCTATGCCTCGCGCAACCTGCATTGCGATGTGCTGATCGTCGGCGCCGGTCCTGCCGGTCTTGCGGCAGCGCGTGCGGCGGCGGTCGATGGCCTTAAGGTCGTGCTGGTCGATGAAAATGCCGAGGCCGGCGGCACGCTGCTGTCCGAGCCGCAGGCGAAGATCGACGGCAAGCTCGCATGGAACTGGCTTGCGGATGAGTTGAAGGCGCTGAAGGAGCGCGGCGTCAGGGTCATGACCCGCACGACGGCGATTGCCTATTACCACCAGAACATGATCGGCCTTTGCGAAAAGCTGACCGACCATCTGGAAACCGTGCCGAAGGATACGCCGCGCGAGCGCCTGTGGCGCGTTCGGGCGCGCCAGGTGGTGCTGGCGCAGGGCGCGCTGGAAAAGCCGCTGGTCTTCCACGGCAACGACCGGCCGGGCGTGATGCTGGCGGGTGCTGCCCAGACCTATCTCAACCGCTACGGCGTCAAGGTCGGCAACCGGCCGGTGGTGGTGACGAGCCATGACAGCGCCTGGTATGCGGCCTTCGATCTTCACGGTGCGGGCGCGCGTGTTCAGGCGATTGTCGATACCCGCGCCAAGGTGCGCGAGGAACTGGTGAACGAGGCGCGCGCGCTCGGCATTCCGGTCAAGCTGTCGCATACGGTCACGGCGACCTCGGGTCGGCTGCGGGTCAAGTCCGTCCGGGTCAATGCGGTTAATGGCGCGTCGGTCGGCGCGGGGCAGGAGATCGCCTGCGACGCGGTGCTGATGTCGGGCGGCTGGACGCCGTCGCTGCATCTCTTTTCCCATACGCAGGGCAAGATCGCCTGGGACGACGAGCGGACCACCTTCCTGCCTTCAGTTACCAACGAGGATTGCGTGATTGCCGGGGCCGGACGCGGGCTCTGGGGCATCGAGGCCGCGCTGAAGGACGGTGCCGAGCGGGGCCGTGAAGTCGCCGCCGCACTCGGCAAGGCCGCCAACGCTTCCACCCACGCGGTGGAACATGACCGTACCGGCAGCGGCGTCTCGCACACGGAGCTTCCGAGCGACCGCGATGCTGGCAAGACCAAGGCCTTTGTGGATTACCAGAACGACGTGACCGCCAAGGATCTGCGGCTCGCTGTGCGTGAGGGCATGCGCTCCATCGAACATGTCAAGCGCTACACCACCAACGGCATGGCGACTGATCAGGGCAAGATGTCCAACATCAACGGTCTCAACATCGCGGCGGAAGCGCTGGGCAAGCGCCAGCCGCAGGTGGGGCTGACGACCTTCCGTCCGCCCTATACGCCAACGACCTTCGGAGCGTTTGCGGGTTATCACCGCGGCGCGCATTTCGAAGTGACGCGCAAGACGCAGATCGACGGGTGGGCTGAGGAGCACGGCGCGGTTTATGAGCCGGTCGGGCAATGGCGTCGCGCTTGGTATTTCCCGAAGCCGGGCGAAGACATGGATGCGGCGGTCGGCCGTGAATGCCGGGCTGTGCGCCAGAGCGTTGGTATTTTTGATGCTTCGACCCTCGGCAAGATCGAAGTGGTCGGGCCGGATGCGGTCGAGTTCATGAACCGCATGTATACCAATCCATGGACGAAGCTCGCCGCCGGCCGCTGCCGTTATGGCCTGCTGCTCGGCGATGACGGCTTCATCCGCGATGACGGCGTCATCGGCCGCATGACCGAGGACCGTTTCCACGTCACCACCACGACAGGCGGGGCCGCCCGCGTGCTGAACATGATGGAGGATTACCTCCAGACCGAATGGCCGGACCTGAATGTCTGGCTGACGTCGACGACAGAGCAATGGTCGACCATTGCGCTCAACGGCCCGAACGCGGCAAAGCTGCTAGCGCCGCTGGTGGAAGGTGTCGAACTGACGGAAGAGGCCTTCCCGCATATGTCCTGCGTGGAATGCACGGTGGCCGGCATGCCGGCGCGGCTGTTCCGCGTCAGCTTCACCGGCGAGATCGGCTTCGAGGTCAATGTGCCGGCGCCGCTCGGCCGCAAGCTGTGGGAAATCCTGTGGGAGGCCGGTCAGCAATATGGCATCACGCCTTACGGCACGGAAACCATGCATGTGCTGCGCGCCGAAAAGGGTTACATCATCGTCGGCCAGGACACCGATGGCACGGTCACGCCCTATGATGCGGCGATGGGCTGGGCCGTCGGCAAGGCGAAGCCCGATTTCGTCGGCAAACGCGGCCTTGCCCGCCCCGATCTCGTCGCCAAGGGTCGCCGTCACCTCGTCGGTCTTCTGACCGAAGACCGCTCGAAGCTGGAAGAGGGCGCGCAGATCGTCTTCGATCCGAAACAGCCGATCCCGATGAAAATGGTGGGTCACGTTACCTCGTCCTATCACTCGGATGCGGCAGGCCAGCCGATTGCGCTGGCGCTGGTGGAAGGCGGGCATGAGCGTATGGGCGAGACCGTCTACATTCCGATGCTGGACCGCACCATTGCCGCGAAAATCACCGGGATGGTCTTTGTCGATCCCGAAAATACCCGCCTTAAGATTTGACCTGGAGATGACAATGAACATGCGCGTTTCCTCCCCCGCTCCCGGCATGCTGGCCGAGAGCAAAGCAGCCCGGGTCGGCATTCTGGCAGCGCAGGCGCGGCTGTCGCTGCGGGCGCGCGGCGATCTCGCCCCGCTCAACGCCGCCCTTGGCCTTACCCTGCCGGACCGGATCGGCCTCCGCGCCGCTTCAGGCGACATCGAAGTTCTGCGCCTTGGCCCCGACGAATGGACCGTGCTTGCACCTGTCAGCGCGGTTGACGGGCTGATCGCCGCCTGCGCAGGCGTTTACGCCAGCCATCCGCATAGTCTCGTCGATATTTCCGGACGCGAAGTGACGCTCCTGATCGAAGGTCCGCAGGCTGCCGAATTGCTGACGCTGGGCTGCGCCCGCGACATCGACACGATTGCCGTCGGCGAGGGACGCCGGACGATTTTCGACGGCGTCAGCGTGGTGCTCTGGCGCGATGCGGAAAACCGTTTCCGCATGGATATCTGGAACAGTTTCGTATCGCATCTTGGCCATCTGCTTGAAACCGGCTGCAAGGAACTTGCGGCGGACATCGCCTGATCTGGGAGAATAAAACAATGCTCAACCGACTGTCGCATAATACCGTTTCGGACACAGTGATCGCCGACGCCATCGCCGAGGAACTCGACCGCCAGAAGACGCAGATCGAGCTGATCGCCTCGGAGAATATCGTTTCCGCCGATGTCCTTGCGGCCCAAGGCTCGGTGCTGACCAACAAATATGCCGAGGGCTATCCCGGCAAGCGCTATTACGGCGGCTGCGAATTTGTCGACAAGGTCGAGGCGGTCGCCATCGACCGGTTGAAGCAGCTCTTCGGTGCGGAATTCGCCAATGTGCAGCCGCATTCTGGCGCGCAGGCCAATCAGGCGGTGTTTCTGGCGCTGCTGCAGCCCGGCGACCGGATCATGGGGCTTTCGCTTGCCCATGGCGGCCACCTGACGCATGGTTCGCCGGTCACCATGTCTGGCAAATGGTTCGATGTGGTCTCCTATGAGGTCGACGCCGAAACTCATCTGATCGATATGGAGAAGGTGCGGGCACGCGCGCTGGAGACCAAGCCGAAGCTGATCGTGGCGGGCGCATCGGCCTATCCGCGCCAGATCGATTTCGCCGGCTTCCGCAAGATCGCTGACGAGGTAGGCGCTTATCTGATGGTCGATATGGCCCATTATGCCGGGCTGATCGCCGGCGGCAAATATCCGAACCCCGTGCCGCACGCCCATGTCGTCACCTCCACCACCCACAAGACCCTGCGCGGTCCGCGAGGCGGTGTGATCCTCACCAATGATGCCGATCTCGCCAAGAAGCTGAACTCGGCTGTCTTCCCCGGCAATCAGGGCGGTCCGCTGATGCATGTCATCGCCGCCAAGGCCGTGGCTTTCGGCGAGGCGCTGCGCCCGGACTTCGCGGATTACGCCGGCCAGGTCATCGCCAATGCTCAGGCGTTGGCGAAGGTACTGACGCAGGGTGGTCTGGGGATCGTTTCTGGCGGAACCGACAGCCATATGGTGCTGGTCGATCTGCGCCCGAAAGGCGTGACCGGCAAGGTTGCCGAAATCGCGCTGGAGCGGGCGGGGCTCACCTGCAACAAGAACGCCATTCCCAACGACCCGGAAAAGCCCTTCGTCACCTCGGGTATCCGGCTCGGCAGCTCCGCCGGCACCACGCGCGGTTTCGGCGTGGCTGAATTCGAACAGATCGGTGCGCTGATCCTGCGTGTCATCGATGCGCTGGCGGCGAATGCCGAGGGTGACGCCGCAGTCGAGGCCGATGTGCGGGCGCAGGTCGCAGCGCTTTGCGACGCCTTCCCGATCTACGGTTCGTAAATGTTCCTGTCGGTCTTCGATATATTCAAGATCGGCATCGGCCCATCGTCCTCTCATACGATGGGGCCCATGGTCGCGGCCGCCCGGTTTCTGGACGATCTGCGCGGCGGCGACAAGTTCCCGGGGGCCGGAGACCTTTTCGGCCTGCGGGCGAGCCTCCATGGCTCACTCGCCTTCACCGGCAAGGGTCATGCGACGGATCGCGCGGTCGTCCTCGGCCTGTGCGGGCTGAAGCCCGATACGCTCGATCCCGACCGGGTGGAGGAGATCGAGGCGGAGGTGCGCAGGAGCGGCCTTGTCCAGCCCGCGGGGCTGCCGGCGCTGCGGTTCGATCCGGACAGGGATCTGGTTTTCGATTATGGCCCGCCGCTTCCCGGCCATGCCAACGGGCTGGTCCTCATTGCCTGCGACCGTCAGGGCAACACCTATCACCGGGAGGTCTATTATTCGATTGGCGGCGGCTTCGTCGTCACCGAAACGGAGCTGCAAAGGTCGGCCGGGGGATTGAGCGCCGGCAAGCAGCAGCCGGTGCCCTATCCCTTCAGCACGGCAGCGGAAATGCTGCGCATGGGCCGCGCATCCGGCAAGACCATCGCTCAGATGAAGCGGGCGAATGAAGAGGTTGTTTACGGGGCGGAACTGGATGCGAGGCTGGACCGCGTCTGGGAGGTGATGGAAAGCTGCATCGAGCGCGGCTTGACGCAGGAGGGCATCCTGCCCGGCGGGCTAAGGGTGAAACGCAGGGCCAAGGCGATCCACGAGCAATTGCAATCGGAACGTGGGCTCAATCTCACCCAGCCGCATCAGGCCAATGACTGGATGAGCGTCTACGCCATGGCGGTGAACGAGGAAAACGCCGCCGGCGGCCGCGTCGTCACCTCTCCCACCAATGGCGCGGCGGGCGTGGTGCCGGCGGTGGCGCGTTATTATCTCGACCATTGCGTCGGCGCGCACCGCGAAGGCATCCGCGATCTCCTGCTGGTGGCGGCGGCAATCGGCGGTCTCATCAAGCACAATGCCTCGATTTCGGGGGCGGAAGTCGGCTGTCAGGGTGAGGTGGGTTCGGCGGCGGCCATGGCGGCAGCCGGGCTTTGCGCGGTTCTGGGCGGCAGCAATGCGCAGGTGGAAAATGCCGCCGAAATCGCGCTGGAGCATCATCTCGGCATGACCTGCGATCCGGCGGCCGGGCTCGTTCAGGTTCCCTGCATCGAACGCAATGCGCTGGGCGCCATCAAGGCCGTCTCGGCGGCCAGCCTTTCGCTGCGCGGCGACGGCACCCATTTCATGCCGCTCGACAATTGCATCACCGTGATGCGCGAGACCGGCCGCGACATGCATGTGAAATATAAGGAAACCTCGCAGGGCGGCATCGCCGTCAACCTGCCTGAGTGCTGATCCATCAAGGGGGAGCAGGATTTGACCACCTATATCATGAAAGTCTCGTGCCCGGCGCGCAGCGGCATCGTCGCCGCCGTCTCCGGTTATCTCGCCCGGTCCGGCTGCAACATCAACGACAGTTCGCAATTCACCGATCAGGAGACGGGCCGTTTCTTCATGCGGTTGAGTTTCGTTTCCGAACAGGGAGCGGGACGCGAGGCGCTGCTTGACGGCTTCGGTCCCGTCGCGGCCGATTTCGATATGGATTATGATATTCACGACCTTTCGCGAAAGACGAAGGTCGTCATCATGGTCTCGCGCTTCGGCCATTGCCTCAACGATCTGCTGTATCGCTCCCGCATCGGCGCACTGCCGGTGGAGATCGTCGCCGTGATTTCCAACCACCTCGACTACCAGAAGCAGGTGGTGAACGAGGATATTCCCTTCCATCACATCCGCGTCACGCCGGAAACGAAGCCCGAGGCCGAAGCCGCGATCCTGCAAGTGGTGCGGGATAACGGGGCGGAGCTCGTGGTGCTGGCGCGTTACATGCAGGTGCTGTCGGACCGGCTGTGTCAGGAAATGTCTGGCCGCATCATCAACATCCACCATTCCTTCCTGCCGTCTTTCAAGGGCGCCAACCCTTACAAACAGGCCTATGAACGCGGAGTGAGGCTGATCGGCGCGACCGCCCATTACGTTACCGCCGATCTCGATGAAGGCCCGATCATCGAGCAGGATACGATCCGCGTGACCCATGCCCAGAGTGCGATGGATTATGTCAGCCTTGGCCGGGATGTTGAAAGCCAGGTGCTCGCACGGGCCATCCACGCCCATATTCATCACCGGGTCTTTCTGAACGGAAACAGGACGGTTGTCTTTCCCGCGTCGCCGGGAGAGCATGTCTCCGAGCGCATGGGCTGAATTTGGGTCCAAGGCGAAACGCCAGTCCATTCAGAAAATTTTCAGTGGCTCGTCGTCATGTCGTCCCGCCAGTAGCAGGCGTTGAGATAGCGTTTTTTGGACAAAACCGTCAATTTGTCCCGGAAACACTGCCATTGCGAGAAGGCATTGGCGAGCCACAGGAAATATTCATTGGTGGAGGCGGCCGTTTCCAAGGCCGCATCGCCAACGCGTTCAACGAATCTCATGGGGCAAACGGTCGAGCGGGGCAGCCAGCATATCTGGATGCCGGAGGGGGCGGCGATGCCATATCGGCAATTTTCGGCCCTGAGGAAAATCCGGCCCGTCGCATTTTCGGGCAGGTTTTCGCAGATGCGGGCAATGGCGGGCAGGGCGGTTTCGTCTCCGGCCAGCAGATATTGTTTTGCCGGCTTCACTCCCAAGCCGCAGGGGCCGGACATGCCGCAAAGCGCGCCGGGCCGTGCATTCCGGGCAAAGGAACATCCCGGCCCCGCATCCTCATGCAGGACGAAATCGATGTCGATAAAGCCGCTGTCGGCGTCGATCGCCCGGATCGTATAATAGCGCACATCGAAGGCATCGGCGGATGCCGCGATATTTTCACCGGCAGGAAGATGGCCGATGAAGTCGTTGCTCCGCTTTGAAAAATAAAGCCTGACATGCAGATTCTCCAGCGTATCGAAACGCTGAAGCCCGGTGCCGGAAAATCGCAGTCGCTGCATGAAAGGGGCGACGCGCTGGCTGTCGACCACCGTCAGTATCCGAAAACTCTCATCCGTGAGAATGGTCATGCGCGCCTTCCGATCAGTACGAGCAAAAACGGCCCGCCGACCACCGTCGCCAGAAGGCCTGCGGGTATTTGAAACGGGAAAATAATGTTGCGGCCCAGCCAGTCGGCGACGAGCAGGATAAGCCCGCCGATCAGCGCCGCCGCCGGCAATTGCGTGCCGGCGCGTTGGAAACCCGCAAGCCGCGCCAGATGCGGCCCCATCAGGCCGGCGAAACTCAAGGGGCCGACGAGGATTGTGGCGCTTGCCGTGATAATGGCGGAAAGCGAATAGAGGCCGTTGCGGCTCGTCACAACCGAGACGCCGGTATTTCTGGCGATATCCTCGCCAAGCGGCAGCACCTCCAGCCAACGGCGGATGAGGGGGACAAGGGCAAGTCCTCCGGAGAGCAAGAGTGTCGCCATGATGGCTTCGCCCGGCGCGACCGCATAGGTGGAGCCGGAAAGCCAGGCGAGAAGCTGACCGAGCCTCGGATCCTGCGACGTCATCAATATGGCCATGACGAAACCGGAGATGGAACTGAGTGCGATGCCGATCAGCAGCAGCCGGTCGCCCGAAAAACCGGGCTTGCGCGAGAGGGCCAGCATCAGCAGCAAAACCGTCAGCGACCCCGCCGCACCGGCGAGGATTTGGGCGGAGCGGGTAGGTGCGGCAAGGGTGAGGAGAACCGCAATGACGCCGAGCATCGCCCCGGAAGAGACGCCCAGCACCTCCGGCGACGCCATGGGATTGCCGGTGACGCGCTGGAGAATGGCGCCGGCAAGCGCCAGCATGGCCCCACCGCTGAAGGCCGCGAGCGCCCTCGGCCAGCGCCAGCCGAGACCGTGCGTGTCGTAAAGCCCCGCTAAAAACCAGCCCTCCGTGTTTTTCCCGACGAAGAGCGCCACGCCGGCCGCGACGCACAGAAGGGCGACGAGGCCGAGCAAAGCCGGCATGGGCCGGGCAAGGCGCGCCACCACCGGTTGTGCGCCCGGCTGCGGCGGGGCGGGCATCTTCAGCCGCCGGATCAGCGCGAACATCAGCGGCGCGCCGAGAAGAGCGGTGACGGCGGCGGTCGGGAACAATCGATAGGTGACGGGAAAAAACAGGACGATCTGGTCGGTCAACGTGAGCAGCAGCGCGCCAAGTACCGCCGAATGACCAAGCTGCGCCGCCATTCGTCTCGCGCCGCAGGCGCGCGCCAGCGCGGGGCGGCAAGGCCGATAAAGCTGATGATGCCGACCGAGGCGGTGACCACCGCCGTCAAGGCCGCCGCGACCACCAGCGTCATCAGGCGGTAGGCGGCAAGCGACAGGCCGAGGCTTTTTGCATTGGCGTCTTCAAGCGTCATGATCGTCAGGGGGCGAAGAAGCAGCGCGACCGCAAGGATGAGCACGGCGAGGCGAGGGGCGAGAAAGGAGACGGCGCTCCAGTCCTGCTGATCGAGATATCCAGCACCCCATTAAAAGATGCTGACGAGAAAATCATGGTTGAAGAGCACCAGAACGGCGCTCGCCGCGCCGCAATAAAGGCTGACGATCATGCCCGCCAGCGTGACGGTGACAGGCGACAGGCCTTTGCGCCACGAAAGCGCGAGGATCGCCAGAAGCGACAGCGCCGCGCCCGCAAAGGCGATCCATTCCTGTGCGGCCATCCATTGCGGGAACCAGAGCGTGGCAATGGCGAGCAGCAGATAGGAACCGGCCGAAATGCCGAGTGTCGCCGGTTCGGCAAGCGGATTGCGCAGGATGTTTTGCAGGATCGCTCCGACAAGGCCGAGTGTGGCGCCGGTCATCAGCGCCACCACGATCCTCGGCAGCAGGGTATTGTGAAGCAGCACCTGCGCCGTCATGTCGGGATCGGGGAAAAACAGGGCTGCAAGCGGTGTCCCATCGGGCATGCGCAGAAACAGGTTGAAGCCGGCAAGGCCGACACAGACGATGGCGAGCGATGTGACGACGATCGCGGATATGTTCGCCGTCCTCTTCATGGCGATGCCTCACCGGCAAGGGCTTCTGAAACGAGGCGGGCGAAACGTTTTGCCGGCGGCAATCCGCCGTAAAACAATACGTCCCCGATACGCACCAACCGGTTTTCGCGAATGAAGGGCAGGCTTTTGATGACCGGTGCGCTGAGAAGCGTATCCAGCTTTTCGCTGCTGGTATCGCCGATGCACAGAAGCCGCGCCTGCGGATGGCGGGAAAGCTGGTCGGCCGTCACTGTCGTATGACCAAATCTCGAGGTGTAACCATCCCAGGCGTTCTCGATGCCGAATTGATCGAGAACATTCTGGAAAAGGCTGTTCCTGCCGAAAACCAGCAATCGCCTGCCATCTATGACCGTCGCCAGCAGCAGAGGCCGTCCGTCATAGGCGGAGAGCCGTGCGCGGGCCTGCTGCATTTCCGCGTCGAAACTTTCCTGAAACGCATCAAACCGGTCGGGATCGCCGATCTGTGCGGCGAGAGCGATGAGAGCGTTTCTGCCACTGATTAAATGGTTCTCGCCAGCAGTGACGGCGGCATCGAAAAGGTGGGTGGGGGCAATGGCGGCAAGCCGGCCGGCGGCCACGGTGAAATCATTACTGTGCAGGATGAGGCTTGGCCGAAGATGGTCGACAAGTTCCAGATTGGGCTCGGACCGCAATCCAAGCTCGGCAACGGAGGGCGACAGGGCCGGTTCGACGACGAGGCTGGCATAACGTTCCAGTTCCGGCATGGCTGCGGGCTGCACGCCAAGCGCCCGCAGGTTCTGCCCGCTCACCCAGTCCATGGCGACGATGCCGCCGGAACGGGCGGCCGATGACGACCGGTTTGTGAGGAAAAAGCACCTGTCCCGCAGAGCAGCGCTCTGCGGGACAGGGAACTGCGCAGCATCATCAGAATTTCGCCTGAACCGAGAAGGATACGGTTCTCGGCGCGCCGAGATAATAGCTGTTCTGCCAGTAGTTCTCATCGGTGATGTTGCTGACATTCAGCCGGAAGGTCAGCGGATTGCCGAAGTTTTCGGTGGTGTAACGCAGCCCGAGATCGGCGGTGACATAGGAGGGAGGCGGTCGTTGTTGACCGAATTCGCCCATTGCTTGCCGGTGTAATAAAGGCCGCCGGTCAGGAACAGTCCCTCGACGGTGGGAACCTCATATTCGGCATAGATCTTCGCCAGAACATTGGCGACGTTCATGGGGCGCTTGCCGTCATAGGTTCCGCCCTCGACCTGTGCATCGAGGAAGGTGAGGCCGCCGAGAACGGTAAGATCGTCCGTCACCTTGCCGGTCGCCGTGAACTCGACGCCGCGATGGCGCTGGCGGCCGTCCTGCGAATAGAGGTTGGCATCCGTCGTGAGTTCGTAAGCCTTGGAGATGTCGAACAAGGCCGCTGTCAGCAGCAGGTCGCCGACTTCGCCCTTGATGCCGATTTCCTTCTGCTTGCTGACCATGGGGGCCATGATCTGCCCGGAATTTACCGTCGTCGTCGGCGCGACGCCGCCCTGCTCCAGCCCTTCGATGTAGCTGCCGTAAAGGGTTACCTGTTCGATTGGCTTGAATAGCAGTGAGACCGAAGGCGAAAGCCGCCCTTCGTCGTAATCGGGAGCGGTGCGGACGCCGGCGCTGTTCAGAGACTGGGTCTGGATCACGCTGTAATTGGCGCCGACAAGGGCCGACCATTGTTCGCTGAACTCGATCTGGTCGCCGACAACGAAGTTGTGGTTGCGCGCATAGCCCGCTTTATAAAGCGGCGAGGTGTTCGCAGGAAAGGCCGGTTCCGGCAGATGAAGAGGGGACGACATCGGGAAGGGGCCGATATATCCGGTACTTGGATTATCCACCGTCGACCATGATCTGTCCTGAAACATATGATATCCGACAGTCAGCTTGTGCGACACGGCTCCCGTGTCGAATGAAACGTCAGCGAACGCGTTGGCGGCTTCGAATGTGTTTTTTGTTTCACCTGAACGCATTGCGAGCTGGTAATATTGACCAGGTGCGCGAATGGAATTCATCGTATGGTCCTGTACGGGCCGATCGACATATTCCCGCATATATCCACCGCGCAGGGTAATGGCATCGTTCACATCATAGGTGAGTTTTGCCGAGTATCTTTTTTCTCGATCTCGTCGTGAATCCATGGCTGGCTCCAGTTTTTGCTCGCGTCCGGCGCATCGGGCCGCGTTACGCCGGCACGGACGAACCAGTAGGAGTTCGGCGCATCCATCTTGTATTTGCTGTAAGACGCGTTGAGTTCCAGTTTCAGCCGGTCGGTAATGTTCCAGTCGAAAGCGCCGCTTGCCAGAAAGCGGTCGACATTCTGATCGTCGATGGCGGTGTCACCCGCCGAGCGGACGATATTGAGGCGATAACCCATGTCGCCTTCCGGATCGATGCGGCCGCCGAAATCGCCATGGACGAAGGCCTGCGCGCCGCCGTAATTGCCGACCGTCACGCTGTTCAAACGTTCCTGCGTCGGGCGTTTGTACACATAATTGATCATGCCGGCGGGCGAGGCCGCACCATAGAGAAAGCCCGAAAGGCCGGAGAGAACCTCGGTGCGTTCCTTGTCTTCCAGCACCGTCGCATGGCTGTAGGAGCGGCGGAAGCCGTCTTCGGCCGTGTCATAGGTGGTGAAGCCGCGAATATTGGCCATCGGCGCCCAGCCGGACATCTGCGGCGTCTGGCTGCGGATGGTCGGCAGGACACGATAAATATCCTCAGGGGATTGCGCCTGGATATTCTGGATCAGTTCCCTTGGCGCAACAGTGACGGAAAACGGCGTATCGCGAATGGCCGTCTGCCCGAGCAGGCCGAGAGAGGACAGGGTTTCCGTGCGGTAGCCATCCTGCGCCAGCCCGTCCTGCTGCAATACGGATGCGCCGCGCGTGCCCTGAACCGTAATGGGTTCGAGAAGGGTGGAGTTTCCGGCTGCCGCAGCACTTGCCGCGCTGACCGGTGCGGCGATGATGACGGAGGTGGCGTCGGTGAAGGAATAAACGAGGCCGGTGCCGCGCAGAAGCTCCACGATCGCCTGCTCGCGGGTTGTCGCGCGGCTGACGCCCTGTGAAAGTTTTCCGCGTGCAATCGAGGCATCGTAGGAAATCTGCGTTCCCGACAGTTTTCCGAAGGTTGCCAGCGATTTGTTCAGCGGGCCGGCCGGAACCGAATAAACCGTCTGCGCAAAGGCTGGCTGTGCCGCGATGCCGGCGGCAAGCGTCGTGGTCGTCGCCAGAAAGGCGAAAAACAGCGCGCCACGACCCTTACGACCCCTGTTTGTACCCTTATGAGCCGATGAGAACTCATTCCCCATGTGAAAGCCACTCCATTAAATCTGTCCCCGGAGACCGGCCGGCCTGTGCTGGCGGCGGGTTCTCTGAGGACAATACGAATGACGTTCGAAAATTTTCCTCTTTTTCTCAAGTTTTCTTAAATGGAGGAAATAACGGTCAAAAATGGCGTGACGGCCCGCACCTTGCCGCCGAATGGCCGCACCACCGCATCGAGCGCGCGGATGGGGTCGGCAAGATCGAAGACACCGCTGACGACGTTGTTTTTCAGGGCAGGGGTGGCGATGACCACCTTGCCCTTTCGCCAGCGGGCGATGCGATTGACCACCGCCGCGACCGTCTCCTTTTCGGCAATGAGCATGCCGGTCCGCCATGCCGCGATTTCAAAAGCCTCCCTGACGCCGCGATCCATACGGCGCGATGCCTGGTCGTAGGTCAGCCACTCGCCTGCCGCCAGTTTCTCTCCGCCTGGAGAGGGCAGATCGGGCGATGTGGCCAGAACCAGCCCATGATCGACGGAGACGGAGATGGAGAGATCGTCGCCCGAAACGTCGAAAGCGGTCCCGAGCGCCGTAGCGGTCAATGGTCCGTAGGCGACGGAGAAGGGGCGCGAGGCATCGGGCCGGACATCGAAATAGGCCATGCCGGTAAGGAGGTTCACCCGTCTTGCCCGCTCGCCGAAATCGATGGCGATTGCGCTGTCCGGTCCGAGCGTGACCATGCTGCCGTCTTCGAGGGGAATTTCTCTGATCTCGGCCGTCGATGTCAGATAATCGGCGCGGGCGCGCAACCTCACATAGGGTGCCAGCACCGAACCGCCAGCCGCCGCACCGAGACAGAGCACGCCTCCGACAAGCAGAAGACGCCGGTTGGGGTCGAAGCCCTTTTGCGAGGAACGGGCCTCCTCGGCCAGAATCTGGCCGGTCATGCCGTGGATCGCGGCGACCTTCGCCCAGGCGGCGGCATGGGCCGGTCCGCGCTCGATCCAGGCGCGTGCCGTTTCGATGGCGACGGGATTGCCGGGATCGTTCTGCAGGCGAATGGCAATATCCGCAGCTTCACGAAACAGGCGTCGTTCTTCCGACACTTCGTTCATAGGGAGCCTTTCAGGATTGCCGGAGACCGGACAATGTCACGGCCTTTGATATATACGAATGAGAGGCCGCATATTTCCGAATGTAAGAAGTTTAATGCGCAGGCCCGCGATTAAACGGCGATATCTCGAGCAAGACGACGGTTCCCGTCCTCTACAGACCGTTCAGGCGATCCTCTATGTGTTCGTAGGCGTCGCGGATCAAAACCCAGGTGCGGGTTGTGGACATGCCGAGCTTCTGCGCCACTTCGCTGATCGTCAGGCCGCCCATCCGGTGCAGCTGGAAGGCCTCACGCACCCGACGCGGCAGTTCCGAAAGCGCCTGTTCCACCAGTTGCAGCCGCTGACGGTCATAGACGATGGTTTCAGCCGATGGCGACGGATCGATGATGGCATCGAAGGCGTTTTGCGGCAGGTCGACACGGCGCAGACTGCGTTCGCGGCGATAATGATCGATGCTGAGATTGCGCGCCACAGTATAGAGATAGGATTTGGGATTGTGGGAGGCGGCACTTGCCGGCGGCGGTGAGGCAAGCACCTTCAAAAAGGCATCCTGCGCCAGATCGGATGCCGTTTCAGGATCGATGCCCCTGCTGCGCAGGGACCTGACGATGCCCTTCGCATATAGCCGGAACAATTCCTGCAGATCCCAACTCAAGAGCCTTGCCTTCCGGTAACCGACCCCGTGCCTGCCCGGTGAATGGACGGTCGGTGTGTCGAACGATGCAGCCGTCGGTCGATTATGTGCAATCGGTGCCGAATTCGAGAATATGCGAAGCGACGGCTTCGATAAACAGGATCGCCCCGCAGGCATGATATCATCGGCCGTTGATGTTGCCGGTATCATGCTTGCGGGGCGACGGTAAAGTAAAACAGTCGCTGTACTATGGATTAGTCTGTGACTTTTCCTGCGTTCATATCAATTGCCGCGATGAACGATGCAGACTGCGAGTAAAGGTTGTTATTCGGCGGGCTGCGCCACGGCTTCCATATCTGACGGTCCGCGATCTCCGGAGAGGCTGCGCTGGGCGAGCGCGATGATGGCGACTGTCGAAAGGCTTGCGGCGACGGACACCCAGAAACCGTTGTCCGGGCCGAAATTGTCGATTACCCAGCCGGAAACGAAGGCGCCGAGCGCCATGCCGATACCGATGCCGGTCATCACCCATGTCACGCCTTCCGTCAGCATCGATTCCGGCACGCGGCGCTCGATCAGGCCGAATGAGGTGATGAAGATCGGCGAGATTGCAACGCCGCTGAGGAAAACGGCGAAAGCGAGAAGCGCTACCGAGGTGTTGGCGATAAGCAGCGGCAGGGCGGTGAGCGCGAGCACGCTGACGGCGATCAGCAATTGCCGTTGCAGCGGCATTTTGGGGTTGATCGCGCCGAGAATGAGGCCAACCACGAAGGAGCCGATGGCATAGACGCCGATGACGAGGCTGGCGGCTTCCGGTTGACCAAGCGCCTTGGTGATTGCGACGGCGCTTACCTCGGCCGTGGCAAAAGTGGAGCCGACGAAGATCAGCGCAAGCGTGATGATCTGGACCGGGCGCAGGAAGATGGCCGAACGCTGCCGGCGGCCGCTTTCAACCGGCCGCACCTTGGGCTCGGTCGAGCGTTGCAGAAGGAAGGCAAAGGTGCCGAGCGCCAGGAAGGTGGTGCTGATCATCATGCCCGCTTCCGGAAAGAGCGAAACCGCAAGGCCAACAGAAAGCGAGGCGCCGGAGATGTAGACAAGTTCGTCGGCGGCGGATTCGAAGGCGAAGGCGGTGTTCAGCTCCGGCCGGTCGCGGAAGATTTCCGTCCAGCGGGCGCGCATCATGGCGGGAATGCTCGGCATGGCGGCGGCGAGGAAAGCGGAAAGGAACAGCGTCCACGCCGGCCATCTCTGATTTGTCGCGATAATCAGCGCCGCAAAGGCGATGACCGAGACGATGGTGGCGGGGATGAGGACCTTGCTCTGCCCCTTGCGGTCCACCAGACGGGAGATTTGCGGGGAGAGGGCGGCATTGGTCAATGCGAAGGTTGCCGAGACGGCGCCGGCCAGCCAATATTCACCGTGAGTCTGGGAAAGCATGGCGACGATGCCGATCGGGGCCATGGCAATGGGAAGGCGGGCGAAGAAACCGGCGGCGGAGAAGCCTTTTGCGCCTGGAGCCCGGAAAATTTCTCTGTATGGATTAGACATCGGGATGCACCTTGTTCTAAGGGTGTCCACCACATACATACGTGGCGTATGTGAATGAGATAATTGCATACGACGCGTATGTCAACTAATATACGCGTCGTATGTGGAAAATGGAGAAGAAATGCGCAAACCTCGCAGTGAAATGATTGCCGAGACGCGGGCGAAGCTTCTGGCTGCCGGCCGCAAGGCCTTTGGCAGCATCGGTTATGCGGAAGCGTCGATGGACGACTTCACCGCCGAAGCCGGTCTCACCCGTGGCGCGCTTTATCACCATTTCGGCGACAAGAAAGGCCTGCTGCTGGCCGTTGTGGCCGAAATCGATGCGGAGATGACGAATAGGCTCTGCGACATCTCTTCGAGGGCCGCGACCCGGTGGGAGGGCTTCGTCGAGGAGAATGTCGGTTATGTGCGCATGGCTCTCGAACCGGAAATCCAGCAGATCATGTTTCGCGACGGGCCGGCGGTGCTCGGCGATCCGTCGCGCTGGCCCAATGCCAATGGCTGTATCTCGGCTGTCGCCCGAAGCCTGGATGCGCTCCGGGAAGAAGGCACCATCGGCGACATCGATCCGGAGGCATGCGCCCGTTTCATCAATGCGGCGAGCAGCAGCGCCGCCCAATGGATAGCCAATTCCGACGACCCGGAAACGACCTCGAAACGGGCTGTCGGCAGTTTCCGGACCTTTCTGGAGGGATTGCGGGTCAGGAAAGACTGACCCGCATAGCTGCCTATCTGTTATTCCGGGTCGGCTAGGCCATCATCACGGAAAATGTGTAGAGATATCTGGAATAGATACGGATCATGTTATTGGTAGCACCTGTTTGACACCTCTGAGGTCAAGGTTATGGTCGACAAGCCGTCGGAAAAAGCGTCCGGAAGCGCGCCATCGGATCAATCGCCGAAGCTTCTTTCGGGCGGTAATCCCCAGATTGCAAAAGGATATGGCGACGCGCCGGTGCAGGCCTATATCGCCGCCATGCCGGGGTGGAAAAGCGCGGTCGGTGGTCGTATCGACAGGCTGATCGAAGGTGTCGTGCCCGACGTGCGCAAGGCTGTGAAGTGGAATTCGCCCTTCTACGGCATGGAGGACGATATCTGGTTCCTCAGCCTTCACTGCTTTACGAAATACATCAAGGTGACCTTCCTGAACGGCGCATCCTTGCAGCCTTTGCCGCCCGGCACTTCCAAACATCCGAAGGTCCGCTACCTCGATATCCACGAGGATGCGTTTGATGAGGCGCAGTTCGTGGAGTGGGTGAGGCAGGCAAGCGTGTTGCCCGGCGAAAAAATGTGAGCGACCGGGTTTGCCGGTGCCACAGGCTTTTAGGCACGCGATGATCGCGAAATGGGCCAACGAATCAGGCCGGTTTTCCTGCGTCTTGAGGATCGCGTCGCGCTGGGGATGATAAGAAATCGCGGGCTGTCCGATACAGTTTTTCCGGAGTGAAGAAAAACCGGCCGATCCGGCCGATTTCTGTTTACTTTTGCCGGGGTTGCACGCCATCACCCTCACTGAATTCGCTGCCAGGCGTATCGCAAACCACGGAGGATGAGATGAAGGCACTGGTGCTGGAAGAAAAAGGCAAGCTCTCGCTCAGGGATTTTGATATTCCGGGTGAAGCGGGATCCGCTGAACTCGGGCCCAGGGATGTGCGCATCCGCACCCATACGGTCGGCATCTGCGGCTCGGATGTCCATTATTACACCCATGGCAAGATCGGTCATTTCGTCGTCAACGCGCCGATGGTGCTCGGCCATGAAGCGTCTGGAACAGTGATTGAGACCGGCGCCGAGGTGACGCATCTGAAGGTGGGCGACCGCGTCTGCATGGAGCCCGGCATTCCCGATCCCACATCGCGCGCCTCCAAGCTCGGCATCTACAATGTCGATCCGGCTGTCCGCTTCTGGGCGACGCCGCCGATCCATGGCTGCCTAACGCCTGAGGTCATTCATCCCGCGGCCTTCACTTATAAGCTGCCCGACAATGTGTCCTTTGCCGAAGGCGCCATGGTCGAACCCTTCGCCATCGGCATGCAGGCAGCGCTCAGGGCACGTATCCAGCCGGGCGATATTGCTGTCGTCACGGGGGCAGGTCCGATCGGCATGATGGTGGCGCTGGCGGCGCTTGCCGGCGGTTGCGCCAAGGTCATCGTTGCCGATCTCGCCCAGCCGAAGCTCGATATCATCGGTTCCTATGATGGAATCGAAACCGTCAACATCCGCGACCGCAATCTCGTCGAGGCCGTCTCGGCGGCGACCGACGGCTGGGGTTGCGATATCGTCTTCGAATGCTCGGGTGCAGCACCCGCCGTGCTCGGCATGGCGAAGCTGGCGCGGCCGGGCGGCGCGATCGTGCTGGTCGGTATGCCCGTCGATCCGGTTCCGGTCGATATTGTCGGCCTGCAGGCCAAGGAGCTGCGGGTCGAAACGGTTTTCCGCTACGCCAATGTTTACGACCGGGCAGTTGCGCTCATCGCGTCCGGCAAGGTCGACCTGAAGCCGCTGATTTCCGCGACCATTCCCTTCGAAGACAGCATCGCCGGCTTCGACCGTGCGGTGGAGGCGCGGGAAACGGATGTGAAACTTCAGATCGTGATGCCGCAATAAAAGATCGCGTGCTGACCACCGATGCCTGCCACCGATGATTGAGTGGCAGATATGCTGCGGAAAAGTATGAGTGCGGTCTGCCGTTGTCCGGTGGTCCGCACTCCAAAAATTTACAAGATATCGCCTTCGGGTGAGCATTGTTTGAGCGGATCACGCCGAATTGTGCAAAAAAATCGGCGCGACCGCTGAGTTTTTGGCCAGCCTCATCCGGCGACTATTCAATTCCCGACAAAAAAGAGTCAAAAAAGTATCGGTAATTTCTTCGGCGTGATGTGGAAGCACAGATAGCGCACGCCATATGCTCCTCATCAACGCCTGGGACGAGCCATAAAGAGGAATGGCTCTGCTCCGCAAATGCGGCGGACGTGTCGATGGGAGGAACTATGATGCAGCCCGATCTGGAACTGGTGCACATCCGCAAGGGCGAATCCTTCGCTGCCTGGCGGCATGGCTATCCGTTCCGCACCGTGCGCTGGCATTATCATCCCGAATACGAAATCCACCTCGTTGTCGCCACGTCAGGCACGTTTTATATCGGGGATTTCGTCGGCCGTTTCGGCCCCGGTCAGCTCATCATGACCGGTCCCAATCTCCCCCAGAACTGGATCAGCGAGATCGAGCCGGACGAGATCGTGCCGACACGCTCTCTCGTGATCCAGTTTCCGGAGGCTTTTATCGAGGATGCCTGCACCTCCATGTCCGAGATGGAGGTAGTCCGTGCGCTGCTGGACCGCAGCCGCCGCGGCATTCTGTTCGACGATGAGACAAGCGATCGCGTTCGCCCGCTGATCCTTCGGCTGATCGAGGCGCAGGGGCTGACGCGGCTCGCACTTTTCTGGGAAATTCTCGATCTCCTGGTCAATGCGCCGTCTTCCGAGGTGCTGGCAAGCCTGAGCTACGAGCTTGATCTGACAGGCATCGGCGACAGCGGCATCAACCGCGCGCTGTCGCATCTGCGCCAGCACCTGACCGAGCAGGTCGAGGAAATCGACCTTGCCGAGATGGTGGGCCAGAGCCCAAGCGCCTTTTCCCGCGCCTTCAAGCGCCACACGGGAACGACGCTGGTGCGGTATCGCAATCAGTTACGCATCGATCTCGCCTGCCAGATGCTGCTGGCGGATCAGGAGGTTAAGGTGGCGGAGGTCTGCTACGATGTGGGCTTCTCCAATCTTTCGAATTTCAACCGGCATTTCCTGAAATTGAAGGGAATGTCGCCGTCGAGGTTCCGAACCATATTCGCAGCCCAGAAGGCAGCGGTCATGGCGGATTAAACCAGCGACACATCGCCGATTTTTTAGAATTCGGGCAGAGGGCTGTCCGGAAACGGGCACTTGTTGCCCCAACTTTCCAAACGGGAGGAATAGTGAGATGAAAATGAAATCCAAGTTTCTGATGGCAACAGCTGCAATCGCAATGATGACTGCTCCGGCGCTGGCGCAGGAAAAGCTGAAGATCGGCATGACCTTCCAGGAGCTGAACAACCCCTATTTTGTGTCGATGCAGGAAGCGCTGAAGGAAGCCGCAGCAAGCATTGGCGCTGACGTTGTCGTGACCGATGCCGGCCACGATGTGGCAAAGCAGATTTCCGACGTTGAAGACATGCTTCAGCAGAAGATCGACATTCTGCTCCTCAACCCGACGGACAGCGCCGGCATCGAAGCCGCCGTGCATGCTGCAAAGGCTGCCGGCGTGATCGTCGTTGCTGTCGACGCCAACGCAAACGGCCCGGTAGACACCTTCGTCGGCTCGAAGAACCGTGACGCGGGCTACAAGTCGTGCAAGCATCTCGGTGACGCGCTCGGCGGCAAGGGTGAAGTCGCAATCCTCGACGGTATCCCGGTCGTGCCGATCCTCCAGCGCGTTGAAGGCTGCAAGGCGGCTCTCGCAGAATTCTCCGAGATCAAGCTGGTCGATACGCAGAACGGCCGTCAGGACCGCTCCGTTGCTCTCGGCGTTGTTGAAAACATGATCCAGTCGCGTCCGAACCTCGCCGGTATCTTCTCGGTGAATGACGGCGGTGCGATGGGCGCACTCGCTGCTATTCAGGGTTCCGGCAAGGACATCAAGCTGACCTCGGTAGACGGTGCTCCGGAAGCTGTGAAGGCGATTGCCGAGGGTGGTCCTTTCATCGAAACCACCGCGCAGTTCCCGCGTGACCAGGTCCGTGTCGGCCTTGCCATGGCGCTTGCCCAGAAGTGGGGCGCACGCGTGGTGCCGAAGGAAGTCCCGATCGACGTTATGGTCGTCGACAGCAAAAACGCCGGCGAGTTCAGCTGGTAAGAACTCCTCCCAGGTCCCGTCCCCATCTAGTATGGGGGCGGGGTTAAATCCCGACCATTGAGGAGGGTGAAATGCTGGAACTGAATGGAATAAGAAAAAGCTTTGGCAAGATCGAAGTCCTGCGCGGCGTCGACCTTGAGGCGCGCGCCGGCGAGGTGCATGCGCTTCTGGGCGAAAACGGCGCCGGCAAGTCGACTTTGATGAAGATCCTGTGCGGCATTTTGCAGCCATCGGAGGGGACGATCCGCATTGACGGCAAGGATCGCCGCTTCGCCAATTATGACGAGGCGATTGCCGCCGGCGTCGGCATCGTGTTTCAGGAATTCAGCCTGATCCCCTATCTCAATGCCGTTGAAAACATGTTTCTTGCCCGCGAGATCCGCGGGCCGCTTCGCCTTTTGAACAAGGGCGCCATGCGCAAGCGCGCGGCCGAGATCATGAGCCGTCTGGCCGTGGATGTTCCGCTCGACGTGCCGGTGCATCGCCTTTCGGTTGCCCAGCAGCAATTTGTCGAAATCGCAAAGGCACTGTCGCTGGATGCCCGCATTCTCGTGCTCGACGAGCCGACCGCGACGCTCACCCCGTCCGAGACCGAACATCTGTTCAAGGTCATGCGTGAACTGCGGCGTCAGGGCGTGGCGATCATCTTCATTTCGCATCACCTCGAAGAAATATTCGAGATCTGCGACCGCATCACCGTTCTGCGCGATGGCGAACTGATCGGTTCCTGCCTGACCTCGGAGGTCGATAACGACCGTCTGGTCGAGATGATGGTCGGCCGGCGCATCGAAGCGAGCTTCCCGCCAAAGCCGCCGCTCGATCCTTCCGCCGCAAAGGTGATCGAAGTGGAAGAGCTGCAATTGAAGAAGGGCGGCCCCATCTCGCGCTTTGCGCTGCGCAAGGGCGAAATTCTCGGCTTTGCCGGGCTTGTCGGCTCGGGCCGCACGGAAACGGTTCTCGCCATGCTGGGCGCGCATTCCGCCTCGCGCCGCAAGATCAAGGTCGATGGCGTCGACACACGTTTTTCCGGCCCTGATGAAGCGCTGATGCGCGGCATCGGCTTGCTTCCGGAGAGCCGCAAGGAGGAGGGGCTGATCACCAGTTTCTCCATTTTGCAGAATATTTCGCTGAATAATTACCGCAAATACCGCAAGGCCCACTGGTTCCTCGATCTCAAGAAGGAACTGGAGCACACGACAAAGGCCATGGCGCAGGTGCAGGTGAAGGCGCAGGGACCTTATGCCCGCGTCGACACGCTGTCGGGCGGCAACCAGCAGAAGATCGTCATCGCCCGCTGGCTGAACCATGACATGCGCGTGCTGATCTTCGACGAGCCGACACGCGGCATCGACGTTGGCGCGAAGGCGGAAATCTACTCGCTGATGCGCGAATTCGCTGCCAAGGGATACTCGATCATCATGATCTCCTCGGAGCTGCCGGAAGTGATCGGCATGTCCGACAGGGTCTGCGTCTTCCGTTCCGGCGGCATCGTCGCCACGGTCGAGGGCGAAGACATCAATTCAGAAACAATAATGACAAACGCCACCACCGGGAGAGTTGAACATGTCGCTTGATGCAAACACCGGCGTTGCCGCGAAAACGGGCGGTTTCAGTCTCAGCGCCATGCTGCGTTCGCCGCTTGCCCTGCCTCTGGCGGGTCTCATCGTCGTATCGATCCTGATGGGGCTTGCGAGCGACAATTTCTTCAGCGTCAACAATATCATGAACGTGCTGCGGCAGGTTTCCGTCGTCGGCATTCTCGCCGTCGGCATGACCTTCGTCATCCTCACCGGTGGGATCGACCTGTCGGTCGGCGCGGTCATGGCGCTTGTCGGCACATTGTCCGCCGGACTGATGGTGAATACCGGCCTGTCTCCCGCGGCTGCTTTGCCGGCTGGCCTGTTCATCGGTCTCGGCATCGGCATCTTCAATGGCGCGCTCGTCGCCTGGGGCAAGATGCCGGCCATCATCGTCACGCTCGCCACCATGGGCATGGCACGTGGCCTCGGCCTCATCTATTCCGGCGGTTATCCGGTCAGCGGCATTCCGAGCTGGATTTCCTGGTTCGGCGTTGGCCGCGTCGGTGTCGTTCCCGTACCGGTCATCATCATGGTAGTGATTTATGCCATTGCCTGGGTGCTGTTGCAGCGCACGGCTTTTGGTCGCCACGTCTATGCACTCGGTGGCAACGAACTTGCCGCCCGCCTTTCGGGTGTGAAGACCCAGCGTGTCAAACTTGCCGTCTATGGCATTTCGGGTGTCACCGCAGCACTTGCCGCCCTTATCCTCACCGGTCGCCTGATGAGCGGTCAGCCCAATGCCGGCGTCGGCTTCGAACTGGACGCCATCGCGGCGGTCGTTCTCGGCGGTACAGCGATTGCCGGGGGCAGGGGCCTCATCCTCGGCACGCTCATCGGCGCGGTGCTGCTGGGCATTCTGAACAACGGCCTCAACCTGATGGGCATCAACCCCTATCTGCAGGATGTCATCAAGGGCGGCATCATTCTGCTGGCCATCTATATCGGGCGCGAATGGCGCTGAGCCGGCCCGGAAATATCTTCATAAACGCAGGAGAATTAAATGTCTGAATCGCTGCAAGGCAAGATCGCGGTCATCACCGGTGCCGCATCCGGCATCGGGCTTGCCACAACAGAAGCGCTCTTGGAACAGGGCGCTACCGTGGTCATGGTCGACTGGAACGAGAAAGCCTTGAATGATCTGGCCGCCAAGCTTGGTGACCGCGCCATTCCGCAGGTGACGAACCTGCTCGATGCCGACAGCTGCAATGCCATGATCCCGGAAATCCTCGGGAAGGTCGATCATATCGACATCCTCTATTGCAATGCCGGCACCTATATCGGCGGTGAGCTGACCGAAACGACGCCTGAAGCCATCGACAAGATGCTGAACCTCAACGTCAACGCCGTCATGAAGAACGTCCATGCCGTCGTGCCGCATATGTCGGAGCGCAAGACTGGCGATATCGTCGTCACCTGCTCGATCGCCGGCCATTTCCCGACCTATTGGGAGCCGGTCTATTCGGGCTCGAAATGGGCGATCACCAGCTTCGTGCAGGGCATGCGCCGCCAGATGATCCCGCACGGCGTGCGCGTTGCGCAGGTCTCTCCCGGCCCGGTCGTCTCCGCACTTCTGGCGGATTGGCCGGAGGAAAACCTTCGCAAGGCCAAGGAATCGGGTAGCCTCATCGATGCGAGCGAAGTGGCCGATGCCGTTGTCTACATGCTGACGCGCAAGCGCACGGTCACCATCCGCGACATGCTGGTTCTCCCGACCAACTTCGACCGCGTTTAAAAATCTCTGGAGCGGCGGGACAACCGGAAACGGTCCCGCCGCTCAACCCTTGTTCAAGCACCGGATGATCCGCTCCGAGGAGTATCGCAAATGGCTTCCTATCTGATTGGCGTCGATGTCGGGACCGGCTCGGCGCGCGCCGGTGTCTTCGATGTCGCGGGAAAGCTGCTCGCCACCGCCAAACGCCCGATCAGCATGCATCGCGAGGATGGCGGCATTGCCGAACAGTCGAGCGGCGAAGTATGGCAGGCCGTTTGCGATAGCGTCCGGGAAAGCGTTTCCCGCGCCGGCATCGATCCCGCCGAGGTTGCCGGCATCGGTTTCGATGCCACCTGCTCGCTGGTGGTGCGTGGACCGGAAGATGAGACCCTGCCGGTTGGGGCCCCCGATCATCCCGAGCGCGACATCATCGTCTGGATGGATCACCGCGCCGTCGAGCAGGCGGAGCGCATCAATGCCGGCGAACACACCGTGCTGAAATATGTCGGCGGCCGTATTTCCCCGGAAATGCAGACGCCGAAACTGCTGTGGCTCAGCGAAAACAGGCCGGACATCTATGCCCGGGCCGAGCATTTTTTCGACCTCACGGACTTTCTGACATGGAAGGCTTCGGGCGCGCTTGATCGCTCCGCCTGCACGGTGACCTGCAAATGGACTTATCTCGCCCATGAGAACCGTTGGGATGCGGAGTATTTCACCCGCATCGGGCTTGGCGATCTTGCCGAACAGGGTTTTCGCCGCATCGGTCAAAGCGTCGTCCATCCCGGCACGGCGCTGGGTAACGGTTTGACGGAAGACGCTGCAAAAGCCATGGGTCTGGTTGCGGGCACCGCGGTTGCGGCAGGTCTGATCGACGCCCATGCCGGCGGCGTCGGCACGGTGGCTGCGGGTGGCGATGCGTCGCGATGCCTCGGTTATGTTTTCGGCACCTCATCCTGCACCATGACGACCACCGCCGAACCCGCCTTCGTGCCGGGTGTATGGGGACCCTACTATTCCGCCATGGTTCCTGGCGCATGGCTGAATGAAGGTGGCCAGTCCGCTGCCGGCGCGGCCATCGATTATCTCGTGCAGCTGCACCCGGCCTATGCCGAGGCGAAGGCGCTTGCCGACAAGGAAGGCAAAGCCTTGCCGGTATGGCTCGCTGACCGGGCGCTCACTCTTGCCGCATCCGCTTCCGCTGCCGCAAAGATCGCCGAGGATTTTCACGTGGTGCCGGAGTTTCTCGGTAACCGCGCGCCGTTTGCCGATCCCCATGCCCGCGCTGTCATCGCCGGTTACGGTACCGAGACGGGCGTGGATTCCCTTACGGCGCTTTATGTGGCCGCCCTTCTCGGCCTTGGTTACGGGCTTCGCCAGATCATCGAAACGCAGGCCCGCAACGGTGCGCCGGTGGAAACCATCAGCGTCAGCGGTGGGGCAGGCGCCCATCCGCTTGCAAGACAATTGCTGGCAGACGCCACCGGACTTTCCGTTGAGCTTAGCGAATGCGAAGAGCCGGTGCTTCTCGGCTCGGCCATGCTCGGTGCGGTTGCCGCAGGGACCTATCCGGACCTTATCGCCGCCATGCCGGCCATGTCCCGCATCGCCAGCAGTTCCGCACCCGATCCCGCTTTTCAGCGGGTGCACCAGTCCCGTTACGACGCATTTCTGGCGCTGCAAAATGCCGCGCGCGCCATTCGTGCCGCCAGCCATTCCTGAGCGCTGTCAAAAGTTTAGATCATCCGGCCGTCATGGCCGCAAAATAAAGAGGATTCCATGCAGTTTTCCGGAAAATCCGTCATCATCACCGGCGCAGGCAAAGGCATCGGCCGCGCCTGCGCCCGCCTGATGGCCGCGCGCGGTGCGGAAGTGGTGGCGATCAGCCGCACCCCGTCCGATCTCGACAGCCTGAAAAGCGAAATCGGCGGCCGTTCGATCCGCGTCGATCTTGCCGATGTCGCCGCCACCCGCGCCGCCATGAAGGAAGCCGGCCCCTGCGATTTCCTGATCAACAGCGCCGGCATCAACGTGCTCGAAAGCGTGCTGGATATGAGCGATGCGGGTTATGAGGCCGTCCTCGGCATCAACCTGCGCGTGGCTTTGGTCACATGTCAGGAATTTGCCCGCGCCCGCGTGGCGAATGGCGGCGGCGGCGCCATCGTCAACATCACCTCCATCGCCGGTCACCGCGGTTTTCAGGATCATCTCTGCTACGCGGCCTCCAAGGCCGGGCTGGAAGGGGCAACCCGCGTTCTTGCCAAGGAGCTTGGCCCGCACGGCATCCGTGTCAACGCGGTTGCGCCGACCATCACCCTCACCGAACTGGCCGCGGAAGCATGGAACGACCCGGCGAAAAGCCAGCCGATGATGGTTCGCCATCCGCTCAACCGGTTCGCCGAAGCGGAGGATGTGGCTCAGAGCATCGCGCTGCTCCTGTCGGACGACAGCCGCATGATTTCTGGAGCCGTGTTGCCGGTCGATGGCGGTTTCCTCGCCGTTTGATGTGCGCAGGGGAAGTCTGACGCGCAAACGCCTGCCCGAAAAATAAAGAACGCCCGGCAAACAGCCGGGCGTTCCTCTTAATGAATGACAATGCTGTTAATGACGATGCTCGGGCATGTCCTTCAGCTGGTCCTTGGTCCATGAAGTGACCGCGTGGACATCGCCGTCCTCATCCCGCATGAAATCAAGATCGCTGAGCGGCACTGCGACCGGCTTTGCGCCGATACCAAGAAAGCCGCCGACATCGATGATGGCGGTGCTGCCGGCCCCGACGCCATGGACATGATCGACCTTGCCGACCTTGTGATCGTCTGCACCATAAACGGTGGCGCCTTCAAGAACGGACGGCGTCAGTTCGGTTTCAGTCAGGCGCACGTGATTGGTGTGATCCATTGTTCTTCCTCCTGTCTTGGTTTGCAGAAAACAAACTCCTCCCCCGCAAAACCGTTCCATTGAATGGCGCTGGCCGGCGCCAGTCCGTGAGGACTGGTGATTTCTCATCGGTGCATTGTTGGGGTTTGCGGCAGGCGGTTCCGAAAAGGTTGCGGAATGGTCACACCTTTTCTCTGGAAGACAAGTTTTCGCTAAATTGCAACCGCTAAAGTTGTTGCGATGACGTGTCTGGATGTTATCTCTGCGTCAGGTTGAATCATCAAGGGGATGAGGGATGAAAAAGTTGGGGGCGGTTTTGCTGGTGGCTCTTTTGAGCGCATGTGCAAAGCCATCTGACGGACCGACCGCAGGCAATATCCGATCTGCGACTTTCCCTCGAACCAACGAAAAAATCCCCGTCATCGAGCTGGCGAATGCACCGGCGGCCACGGTTTCCGCCGGAAGCCTGCAGAATGCCTCCGGCCCCGGCCTTACAGCACTTCGTAACACCGGTTACAACGCCCAGAGATTGCGTCGCGGCGACGTGATCGACATCACCGTGCTGGATACGGGCGAAGACGGGCTTTTCTCCCCGACGCAAAGCAAGACGCTCAATCTCGGACGCTTTACGGTGGATCAGAGCGGATCGGTGAATATCCCCTTCGTCGGCAAACAGAGGGTGGTGGATTCGACGCCTGAGGGGCTGCAATCGCAGGTCGTTGCCGGGCTCAAGGGATCGGCCGTGAACCCGCAGGCGGTCGTCACCGTCGTCGACAAGCCGACAAGCGCCGTCATGCTTAGCGGCGCGGTGAAAAACCCCGGAAAAATAACGCTTACCGCCCGTCAGGAGCGGGTGCTCGATGCGCTCAATCAGGCCGGCGGCCCGACTGTTGCTCCGGGCGCTGCCACGGTTACCGTCGTTCGCGGCTCGCACAGGGCGAGCGCGCCGCTTGACCGCGTCATGCGGGAAGACCGCCAGAATATCCGCCTGTCGCCGGACGATCAGATCATGATCGATGGCGATGCAGCGAGCTACACCGCGCTCGGCGCTTTCAAGAGCGCCGGCGAATTCCAGTTCGAAGCCGGAAAACTGACCCTCGCGCAGGCTGTTGGCCGCGCCGGCGGATTGCTGGATGACCGTGCGGACGCGCGCAACGTCTATGTCTTCCGCAACGAGATCATTCAGGTGCCGTCGGCAGCTGCATCGGGCGCGAAAGGCCCGGTCGCGACGGCCACGACCATGCGGCCGGTGATTTATCACGTCAATATGCGCGATGCTTCCAGCATTGCGCTCATGCAGCTCTTCCAGATGCAGAAGGGCGATGTGCTCTATGCCAGCAACGCGCCGCTGGTGGATTCGGCCAAGCTCCTGACCGTGTTCCAGAAGAGCGTGCCGACGGCGGCAGCACCGCTTCCCGGCAGCGGCAACTGACCAGTGAAGCGCTACAGAAGCTGTAGCGCTTCCATCGCCGATTGCGGTCGCGACGCGGGTTCGTCCCGGCAACAGGCGTCCGCAAAATCCGTCAGCCTTTGCGTTGTTCGCATCTCATCCGTAGCAAGAAGCCGCCGGGCAAGCCGCCCCACGGAGAATATATCCTGATCCGGCCTTGCGGTTGCGTCCCGCATCCGTTCCGGTGCTGCAAATTCACACGAGGCGGCAAAGCTCATGCCTCGGCCCGCGTGTTTTTGGCCGATCTCCAGCGCAATGCCGAAATCGCCAAGTCTGCCCGTTTCGAAATCGCCGTCCTCCAGTAGAATATTGGCTGGCGTGACATCGCAGTGGACATATCCCCGTGCATGCATGGCGCTCAGCCCTTCCAGCAGGCGGCGAAGGATCGTAATCGCTTGCGGCGCGGTAACCGGCCGCTGCGATGCAAGCGACGCCAATGATTGCGAAAACCATGGCTGCAACAGGCCCGGCCGGCCATCGGCCAGTCTCAGCAGCGCCGATGTTTCCACCAGACACGGATGGCGTAGCGTCAGGCCGACCTGCGCCTCCTCGCGTAATCTTTGCAGCAGCGCCGCGTCGTTTCTCAACGCTGGCGGTGTGGTTTTCAGGGCATGAAGGGAGCCGAGATCGCGGTGCCGCACCTGCAGCAGCAGTGTGTTTTCGCTTTCGTAGGCAATCCGTTCAAGGGCAAAACTATCGGCGATCCAGCCGGGTTTCGCATCGGAAAAATGTGAGATTTGCCGATCCAGCGCATTTCTGACCTGATCGATCAGGTCTTTCTGTTCTTCGGCAGGCCTTTCCCGCGTGCCGTCATGGCGAATGCTTTGCCACAGATCGGAAAAGCGCTCGGCAACCTGCGGGTAGGCAGGCCCGTCGCCGGATTGTTTACCCTTGCTCAAGCCGGTTTCCAATCACGATGGCGCTGACATTCTCGCGTGCGTCCTCGATCAATGCTTCCTGGATCAGGGCGCTGGCGCAATCCTTGATCGGGGTGTCGCCGATAATCTCGGCAATGGCCCGCTCCTTCAGGATTTGTACCAGCGGATAGCTGCACAGGAGCAGCCTGTCCTGCGAACCCCAGTCTTCCCCGACGATGTCCGGGCGGAACTGCTGGGAAAGGCCGACACATTGCGAGAGCTGCCTTTTCATGCCGACAACGACGTGATCGCGCGAAAGCTGATGCATGGTTCCGTTTTTCAGGAGATAGGCGCGCGCGTCGCCGGACCACAGGACGCTCAACCTGCGGCCGATAATGGAGGCAATGATGACGCTTGCCATCGGCCTGCCGTCGGCGCCCATGGTTTGACGGGAAAGAAGTAGGCTGTTGACGGTGCCGAGCTTTCCCCTGATCTGCTGCGCCATCACCTCGGGGCTTTCGGCATCGGGCGTCTCGGCAAGAATATTTGTGGCCAGACGTGCGGCTTCCACGGCGCTGTGCGTGTCGCCCTGTCCATCTGCTATGGCGAAGAGGGCAGGGGTCTGGGAAACGAAGAGCGAATCCGCGTTCAGGGAGAGCCGTGTTCCGGGGTGCGTGGCATAGCTGTAGATGACCGGTGACGGCTGTTCCGTTGGCGGTGCGGGCGCGGGCGTCATTACGGGCGGAGTTTTTTGTCTCGCACTTTCCTGCGTCTGTACGGGTGTCGAGCCGTTCTCTTCGCCCTTGCCAGCCATGTCGCTGAAGATGCGCAGGAAATCGGAAGCTTTCGGTTTGCCGTCGAATTTGAGACCGCGGGCGCGGCGGCTGACGGGATCGATGCGCCACCAGAGGCTCGTCGGCGCGCGGCTGCGCACCATTTCCGGGGCGTCATCCTCTTCCCGTGGTTTCGGCAGGCGCAGTTTTTTAACGGAGGTGTTAAACCGGGACATGTCGAAATCGCCCGTCATGGATGTTTCGGCCAGCGCCTCGGCGGCCATGAACCAGGTGTCGTCGAGATAGAGTGTTCTCGGATGTTTCCGGAAGCTATTGAGCTGGGCAATGATGGCAAGCGGATATTTGCGTCCCACCCTGTCTGCACTGGGCACCAGCACGCCGGCATAGGCGCAGTTTCCCCATATGCCGCTTTCGATGATGAAGCGTATGGGCGGCGATGACGTAAATATTTCGGGCCATCGGCCTGAAAACAGGTCTGCACAGGCGTGCAGGCCGGATCGCATCCAGTCGTCAAACGTCCCGATCAGCTCCCGTTCAAGCCCGTCGGAAATGAAGTCGCCATGGCTGGGGACCTTGCCGAAGAAGCCGATGCGGTCGCTTTCCGCTGCGGTTTCCGCGGGCCTCGATGCCTGATTGGCCATCAGTCGTTATTGACCGCGGTGCTTTTCGTCGTTGCTTTCATCATAGATCCCCTCCTTAAAAAAACGGTGCGCCGCCCCGCCGCTAAAATTGCGCGGGGCAGGCAAAGCCGGCGATGGCGTCCAGCCTGAACGGGTTGAGAACCGAGCCGAACTGAATATCGAATTCGGCAGCCTGAGCGCCATTCGCAAATCGCACCCGCAGCAGATCACCCGACTGGTTTTCGATATCGGCGCCGTCGAACAGCCGGAATGGCGACCAGTCGCCGTTTTCGGTTTTCGCCTGCTGCCAGCCGCCCGGCTGGAAGGCGATGCGCGACAGGCTCGCCGTGTTTTCACGCGACGGCCAGGTGATCGATTTCGCCTGAATGGGGCCGTGATAATAAACCACCCGCTCGCCTTCGATTTCCAGCATCACCGCGCTGGAAGCGTTGGTGAGCGAAACGGGTTTGACATTGATCGACACCGCCGGCGTCTCGCTGCCATTCGGGAAAAAGGCGCGCGAAATCTTGTCGGCATTCTCGAACTGGGCGACGGCGCTGCTTGGAATGCCGGCCGCGCCGAAAGTGCCTTTCCAGCCCCAGGGGTTGGTGGTCTTGTCGACAAAGGCTTCCATTCGCTGTTTGAAGAAGGACTGGAAAACCCCGGTCGGCCCGAAGAGACGGGTGAAATCCGCGATGGCGACATCGCGGGAAGAGGACCTGTCGAAAGGATAACGCCCGGTCACGATGGAAGAGCACAGCGATGCCGCATCGGCCGCCCAGAGTTCGGCAATGCGGCTGCGGGCGGATTTGACCGCAAGCGAGCCGACATCCGCCGCCACGCCCGCCACCCACACATCCAGGGGTGCCGGCAATTCACGGGCCTGCTGCAACAGATCCTGATTGGCCTTGGTGAGTTGACTATCCACGTCGAACACCTTGGCGACTTCGTCGGAGGTGGTTGCCGAGCGGGCAAGCTGCTCGTTCAGCATCTTGAAATGCGCGAGCAACTGTTCCGATGGCGAGCCTCCGGCCTTGGCGCCATTGGCCTGCTCGCCCGTTGTGGCCGCGCCTTTCGCCGCCAGCATGTCGCGCAGTCTCGCATAGGGATCGGCCGCGTTTACCGTGGCGGCCAGAACGGCCGCGGTTGCGTCGCCTTCTGCGGCGGAGGCGAGGGCGGCGGGGTTTGCCCCGGGGCGCAGATCGGTCGCCTCCGCGATCGATCTGGCAGCCTCCACCACGATATTGCGCTCATTGGCAAGCGCGCGGGTCGTTTCCACCGCGTCGCCAAGGGTCTGGGACGGTTTGACCCGAAGGTCGGCCAGCGTATCGGCCCATTTTTTCTCGAAACGGTCGAAATAGATTTGCAGCGCGGCCTGCGCCACCTGCTCGACCGTGGCACCCCTTATGGCATCATCGGAACCGCGTACCCACCCTTCGGAAAGCGCGATGCGCGCCGCATGGGCGACCTGCGGAATGACGACGCTGCGATATCCCTCCGCCGTGAAAAGACCTTCGATGCCTTCCGCCATCGGCGCTTTGCTGCGCCGCTCGAAGGCGCGCTCTCCCAGCGGGCCGAAGGCCGTGGCTGGTGTCCATTCCATCAGTTCCCGCGCCTGCGGAAGACCGGCGAGAATATCATACGCGCGCGTGCCGACAGCCTGGTTGCGAATGGTTTCACGGGCGGTGGCGATGAGCCGTGCGTCGAGCTCAATCGGGGCGAGCACGCCGTCCGCGAGCGCTTTCGCATGCCGGTCGAGCGCTTCTCTGGCCGCCGCCCTTCCATCGCCGGGATAGAGGGATGCGAACATCTGGTGCGTCTGCACGGTCAGGAAATCGGGGTCCAGCGCACCCATGCCGCCGAGCATTCCGTAGAGCTTCAGCGAATTGAAGGTGCGCGTGACATCCTTTTCATCCTTGAGCTGTTTCTGCAACTGCACGATCATGCGCGGCAGGAGCAGGGCATTGAGCGCGCGCTGGTAGGCGTCACGCTGCCGTCCGGCGATCTTGTCTTCCTGATCGAGCCCGAAGCTGACATTCCACACTCTCTCGCGGGCAAAGCCGGAATTGACGTCACGCAGATTGTCGAGCGCCGGAAGGATGCGGAGAAAATCGGCGTCGGAAACATCGCGCACGGGAATGCCCTGAACGAGTTGTTCATAAGCGCCAAGTTTGCGATCCGCTTCGGCAAGCGCCTGCGTATTGGCGAAATAGGTGAAAATCCAGCCGGTGAAGACGATGGCGACTGCTGCGGCCGAAACACCATAGGCGATGCGCCGCACCAGCAATTGCCGGCCGGAAAGGCGCTTGTCGCGCATCACCAGCGCGGCTTCGGGGAAGATGACATCCTTGAACAGCCGCGACAGGAAGTAGCTTCGGCGGGTTCTGGCCGCTGCGGGAGACCTTTCCGTTTCCGGCTGCGTTCCCGAAGCGAGATAAACGCCACGCAAAAGCGGTGCTTCGATCAGCGGGGACCGTGCGCAAAGTTCGGTCAGGGCCTCATGGAGCCGGTCTTTCAACCGCGCGAGTTCGGCGGGGAAGCGGAAGATGCGCCCGCGCGTCTCGGCATTCTGCTCCTGCTGCAGCCGCTCGATCAGCATCGCATCGACCCGCTGTTGCAGCAGTTCGAACTCTTCCGTCAGGCGTTGCGGCAGGTTTTCGGCGGTATAGCTCTCATCCAGCTTGAAGGTGGTGCCCCACACCTGCTGGCGGTCGGTCTTGTTGAAACCGTCGAAGAATTCCACGAAACCATGCAGCAGATCGGCCTTGGTCAGCACGATATAGACTGGAACGCGGGCGTGCAGATATTCGTCTAGTTCCGAAAGCCGCTGGCGGATGGAGCGCAGTTCCTGTCGCTGTTCCTCGGGATCGCGGGTGAGAAGATCGGGGATGGACAATGTCACCAGCGCGCCGTTGATCGGCTGCGAGCGGCGATAGCGTCTCAGAAGGCCGAGGAACCCTTCCCAGCCGGCTTTGGATGAGCCATCGAGGTCGTCCTGCGTGGTGTAACGGCCGGCGGTATCGATCAATATCGCCTCATCGGCGAACCACCAGTTGCAGTTGCGTGTGCCGCCGATGCCCTTTACCGCGTTTTCGCCGAGCGCATCGCCAAGCGGAAATTGCAGGCCGGAATTGGTGAGCGCCGTCGTCTTGCCGGAGCCGGGTGCGCCGAAGATCACGTACCAGGGAAGGTCGTAAATATAACCGAAACGCTTTTTCGTGACCCGCCGCAGCAGCGCCAGCGCTTCCTTGAGACGCATCTGGATCTCGCCGACTTCGGCCTGGCGGTTGGCCAGAGCCTCGCGCTCGATACTGTCGACAAGTTCCTTGTCCTGCTTGCGGCCGCGATAAATGGTGACGGCGATATAGATCAGCCATATGGCGAGAACGATGCCGATGGCGATGAGCCGGGCCTGCGTCGTTCCCAATGGCTTGAAATCGCCCAGCGCGACCAGATAGCCATAAAACCAGATGACGATGCAGAGCGCGGCCACCCATAACAGCGACAGGAAACGGCGGCCGATGAGAGCGGCATAGCTCTCGACATAGGATCGGATCGTATAAAAATAGCTCAATGGATTCATGGCTGTGCCTCTTGCGGCTGCTGTCCCGAACTGTTCTGGATGGTCGGCGAGAGAATGCCGGCGTCGCTCAGTTTTTCATCGGGATTGGTCAGGACCATGATTTCCGTTCTGCGGTTGATCTGGCGGCCTTCCTCCGTTTTGTTGTCGGCGATCGGGTCGCTGTCGGCACGGCCTTCCGTCAGGATCGCTTCTGGGCCGGTGAATTGTGAAAGAATGTCCCCGACCGCCTTGGCGCGGGCTTCGGAAAGGTGCCAGTTGGACGGAAATTCTACCGTCTTGATCGGCACGGTATCGGTATAGCCGATGACGACGGCGCGGAATTTCTCAGCCGCAAGCGCGCCGCCGATACGCTGGATGAGATCGCGGAACTGCTGGCTGACATCGGCGCTGCCGGTGGAGAACAGGCCCGAATTGTTGATGCGAATGCGCAGCCGGCCGTTTACATCGGCCAGCGTGACCAGCTTCTTTTCGACTTCCGGCTGAAGGAAGGCCATCAGCTTTTCAAGCCGGGAGGGTTGCCGTGGCTCCACCGTCTTCGGCGGTTCCACGACCTTGGGCGTTTCGACCTGCGCCGGTGGCTGGGGCGGGCTTGCGATCAGCACGCTCGGCGTCTCGTTCGGCGGCAGATGGGCGAGCCTCTCGAAAGTGACATCGGATGCGTTGTTGAGCGACAGCGTGAAGAAGAGATAACCAAGCGCGAAGGCAAGCGCCATCAGGGACAGCAGGGTCCACAGCGCAGCCATCGTGCGCAATGGCGTATGACGGGCTTCCACGCCTTTCCAGTGCGGCGAAAGCTCCCGCTCAAAAGTGCCGTATTGGCCGATCAGCGTCTTGTAGAGGCTGTCGCGGATGCGTGAGAGCTCCAGCGCACCCTTTGGCGAAACGCGGGTGCGCCCTTCGAAAGCCAGCGACAGGCACAGATAGATCAGCAGCAGCAGATCCTTGCTGGCGCCTGGCGATTGATGGAAATGGTCGAGAATGTCGAAAACCCGGTCGCCGCCGGTGACATCGTTGTGGAAGGTGGAGACAAGGCCGGAGCGCGCCCAGCCTGCCCGCACGCCCCAGGGTTTGCTGAGAACCACATCATCCACCGTGGCGCAGACGACATAATGCGCCGCCCTTGCCCGCTCGGGGCTGATGCGGGCGGAAGCGAGATCGCGCTCGTAGCGGGTGATCGCCTCAATGCAGGCGCGGCGAAGCTGATCGGGATCTGGCTCCGCATCGCTGAAGCGCAGGAGATGCGCGAGGTTGAGAAGGGGAGCGGCCGATTGCACGAGCGTCGGCACATCGCCGCCGCCGAAATGGAAACCGGAGAGCAGCTGATCGACCGGCATGGCGGCCGCGCCTGCCTTCGGTCGCCCGGCCGGGGCGTCGGTCTCGACAATGTCTTCGAGGATCGCCGCCATGTTGCGGGCGTTCTGGTTGCGTCGGCGGCTTTCCTCGGTGATTTCGACCACCGTCGGCAAATCCTGCCAGGAAGAGGGGTTTTCCTTGCTCATTCGCGTAACGCCCACATTTCCATCTCAAGCCCGGGGAACTCGCCCGCCAGATGCAGGGCAATCGCGCCGGAGGTCTCAAGCTGCTTCCAGAGGGGTGATTGCGTGTCGATCTCGAAATAGACGGTGCCGGACCGGTAGGGCAACTGCCGCGGCAGGACCGGCAGGGAGCGCACGGGAATGCCGGGCAGCGCTACATTGACCAGTTCGGAAATCCGCTCCACGGGCCCGACCTTGATCTGTGCCGGCAGGCGGCGGCGAATGTCCTCGGCGGCCATATCCGCGCGCACGGCAAGCACGAAGCCGGCATCGCGCAGTAGCGTGCGGTCGTGGATGGTGCCGACGCGGACGCCGTGGCGACGCTCCACCAGCTCGATCGCAACGGCCGCCTGTTCCAGAACCGCTGACAGCGATGTGCGCAGATCGTCGAAAACCGCCCCGAAGGTGGCTTTCAAGTCCTCGTGCCGATAGGGCGGGAAATCCGTCGCGCGCTTTTTGTCCGTGGTGAAGGTTGCAAGCTCGCCGGCAAGCTGGATGCAGTCTTCGTAAAAACGGATGGGATGAAAACGCGTGGCGTTGGCGCCGCGATGCGCCAGCAGCGGATCGGCCCGGTTGAGGATTTGCAGCAGGAAATAATCGCCCACTTCCGCCGTTCCCCTGATCGTCGGATCGCCGATGCGTTCGGCAATCGCCTGGGCGCGGTGGCGCACGATCCCCAGAAGCTCCGTCAGCAATTCGTTGAGGCGGGGCGCCGCCGCGCAGCTCAGGCTCGGAGGGATGAAATCCGGGTCCAGAATGACCGCGCGGTCTGAGCGGACCTCGATGACCCTTGCAAGACCGATGAGATCGTAACCGGAAAGATCGTCGCCGGTTTTCAGGAATTTCAGGCTGAGACGGCCGACATCGATGGGGGCCACGAAATCCGTCTCGATATTCGTGTCGGAGACCTCATAGCTGGAGGCGGTGAAGCGCACATTGTTCGCATCGTTGCGGCCGCTGGCAGACATATCGGCTTTGCCCGGCTGCCGGGCCGGCAGCGCGAGATAGATAACGGCGTTCTTGACGCTTTCGTCGAGATCGAGCGGCGGCGGCAGGTCGGAGTCCTCCGGCGCCTCGAAGGGCGTTCCATCGGGAAGTACGCCGCGCAGGTTCGACAGGGCGAATTGCCCTATCGACAGCGCGCTGCGGTCCACGCCGATTTCGGCGATGCCCCACGGGTAAGGCGAGAGGTTGCGCGTGGTGTTGCGCACCAGCCGTTCGGTCCAGCGGTCGGATTGCTGAAAATGCTGGACGCGAAGAAACATGCCCTCGCTCCAGGCAACACGGTTCTCATGTCTCATCGTGGTTGTTTACCCCCGTTGCATCGGCCGTTATCGCGTCAGGTTCCTGCGTGGGCGCGGCCTCACCGCGTGCTGCCCGCTGCAGGAACTGCCTGACCGGCAATGGACGGCCGTTTTCCTCAAATTGCTTTTTGTAAGTGGACCAGTAATCGGTCTTCATGATCAGCCCCTGCCAGTCGCGGCGCTCGATTTTGGCACGAAGATCGTTACCGGCATCGACGGCGGCTTCGAGAAGCCTCGGCTCGAGTTTTTGCGTGCAGCCGTGGATCAGGGTTTCAAGAGAGGCGGCGAGCTTCCGCTGCTGGCGGATGAGCGTTTCCACCCGCTCGCTCAGGGAGGCTGACGAACCGTGACCGGCGCGCTCGCCTTCAATGTCGAGAATGGCCAGACAATCGGCGCTTTCCTGCTCCAGCGCGGTCAGAAGATCGCCGATCCCCTGCGCGGTCGAAGCATCAGCAGTTGATGCGTTCTCCACGGTCAGGTCTTCGCCTGCTTCCGGGAAAACGCTGTCGAAATCCTCGTTACCTGAGGCCGAAACCGGACGAGAGATCATGACCGGCGTGTTCAGTGCGTCGGTATGTTCGTGCTCGCTGCTTGCAACCGGCTCCTCGTCCCAGTTATCAGGCAGAACGGCGCCTATTCCGCGCGCTGCGGGCGGTTCGCTCCAGCCGATCTCGACATTTCGCGAAATGGATTTCGCCTTCCGCTTCGCGCCTTCGCGCCATGTTTCGGACCAGTCGTCGGCGGAGGCGGTGTTGCCCATCACGCCGCCGGCCGAGCGGCCGTTCGGGGCGATGTCGGCAAGGATCGCCGAAATGGTCAGCGGCTCGTCACTCATGCGCAGGGAAGCGTCGGGATCGGAAAAATCCAGCTCGGCATCGCCGCTGATGGCGACCTGAAAAACCCGCCCGCCAATGTTGATTTGCGAACCGTCGCGCAGACGCGTGCTTTCACCTTCCAGCAGCAGGCGGCCATCAACCAGCGTGCCGTTCGCGCTCTGGTCAAGGATCGTAAAACCTTCGCCATCGCGGCTGAGCGTGCAGTGCTGCTTGGAAACGCGCCGCTCATTGTCGTCGATCTGCCAGTCGCAATCGCGAGACCGGCCGATGACGCGGCGGCCGCGCTCGAAGCTCCACTGACTGGCTCTTGCGGCTCCGATATTTCGTGTGTCCTTGAGTGCAAGCTTCATATCCATGCCCTCACGCGGAAATCGCCGAGCCTTCCCGCTCGGTCACCACAGCATCGGCGCTGTCTTTTTCTGCGGGCGCCACGCGAGCCCAGCTGTTCCAGCCGAGGCGGGCGGGGGCATCGGACTGGCCGAGGCGGCAGAAGGGAATGTCCTCCTTTTTCAGGATCACCTGCACATCGAAATGCAAGGCGCTTCCGACGAACAGGCGTGTCAGCGAAAATATCTCCGCAAGCCGTTTCGATCCGGGCGTCAGAGCCAGATAATCCGCGTAGGCGACGGGACCGATCACGATCCGGAAACCACCGCTCATATCTTCGACAGCGCTTCCCGCCGTCGTGTTCTGTCCGAGCCTCAGCCCGGATGCCTGCCCGAGCTGGCTTTGTTCGTGAAGCGGCAAAGCCACCCATCGCCGGCGAAACTGTTCGACATTCACCGGAAGTCCCGTGAATTCACAAAGCATGGAGGTCAGGGCCGAGACATTGCGGTTGCGGCCGGCCAGAAGGCCGCTGAACCTAAGGAGCGCATCTTCGCTCACGCCTGCCTTTTCCACCAGACCGGCCGTGCGGAACCCGGTGAGTGCAAGCAGGGTTTTGCGAAAACCGTTCTCCCTCTGATCGGCCGA
The DNA here is from genome assembly GCF_027157905.1 of Agrobacterium sp. LMR679. Classification (NCBI taxonomy): domain Bacteria; kingdom Pseudomonadati; phylum Pseudomonadota; class Alphaproteobacteria; order Hyphomicrobiales; family Rhizobiaceae; genus Agrobacterium; species Agrobacterium sp. LMR679. The sequence continues at coordinate 430,359 of NZ_JAPVOJ010000001.1, read as the reverse complement.
CCAGCGCAATCCCCTTGCAAGGCGGTATTTTTCCGTCGCGGATACGAACAGTTCGCTGAACCTTGCGGCGAACAGATTGAAGAAGCTCGCCAGCGCGCCGGAGCGATTGCGCTCTTCCCGCTGCAGCAATTCGCCATAGGCCGGCGGCAGCGAACCGAGCGGCCCGACAATGGGCGCGAAGGCGGATTTCAGTTCGGCCTGGCCGCGTTTGTGGTTGAAACCGCTGATCGCCAGCGGGGTCGGCTGTGTTCCGCCATGAGCGCCAACGACAATCCCGTCATCCGCCGAAACGAGCTGGGCGACGCGAAACGCGGTGGCGGGCTCAAAACGGCCGGGATCGTCGCTGAGAAGCGCGGCCTGCCGGTCTTTCATGGTTGGCGTCTGCTGTTCCATCCCGGTCTCCTAGAGCAGCGGCCGGTCGGCCGCGCGGGCAGGCCAGCGGGCAATCGGTTTGGAGTGGCCGCGCATCGTCGCCGTCAGCCGTGTGAAACTGTTGATCGAGGTGTAGAGCCCGAAGAAATGATTGAGGACATTGGCGAAAACAAATGCGGCCGGTCGCGCTATCAGCGCGGGGTCGAACTCCACGGTGATATCCGTTCCCGGCACCATGGCCGAGCCGATCCGGGCATGGGAATTCTGCGCCTCGACATTGCTGATCGCCTCCACCAGCTGCCGGGTTTCCGGGCTGTCCCTGAAGGAATAGAGCGACAGAATGTCCTTCAGCGGTGCGCCGCCGCTGTCGGTGAGCGAGAGATGGTTGAGGAGGAGATGCGAGATCAGCCGCCATTCACGCGCCGAGCGCTCGTTGACGCGGATCGCCGCCGTCGGCGGCATCAGCGCATGGATGGATTTTATAGCCTCGTTACCGGTCGAAAGCTGCAGGAAGGGGTGGCCGCCGCCAAAGGGAAGCTGGCTTGGCAGCTCGCGATTGATGCACAGCGTATCGATGCTTGCCACCATGTCGAGCGGTCCCAGCGGTCCGCGCTTCTGATCCACGAAGGCGATGTCCGTATCGGAAGAACCGTCGTCATCGAAACGGCGCTGTATCTGCCAGAAAACGTTTGCACCGTTGTTGCGCTGGGTGCGGCCGAAGAACGGGGAGGTCTTTTCCGTCTGCCCGGAACGGCTGGTCAGTTGAACGTTTTCGACGGCATAGATTTCGCGGGTCCGCTGCCGCCGCGCATCCGGCAGCAGGCGGTATTCCGTGCGCGTGCCATCGAGGCTGAGCGGTTCGCAGCTTTGCTTGAACAGGTTGATGACCGGCGAGGCGTTCAGCACGAAATCCCGGACCGATACCATGCGCTCAAGCTGCGTGTCCGCCGCATCCAGATAGATGTAAAGTTCGCAGTCGCCGCCGCTCCATTTGTGCAGCCCGTCGATATCGAGAAAGAGAAATTTCTGCGGCAGCGCGAAGAATTCGGTGAGAAGCCGGTATCCGTCAAAGCTGTTGGCCGGATAGGGCAGCATGGCCTGATCGCGCGTATAGCCGGATGGCGTGAGATTGCCGGCGGGCAGGAAAACGGCTTCCTTGTCCTCGGCATGCCGCGCAAGCGCCATGCCAACGCAATGATTGGTCAAAAGCTCGTAAAGCGCCGTGGCCTGCTGCCAGGCGGCGGACAGAAAAATCTGAAGTTTCGTCAGGCCCATTTCCGGGAAAGTGCCGCCGCGCGGCGCCGTGCTGCGCAGCGAAAGCCGCAGGCAACTGGCGGCGCCGGTAAACGAGGCCGAAAAAGGCGCGTCTATCGGCTGGCCGGAAAGCGTTGCGGCTGCGATTTGCAGCGGCGCGATCTCCACCGCCTGCGTGGTGCGAAAACGGCAGCTTTCACCGCCCACCGGCTCGGCGAGGATTTCGCTGTGCCGGGGAAGCGTCTGCACGGTTGCGAGCGCCGTGCTAGGGGTGAACTGAACCACGCTCATGGACGGGATCGGCGCAAGATAATGCGGGTAGAGCGTTTCCAAGAGGCTGTCCGAGAGTTCCGGAAACTCGTCGTCCAGCTTCTGGCGCACACGGGCGGCGGAATAGGCGAAGCTCTGGATCAGCCGCTCAACATGCGGATCGTCGGCGACATCGCCCGTCATGCGCAGCCTGCCGGCGATCTTCGGAAACGCCGCCGCAAAACGCGAAGCGCGTTTTCGGAGCGCGAAGAGTTCGTCATTGTATTTTTCGAGGAAGCCGTCAGCCATTCGTCGCCTCCACCAGAAAACGCTGTGTGGACGGATCGATCCGGGATTCAAAGCTGATCGGCGGCATGCCTTCCTGAAGCCGGAAGCTTGCCTGTATGCGCATGCGAAGCGCCCGGTCACCATCCGTGCGGTTTTTCAGGATCGTCACATGCACATCGCCAAGGCGGGTTTCGAACAGGGAAATCCGCCGCTCGATGCTGCGTGCGAGCCGCGCCTTGGAGGCATCCGTCACCAGATTGGCCGAAAGAATGCCGTCCACGCCATAGCTCACCAGCGCATCGGAAAGTTCCTTCAGCGCCGCCGGCGGGCCGGCGGGGTTACGGCGGGTATTGAGCAATGCCTCGAGATCGCGGCGGATCACCTCGCGCATCTCGCGTGCCTGATCCTTCAGGCTGACGAGCATATCCGTTTCCGCATCCGGCGCGTCATCGAGCAGCCGGTCCAGAACGGAGCGCGACAGCGTTCTCTGCCGCGCGCGATATTGCTCGAGCGGATCAACCACGGGCGATCTGCCTTTCATCGTCGGAGGCGGCGGAAAGGGAGCCGATCTCGTGGAACGGCACCACATCGTCGCCAATCAGCAGGCAGCGCTGGCCTTGCCCGGTTGCCAGAGGCTGGTCTTCCTCGCTCCATCGGGTTTCCCGGCCGAGGAGGAGGCCGACATCGTCCTTCGCACCGTGATAAATGGCCGGAAGCAGCACGGATGCGACCGCGCCGTCGCGCAACGTTAGCTCAGCCCCGCGAAAAGCGAGGTCGCGCGGGCGGCTCATCGGGTCGATGGCGAGGCTTTCTATGCGACCGTAATCGATCCAGAGGTAGCGGCCGCCATTGGTCAGCACCTCCAGCGCATGCGGAATCCGGTCGTCCAGATCGCGAATATCGCCGGCGCTCTTGCCATTATGGCCGATTGCTACATTGCCGCGTTTTTCATCGAGTTCAGCCAGTGCGGTTCTGGCGGCATCCGCATCGCCGCTGCGTGCAGCGATATTCGCCCGGATGGCCAGCTGATCGAGTTCGGACGGACCGCCGGGGAAATCCGGCACCGCGCCGGTTTCGAACCACGCATTGCGTGCGGCCATGGCGCGCAGCTGATGGCGAAAGAGAGAAAAGCCGACGCTTTCCTGCGGCGAGAATGTTGCGGCCAGATTGCATTGCGCATCGGCCTTCTCATAGTCGCCGGCAAGGACCAGCAGGTCGATGTAGAAATGGCGTCCATCCTTGTCGGTTGGCTTCGTTTTGACGTGTTCGCGCGCAAGATCGATCGCGTCCTGCAGCCGGTCATCGTCGAGAAGGCGGGAAATATCGTCGCGCAGCGTCATGCGGGTATCCTTTGCGGCTCGGCCGGAGACCGGGATGCGGCGGCGGGCGGCATCATGGTTTCGGCAATGAGGTGGAAGCTCGTGGAGACGTCATCGAGCTGGAAATGCGGCTGGAGGCGCACGGTGCAGGAGAATGTTCCGGGCTTGCCGGGAACTTCGAAGACATTGATCCCGGCGGAGCGCAGCGGGTAGCGCGTGCGCAGCGCAGCTTCCGCATCGTCATTGCCGAGCGTGTAGGAGGAAAGCCAGCCTTCCAGCTTGCGCTCTATCGTCGAGGCATCGCTCAGCTGGCCGATATCGTCGCGCATGATGACCTTGAGGTAATGCGAGAACCGGGAGGCGCACAGCACATATTGCAGCATGGCCGCGAGGCGGGCGTTCTGTCTTGCCGCTTCGCTGGAATAATGGCCGGGTGCATGCAGGGACTGGTTGGCGTTGAAGATGGCCATGCCGGAGAGATAGGTGGTGGAGAGGGGCACGATGCCGAGATCGGAAAACTGCTGTTCCTGTCCGGTCGTCAGCTGCACCTCGACGGGCGGCTGCGCGGAAAGGCCGTTGCTTTCGATGCCGAGATCGAGCGGCGGCAATTGCCGGGAAGAGAGCATGCCGCCATCCACGGCATCCTGCGTCACACCGCGCAGATCCGCAAACCAGCCGGAATCGACAAAATTGCGCACCACCACCGTGGCAAAGGCGAAGGCGGCATTGCCCCACAGCAGGGTCTCGCCGCTTTCCGCCACATGCTCGCGGAATGGAAATCCGTCATCGCGCCCCCGCGCATAGGGCCTGTAGGGCGAGCGCAGCAAAACGCGCGGCGCGACAAGGCCGACGAAGCGGGAATCGTCGCGTGCGCGCAGCGCATTCCACCGCAGCCGCGATTTATCCTGCTTCAGCGAGGAAAAGTCGTGAACCCGGCTGAGTTCGGCGAAGTCCTGCAGGCCGACGGCGGAAGGTGCTGCCGCCGCGACGAAGGGGCAGAAGGCGGCCGCAGCCACCATGCCGATCTGCGACAGCGTTGTGATGGAATCGGCGCCCTCAAGATCATCGGGGGAAAAGGCGTAGTCGCCGATCAACAGGCCGACCGGCTCGCCGCCCGGCATGCCGAATTCACGATTATAGACGACTTCGAAAAGATGGCTCTGGTCGAAGTCGGTGGCGCGTTCCGTGTTGCGGGCAAGATCGCGCCAGCTGGCGTTCAGCAGCTTCACCTTAACGTCTGCGCCGCGGCCAGCCTCGCGAACGACCATGGCAAGCCCGCGCCATCTCGCTTCCATCGCCTGAAAATCAGGGTGGTGGAGAATGGCGTTCACCTGGCCGGTCAGCGCATCGTCGATGAGGGCGATGAGCTGGTCGGCGAAAATGCGGGCGTCCGGAAAGGACTGATGCGCCATGAGCGGGCTCCGGGTGACGAACGGGGCCGGGGTGGCGGACCACCCCGGTCCGGGTTCAGTTCTTGGACGGAATACGGGCGACCATGCGCAGCGAGGTCGTCAGTTCTTCCATCTGCAACCAGGGCCGCATCCATGCGACCGCATTGTAGGCGCCGGGTTTGCCCGGCACTTCCTGCACGGTCACCTTGGCATCGCGCAGCGGATATTTCGCCCGGCTTTCCTCGCCCGCCTCGTCATTGGCGTTGACGTAGTTGGCGATCCAGCGGTTGAGCCAGACTTCGCAATCGGACGCCTCCATGAAGGAGCCGATCTTGTCGCGGCCCATCACCTTGAGGTAATGCGCGAAGCGGGACGTGGCCATGATATAGGGCAGGCGGGCCGAAACGGCGGCGTTGGCCGTGGCTTCCGGCTTGTCGTAAAGCTTCGGCTTGTGCGCGGTCTGGGCGCCGAAGAACACCGCATAATCCGTGTTCTTGTAGTGGCAAAGCGGCAGGAAGCCGAGCTTGCCGAGTTCGGCGTCGCGGCGGTCGGTAATGCCCACTTCGGTCGGGCATTTGAGATCGAGATCGCCGTCATCGCTGGAGAAGACATGCATGGGCAGATTTTCCACGCGGCCGCCATTTTCCGCACCGCGGATAGCGGTGCACCAGCCGCTTTTTGCAAAAGCGTCGGTCAGCTTCGTTCCCATGACATAGGCGGCGTTCATCCAGCAATATTCGTCATGCTGCAGGTCGCCATTCACCGCCCCCTGGTTTCGTCATAGGCGAAATCGTCAATCGGGTTGGTTTTCGGGCCATAGGGCATGCGCGCCAGAACACGCGGCAAAGCGAGCGTGACGAAACGGGAATCGTCGCTTTCGCGGAAGCTGCGCCACTTGGCATATTCCACCGTGTCGAAAATCTTCTCGAGATCGCGTGGACGGGCGAGATCGCGATAGTCCTCGAAACCGAACATGTGCGGGCTTGCCGCCGAGATGAACGGTGCGAAAGCCGCCGCCGCAATCGACGAAACGCCCTGCAGCAGTTGCACGTCATCGAAGGAATTGTCGAATTCGTAATCGCCGATGATCGCGCCGAGCGGTTCGCCGCCGGGGGTGCCGAATTCGTCTTCGTAGATCGCCTTGAAGAGGCGCGACTGATCGAATTCCACGGCCTTTTCCAGATCGCGCGCCAGTTCCCGCTTGCCGGCATTCATGACGCGGATCTTCAGGTTGACGCTCGTTTCGGAATTCTTGACGAGATAGTTGAGCCCGCGCCAGGTGCCTTCGAGCTTGGCGAATTCCGGCGCCTGCATGATGGCGGCGAGCTGTTCGGAAATCGTCCGGTCCAGTTCGGCAATGGCGTGGTTGAGGGTGACGGTGAGGTTGCGGTCGTATTTGACCGTTCCCTTCAGCGCCTGGTCTGTCAGCGTGCGCAGAAGATTTTGTGCGCGGTCCGGTTCGGTCTGGCGGGTTGCGGCAACCACCTTGGACAGCAGTCCCTGATCTTCGGCGGTCGTTGCCTGTGCTTCGTTTTTCAGCAGGCTTTCAGCGCTCATGTTTCAGTCCTTCCACATGCGGCTTTGAAAAATGCCGCTTGAACAGTTGAAGCCCCGCAATCGGGGCCGTTCGGGGAGGTTTTCCTCCGCACAGGCGATTATTTGCTCGCGCCGTTCTTTTCCTTGAGTTCGGAAACCAGCGTTGCGAGATCGGTCTTGTTCTGCAGAATATCTTCCAGCATCCGTTCCAGATCTTCCGAACGGTCGGCCTTGGAAAGCAGGTCGCGCAGCTCGTTGCGGGCGTCCAGAAGCGCCTTGAGGGCAGGAACCTGCTGCACGACGGCGCCGGGTTCGAAATCGTCCATGCTTTCGAACTTCAGGTTGACCTGCATGTCCGTGCCGTCTTTCTGCAGCGTGTTGGCAACGGCAATGTTGAGGCCAGGCGTCATGCGGCGCATCACCTCATCGAAATTGTCGCGGTCGATCTGAACGAATTTGCGTTCGCCGAACGGCTTCAGCGGCTGGGTCGGATTGCCCGAGAAATCGCCGAGAACGCCGACGACGAAGGGCAGTTCCTTGACCACCATCGCGCCTTCGGTTTCGACTTCATATTTGATGTGGACGCGGGGCTTGCGAACCCGTTCCAGCTTTTCGTGTACACTTGCCATTTCAACCTCCTTGATGCCCCTTGGCATGGCTGACTGTGAGGGGACGGGGTTTCCGTCCCTTGCCTCGTTATTTTCCGTTGTTGTCTCCGCCGGGTTTGATCCCGGCGGCCGTCAGAACTGCATTGCGGGCCTGTGCTTCGGGCAGAAGCTCCGCCAGCAGTTCGGAAAAATCCATGCGCCCCCTGCGAACCAGCGTTTCGATGGAGAGCGAGATCGGCGAATGCGGTTCGGTCCGGCGAAAGTAACGCGCAACCGAGAGAAGAGTTTCAAACGCTTCATCGCGTGATGATATGCCTTCCGGTGACGTCGTGGGTGTTCGTACCGCCGGTTGCCCATTGCCGTTCGTTCCAGGAATTGCGGCTGCCGTCTGCTCGACCGGTGCCGGCTCCTGCTCGCGCCCGCCCAGCGTGCGGATGGCCGCAGCAGCTTCGATGAGCGTGTTGCGGATGTTGGAGCTGGGCGGTGCGGACTGGCCGCAGCGTTCGGAAAGAACCGCCATGATGGCGTCGAAGCTGGAGAGGCAGGCGTTGACTTCGGCCAGATGGGAAGACATGGCGGCAACGCCTGCTTCCGATGCCAGCCGATACAGTTCTTCGCGCCGTTTGCTCTCGTTGGGTCGCTGCGCCAGCTGGAAATCCCAGAGGCTGTGCTCTCCAAATTTCCCTCCGGGGATCAGCGGCGCAAGCCGAAGCGGCTGCACAAGCGTTCCCTCGGTGCCGATGCCGTTCAATCCCGCAAAAGGTGCAAATTTTTCCTCATCATTATCATCGCTGATGGAGCGCAATGAGTCCCAGTGGTTGTAAAAAAGATCGCCACAAAGCTCATAGATTTCTCGCAGTCCAGGAAAGCCGCGTAGCCGCAGGCTTGCTTCCGCAAGCCACGCCAATATTTCTATGTCCTTGCTTTCGGAATATATAATCTGCAATCCAAGATTGCTGACATTGTCCCAGCTACTGGAGATCTTTAAGTTATTCTGTGGGGACGCGGCACGCTCTTCTGTGCGTGCCTGGTTTCTTTCATCCTTAATTCTATAGTATATTTCACGCGTTCTTGAATCGATGCGGATGTTTTCTCCGCAATCTCCAAAAAATTCTATATCTCTTTTAACATGCGGCGCGTTCAAGAGCAGTCTATCCCCAGAAAATAGTAATGGATTTTTTGCAGTTACTTCCCTTACGTAAGGCTATTCCTCAGACAGACTTATTCAAAATGTGTCTAAATTGTGGCGTCTACTGCCTAATCTAACCCTATAAAAAATAAACTTCGGGGTGGACAACCCGGTTTCATCATCATAGTTATTCCACGTCACGTTGTGGAATGAACCCGGGCAGGAGGCTCATTGCATGTCGCATATCGATCTCAATCGCCTCGTTGAAGCGCTTGAGCCTGACCTGCGCGTCACCCTTGAAGCTGCGGCTTCTGTTGCGGTGCGTATGGGGCACAGGTACGTGGATATCCCGCATTGGCTGCTGGCGGTTGTAGATGCCGGCATCTATGCGAAAACATTCGACGAATTAAAAATTCCACTTCCGGTATTGCAGGCGGAAATCGGCCGCAGCCTGGAAGAAGCCGTTATCGGCGATGGAGAGGCCTTGTCGCTCTCCCAGAACATTCTGACGGCAGGCCGCGAGGCATGGGTTCTCGCGTCGCTGGAGGCCGGGCGCGACCGCGTGACGCTTTGCGACCTGCTTCTGGCGATGGACGAGGAAACCTCGCTGCGCTCTTTCGTCCGCTCGGCATTTCCGTCGCTGAAGGCGATGGATCGCGCGGCTCTCGAACGCCTTCGCAGTTCGGTTGAAGACAGCAGTGGAAGAGCGGTTCCTTCCGCGACGACGGGTGCCGCGGCGGCCGCCGGCCAGAACGATTTTCTGCGCCTTTACACCCAGGACATGACCGCCGACGCCCGGAACGGCAAGGTCGATCCGGTGATCGGGCGCGATGATGAACTGCGCCAACTCGTTGATATTCTTACGCGCCGTCGTCAGAACAATCCCATTCTGGTGGGTGAGGCCGGTGTCGGTAAAACGGCGGTCGCCGAAGCGCTGGCGCTGGAAATCGCTTCCGGGAATGTGCCGGAAAAATTGCGCAACGTCCGCCTGCTGAACCTCGATATTTCGCTGCTGCAGGCTGGCGCCGGCGTGAAGGGCGAGTTCGAGCGCCGTCTTCATGGCGTGATCGATGCCGTAAAACGCTCGGCCGAGCCGGTCATCCTGTTCATCGACGAGGCGCACGGGCTTGTCGGCGCAGGCGGTGCGGCCGGACAGGGCGATGCGGCCAATATTCTCAAGCCCGCTCTCGCGCGGGGCGAAGTGCGCACCGTCGCGGCCACGACCTGGAGCGAATACAAGAAATATTTCGAAAAGGATGCGGCGCTGACGCGTCGTTTCCAGCCCGTGCATGTGCGCGAGCCGGATGAGACGACTGCGATCCGCATGTTGCGCGGTGTCGCCGATAGCTTTGTCAGCCATCATAACGTTATCGTTCGTGACGAGGCGATTGTGGCGGCGGTGCAATTATCGGCGCGTTACATGCCGGCGCGGCAATTGCCGGACAAGGCCGTCAGCCTTCTCGATACGGCCGCGGCCGCCGTTTCGCTGGCGCGGCAGACCCTGCCGGAACGGCTGCGCGCCATGGAAAGCGAGCGGCGTCTTCTGACCGATGAATTGAACTGGCTTCTGCGTGAACCGCAGGATGACGAGATGCAGGGCCGTATCCAGTCGATACGCGACGAAGTCGAGAAGCTGGAGAGCGGGATCGACGATCTGCGCGACCGTTACGATGCGGAAATGGCTGAACTCGGCGAAGAGCAGCCCGTTGAAACCGGCGCGTCGAATGTGTCGCGCCTGCGGCCTGCGGCTGAGACCAAACCGGCAAATGCCGAAAGACTCGTGCCGACGGTGGTCGATCGTGAAGCGATCGCATCCGTCGTATCGCGCTGGACCGGAATTCCGCTCGGTAAGCTTCTGGCCGACCAGATCGAAAGCGCGCGCACATTGGATGCGCGCATGCGGCAGCGGGTCGTGGGGCAGGATGCTGCAATCGGCCGCATTGCCGATGCGATGCGCACCGCCCGTGCCGGATTGTCCGATCCACGCCGCCCGCCTGCCGTGTTCTTCCTCGTCGGCATGTCCGGAACGGGAAAGACCGAGACGGCGCTGTCGCTGGCCGACCTGCTCTATGGCGGCAACAGCCATCTGACGACGATCAACATGTCGGAGTTCAAGGAGGAGCATAAGGTTTCGCTGCTTCTCGGTTCGCCGCCCGGTTATGTCGGTTTCGGCGAAGGCGGCGTGTTGACGGAAGCGGTGCGCCGCCGGCCGTTCGGCGTTCTCCTTCTCGATGAGATCGACAAGGCCCATCCCGGCGTCCAGGATATTTTCTATCAGGTGTTCGACAAGGGCGTGCTCCGCGATGGCGAAGGCCGCGATGTCGATTTCAAGAACACCACGATCTTCATGACGGCCAATACCGGATCAGAGCTGCTGGCCGCGCTTTCCGCCGATCCGGATACGATGCCGGAAGGCGAGGCGCTGGAAGCGCTGCTGATGCCGGAACTGACCAGACAGTTCAAGCCCGCATTCCTCGGGCGCACGATCATTCTGCCTTTCATGCCGCTCGGTGCGGAAGAACTTGCAAGGATCGTGGATATGCAGATCGGCAAGATCAGGGAACGTGTTCTCGCAACATACGGCGCCGACCTGACCCTTTCCGATGCCGCGCGCGACGCGTTGGTGGCGCGCGCCGGTGCAAGTGAAATTGGCGCACGCGCCATCGAAATCATGATCGGCAAGGATCTCCTGCCGCCTCTTTCCAGCTTTTTCCTCGAAAAAGTCATCGCGGGAGAACGCGTGGGCAAGATCGTTGTCGATTTTGGTGAAAACAGGTTCGGCATTCGTGCCGAAGCGGCTGGGGAAACAGATGAATTCGCCGCGCCCGAAGAGGGTGGGGTGGATGAAGTTGCCGCGTCGGATGGGGCTACCCGACGCATGCGGCATTAAACGAAGGGTAACGCGGCCTCGAAGCAAGAGGTCATTTCAGCTACAGGAGCTTACAGCATGCCAATTTATCTGCAGATTGACGGTATCCAGGGCGACGCCACGCATGAGGAACACCGCAAGTGGATGGACATCGAAGCCATTCACTGGAACGTAGCGCGCAACATGAACACGTCTGCCGGTTCTGCTGCAAACCGCGAAGCATCCGAACCGACCATTTCGGAAGTCATTCTGACCAAGGTTAGCGATTCTTCTTCCACCAAGCTTTTCCAGGAAGCCTGCGCCGGCCGCACTGGCAAGCTTGCAACCATCCATCTGGTGACCACGGGCAATCCGGGCAACACCTATATCGAGTATCTGCTGACGAACACACTCATCGCCAGCTACTCGGTGGATTCCAGCGGTGACCGTCCGGTGGAAACCATCAAGCTCAACTTCACCAAGATGGAAGTGAAGTACACGCCGTTCGACGACAACAACTCGCCGCAGTCTCCGATGATCGCCTCTTACGATCTGGCGACGACGAAGGCCGCTTGATAGCGACGCGACCCGGTGCCGGTATTTGCCGGCACCGGAACGTTTTCATTGCAGTTTTGCAGCTCACGTCGTGATGTTTCTCATCCACGTTGGACGAGGCGGGTTTTTCATGCGCTCCCTATATGCGTTTTTTGTTTCCGTGCCGGTTGTTCTGGCTCTGTCCGGTCTTTCGCCGGCGGGTGCCGAGGAACGGACATGGATATTCTCCGGTGCCGAACTCAAGCAGGCCATCGAGGGCAAACTTGCCCCGGAAGTGTCTGATCCGGAAATGCGGCGGCTGGTTTCCGTCGCAAAATCGAGCGCCTATATCGCCGGTGTGGCCGATCTGACAAGCGGATCGGACTGGTGCGGTGCGGGTGCCGTGGCGCCCCATGAACTCACCGACCGGATCTACACCTATCTCGGCGATCTTCCTGCGGAAAAACTGGATGAACAGGCAGCCACTCTCGTGCGGGAGGCGCTCAAGGTCTCCTTTCCCTGTGAGCAGAAAAGTAACTAGTGGGACGAACCATGCGCGTTAACTTTGACACTCTCTATAAGAATTATCCGAGCAGCGACCCGTCGCATCCGAACTATCTCAGCCAGCGTGATCTGTTCACGGAAATCGGCTGGGACGATTTCATCGGCAATCCGAACTATCACAATACCTGCGCCATCCGCGTCAGCATCGCTTTCGTGAAGTCGGGCATCAACATCGTGCCCGCCTCGCACCGCATCCAGAAGGGCGCCTATGCCGGTAAGGGCATAGAGGTGAACATGCGCCGCCTTGCCAGCCTGATGAAGCGGACGAGCTATCTTGGCGAACCCGAACCTTTCACCCCCGCGACGGCGCGCAACGGCATCGGCGCCCGCAACGGTGTCGTGGCGTTCAACAATATCCCCGGCTACACCGGCGGCGGTCACATCGATCTTGTGCGGGGCGGCTCGGAAGCCACCCAATGTGCTTCGGCCTGCTACTACAATTCGGAAACGATCTGGTTCTGGCCCCTGCAGTCCAGCCGCGGGTCCTGATTAGGAGTATCCCATGAACGACCAGCCTTCGTTTTCTGATTTCGTTCAGGCGAGCCGCGTTCTGAAGGTGTCTTCGCCACTCGGCGAAGATCAGCTTCTGCCGGAGCGCCTGTCCGTCGAGGAGGGCGTATCGCAGCTCTTCGACATTCGCCTGACGGTGCGGGCCAAGAAGGAAGCGGTCAAGCCCGAGGAACTGATCGGACGGCTGGTCGATATCTCCATCGAAATCAGCCAGGGCGAGGGCGATGGCGGCGGTGTTCGCCGCCCCTTCAACGGCCTGGTGACGGAGCTGCATGAGGGCCCGCCGATCACACGCGGCATGCGCTCTTATGCGCTGACGATCCGCCCGCAAATGTGGCTTCTGTCGCGCCGGTCGGATTGCCGCATCTGGATGGACAAGACGGCGGTCGAGATCGTTGAGACGCTGTTTTCCGAACACGGCATTCCCGCTCCCGATACGTCAGGCATCATCTCGCCGCCGCCTGCACAGCACTACAGCGTCCAGTTTAACGAGACGGACCTCGACTATCTTTTGCGCCGCTTTGAAGAGGACGGCCTGTTCTACTGGTTCAGCCATGAGGACGGTTCCCACAAGCTGCATGTGGCCGACAGCGCCAGCGGTTGGCTCAGGCCGTCGCCGGCCGCCCAGGGGAGGGGACGGTGCGCCTGGCGCAGGGGTCGTCGGATCGCAACCACATCACCGACTGGGCGCGGCGTTTTTCCTATGTCTCGGGCCAGCGTGCGGGTGCCGACTGGAATTTCGAGACGCCGGGCATGGTGCCGGGCACGATGACCCCGTCGCTGGTGCAGATGCCGGATGCGACGAAGCGCGAGCTTTACGAATATCCGGCCCGCATCAAGACGGTGGAAGAGGCCGAGCGGGCGCAGAAACTGCGCACCCAGTCCATCGAAGCCGATCACGACCGGGTTTTCGGTTCGTCGACCGCGCGCATTCTGGAGGCCGGCCGCCGCTTCACGCCTTACGAGGTTGCCCATCCCGAACACGCCTATGAAGAACATGTGATCATCAGGGCAAGCCACAGCATCGTCGACCTCTCCTATGAGACCAATGGCAACGAGCCCGAATATCGCAATCACTTCGAGGCGATCCCCGCCCGTGTGCCGCTGACGCCGCACCGGTCGACAAAACGCCCGCGCATCGAAGGCACGCAGGTGGCGATCGTCGCCGGCCCCGAGGGCGAGGAAATCCATCCTGACCAATATGGCCGCATCAAGCTGTGGTTCCCGTGGGACCGCAAGGCGAAGAAGGATGGCACGGATACGTGCTGGGTGCGGGTCAGCCAGGCATGGGGCGGCGGCACATGGGGTGCGCAGGTCATTCCGCGCATCGGCATGGAAGTGATGGTCGCTTTTGTCGATGGCGACCCGGACAAGCCGCTGGTCATTGGCGTGGTCAACAATCCGGCCAATTCCGTGCCCTATGACCTGCCGGCCAACAAGACCCGCATGGTGCTGCGTTCCAACAGCCACAAGGGTGACGGTTTCAACGAAATCACTTTCGAGGATGAGGCCGGCAAGGAGAACCAGTTCTTCCACGCCCAGAAGGACCAGACGACGCGGGTATTGAATGACCGGACCAAGCGCATCGACCGGCATGAGGTCGCCTCGGTTGGCGGCAACCGCGCGGTGGAAGTTTCCGGCAACCAGAAACACGAGATCGGCGGCTCGGTAAACACCGTCGTCGGCGGCACGGGGCCGATGGCGATGATGGCCATGGCCGGCGTGCAGGCGCTCTCCGGGCAGACGGCGGGGCTGCTTTCGCAGGCCGCCCAGATCGCCGGCGGCGGTGGCCCGGGCGTTGCGGCCTTCGCCACTACGCTCGCCTCATCCGCCCTCGGCTTCCTCGGCGCAGGCGGTCTTTCCTCGCGTGAGGGCGTGGTTTCCGGCCCGAGCCCGCGTGCGGATGCGGGTACGGCGCTTGCCGGCTCCGGCTCGGGCGTCGGTTCCGATGCTTCGGGGTTATTCCCGCTGCCGGGTATCATGAACACGATCGTCAGCACGTTCAAATCCGACAGCGTCGGGGTGGCGCGGGCAGAACAGATCGGGGTGAGCAAGGTTACGAATGTCGGCCAGACGTCGCTGGAAAGCGTCGGAAAGACAAAGAAGACAACCGTTGGAGAGCGTTACGAAATAAACGTTGGCAAAGCCATTTTCACGCAAACTGAAAATCACACGGTGATCGTCAGCGATAAGATAGTGCTTGCCGCGCCGGGCGGCGTTATCGAGATCAACAAAAACGGGGTGTTTATCAAGGCAACCAAGTTCGAGGTCAAAGCAAACGCTGTGAACTTCAAGCGTGGCAGTGCCGGCAAAAGCACGAACAAGCCTTTTGCTGAAGACTGCTCGAAGAAGTAGGGGTTGGCGTGGAACTCAATAGCGAGAAGAGGCACGAAGTTCTTTCCAAACTGCGCGAGGAGCAGGGGGCTGGCGGAGCCGCGCGTCTTTATGCCGTGGTCGATGCGTCCCGGGCGCCGATGATTATTCCACCAGCGCTTCAAGCCATGACGGACAAGGTTGCATGTCTTTACAGAGGCAATGCGCTTGAAGAGTTTGGAGACGATACGGCCTGGGTCGCAGAGATGACATCTGACGAAAGCGTATTGCAATGGCTTATCGATAAGGGCTTTGGCAAACGCTGGTCAATTTTTCTGCGAACGTCGCATGCATTGGAAGATGTCGTCCGGCATTTGAGGAAATTTACGATGGTCAAAGATAGTGAGGGGACTATTCACTTCTTTCGTTATTACGACCCACGAACGCTGCGCCAATATCTGCCAGTCCTGACATCAGAGCAGGCCGCCGTTTTCTTCAACGGAATTGAGTGTTTTTATTGTGAAAACGACCTGAAGGCGGGAGAATTCCTCAAGTTCCGCTTTGGAAATGGCACTGTACATCGTGAGATCGTCTTGCCTTCTGAAGACACGGGCCAGACAAAGGCAGTTGAGAGGACATTATCATGATCATTGAATTCGATCCGCGTCAGATGAATGCGATGCTGCACGATGACGACGATTTTACGAATTATTTCACCAGAGAGGTGATGCCAAAGCATCTACCCAGTTTCGCCGATATGGCGGGGTCGCCCCAGGCTGCCGAAATGACACGGTGGGGCAGGCGCTATGCGGAGCATTTCGGCTTTTCCGATCCAGTTTATCAAATTCACTTTGTCGTTTTGATGTGGCGGATCGGCCCGGATTTCTTTCTCTTCGAACCGTATAAATCCATCCTGGGAGACCGAAGCCAAACCGAGGAACAACGTATCGAGCGCTGTAACCTTGAGCCGACCATGAGCCAGGAGGGAAATGCGATTGCGCGGAGCGACAATGCCTTCTGGTTCCCGCAATATATGAAGAACAACATTCTCGGCGTCCCTTATGACGACATCGAGGAGGAGTTCGAGCGTGAGCGTGCTGCCAGGGCGAGAGACGTTCAATGAGCCAGCATCTTGATGATCTCGTCAATGTCCCGGATACACGCGAGCTTGAACTGGCCCGTCGTGATCTGGATATGCTGAACCAGCGCTATACCGAAATCGCGAAAGAAGCGGGTTGGCTGGCTGCTTCGTCCATCCCCGTGGTGGGCGGTGTCGTGGATGTCGCGAGCGCCATTGGAAACGCCTGGACTGGCAACTGGGCAGATGCCGGTCTGGATCTCGTCGGTCTCGTTCCCGTCTGGGGTGATGGGGCCAAGGCCGCTGCCAAAGGCACCAAGATTGCGCGGTATGCCGAAAAACTGATGAGCCAGGTTGCCGCCGCGCAGCGCAAGGTCAAGGCGCTCGAGGAGCATGTACGAAAGTCGGCGGCGGCATCGAAATATTGGGCTTCCAAGCGCGGCGAAGCCTACCGCAAGCTTCAGGAAGATTTGAGGAAATGCAATACGAAGGCATGCCGTCAGAAAAAAATCGACGAGTATAAGGATGGTGGCAAATACAAGAACATTCCCCGGGAAAAGGGGACGTGGGCCGGAGAACCGGGAAACAGCAAGTGGTCTCCTGAACCGGGATCGAATGCCGATAAAGCCCTGAAAGAATACGGTCAGGATGGGATTTCTTACAAAAACGGGAAACCCGATTTTTCACCATTCGTGAAAAAAGGTCCGGATGGGCAGCCGATTCAGACCCGCATATCTGATATGAAGGGTGACTTGGCTCGAGGGCCGGATGGCGACGTGGGTCAAGCCGTTGGTCCGCTCAAAGAAAGGTATGGCAGCTGGAGCAAGGCTGCCGACGAAAATGGCTTTACGTGGCATCACAATGAAGACACATCAACGATGCAGCTGGTCGACTCGCGCATACATAATACCGGCCAGGGCGGCGGTGCCCACAGCGGCGGCGCTTCTGCAGTCAACGATCCTTCCTATTAGAACGGAGTTGTTCCAATGGTTGTCTTAAAAGATGCGGTTCAATTCCTGGAGGAGAACAGCGATTTTCAACGCGTTCCGGATACGACGTGGACTGACCGTGATTTCAGTCGCTTTACGGAACTTACCGGGCTGATCGTTCCGAAACAGCTGGAAGAGGTTTTGAGGCAATACGGTCACTGCGGCACCGAATACAACGATTCATTTCTGGTCGAATACGATGACGGAAGTCGGTCGGTACATGATGTGCAGGTGCTTGTTTCGAATTTCGATACCATCGTTTCGTGGCACGAGACCTTTATTGCCAATTCCAGTTGGGAAAAACAGTTCACGCTCCCAATGATATTCTTTGGATCGGCGGATTCCGGACATGCTTATTTGTTGATGGATGGTAAAAATCCTGAAAATGGGGCTGTTTACTTCTGGGAGAGGGCGACAGACCCCTTTGGTACAGGAAACAACGCAAAAGGGATCGTCAAGCTGGTGGACAGTCTGCCGGAATTCCTGATCAATCTCTCCGCACCAGAAAACCTTTGATGTGTAACGAATATGCTTGGTCTACACGAAAAATGGCGAGCAACCTTTATTGAATCCTGGCCGGACGAAGTGTGCGAGCTGGGGTTACCCTTTGAGCAGTTGCTTATTTCGGAGCAGGATCGTGTCGCCATAGGGAGCAGGACCGCGGCTTTCCGGGATCTGTTCAGTGTAGATGAACTCCCTCAACTGTCAGATGAATTCCGCGTAGCCATTGATGCAAAAACCGCGGTTTTCAAAGAGGGCGCCCATTTTCGCTTCGGTGGATGCAGTTTCAAGCAGCCTGGACAATACCAAAAGGGGCCGATCTTCAACAGCGCCCAACTTATGTCTCATATATTGCGGGATAACCCCCGTGTGGCGGGACTTCTTGCCAGTTCACTTCAAGATAAATTTGACGTCTGCATGTTCATAAGGCCCTGGAAAGACATTCCGAAATGGTCTGAGTTCAGGCTCTTCATGAAAAACCGGGAATTCATTGGCGCCTCGCAGTATTTTCATACGGCTTTTTTTCCTGAGATAGAAGCCAATGCCAAATCCATCGCTGGAGCTCTGGTCGATTTTGCGGACCGTTTCAGGGAGGTCGCTCATATTGATGATGCTATCGTCGATATTTACCTGAAACCCGACGATGTCGCCGGATTTGAAGCTGTGCTTCTGGATATTAACCCGCTGATCGTACGGTCCGATCCGTGCCTGTTTCAATGGAGGAACGGTGGGGATTTTGACAGGGGGCTACGCTTCCGGGGCGGGAATAATCGAGTGCTCGCCATAGCACCGTTGCCTTTTGCTCATGCGGCTTGATGTAGTTGAGAAGGAGGAACCAGTGACCGCCAGCCCAGTCTCCCTTAAAGGCCACATGCATGTCTGCCCCAAGGTCGATCCCGGCCCAAGACCGCATGTTGGCGGCCCCGTCATCTCCACCCAACAGAGTTTTGTTACGGTTGAAGGAGCGCCGGTCGCGACTGTCGGTGATACCTGTTTGTGCACGGGAGTTCCGACGACCGATACAATTACTGCCGGCTCGTCCTTTGCGGCTATTGATGGAAAGAAGATAGTGCGGCTGGGAGATGCATGCGCGCATGGTGGAAGACTGGTGCAGGGAACCTCCTGGATTACGTTCGAGTAATCTGAAATACGGTGCCGTGACGACAATCTGCCTCATGCAATGGTTTAACTAGCGGAGCCTGTTTCTGCGTTTATCCATGGAAGTTACGCTTCTAGCCGCCTGTCCCGAAAGAAACGCACTGACATCCTCTTCCCGAAGCGGCGGCGCATAGATATAGCCCTGCACCAGCGTGGCGCCGAGGCCTTCGAGTGCGGTAAGCTCGGCTTGTGTTTCCACCCCTTCCACCACGCATTCCAGTCCCATGTCGCGGCTGAGGGTGAGAAGGGATTTCACGATTTTGTAGCTGGCCGGTTTTTCGTGCAGGTCCGTGACGAAGCTGCGGTCGATCTTGATCTTGGTCAGCGGCAATGCATGCAGTCGCGTCAGGCTGGAATAGCCGGTGCCGAAATCGTCCAGCGATATGCCGCAGCCGAGACGCCGCAGCATTTCGACCGATTGCCTGACCTGTTCGAAATCATGGGCAAAAGCCGTCTCGGTAATTTCAAGGTCCAGCCGCCGCGCATCGAAGCTGCTGTTTTCGATGATGCCGAGCAGGGAAAGCACGCCCTCATGGGAATTGAGGTCCTGCGCCGAAAGGTTGAAGGACAGGCGCAGGGAAGGCTCCCACTTGGCGGCGGAGGCGAGCGCCATCTTGAGAAGCGGCCGCGTCAGCGAACCGACGATGCCGGCTCGCTCGGCGATGGGGAAGAACTGGCAAGGCGGCACATGCCCGAGAACCGGGCTGTGCCAGCGCGCCAGCGCTTCAAACCCTGCCGTCCTTCCGTCGCGTATATCGACGATCGGCTGGAAAACGACCGAAAGCTCGTTTTCCATATCCCGCTGTTTGAGCAGGTGCTCGATGCGGGCTTCGATATTGATCTGCTTTTCGTGCTCCGCATCGAACAGAACGGCGTCGCCACGCCGGGTTTTCTTGGCGTGGTAAAGGGCATAATCCGCCCTGTCGAAAAGCTGTTCAAGCGTGGAGGCGAGGTTCGGAAACACGGCAATTCCCATGGAAGCGGAAACATGCACGGTGCCTTCCGGCATATGGTAAGGCGCCCTCAACTGCTCGGAGATCGCATTGGCATTTGCGACGAGTTGCGCGTCATCCGGTATGATCGGGGCGACGATGGCGAATTCGTCACCGCCCAGCCGAAAGGCCCTGCTGGCTTTCAGATTGGCGGTGAGGCGTTTGCTGACATTGACAAGCAGCCTGTCTCCCACGGAGTGTCCGTAAAGATCGTTGACGGGCTTGAACCCGTCCAGATCGATGACACCCAGCGCCAGCCGGGTTCCGTTGGCCCTGGCTTTTTCGAGCTCGGCTTCGAGGTGGGCAAAAAAGGCGCGGCGGTTGGGCAGTTCCGTCAGGCTGTCGATATTGGCAAGCAGCAGGTTTTCGTTGCTGAGCGCTTCCGTGCGCTGTTGTGAAATGACCATGCGCTCGAAATTGCGGTAGTTGGTCAGCAGAATGGACATCATGCCGGTGCAGACCAGCAGCACGTTGATGGCGATGGCAACAAAGGTCGGTTGCCGCGATGCCAGAAAAAAGGCGATGAAGGCGCCATTGACGATGAGCGTCACCGTGAAGGCGGCCGAGCGCACATACATCAGACAGAAAATGCAGGAAATGACTGTAATCGCCATGTAGAAGGCGACGTGGGATTGCGTATAGGCATCCCCATAGGGCACCAGCAGGAAAGACCAGAGCGTGAATGCCATGGCGATGCCGGCAGCGAGGCGATTGGTGCGCCGAAGGGCTGCATGCGCCACCCGCGGTTCGGGATCCATGCCGCGCGTCCTCCACCAGAAGGCGACCCTGAGCGTGCAGCCGAGTGTGAAGAGGGCGGGAACTCCAACGGTGAGCCAAAGCGGCGCCAATCGCATATGCGTCACGGCAAGCGCCCATGTGCTTGAAAGCAGGATGAAATACATCATCGGCATCTGTCGGGTGAAAGCGCGGTACTGTGCTTTCAGCAGATCAGGATTGTCGGACCGGACGGACATGAAGTCCTGCAGTTTCTGTGTGGCGGACAGTATTTTCATTCATGGCTCTTCAAGTACAGAGCGGCATTTGTAACATAATTCCCGTTACATCATTGGAAATACATAGGGTTAACCGACAGACAACTACATCAACCGCAAGATGCAGGCGCTGCGTTTCGCAACATTCCAATGTTTTCAGTATTAAATGTTTCCTGCGGGGATATTGGTAGTGGTGAAGGAACCCTTTGCTTCATGCCACGTGTTGCGGCGAATCCATTCCATTGGCCTGATCGGCCCGCCCTCTTCCAATGTTCATCAACTCCGTTTCAACGCCCCTTGAAAAGTTTGAACACGCGTGCAATATGAACGCGTGTTCAAACTTTGAGAAATGGTTCCTGCGCATGGATTCGATCCACTATCCCGATACATTGGCGGCGCGTGCCGAATTGTGTCGAAGCGTTATTCTTTCTGCCGGGGAGCTGGTGCTGAAAGGTTTTCAGGGTGAGGCGACGCGCAGCTTTTCGATGAAAGGGCCGCAGGATTTTCTGACGGTGACGGATGCGGCTTCCGAAGCGCATATTCGCGGCGCGATCATGGCCGCTTTCCCGGAAGACAGTTTTTTCGGAGAAGAGGGCGGCGGCGAGATCGGTGAGCGCGTCTGGGTCGTGGATCCCATCGACGGCACCGCCAATTTTGCCCGTGGCATTCCGCATTTCTGCATCTCCATCGCCTATGTCGAAAACGGCCAGACCGAAATCGGGGCGATCTATAGTCCCGCCCTTGGCGAGCTTTATTTCGCCCGTCGCGGCGAGGGAGCGACGCGCAACGGGCAACCGATCCGGACTGCGGAAACGGAGCGCTTCGATGCGGCTTCGATCGAGATGGGGTGGTCCACCCGTATCGCGAATGCGACCTATCTCGATGTCGTCAGGAACCTGCTCGATATGGGCGCCAATGTCCGCCGCGCCGGCTCCGGCGCGCTGGCGCTTGCCTATGTGGCTGATGGCCGTTCCGATGGCTATCTCGAATTGCACATGAATTCATGGGATTGTCTTGCGGGGCTGCTACTCGTCAGCGAAGCTGGCGGCGATGTGTGCCCTTTTCTGGAGATCGGCAGTCTCAGGGATGGCGGGCCGGTGCTGGCCGCAGCAGCCGGTGTTGCCAAAGGCGTCAGCGAGGCATCGAATATAGCGCTCGCCGCGCGGCAGCTGTCGGATCGTCCGCGGGCGGTATCGGCGTGATTTATGGCGGTGGCCCTTTTGCAGAGGGGGCCTCGTGCTTCATGCATGTGGAGGAATGAAATGGATGGACCCGTTTATGCCCGGCCTGCAATCAGTCTGATTGCGGAAGGGCTCGGCCCGCACAATGCCGCGCTTTACATTGGCGGCAGCGATGGTGCGAGCGATCTCGGGCTCCTGCGCCGGCATGGCATCACCACCGTCGTCAATTGCGCCGTCAATCTGGATATCAATCTCGTGCAGGCGGTGGCGGAAGAGGGCGACAGGCGCGCCGTGGGTTATGGCGATATCCGTTATTACAAGCTGGGCCTTATTGATGGTGAGGGCAGTCCCGACACCATGATGCTGGGCGCCTATTACATTCTCGACGGTGCGCTTCGCCAGACTATGCCGAAGCGGGAAACCTATCCCTTTGCCGATGGCGGCAATGTGCTCGTCAATTGTCGCTGCGGCCGCAGCCGTTCCGTCTCACTGGTGGCGCTTTTCCTGCACAAGCAGCAGCCGGATCTCTATCCGACCCTCGACGATGCGCTGGCCGTGATCCGCACGAAACGGGAATTGCGGCCTGACGAATGGTTCGAGACGCCGAAACCGATGCTTTACGCCGCCGCCCGCCGTGCTTCCGACTGGATCGACATGGTCGAGGGCAGAAAGACCGCTGAACCATGCTGACACGCACGCTTCCCTCCGTTGCCGTCATCGCAGACGCGCATTTCCATGACACGGCAGCCGATTTCGGATTTCCCGGCATCGAAATCGATGGCCAGCGCATCACCATGCGCAGCTGGTCGGATACGCGTGAATCCACCCGGGTTTTCAACGAAAGCGCCGATGCATTGCATGCGGCGCTGGAAGAGGTGCGGCAGCGCGGCATTCGCCATGTGGTGCTGCTTGGCGACTATACCGATGATGGCCAGCGGGTGACGACCGAAACGCTGAAGAACATCCTGCAACGCCACAGCGACGCCCACGGCACGGCCTTCTACGCATTGCCCGGAAACCACGATATTTTCGGCCCGCGCGGCCGGCACCATACCAAGGAGTTCCTGACGGAGAACGGCAAATGCCTTTCCGTTTCCAGCGATGCCCGGCGGGCCGGTGAGCGCGTCGTCGTGAGCGACGGGATGTATTGCGAAGGCTATCCTGCCGGCCTTGGCCCGATGGCGGCTTTCGGTTATTTCCGCCAGCCGGATTATCTGCATTGGGAAACCCCTTTCGGTGCTTCCGATGCGCCGGAGGACCGGCTGTACGCGGTGCGCTCACCCGATGGGCGCAATGTTTACCGCCTGATGGATGCTTCTTATCTGGTCGAGCCGGAGCCGGGCCTGTGGCTGCTGATGATCGACGCCAATATTTTCGAGCCGCTCGATGGTGAGTTCGAAGCGGGCGAGGAGGCGGCTTTCATCGACAGCACCTCCGGTGGCTGGAATGCGCTTTTGCGCTGCAAGCCCTTCCTCATCGACTGGATCGCTGATGTGCGCCGCAGGGCGGAGCTGCACGGCAAGACATTGCTCGGCTTTTCCCACTATCCGGCGCTCGATCCTTTCGATGGCGCAAGCGGTGCGGAAGGCGCTCTGTTCGGTGAAACCAATGTCGTGCGCCGCACGCCGCGCAAGGCGGTGGAGGATGCGCTGTTACAGGCCGGGCTTTCCGTCCATTTCAGCGGGCACCTGCACGTGGAAGGCCTGACCCGGCGCGGGGAGGGCGAAAATTCGCTCACCAATATCGCCGTGCCGTCGCTCGTTGCCTTTCCGCCCGCCTTCAAGGTCGTCCACCCGTCGCGGCAGGAAATCCTTGTCGAGACGGTGGAGATGGCCGCTCTGCCGGTCAATGGCCGCATTTGCGCTGGTTACGCGCAGGAGACAGCACTGGCGGGCGAGGCGAGCGACCTGGCTTTTGCCGCCGGCAATTACGGTGAATTTCTGCTGGGCCACAAGCGGGCGCTGATCAGGCACCGTTATTTCCCCAGGGAATGGCCGGTCGAGGTTGTTACGGCAATTGCCGATAAAAGCGTTCGGGAGGTTCTCGACCTGCTTGGAGAGGAAGGCCGATCCTCCTCTGATGTTGCTGTCCTGTCCCTGGCCCTGCCGATGTTCGAGCTGATTGCCGACTGGTATTGCCTGCGCCAGGGTGCCGGTCTGGCGCTGCCGCATATCGCGCCGCAACGGCTTTCCCTTTATCGAATGCTGGCACAGCGCTTCGGTCGCGAGCCGGATCGCCACGATGGTTCGGTCGAAAGCTTTCTTGAAATCTTCTTCGGAGCCCTCGGCCTGTTTCTCGAGCGTGCCGAAGGCAGTCCGCGCGATCTGGAGCTTGGGCTCTCACCGCAGCATGAACGGGTTGCGGTTTGAACTGAAGATTTTTGCCCGGAAGGACATTTGGTCTAGCGGGCGGTGATGCGTTCGACCATGGAAACGGGCACGACCTGGAGCCGGGTTTCCGGCTCATCGCTATCGAGCGCGGTCAAAACCTTCTCGGTCAGCGCGTCGAAAGACTGGGCAACGGTCGTCAGCTGATAGCTTTTCCAGCCGGCCTGCGGAATATCGTCGAAACCGACAATCGAGATATCTTCCGGCACCCGGCGGCCCATTTCCAGCCGTGCGGCGTCCATGAAACCAAGTGCCAGCAGATCAGTCACACAGAAGGCGCCGTCGATGCTCCTGTCCGCGAGCAATTCTCGGCCGGCCTGATAGCCACTGTCATAGCTGGTGGGGCCGCCGCACCATGGAACCACCTGGATACCCTCTGTGGACATGCGCTCGGTGAAAGCGTTGACGCGGCGCAACTGCGCGGGCGTCCGGCTGCCGCTGGAGACAACCGCAACCTTTCTGCACCTGGCCGCCACAAGCCGCATGGCGGCCAGGTTGGCGCCGTGAGAATCGTCGCTCAGCACCATATTCGTATCGGTGCGGTCCAGATGCTGGTTGATGAGGATGAGACGCACGCCGTTGGCGATGCATTCGTCGATAATGGAGGCCGGAGGTTCACCGGAAAGAACGATGATGGCCTGCGCGCGGAATTCGAAGAGACGCTCGATGAGCGGCGCGATGTCCTTGCGCGCATCTGCCGCATTCAGCAGCAGGCATTGCAGGCCACGGCGCAGGAGACCGATGCTGAGGAAATCGAGCTGTTTCGAAATGAAGGGAGAACTGAGATTTGCTCCGACAACACCAATGAGGTTGGAGCGGTCGTTATTGAGGCCCTGCGCCAGACGGTTGATGCGATAGCCAAGTTCCTGCGCAGCTTTCAACACCCTGCGTCGAACGGCCTTGGATACGCTGCCGCCGGGAGTGAAGGTGCGGGAAACGGCGGAGCGTGAGACACCCGCCTTTTTTGCTACTTCTTCGGCCGTTACGAACCCTTTCGCCATTCAATCCCCCGTTGCGAATCCACATTTCTGATAGCACAGGTCAGATTGCAGCGACTATTCCAATTGAAATATTTCAGGTGCTGTGGTCGTGGTCAGTTTTGCGGTTCCAGCGCGCTTGCCGCAGCCTCGGCACGCGCGGCGGCCTCCTTTGCTTCCCGCTCGGCGCGGGAGGCCGCTTCCGGGTTGCTCGAACCGTCATAACCTCCCATTGCGCGTTCCCCGATGGCGATGTGGACATCCTTGAGCTGGACGATGACAAGACCGGCGAGGATGGCCGCGCCGATAAGGAATACTGTTTTCCCGTTTATGGTCATTCGACTCCACGCTTCGTTTTTGCCGGCGGAGGAAACAGCCGGCAAAACCGCCGCTTAGCGGGTCAGGAGGCCGACGCCTGTTTCCGCATCGAACAAATGCATATCGGACGGGTCGATGTCGAGGCCGATCGTTTCACCGGCCTTGACTGCGCTGCGTCCCTGCACTGCGATGACCAGTTCGGTGGAGGTTCCCGTTGTGAGAAAGGTGGCCGAGCCGGTCGTTTCCACGGCGGAAACCGGCAGCGCCAATGTCGCTCCGGCTGCTGCGGCCGGCCGGATATGTTCCGGCCTGATACCGACGATCACATCTTTGCCGGGCGGCAGGGAGGCCGGATTCCCGATCGATTGCTGCGGTTCGCCTTCGCCGAAGCTGAGCTGAAGGGATGCGCCATCCGGGCTGACGGTCGCCGGAATGAAATTCATGGCCGGCGAGCCGATGAAGCCCGCAACGAAACGATTGACGGGGCGGTCGTATAGTTCCAGCGGCGTGCCCTGCTGCTCGATCACGCCGTCGCGCATGACGACGACATGATCGGCCATGGTCATCGCTTCGATCTGGTCATGGGTGACATAGACCGAGGTTGCGTGCAGGCGATCGTGCAGCGCGCGGATTTCCTTGCGCATGTGGACGCGCAGCGCCGCATCGAGATTGGAAAGCGGCTCATCGAACAGGAAGGCCTGCGGGTTGCGGATGATCGCCCGGCTCATGGCCACACGCTGGCGCTGGCCGCCGGAGAGTTCGCGCGGATAACGCTTCATCAGTTTTGAAAGTCCGGTCGTCGCGGCGACTTCTTCCGCCGCCTTGCGGGCCTCGGCCTTGGCGACGCCGCGCATACGCAGCGAATAGGTGAGGTTTTCCTCCACGGTCATATGCGGGTAGAGCGCATAGGACTGGAACACCATGGCCACATCGCGCTTGCGCGGCGGCACGCCGTTCATGAGCGTGCCGGCAATGCGCATGTCGCCGGCCGATATGGTTTCCAGCCCGGCGAGCGAGCGCAGAAGGGTGGATTTGCCGCATCCCGACGGGCCGACAAGCGCGACGAAGGTGCCCTTCTTGATGGAAAGGTTGATGTTCTTCAGCGCATGAAAGGCGCCGTAATATTTGTTGACGCCGGAAAGTTCGATCTGAAGGGTCATTTGAGCGCTCCTGAGGTCAGGCCGGATACGATGCGGCGCTGCAAGAGAATGAAGAGGGCGAGAATGGGCGTCACATACATGGTCGCATAGGCCATGATGTTGTTCCATTCGCTGGTATTGGGGCCCATGAAGGAATTGAGGCCGACACTCGCCGGCTGCAATTCGGCCGCCTGGATCATCGATTTCGAATAGACGAACTCGCCGAAGGCCTGCATGAAGATGAGGATGGCGCTGACGAGAATGCCGTTTCTGGCCAGCGGCAGCACGATGTTGAAAAATGCGCCGACCCGGGAATTGCCGTCCACCAGCGCCGCCTCTTCCAGTTCCTGCGGCACGGCCATGAAGGTGGCGCGCACAAGCACCACGAAGAAGGGCATGCTTTTCGCCGCAATGGCGAGGATGACCGACAGGCGCGGATAATCCAGAAGCCCGAATTGCGAGAAGCCGACGAAGATCGGCGTGATCATCAGCGATGCCGGCAGAACCTGCAGCATGAGGATGAGGAACAGGCCGATATCCACCCAGACATTGCGATAGCGCGCCAGCACATAGGCGCAGCCGACGCCGAGAATGGTAATCAGCAGCACCGCGCTCGAAGCGATCAGCACCGAATTCCACAGGTATCGGCCCATGTTGCGGCTGTTCCAGACATAGGCATAGGTCTGCCATTGCGGATCCGTGGGCCAGAAGGCGGGCGGATTGGCGAACATTTCCGAGCCGCTTTTCAGCGAGGTCAGATACATCCAGTAGAGCGGGAAGAGGTAGATGATGGCGAGCACGATGGCGATGGCCAGCATCAGACGGTTGCGGGTCGTGATGCTCATCCGCGCACCTCATGCCGTGTGGAGCGCACATAAACGATGGAGGCCAGCATGACGAAAACGATCATGATGACGGAGATCGTGGCGCCCTTGCCGAAATCATATTGCCGGAAGGACAGGTCCCAGGCCCAATATTGCGCCACGTTGGAGCTGTTATTCGGTCCGCCATCGGTGATGGCGGCGAAAAGATCGAATTGCTGCAGCGTGAAGATCAGGCCGAGCGAAACGATCGCGCCGATGGTGGAGCGCATCATCGGCAGGGTGATGGTGTAGAAGCGCTGCCAGGCATTGGCGCCATCCAGCTCCGCGGCTTCGTAGAGGTCGCCGGGGATGGAGGCGAGGCCCACGGAAAGCAGGATCATGTTGAAGGAGGTGCCGAGCCAGATATTGGCGATGACGACGGCCCAGAGCGAAAAATTCGCATCCGACCGCCAGAAGATATTGCCCGATATCAGGCCGCTTTCCCGCAGGAAGAAATTCAGGACGCCGAAATCGCCCGAGAGGATCCAGTTCCAGATCGCGCCGACGACGAGGCCGGGCATGACCCAGGACACCAGAAACAGGCCGCGCAGCCAGGTGGCGCCGGGAAAATTGACCCAGAAGAACAGCGCCAGGCCGAAGCCGATGGCGAATTGCCCGGCAATCGAGGCCACGACAAAGGTGACGGTGTTGAAAAGGATCGGCAATGTTTCCGGCTGCCGGAACAGGTCGATGTAATTCTTGAAGCCGACGAAGGGGCGCACGAAGGTGCCCAGGCTGAACATGTCGACTTCCTGAAAGCTCATGACGATGTTGTAGATGAGCGGCAGCCCCGCCATGACGAACAGGAAGCCCAAAGGAAAGGCGACAAGGACGATGTCGAAACCGCGACCGTCACTGACGCTGGAAAACAGTTTTTTCATGAAACATCCTCGCAAGCTCCAGTCGGGGCCGCCGCCGCTTGTCGCGGCAGGCAGCCCCACCGGGAGGAACCCCTTGGGTGGAGGCCGGAGAAACCCGGCCGCCCGCCCAGATCAGCCTTCGACCAGCTTTATCTTTTCAGCGGCCTGGTCGAGCGCGGCTTTCGGCGTCATCTGCCCCGAAAGCGCACCCTGAATGGCATCCTGAATCGCCTTGGAAATCTTAGGCCATTCGGGCGAGGGGCCGCGCGGCTGGGCATATTTCAGCTGTTCCACGAAGGTCTTCAGCGCCTCATCCTTCAACGCATTGCCGGTCGGCGGAACCGGAATATCCGAGCGCGCCGGCAACTGGCCGAAGTTCTTGAACATGTCCTTGTCCTTAGAGGCGAAGAACTCGATTGCCTTGAAGGCCTCTTCCGGATGTTTGGTCTTGGAGAAGATCGCCCAGTTATAATCGCCCATGGCCGAAGACCTGGGGGCGTCCGGCGTGGGCACCGGCAGCAGGGCAACACCCCAGTCGAACTTGGCGTCCTTCAGCATGCGGTCGATTTCCCAAGGGCCGGAAATGACCATGGCGGCGTTGCCGGCGTTGAAGGTGGCGGTGGAGTCCCACTGGCTGCGCGTGAGCGTATCCGGCGATGCCAGCTTTTCATCCAGCATCAGCTTCCACGTTTCGAGCGCTTTGACAGCGCCCTCGGTATTGATGTTCTTGTAGGTCGCGCCCGCCATCTGCGCCCAGGGCAGGAACTGGAAGGTGCCCTCCTCATTCGCCTTGGCGCTGAAGCTGATGCCATAGATGTTCTTCGAGGGGTCGGTCAGCTTGCGGGCTGCTTCCACCAGCTCGTCCCAGGTCTGCGGCGGTTTTGCTGCGTCGAGCCCCGCGGCCTTGAACAGGTCCTTGTTGTAATAAAGCGCAATCGTGTTCGTGGCCTTCGGCACGCCGAAATATTTGCCGTCCCACATCACCGATTTCAGCGGTCCCGGAAAATAATTCTCCGTCTTGATGACGTCCGACTTGGCGATCATGTCGGTCACATCGAGAAAGGCCCCGCGTGCGGCGAACATGGCGTGGTTGGGGTTGTCGATGGCGATGATGTCGGGCGCATTGCCAGTGGAATAGGCGCGCATGGATTCGCTTACCACATCGTCGAACTGCAATTGCCTGTATTCGATCTTGATGCCGTTATTGAGCGCGTTGAACTCCTTGATGAGGTTCGGCGCCGGCTGGATATCGCGATCCAGCGACCAGAGGGTCAACGTCACATCTTCCGCCTGCGCCGCAATAGCGCCGGCGGATACGCCCGCCAGCAGAAACGCGCCGGCCATCATGCATTTCGCGATACCCATAATCTCCTCCTCTTGGTTATCGTCTCTGCAATTTTCGAAAACCTTCTCCCAAAAGGTTTCCGTTATGTCGGATCGACGACGAAATCGCCGCCGCGGCATTTCTTCAGATAATTCAGGCCATGCACCTGGCCCGTCATTTCCAGCGCATCGCGATAGACGGGGTCATGCCAGCCTTCGATGTCGATGGAGCCGGTCCAGCCGGCGAGGCGCAGTTCGGAAATAATGTCCGTCCAGTTGCTGTCGCCGAAACCCGGCGTGCGCATGAAGACGAATTTTTCCTTGCCGAAAATGCCGTGCTCGCGAATGACATCCCAGCGGATGGTCGCGTCCTTGCCATGTACGTGGAAAATCTTGTCCGCCCATTTGCGGATCTGCGGCAGCGGGTCGATCAGATAGACCATCTGATGGCAGGGTTCCCATTCGATGCCGATATGCTCGTCCGGCGTTTCGTTGAAGATCAGTTCCCATGCGTCGGGATTGTGTGCGATATTCCAGTCGCCGGTCTGCCAGTTGCCGTCCATGGCGCAGTTTTCAAAAGCGATCTTCACGCCCTTGTCGGCGGCGCGTTTTGCAAGCTCGCTCCAGATTTGCCTGTATCGGGGCAGGCTTTCCGGCAGCGGTTTGCCGCGCAGCCGGCCGGTGAACCCCGCAACGCAGGTCGCGCCGAAATGGTGGGCATTGTCGATGCAGTCCTTCCAGCCCTGCAATGTCTCAAGGTCGATGTCGGTTTCCTCCAGCGGATTGCCGAACATACCGAGCGTGCTGATGGTGATGTCGCGCTCGCCGATCGCCTCGCGGCAGCGCTTGCCGAGTTCGGCAAGGTCCTGACCGTTGGTGGTCTGCCAGAAGAACGGCTCGAAGCTTTCAAAGCCGAGATCGGCGATCTGGCCGATGCGCTCAGCCGCCTGTCCCTTGGTGGCGCTGACCATGGTGCCGATGCGGATGGATGTTGCCGGATTGCTCACGTCTTTCAGTCCTTATGCTGCAATGGAAACACGCTGGCCGAGGCGGGCGCTTTCAATCGCGCCGATCACCATGGCAAGGCTGTTGATGTTGTCGAAGGAGGCCGTTTCCGGCATCTCACCCGTGCGGATGGATTGAAGGAACGAGAGAATGACGCTGGCATGGCCGCGCGTGTCCTTCTCGGAAATGGCTTCGGAAACGTTTACGGTCCTAAAGCCCCGCAGAAGCCCCTGTTGGTCGCCGGCCACGGATGCGGAGAAATTGTCTTCCCCGTCCCAGAGGATCATGCCCTTGGAGCCGATCAGCCGCCAGCGTGCTTCCCAGCTGGTCCGCTCGCCTTCGGCGCACCAGGAGCCGCGATAGGTGAAGACGACATCATTCGAAAACTCGAAAATGGCGTTGGCGCTTGCTCCATGGGCATACCATGAGCCGGCCGGGTTCTTTTCCACGCAGAAGACGGAGAGGGGTTTTTCATTGGCGACGAAACGGGCTGCGTCGAAAGTGTGGATCGCCATGTCGAGAAGCAGGACGTTCTTCATCTCCTCGCGGAAGCCGCCGAAATGCGGCCCCAGGAAGAAATCGCAGTGGATGGCCGTCAAATCGCCGATGACGCCGTCTTCCAGCGCGCGGCGCAGCCGCCGGATACCCGCCACAAACCGCCGATTTTGCACCACGGCATGAATTTTGCCCGCTTTTTTCGCCAGTTCTACCAGCGTGCCGGCTTCCTCCATCGAGGCGGCAAGCGGCTTTTCGCTCAGCACATGACACCCGGCCTCAAGACCGGCCTCAACCACGGCGAAGCGCGCCTGCGGGATGACTATATCAAAAAGGATGTCGGCTTTCGTTTTAGCGAGAACCTCACGGAGATCGGTGCCGATGACCGCGTCGGTGAGGGCGAATTCTTCGGCAAGCGCGCGGGCCGTGTTCTCGTTCAGATCGACCAGACCGGCGATCCTGATCGCGCCGGCGATTTCCGGCGTGGATTGAATGGCACGCAACCAGCCTTTGGCCATGGCTCCGCACCCGCATAAAACGGCATTGAATGTCATCTCATCTCCCCGGACTCTTTCGCAAACTCCTCTTTGCGCAGAGCGTCGTAAACGTTTACGAGACTATGCCGATGATGTTAGATATGTCAAGACCGTTAAGGGGCGCGTCGATTGCGCGCCGGGCCTGGGAGGGGAGTGCATGAAAGGAATTCGTCAGCTTGCCGATTATCTGGAGATATCGATAGGCACTGTTTCCCGTGCCCTGAACGGCAAGCCGGATGTGAATGAAGAAACGCGGCGGCGTGTTCTGGAAGCGGCGGAAAAGCTTGGTTATGTCGCCAACCAGTCCGGCCGTAGCCTCAGGCAGGGAACCACCAATGTCATCGGCCTGATGACCGGCAGCGACGCGCAGACCGTTGAAAACTCCGACAACTTCTTCCTGGGTGTGACGGACGGTCTGCAAAGCGTGTTTTCCGGGCATAATCTCGATCTCATCGTTCTGCCCTGCCCGGGGGAAGAGGATCCGGATGAATATCTGAAGCGCATGGTGGCGCGCCGCATGGTGGACGCGATGATCATTTCCGCGACGCGACGGATAGACAAACGTGTGGATTTCCTGAAGCAGACCCGGCTGCCTTTCGTGGCGCTCGGACGGACCGCTTCCAGCGACACTCACGCCTGGATCGACCTCGATTTCGAGGGCGTCGCGAAAAACGCGGTCGACCGCCTTGCCGCTGCCGGGCATCGTTCGATTGCGGTGGCGGTGCCCGACAGCGATATCAATCTCGGTTATGTTTTTCTGGAAGGGTACAGGCGCGCGCTGGAAGACAATGGCATCGCTTACGATTCCTCGCTGGTCATCCGTGCGAAATCGAGCGAGCAGGGTGGTTATCACGCCGCCAGCGAGTGGCTGCAGATGCGGCCCCGGCCAACGGCGATCGTGCTGATCTACGAACTGATGGCGGTCGGCCTTTATCGCCGGCTTGCGGAAGTGGGCCTGAAACCGGGGCGCGATCTCGCCGTCATCGGCTTTCGCGATGGCCCGCGCGGCCAGTTTCTGGAACCACGGCTGACCAGTTTCCGCATGTCCCTGCATGATCTCGGCGTGACTGTGGCCCAGACGCTGCTATCGACCATGCCGGCCTACGCGCCGTTTTACCCCGATCAGGCCCGCCATTGCGTATGGCCCATGCTTCTGGTTGCCGGCGAGAGCGACCCCGCCCCATAGAGCAACAGAGGGGTATCAAAGCTTGAGGCCGTTAACGCTCACGACGCCGAAAGGATTGAATTTATATTCGTCTTCCTCATACCGTTCGTCGTCGGAGAGGGAGGCGCGACGGCCCTTCAGGGTGGCTTCAACGCCTTCACGCGCCATTTGCTCGGCGATATCGTCTATCAAGGCGGCTATCTTCAGCTGTTCGGCGTTCGTCGATGGCTGGTCTTGGTCTTTTTGGTGAAGCGTACCTGCACATCGGGCAAGCCGATCAGGTGAAACCCGACGCTCGTCATGCCTTCGGCATCGTCTCCTATGGGGCGGCGTGAGAAAGCCAGACGGCAGGTTCTGGCAAGCGCCATCCCGTCATCGGCGGCCGCCTCGCCGCGCGACTGCTCGTAAAGCTGCTTCCAGCGCCTTGCGCCATGGGCGACGCCTGCACTTTCACCCTTCGCCGCGATAGCGCCGTGATCGAGCATGTGCTGTACAAATCCGAGGGCCTTTGCGGATGTCTTCACGGCTGTTTCGGCATCCATGGATGGGCCGAGCACGTAAAGAACCGAGCCGTGCGCGGCGACGGCTTGCTCATCCTCCGGCTGGTAGGCATCGGGGTCGACGCGATCCCAGCAGACATTGAACGATCGTTCCATTCGGTCGTCCGCCTCATCCTGTGAATAATCGTCATCCAGGCTGAAATCGGGCGCAAAATCATCGATGGCGGCGCGGGCGCTCTTCTGCAGCGCCTCCAGCCCATTTTCCGCGCCAAGAAAGCAGAGGATATGCCGGGGTTTGTATTCGGAACGGGATTCGGCAAAGGCCGCAGACTTGCCCGATGCTGCGCCGAGAGACGGCCTTGCCAGTACAAGGCCGCCCAGAAATGCGAGAACGCCACGACGCCCGGAATTCATCCGATACCCCCAAGGTTTCCATCAACAGGATGAGGGGGTTTTACACCGGCATATATAATTCAGGCCATATGGCGTTCGATACTTTTTTTGCATCGCGGTTCTGCTACCCGAAACGAGCGGCTGGCCTGAGCCGGGTGCGATCCGGCAGCGACTATTTCGTGGTGTAACCGCCATTGACCAGAATGGTCTGGCCGGTCATCCACCAGCCATCCGTGACGAGGAAGCGGATATAGGGAACGATGTCCTCGATATCGGTGAGACCGGTTTTGGAGAAGCCGGAAAGAGCGGCGGCGCTCTTGTGATAGGCCTGCGCCTCTGGCGTTTCCTGACCGTAGAAGAATGGTGTGTCCATCGGTCCGGGACCGATTGCCGTCACGGATATGCCGCGTTCGCCAAATTCCTTGGCGGCTGCACGGGTGAAGTGTTCCACCGGGGCCTTGGTGCCGGCATAGCTGGCGTAAAACGGCGTGAAGGCGCCAAGGAGCGATGTCACGAGGGTGCAGATCTTGCCGTTATCGCTCACGTGGCGTCCGGCCTGCTGGAGGAAAAAGAAGGCCGACTTGGCGTTGACGGCAGTCATTTCGTCATATTCGGCTTCCGACGTGTCGAGGATCGGCTTTTTCAGCACCTTGCCGACGGTATTGATGGCAATATCCGGGCGGCCGATGGCGGCGACGGTATCGGCAAACAGCTTTTCGACCGCACCTGCCGTGGTGAGATCGGCCTGAAGTGCGACAGCCTCAGCGCCGGCCGCCTTCACGTCGGCCACCGTTGCCTCGGCATCCGCCCTGGTTGCGGGGCTGTTATAATGGATGGCGATGGCGCGGGCGCCCTGGCCGGCAAAATCGCGGGCAATCAATCCACCGAGATTTTTCGCGCCGCCGGCGATGATGACGGTTTTGCCCTTGAGGGAATGGTCTGTCATGGGTCGGCCTCCTTTTGCCGTGTTCGGCCACCTGGTGGCCGCTTTCGTTGCAGCAGGATATCGTCTAGCTTTGCGTGATAAAGGCGCTTATTCTGACATAACTTGTCAGAAAATCCGCACAATAGGGTGTTTTCGGTTGGACCGTATCGACCTGTTCCGCATCTTCACACGCGTCGTTGACTGCGCGAGTTTCACGCGGGCCGCCGATACGCTTGGCATACCGCGTTCTTCGGTTTCGGCCGCGGTGCAGGAACTGGAAGGGCGTGTCGGTGCGCGGCTGCTGAACCGCACGACGCGCAAGGTATCGCCAACCGAGGATGGTTCGGCCTTTTACGAGCGCTGCCAGCGGCTGATCGCCGATGTCGAAGATGCGGAAAATCTCTTCCGGCAGACGGCGGCGCAGCCTTCGGGCCGGTTGCGGATCGACGTGCCGGGCCGGATCGGGCGGCTGGTCATCGCACCGGCACTGCCGGAATTTCTCGACCTTTATCCGCAGATCGACATAGGCCTCGGCGTTACCGACCGCGCCGTCGATCTGGTGGAAGACAATATCGATTGCGTGCTGCGCGTCGGGCCGCTTAGCGATTCCGGCCTGATCGCGCGCCCGATCGGCAAGTTGCCGTTGATCAATGTCGCAAGCCCCTCCTATCTCGCGCATCATGGAACGCCGAAAACGCCCCACGATCTTTCCCGCCATTGGGCGGTCAATTACGCGTCGCCCTCCAGCGGGCGGGTGGAAAACTGGGAATGGGTCGAAGGCGAGACGCTGCATTCGCTTTCCATGCGCGGCCGCGTCACCGTCAACAATGCCGAGGCCTATATCGCCTGCTGTCTTGCCGGTCTCGGCTTGATCCAGATACCGGCTTACGACGTCAGGCCGCATCTGGAAAGCGGCGAACTCATCGAGGTCATGCCGGCCCATCGGGCTGAGTCGATGCCGATGACGTTGCTTTATCCCCATCGACAGCATCTGTCGCGGCGGCTGCAGGTCTTTGCGGAGTGGCTGGAGGCTCTGCTGCGACGACGGCTTCTGTAGCGTCGCGGTTTGCAGGCCTCCGCCATTGGTTGCGGATGTTTCGTCGCCGGTCGACGCTGCCGCACTGTTACGGGCTATTCATCCGCCACGCCGGCACATCCGCGTCAGCCGCCATATTGGTCATCCGTCACCTGTTCCATCCAGTCCACCACCTTGCCGTCCTTGACCTCCTGAAGTGCAATATGGGTCATGGCGACATCGGGTGCGGCACCGTGCCAGTGCCTTTCGCCCGGTGCGAACCATATGACATCACCGGGACGGATTTCCTCCACCGGGCCGCCTTCGCGCTGCGCCCGCCCGAGGCCGGAA
Source organism: Agrobacterium sp. LMR679 (assembly GCF_027157905.1). NCBI lineage: Bacteria > Pseudomonadati > Pseudomonadota > Alphaproteobacteria > Hyphomicrobiales > Rhizobiaceae > Agrobacterium > Agrobacterium sp. LMR679. The sequence goes on along the minus strand of NZ_JAPVOJ010000001.1, from coordinate 394,301 downwards.
ACCACAATCAGGGTCTGGCCGAGGGGATGGGTATGCCAGGCGGTGCGGGCGCCGGGTTCGAAGGTGACCTGAGCGCCCTGAACCCGCTCGGCATCAAAGGGGTTGAAGAGGGGATCGATGCGGACCTGTCCCGTGAACCATGCCTCGGGGCCTTTCGCCGATGCCCGTGTTCCTGCGCGCAATATTTCCATTGGTCATTCTCCTGATGGCTGACTCGAGGCGATTTGAAGCGGGAATCCTCCCATTGTCCACAGTGAAATGAAAACCGATATGATCTGCCGGCCAAGGACGTTTTCCGAAGCTCCGTGCCGCGATGGTTCCGGCCCATGTCCCGATTTTTCATGTCTTTTCCGCAGGTCGGAACCGCTCATCCGCCACCGTTCCACACCCTCCGATAAAAATCATTCTCGGGATTGACTCATTTATGAAAACGGTTACATTCGTCGATGTAAACGGTTTCATTTGTTAAAAACCGTGCTTGGAGGAGCAAATTTCATGTTTAGACATTTGATGGCTGCTGCCGCGATGATGCTGGCGGCGGGCACGTCGGCGCATGCCCAGGAGCAGAGCTTCAAGATCGGTCTTTCCAATTCTTTCGTCGGCAGCGAATGGCGCACGCAGATGATCGAAGAGGCTCAGGCCGCCGCGAAAGCGTGGGGCGAAAAGGGCGTCAAGGTCGAAGTCGTCGTTCAGAGCGGCAATGTCGATGTGCAGGGGCAGATCGGTCATATCCGCAATTTCATGAACCAGGGCGTTGATGCGATCCTCATCAACCCCGGCAGCCCGACGGCCTTCGATCCGATCTTCGCGCAGGCAAAGGCACGCAACATTCTCGTTATCGCGACTGACGCCGAAGTGTCCTCCAAGGATGCGATCTATGTCGGCATCGACCAGAAGGCATGGGCGGCACAGTCCGCGCAGTGGCTTGCGGATGCACTTAAGGGCAAGGGAAGCGTCGTCGCCATCAATGGCATCGCCGGCAATCCCGCCAACGAAGCCCGCGTCGCCGGTTACCGCGAAGTGTTCAAGAAATACCCCGATATCAAGGTGCTGAACGAAGCCAATGCGAGCTGGGATCAGGCGCAGGGCCAGCAGGCCATGCAGAACCTGCTTGCCACCTATCCCGACATCAGCGGCGTCTGGGTGCAGGACGGCATGGCGGACGGCGCATGGCGCGCCATCGAAGCCGCCGGCAAGACCAAGGACATTGCCGCGACCGGTGAAATCCGCAAGGACTTCATGACCCGCTGGGAAAAGGAAAAGTTCAATTCCGGCGCTTCGGTCAATCCTCCGGGCGTTATGGCCAGCGCGCTCAACGTCGCTGTCCTGAAGCTGCAGGGCAAGGAATTCAAGGACGGCATTTTCGGCGGCACCTATGGTAACGCCATCTATATTCCGATCCCCTTCGTCAGCAACGACAACCTTGCCGACAACATCAAGGCCGCCGATGGCAAGCCTGGTTACTGGTCAGTCACGGCAACCGTGACGCCGGAACAGGCCGGCGAGTTCTTCAAGTAAGAGCCGTTTCGGGTCGGCGGCCAGCGCCGGCCCGAACCAGAATTTCGAGTGCGGACCGGGCCTTGGCCATCCGCCTGTGACAAGCATTATTCGGGGACTTGCGATGGCGAACGCTTTGGAAGCGGCCGGCATAACGAAGAATTTTGGCGCCGTGCGCGCGCTTTCCGCCGGCAGGCTGACCGTCGGTCGCGGTGAAATTCACGCGCTGCTGGGCGCCAATGGTTGCGGCAAGAGCACGCTTTGCAAGATCGTTGCGGGCGCGGTCGCGCCAACCAGCGGCACGATCCGGTTCAACGGCGCGGAAGTGCGCTTCAAAAGCCCGCGTGACGCGGAAAATGCCGGCATCGCCCTGTTTTATCAGGAGCTGAGCCTCATTCCGCAGCTTTCCGTCGCCGATAACATCTTTCTCGGCCGCGAGCCGAAACGTGGCATTTTTGTTGACGGCAAAGTCCTGAAAGCCGAAGCGGCGAAACTAATCGCGCTGTTTGACGGCGTGGCGGGCGAGGGGCTGGAGCCGGACGCAATCGTTGGCAATCTGCCGCCGGATCAGCGCCAGCTGGTCGAAATCCTCAAGGTCTTCGCCCAGAATGCCAGCCTGATGATCATGGACGAGGCGACGGCGGCGCTCGATGGCCGCCAGTCCCAGCGCTTTTTCGAGATTCTCCGGGCCAAGAAGGCCGACGGTGTCTCCACCATCATGATTTCCCATCGTCTCGACGAGGTTTTCGCCGTCTGCGACCGCATCACCGTCATGCGCAACGGTGCGACGATTTCCGAACTCGATACGGCGGCAACCACCCGCGAAGCCGTCGTGCATGACATGGTCGGCGATGTTCGGGCCGCTCCTGCCCGTCAGAACGGGCGTTCGGCTGCTGCGCCGAGCCTGAAGCTGACGGATGTGGCGGGTGAGGGCGTTCGCGGTGTCTCTCTGGAAGCCTATCCGGGCGAAATCGTCGGTCTGGCCAGCTTGCAGGGTCAGGGCCAGTCGGCCTTGCTGAAGGGTCTTTTCGGCGCCAGCCCATTTGCTACCGGCCAAATCCGGTTTGAGGGTCGTGAAATCACCATCGGCAAGCCTTCGCAGGCGGTTCATAGTGGTTTTGCCTATGTCTCTGGCGACCGTGGCCGTGACGCTTCCCTTCAGGGCCGGTCGATCTTCGAAAATCTCGTCGCGGCGCTGATGGTGCGCGAAAAGATGCGGTTGGTCCGTCCCACGACGCTGAAGCCGCGCGTGCAGAAGGTCGCGAACGACATGAAGACGAAGTTCGCCGGCCTCGATATGCCGATCGGCACGCTTTCGGGCGGCAACCAGCAGAAGATTTTCATCTCCCGCTGGCTCGCCACAGCACCGAAACTGCTGCTGCTCGACGACCCGACCAAGGGCATCGATCTTGGCGCGAAAGCGGATCTCTTCGCCCTGATGCGGCAGCAGGCCGATGCTGGCGCGACCATCCTTCTTTATTCCTCGGAGGATGCGGAAATCCTCGAATATGCCGACCGCATTCTTGTGTTCAACGGTGGACGCATTTCTGCGGAACTGACCGGAGCCGACATGACATCCGTAAACATGACCCGCGCCGCCTATGGAGATGCCGCATGAGCGCCTCCGGTTTTCTGCGCAGGCAGCCATGGGTCATCACCCTCGTCGTACTGGCGCTTCTCATCGCCGTGAACACGTTTCTGCAGCCATCCTTCGTTCAGCCCTCCGTGCTGCAATCGAACCTGACGACGTTTTTGCCGCTGATCCTGGTCGCCATCGGCCAGACCTACGTCATTCTGGCCGGAGATATCGATCTTTCAGTCGGCAGCATCGTGGCGCTCGCCAATGTCGTCACCGTCAGCGTCATCGCCGCACTCGGCGGCACGACAGGCGCCGTCTTCGCCGGCATGGCGGCGGGTGCGGCTGTCGGGCTGCTGTGTGGACTGGTCAATGGTTTCTTCATTTCCGGCCTGCGCTTCCAGCCGATCGTCACCACCTTCGCGACCGGCATCATCTTTGCCGGTCTGGCGATCTGGGTCTTGCCGCAGGCAGGTCTTCCGGTGCCGGAAGCCTATTGGCAGACCTATTCCGGCAGCTTCATCGGTTTGCCCTTTGTGCTGTGGGTGCTGATTGGGGGCATCGCCTTCACCCTCATCGTGTCGCGCATTCCTTTCCACACGCATCTGCTTGCCGTCGGCGGCAATCGCACGGGGGCCTTCCAGACGGGTCTGCGCCTTTCGGGTATCCGCATCGGCGCATATATGATTTCCGGCCTGTTCTCGGCGCTGGCGGCGCTCTGCCTCACCGGTGAGACTGCTTCCGGCGACCCTCTGCTTGGTGCAAGTCTGGCGCTGTCTTCCATCTCGGCGGTGGTTCTGGGCGGCACCGCACTTTCCGGCGGTTTCGGCAGCTCGACAGGGTCGATTGCTGGCGCGCTGGTGCTGGGCATGATTGGCAATGTGATTTTCTTTGCGGGCCTGCCTTTCGAGTACCAGACACTGGTGCAGGGTTTGATCGTGCTGACGGCGCTGGCCGGCGGTGTTCTGGTGACGAGGCGTTGATATGACCAATCCCGGCTTGCAAATCAAAACCCTCCTCACCGATCCCCTGACCATCGCCATTGGCGCATCGGCCTTCCTGCTGCTGGTCGGCGAATTGCTGTCGCCCGGCTTCGCGCAGGGCTCGCAGATCGTGCGGCTGCTGACGATTGCCGCCATTCTCGGCATCGTCGCGGCGGGCCAGAACCTCGTCATCCTCGGCGGCCGTGAAGGCATCGACCTTTCCGTCGGCGCGATGATCTCGCTGGGCGCCGTCCTTGCCGGCAATATGATGAACGGCCAGAATGCCGGCATTCCGCTTGCCATTCTCGTTGCCAGCGGCATTCCCTTCCTGATCGGCCTCATCAACGGCCTCGGCATCACCTTCGTACGCATTCCGCCGCTGGTCATGACGCTTGGCATGACGGCCGTCATTCAGGGCGGGTTGGTCGTCTATTCGCAGGGTGTTCCGTCAGGTGCGGCCGCACCCCTGCTGGCGGGCTTCATCAACCAGCCGCTCATCTTCGGCATTCCCGGCGTGCTTTTCGTCTGGCTGGGCATCGCCGCGATCATGCTGTTCGTGCTGCGCCGGACGGCCTTCGGTTTCGCCATTTATGCCATCGGCTCGAACGAGCGGGCGGCGACGCTCACCGGATTGCCCGTCTCTTTGATCCGCACGCTGCTTTATGGCCTTTCCGGCCTGTTTGCCGGGCTGACCGGGGTGTGCGTCATAGGTTACACCGGCACGTCCTTCATCTCCGTTGGCGACCAATATGTGCTTCCGTCGATCATCGCGGTCGTCATCGGCGGCACCTCGCTTGCCGGCGGTGCAGGCGGATATGTCGGAACCATGGCCGGGGCAGTTGCACTCACCATTCTGCAAAGCGTACTGATAACGCTCAACCTCGATGTATGGGCACGGCAGATCATATTCGGTGTCACGTTGCTAGCGCTGATGCTGCTTTATGGCCGCCAAAAGCAGTTGCGTGTGTGACAGATGAGCAAAGACCAAGGTTCGAATATCAGGGAAGTTGCAGCTCTCGCGGGCGTTTCCATCGCGACCGTATCGCGGGCGCTGCAGCAACCCGACAAGGTTCGCCCGGAAACCAGGAAGAAGGTTTTCGACGCCGTGCGGCAGGCGAACTTCGTTCCCAATGCGCAGGCGGCCAGCTTCCGCCGTCAGTCCAACAACACCGTCATCCTTCTCGTTCGCGATATTGGCAACCCGTTTTATCTCGAAATCTACAAGGGCGTGGAAGAAGCGGCGGGCGAGGCGGGCTTCAAGGTGCTGATGGGCGATGCCCGCAACGACGAGAACCGCGTGGCGACCCATATCGACATGGTGCGCCAGAAACATGCCGACGGCCTGATCCTGATGACCGGCCAGTTTCCCGCCGAGCTTCTCGATCAGGGCGATGCCCTGCCGCCGATTGTCATCGCGTCGGAAACGGTGCCCGGCCTCGCGCTGCCGACCGTCAAGGTGGACAACCGCGCCGCCTCCAAAAACGCCATGCGCCACCTCATCGAGGCGGGACATCAAAGGATCGTGCATCTGGCCGGTCCGTTCCCGGAAAGTCTGGCGCAGGAGCGTTTCGACGGTTACCGCGATGCACTTGCCGAAGCCGGCATCGCTTATGCCGACGAACTGGTGGTGACGGGTGATTACAGCATCGAGGCCGGACGTCAGGCAATTGGTAGCCTTCTTGAAGGCGGCACCGCCTTCACCGCGATCTTCGCATCGAGCGACCAGATGGCCATTGGCGCGATCAGCGAGTTGCGGGCGCGTGGCGTTTCGGTTCCGGCCGACGTCTCCGTCATCGGCTTCGACGACATCATCTTCGCCAATGCGTTTGAGCCGCCGCTGACGACGGTGCGCCAGCCCCGCCAGGAAATGGGCCGCAGGGCCATGGCGCTGATGGTGGAAAGATTGAACGGAAAACACACGGCTGAAACCATCGTGCTGGATACGGAACTGGTGGTGCGCGGCTCGGTCGCGCCCTGCCGCCCGCCGCATCGGTAGCGGCCAGACTGTGAATGCAAGGAGTGTAAGGACATGAAGACGATCAAAGGCCCGGCGATTTTCCTCGCGCAATTTGTCGGGGACAAAGCCCCCTTCGACACGCTCGACAATCTCGGCCAATGGGCGGCTTCGCTCGGTTACAAGGGCATTCAGGTGCCGACCGATCCCAAACTCTTCGATCTGGAAAAGGCCGCCGCCTCCAAGACCTATTGCGACGATATCAAGGGCCGTCTGGCCGAGATCGGCATCGAGATCACCGAGCTTTCAACCCATATTCAGGGCCAGCTTGTCGCCGTTCATCCCGTTTATGATGAAATGTTCGATGGTTTCGCCCCAGTTGAATTGCGCGGAAAACCGCAGGCGCGGCAGGAATGGGCCGTCAATCAGCTGAAGTATGCGGCGAAAGCCTCGCAGCACCTTGGCCTCAAGAGCCATGCGACTTTCTCCGGCGCGCTTGCCTGGCCGTTCGTTTATCCGTGGCCGCAGCGTCCGGCCGGGCTTGTCGAAATGGCCTTTGCTGAACTCGGCAAGCGCTGGACACCCATTCTCGATGCCTTCGAAGAGAATGGCATCGATCTCTGCTACGAGCTGCATCCGGGCGAGGACCTGCATGATGGCGTTACCTTCGAGCGTTTCCTTGACGCCACCGGAAATCACCCGCGTGCCAACCTGCTCTATGATCCCTCGCATTTCGTGCTGCAGGCGATGGATTATCTCGGTTTCATCGACGTTTACCACGAGCGTATCCGTGCCTTTCACGTCAAGGATGCCGAGTTCAATCCGACTGGCCGTTCCGGCGTTTATGGCGGTTATCAGAGCTGGGTCGACCGGCCTGGACGTTTCCGCTCTCTCGGCGACGGGCATGTCGATTTCGGCGCGGTGTTCTCCAAGCTGACCCAATATGATTTCGACGGTTGGGCGGTGCTGGAGTGGGAATGCGCGCTGAAACACCCGGAAGACGGCGCGCGTGAAGGCGCCGGCTTCATTGAAAACCACATCATCCGCGTGACCGAACGGGCTTTCGACGATTTCGCCAAGAGCGGAATCGATGATGCCGCCAATCGTCGCCTTCTCGGTCTCTGAAAGGAAATTTCATGTCCTCCACGATAGCAAAATTCGATAGCCGCCGTATTCGTCTCGGCATGGTCGGCGGTGGTCAGGGCGCCTTTATCGGTGCGGTGCATCGCATCGCGGCCCGGCTGGATGACCGTTACGAGCTGGTGGCCGGCGCGCTTTCCTCCGACCCCGCGCGTGCAGCCGCTTCGGCAACCCTGCTCGGCATTGCGCCGGAGCGCTCCTATGCCTCGTTCGAGGACATGGCGGCGGCCGAGGCTGGACGCGAGGACGGTATCGAGGCGGTCGCCATCGTCACGCCGAACCATCTGCATTTTGCCCCGTCCAAGGCCTTTCTCGAAGCCGGCATCCACGTCATCTGCGACAAGCCGGTTACCGCGACGCTGGAGGAAGCAAAAGCGCTGGCCGAGATCGTCAGGGCGTCCGACAGCCTGTTCGTTCTGACGCATAATTACACCGGCTACCCGATGCTGCGGCAGATGCGGGAAATGGTGGCGAGTGGCGAAATCGGCAAGCTGCGCCATGTTCAGGCCGAATATGCGCAGGACTGGCTGACCGAAGCCGTTGAAAAGACCGGCGCAAAGGGTGCGGAATGGCGCACCGACCCCAGCCGTTCCGGCGCTGGCGGGGCAATCGGCGATATCGGCACGCACGCTTTCAACGCCGCCGCCTTTGTGACGGGTGAAATCCCAAGCAGCCTTTATGCCGATCTGACGTCGTTCGTTCCGGGCCGGCAGCTGGATGACAGCGCCAATATTCTGCTGCGTTATGAAAGCGGCGCCAAGGGAATGCTCTGGGCGAGCCAGATCGCGGTCGGCAATGAAAACGCGCTGTCGCTGCGGGTCTATGGCGATAAAGGCGGCCTTGAATGGCACCACCGGGTGCCGGACGAGCTGTGGTTCACGCCTTATGGCGAGCCTAAGCGGCTTATCACCCGCAACGGCGCAGGCGCAGGCGATGCCGCCAACCGTGTCAGCCGCGTGCCGTCAGGGCACCCGGAGGGATATCTCGAGGGTTTTGCGACGATCTACCGCGAAGCCGCAGACGCAATCATCGTAAAGAGGGAGGGAAAAACGGCCGCCGGGGAAGTGATTTACCCCGGCATAGAGGACGGCCTTGCGGGTCTCGCATTCATCGATGCGGCCGTCCGGTCCAGTCGGACCTCGTCCTGGGTCGGGATCGACATCTAGCTCGCCCAATATCGGGGACGGAGGACGCAGGGCACAGGAGGCGGTGCCCGGCATGACCCGGCCAGACAGCCGGGAAAGGCGAGGGCACGCGTGTCGTCACATTGATCAAACGGAAAGGGAGTTACGCGTTTGAAAACGTTCAAGTCAAAATTCGCTGGCATGGCATTCGTCGTTGGACTGGCGGCCGGTTTCGCAAATCCGGTTTTTGCCGATGACAGTAAGGTACTGCCGATTGCCGCGCAGATGTACACGCTGCGCAATTCCGGAACGCTGGAGGAGCAGCTTGCCATTCTCAACCGCGCCGGCGTCTCCGCCGTGGAAACGGTGGATATGCAGAAGGTCAGCGCCGGCGAGCTGAACACATTGCTGGAAAAGCACAAGATCAAGGTCATTTCCTCGCATGTGCCGATCGACAAGCTGCGCGGCAATCTCGATGAGGTCATCACCGAACAGAAGGCTGTCGGTAATCCCGTCGTCACCGTGCCGTTCCTGAAGCCGGAAGACCGCCCGAAGGACGCCGCCGGCTGGACCGCCTTCGGCAAGGAGCTTGGCGGTTACGCGGACAAGCTTTCCGCAGCAGGCCTCTCCATGGCCTATCACAACCATGACTTCGAGATGGTCAAATTCGACGGCAAGACGGCGCTTGAGCTTTTGCTCGACGCGGCAGGCCCGAAGCTGCAGGCCGAAGTCGATGTCGCCTGGGTGGCGCGCAGCGGCAACGATCCGGCCGAATTCCTCGGCACCTTGAAAGGCAAGGTTTTTGCCATCCACGCCAAGGACAATGCACCGGCCGGTACGGCGGAAAACGAGCGCGGCTTCGCCACACTGGGCACCGGCGTTCTCGACTGGAAGACGATCCTGCCGGCGGCCAAACATGCCGGCGCAAAATGGTTCATCCTTGAACACGACCTTCCGCTCGATGCCGAAGCGGTGGTGACCAAGGGCAACGCGTTCCTCAACGAACACCTGCCGACCATTCAGTAAACACTGCAAGTAAAAACCAGAACCGCTCCCCGGCGGCCGGTTTCGTCGGGGCGCATGAGGTTCGACAGACGCATGACCAGTTTCCGCCGCGCCGCGACGGGAAGCGCTTTGCCCTGTCGTTTTTTCCAAGCTCACATCGGAGGAGTTATCATGGCAAACAATCATTATGATGCGATTGTTGTCGGCTCGGGCATCAGTGGAGGCTGGGCCGCAAAGGAACTCACGCAAAAGGGCCTGAAGGTCCTGATGCTGGAGCGCGGCCGCAATATCGAGCACGTCACCGACTATCAGAATGCGGACAAGGAGGCCTGGGATTACCCCCATCGCAACCGCGCCACGCAGGAGATGAAGGCGAAATATCCCGTCCTCAGCCGCGATTACCTGCTGGAAGAGGCGACGCTCGGCATGTGGGCCGATGAGCAGGAAACGCCCTATGTCGAAGAAAAGCGCTTCGACTGGTTCCGCGGCTATCACGTCGGCGGCCGCTCGCTGCTCTGGGGACGCCAGACCTACCGCTGGTCGCAGACCGATTTCGAGGCCAATGCGAAAGACGGTATCGCCGTTGACTGGCCCATCCGCTATGAGGATGTTTCTCCCTGGTATGATTATGTCGAGCGTTTTGCCGGCATCTCCGGCAGCCGTGAGGGGCTGGATATTCTTCCCGATGGCGAATTCCTGCCGCCCATTCCGCTCAATTTTGTGGAGCAGGATGTCGCAAGCCGACTGAAGAAGGCGTTCAATGGTACGCGCCACCTCATCAATTCGCGTTGCGCCAACATCACCCAGGAGCTTCCCGACCAGGAACGCACGCGCTGTCAGTTCCGCAACAAGTGTCGGCTGGGCTGTCCCTTCGGCGGCTATTTCAGCACGCAGGCATCGACCCTGCCTGCGGCGGTCGCCACCGGCAATCTTACGCTCAGGCCTTTCTCCATCGTCAAGGAAATCTTGTATGACAAGGACAAGAAGAAGGCGCGTGGCGTCGAGATCATCGATGCCGAGACGAACCTGACCTATGAATATACCGCCGATATCATCTTCCTCAACGCCTCGACGCTGAACTCGACATGGGTGCTGATGAACTCGGCCACCGATGTCTGGGAAGGCGGACTTGGAAGCAGCTCGGGCGAACTCGGCCATAACGTGATGGACCACCATTTCCGCATGGGCGCCACCGGCCAGGTGGAAGGCTTCGAGGACTTCTACTTCAAGGGTCGCCGCCCGGCGGGCTTCTACATTCCGCGTTTCCGCAATACCGGCGACGACAAGCGCAAATATCTGCGCGGTTTCGGGTATCAGGGTTCGGCCAGCCGTTCGCGCTGGGAGCGGGAAATCGCCGAACTCAATATCGGTGCCGATTACAAGGAGGCGCTGACAGAGCCCGGTGGCTGGACCATCGGCATGACCGCCTTCGGCGAAATGCTGCCCTATCATGAGAACCGCGTGAAACTGGATCAAGACAAAAAGGACAAGTGGGGCCTGCCGGTCCTGTCAATGAATGTCGAGATGAAGCAGAACGAACTCGATATGCGCGAAGACATGGTCAATGACGCCGTCGAGATGTTCGAGGCGGTTGGTATCAAGAACGTCAAACCCTCCAGGGGCAGTTACGCCCCCGGCATGGGTATCCATGAAATGGGAACAGCCCGCATGGGCCGCGACCCGAAAACCTCCGTCCTCAACGGCAACAACCAGGTCTGGGATGCGCCCAACGTCTTTGTCACCGATGGCGCCTGTATGACTTCGGCTTCCTGCGTCAACCCGTCCCTGACCTACATGGCGCTGACGGCGCGTGCGGCCGATTTTGCCGTTTCCGAACGCAAGAAGGGGAACCTGTGATGAACAGACGCGAACTGCTGAAACTGATAGCCATTGCCACCGGCCTTCCGCTGATCGGCGCGGATGTTCTGACGGCCGCCGAAAACGCTACCAAACCAACCGGTAGTGCTCATGTCTTCACCGTGGAAGAAATCCGGTTTCTGGACGAGGTGGCGGAAACCATTATTCCCCGCACCTCCACGCCGGGTGCGAAGGATGCTGAAGTGGGAGCATTCATGGCCGTCTATGCGGCTGATTGCTACACCGACGAACAGCGGACACTCTTCCTTTCGGCAATTTCCGATATCGAGAAGCGCAGCCAGACCGACCACAAGAAGGGCTTTCTGGAGCTGACGCCAAAACAACGGCAGGCGCTGCTTGCCGCGCTGGACAAGCAGGCCAAGGCGGAACAGACGCCGGCAAAGCCGCACGCCTTCACGCTCGTCAAGCAGTTGACGCTGCTTGGTTTCTTCACCTCGAAGATCGGCGCCACGGAAGTGCTCGTTTATGACGAAATTCCCGGCGGTTTCGAAGACCGCGTTCCCTATAAGAAGGGTACGCCCGCCTGGGGTACGACCTGAACAGAGCGACCTCCGGCCCGTCCGCTTTGCGGGCGGGCCGTATTTATGCGGCAAGACAAGGATGACACGATGCGCAAGACAATAATCATCGCGGCGGCAATGCTGACTGCAAGCGCCATTCCCGCTCTTTCGGAAGGCGATGTTGCCAAGGGGAGGCGGTCTTCAAGCGCTGTTCCGCCTGCCACGCCATCGGCGAGGGCGCGAAAAACCGGGTCGGCCCGCAGCTTAACGGCATCATCGGCCGCGCAGCGGGCGGCGCGCCTGACTATAATTATTCGGCAGCGATGAAAAAAGCGGGCGAGGACGGTCTTGTCTGGACGCCCGAAGAATTGCGGGATTTCCTGAGCGCGCCGAAAAAGAAAATACCCGGAAACAAGATGGCGCTGGCCGGCATCAGCAAGCCGGAAGATCTGGACAATCTCATCGCCTATATCGAAAGCGCGGCTTCGAAGCCGGCCGATTGACAGCGGCGGGACTGTCCGGCGGGCGTCTGCGCGCTACACCTGGCTGGTTTCGCCCTCTGCCAACTGAGCAAGCCCCGGCAGATTGCAGACCAGAAGCTTCTGCCGCCCGCCCTGCACCAGCCCCTTGCTCTCCCAGCTGGATAGGATGCGGGAGACGGTGTGCAGTGTGGTGCCGGTCATCTCGGCGATATCCTGCCGCGAGATCGGGAAATCGATACGGATGCCGTCTTCCTCCTTGCGGCCTGCCTGCTGCGAAAGGCGCAGCACGGCATGGGCCACCCGGCGCTCCACTTCCTGCGTCGACATCTCGCGGATGCGCGTATGGGCTTCCTCGAGACGCTGGCCGATCGTCTGCATGGCGGAGACGGCAAGATGTGGGTTCTGTTCGACGAATTGCGGCCAGAGGTCCGTCTGCCATGACAGGATGACGCTTTCGGCAGCCGTCGTGGCGGTGCCGGGATAATCGGACCGTTGCAGCGCTCTTGCGAAACCGAAGAGATCACCGGGATGCACCACGCGCACGATGATCTGCTGGCCGTCATGCGTCACCTGCGTCACCTTCAGGCGGCCGTGGATAAGCAGGAAGAAATGCGTTGCCGACTGGCCCTGCTCGAAAATGGCTTCACCCGGCGGCACCAGCCGGGATGTGGCGTGGGTCAGCAGTCCGTCCAGCTCATCGTCGGCCATCTTGGCAAACAAGGCCAGCGACCGGATGACGCTTCGGTCAATCTTCACTTGCACCCTCTCCGGTGATCGGACGATCCTCAAGGTGATTGCATTGGCAATCGGGGATCGGCCTTTTCTGTATTGTCAGCATACAGCACTATCACCGGCGGGAGAAGTTCAAATGATATAAATCAAGCGCTTGTTTTAATTGACGATTATCAAGAAAACAGGGTGGTGGCACGAAGCTTTTCGAGAAGTGGCGCGTACCAGCGTGTGTCTCTTACGAGCCTGAACCCGAGATTATCAGGCGGTACGCCAACGGCGCAGCCGCCGCTTTTCGGGTTTTTGACGAAGGCGCTCATCGCCGCCCGGTGTTTTCCCGAAGCGACCGGGATACCGCAGGAGGCGACGCTATCGATCGCCTCACCATCCTTGCCGAGCGTCACACGGTGGCTGCAGCTCGATGTCCATTCCCAGACGTTGCCGCCGAAATCGGCAAGGCCATATTCGTTTTCGCCGAAGCTGCCATAGGATTGCGGAACGGGGTTGGAGGCCTTGCGGCTGGTCTGCCGCTCGTAATCCGCCAGCCAGCGCAAAGCCGGATTTTCACTGTCCGCGGCGACACCTAGCGTCTCATCCGGGAAAAGCGAGCCGGCGGCGAAAGCCAATTCAGCGTCGCTCGGCAGGCGCCAGACCTCGCCTGTCCGCTCGCTCAACCACTTTGCATAGGCGTGGGCGTCGTCCTGGCTGATACCGGTTGCCGGTATCTCGCCGCCGACCGGAGCGGCAAAGCCGGGTTCCGGCTGCTGGCAGCCGCCTTCCGCCACGCAGCGCGCATAATCCGCGCTCGACACCTGATATTTCATGATCGTCAGATTTTGCCGCATCGCCACGTCGACCATCGGCCCATCGACGGCATAACCATTGCGGAAATATTCGCCCTCCGCCCGGTAGGTGAAATGTCCGGCGGGCACTGTAACGACCTGTGGAGCCATCATGGCCGCGCGGTCATCAGCGCCGCTGCGGATGATCCCGGACTGGAAACCGATGGCCGTTGCCAGCAGTGTTGCAATCGAGAGCGGGAGAAGAAGCGAGACGGCATTTGGGAAGTGACTGTTGCCGGGAATGCCCATGGGAACCTGCCTGCGTCGAGAAGACGCCAAAGTTCGGGCCTGCTTTCAGGCCGCATAGCAGAAGGGGAGCGCGCCGCGATCGCTGGCGGCGGGGGGCGCTCCCGTTTGTGTCAGATGCTCGAGGGGGCGAGCACCGCCTGCATCAGGCTGTTGTTCCACTCACCCGTCACCTTGAAGTGGGCGGCTGCACCCAGCTCGAAGGCTTCAATGAGGTTGTGGTTGACATAAGCGTAGATGCCGGGCTGCTCGAAGGTGTAGAAGGCCGCACCCGCCGTGCCGCCGGGAATGAACCAGGTTTCCTGGTCGAGATCCGGTGGGTTGCGGAACTTGCCCGTCGCCCAGACATAATCGCCATGGCCGCCGATGAGGTGCGGACGGGTATCACGGTTTGCCTGCGAATGGACGATCAGCACCTTCTCGCCAACGGCGGCCTGAAGGGCATGTTCCCCGGTCAGGGCACCGACTGCGCCATTGAAGACGATGTGGGTCGGCGTCAGCTTGCGCATCACCTCCAGCGTGTCGGCCATTGCATCGCCGGCGCTTTCATATTTCTTGAAATTGCCGTTCTCGTCGCGCGGGATGTAGAAGTCCTGCTCGCCGACATAATAGATCTTGTCATAAACAAGCTCCTTGCCGTGGCCGTCCGTCAGGCCCTCACGCGGCAGTACCATGATCGCGCCATTCATGCCCGAGGTGACGTGCCACGGCACCATGCCGGGAGGTGCGCAGTGATAGACGAAGACGCCGGCCTTGGTGGCCTTGAAGCGCAGGATCGCCTTTTCACCGGGGTTGACGATGGTGAGCCCGCCGCCGCCGAGCGCGCCGGTGGCCGAGTGGAAATCGATATTGTGCTGCAGCTCATTGGTGTCGGGGTTGATGAGGGTCAGTTCGACATAGTCGTCCTGGTGCACCACCATCAGAGGCCCGGGAACCGAACCGTTGAAGGTCATGGCGTGGACCTCGGTGCCCTTGTCGTCGAGGATCATCTTCTGTTCTTTGATCGTGAGCGTGAACTCAACGATCTTCGGTCCGCCTTCGGCTTTCTGCGTGTGGGCATGCACGAAGGGCGGTCTGACGAGATCAACTTTTACGCGAGGCAGTGCTGCAATCTCAGCGCTCGTCAATGGCTTGGCTGCGGCCTTCTTTTCCTCTGCCGCGCTCGCTGCCGATGGCATGATGACGGGAGCTATAGCCCCTGCAAATGCTGCGCCTGCGAGAATATTACGCCGTGTGATGTGGAAGGTTTCCGTCATCATTCTTCTCCTATCCCTCTTGGGGCAGAGCATGTTTCGCTCTGTCACAGCATTTGTAGCGGAGAGGCGGAAATACAATTTGAGATGGAGCAAACTTCGCTTTCGGCACCCTGCGACATTTTGGCAGGCGGCTGAAGGCCGGTGTGGAAGCGTCGCACCGCCTCTTTGCCTGTTCGCAAAGAAGCCGGACGGGCTTGGGTCTAGACATATGTCAAGACCAAGCAAGGAGCATTATAATGAGTGGCAGCGAAACTGTTCTCACCCAAGGGCGCAGCCGGCCAAAGGGCGGCATTCCACGAGGGCTGGCGCGCACCGGCCCGGTTATCTTTTCTTACGGCTTCCGGCCGTTTTTCCTCGGCGGCGCCCTCTGGGCCATCGTGGCGATGGTGTTGTGGATCGCAGCCCTTTCCGGCTTCATCGACCTCGGCGGGGATTACGGCGCACCGAACTGGCATGCCCATGAGATGCTGTTCGGTTTTGCCTCGGCGGTGTTGGCGGGCTTTCTTTTGACGGCCGTGCCGAACTGGACGGGGCGGCTGCCGGTGTCGGGCAAACCCTTGGTGTGGCTGTTTGCGCTCTGGTGCGCCGGCCGGCTTTTCCTGCTTGTGCCGGACCATGTGGGTGGTCACTGCCGCAGCCGTGGACGGGCTTTTCCTGCCGGCGCTTCTGGCGATCTGCGCGCGCGAGGTCATTGCCGGGCGCAAATGGAAAGACCTGAAGGTGCTGGGCGGACTACTGGCGCTTTCCGTCGCCAACATTGTATTCCACGTTGCGGCGATTGGGGGAGATCATAGCCTGATCGCGACCCGCCTTGCGGTCTCGGCCTACACGGTTCTTGTCATCATCGTCGGCGGCCGCATCGTGCCGAGTTTTACCCGCAACTGGCTGAACCGTTTCGGCCGCACGGATTTCCCCGTGCCCTATAACCGCTTCGATACCGCCGCCATCCTCACCGGCATCGCGGCGCTGGCTGTCTGGACGATAGAGCCCGAAAGCATCGTGGCAGTGCCAACGGCGCTTCTGGCAGCTCTCATGCACGCCGTGCGTCTGATCCGCTGGCGCGGCTGGACGACTTGGCCGGAGCAGGTGCTGGTGGTGCTGCATGTGGCCTATGCCTTCATTCCCGTCGGTTTCATTACCATAGCGCTGGCGGCTCTTGACGTCATGGACACACGCTCCGTCCTGCATGTCTTCACCGTCGGCGTCATCGGCTGCATGATGCTTGCTGTCATGACGAGAGCGAGCCTTGGTCATACCGGGCGCAAGCTTGCGGCCAGCAGGGTCACCATCGCCGCTTACGTGGCGCTGATCGCCTGCGCACTGCTGAGACCGGCAGCCGAGTTCTTCCCCGGTGCGATGATGCATCTTTACGCTTGCTCGGCGCTCTTCTGGATCGTGGGTTTCGGTCTCTTCTGCATTGAATATGGGCCGATCCTGATGCGCGAGCGCAAACCGCTGAAAGCCTAGATTGCTTGCGACGCCGCTAAAACGAACCGCCCCGGAGGCAACTTCCGGGGCGGTTCGGTTTCGGGGAATTTGATTTATGGCTTAATGCGCGCCGGCACCGGCGCGGATGAAGATGCGGAACGCGGTGCGCGCCTCGTCGAAATTGCCGGCCCATTGATGGCCCCGGGCCAGAAGTTCCGGGTAAAGGAAAGTCGGCTCCTGCGGCATCAGCACGAAGATCACGGCACCCGGCGGAAGACGGTCGAGTGCGGCAAGCGTGCGGCTCGCCTGGCCTTCGGTCGTCTCGTCGCTGAGATCGAGATAGATGACCGGATCGGGCCATATCTGCGGCTCCTCGGCATTGCCTGCAAGCGCCGGCGAAACGGAAATCTGTTCGGTCTCAGTGGATTGCGGCGTAAACAGCACTTCCCAGTCGCCGCCGCCGATTTCCCTGACCTGATGGTCGAAACCGCGCTCTGCCATCACCTTGAACAGCGGAACGGGCCGGAAGGTGGCGTATAATCGCAGCGCCTCGCCGGGAGCAAGCCCGGCCACGGCTTCCATGATGGCCGGAAAGGGCTCGCCGCCGCTCAGCAAAAGCGGCCGGACATCGAGTTCCCTGATCATTTCCGTCATTGCATCACCTCATCTGTCGGCTGGCGGCGGCAAGGGCCATCCGCCAGAGGTCTTTTCACCATGCCGCTGGCGCTGGGGTCAATGCTCGGAACCGCAGCAGCATTCGCAGCCGGACATATCCTCCTCGGAACCTTCGGCCTGTTCTTCCAGCCGGCCGATATCAAGACGCCAGACTTCCGGACCCTGTTCGAGATATTCCCAGCCGAATTCGCCGGGGAAATTGGTGGCGAGCTGGTAAAGCAGCGGACGGGGATCGTGATCGCTGGTGATCTGCAGCGATTGCCCTTGAGCCAATGCGCCGAGCGCACCGAAAATGCGCGGATGGCGTTCGCGATGCGGAATGATGCGTACATCGATATTGGTTGCGGATTGGGCTTCGGACATAGGCTGGCTCCATGGCCGCGGATGAAACTATGTCCGGCGGTGCGGCCGGCCGGCGGACCGGAAAAACCTATCCGCCGTGCTTTCGGGAGACATTGTCGCCGCGCAAACAAACCTGAGATTCGTCAGGTCCGTCTGCGCGACAATCAGCCGGCAAGGCTGCGATAGATTGCCGGCAGCGCCGATGGCAGCTTGGCGATCCTGCTGACGATGGCATAACCGTTCTGGCCGAACATGGCCGGAATATAGGATTGCGCCTTGCTGTCGACCGTTACGCCGAAAACGCTGACGCCCGAACGCCTGGCTTCGGAAACCGCGCGGCGGCTGTCCTCGATGGCGAAGCGGCCTTCGTAGTGATCGACATCGTTCGGCTTGCCATCCGTCAGCAGCAGAAGCAGCTTTCGGCGCTCCGGCCTTTCATGCAGCTTGGCGCTGGCGTGGCGGATGGCGGGGCCGATGCGGGTGTAGAAACCGGGTTTCAGCGCCGCGATGCGCCGCTCGACAGCGTGGCCCATCGGCTCATCGAAATCCTTCACCGTCTCCACCCGCACCCAGGAACGGCGGCGGGAGGTGAAGGTCAAGATGGAGTGACTGTCGCCACAGGCGGAAAGCCCGTGGGCAAGCACCAGCAGGGCTTCCTTCTCCACATCGAGCACCCGGCGATTGTCGAACCAGGCATCGGTCGATAGCGACACATCGACGAGGATCGTTACGGCAAGATCATGTGCCTGTGGGCGGCTTGCCATATGAATGCGGTCGCTGCCCTGTCCTCCGGCGGCGATATCGCTTCTGGCGCGAACCACGGCGTCAAGATCGAGATCATTGCCGTCAAGCTGGGCGCGTAGCATCTCGTGACGTGGCCGCAGCACCTCGAATTGCCGCCTGACGCGGCGGATGAGGCTTTTGGTGTCCGGGCCGGGTTCCGGTGCCGTCTCGGCGTCTTTCGCCGGACCGGCGATGACCCGGCAATGATCGGCGAGATAGGTACCGCTGCGATAATCCCATTCGGGATAGGTCAGCTCCGCTGTCAGCGGGGTATGGTTCAGTGCTTCAGGCGGCAGGTCGAGATCGAAGTGGAAGCGGGCGGAAGGCCGCCCCTTTCTTTCACCCAGCGTCATATCGTCAAGCTCGTCCGCCGCGCTGCCGTCGGCATCGTCGCTGTCGTCACCCGGCCGGTCGACATTGACCATTTCCGCCATGGCGAGGATTTTTTCGAAACGGTTGAGGATGAAGGGGCTGCGTTCGGTCTGGCGGTTCTCGGCCTTTTCGCGCACGGCGATATGGCGGGCGGCCTCCACCCCCTGCGGCGCGGCGCCCGCTGCCGGCTGGTCCTCGCTTTGCCGGACCTCGGATGTTTCGCGCAGCAGTGTGTCCGGCCATAGCGGCACCGGCAGCATCGGCAGGTAGCGCGGCGGCGCTTTTTCCGGAAGACCGGCGGGTGGCGCATGGCCCTCGATCCCTGCCGCATTGGCGAGCATGGAAAGCACCCGTTGTTCCACCTGCTGCTCCGTCTGGGGCAGCGGCCGTTTCTGCCGCACCGCGAGCATGGCGGCGCAAAGCCGGCGATACCGGGTCTTCATTCCGGGGAAGGCATGGATGACGGCATTTGCCAGTTCTGCGGCGCGGTCGAGCCGGGCAAGATCGTTGCCCAACGGATCTGCCGCCGCAACCGGTTCAAGCGGCATCATCGCCATGGCGGCAGCGAGCCAGAGATAAAGATCGCGATTGAGGTGGCGGTCGGGAAACAGATCGAGCACCGGCGGCAGCATCAGCGTGGCATGATCACGTCCGGGCTGGGCGAGCTTCTCTTCGCCAAGACCCATGCGCTGGCGCAGCCTCAGCCGGTGGCTGGAAGTGCGGGCGCGGGCCGGCGCGATCTGCACCGCATGTTCACCGCCAAAACCGCGGAAACATATGGCCAGCACGGCCTGCATATCTTCCAGCTTCACGGCATGATCCGGGAAGCGCAGCCATGTGCCGGTTTCGCCGATCAGCCTGTGCCAGGCGCGGCCGACGGTTTCTTCCAGTTCCAGAAAGTCCAGCATGGTTTATCCTCATGGCATCGGACCGGAACACGCGGGGCCGCGCAATCCGGTGTGGATATCAAAGCGCCTATCGAATGATCGCATCCGCGACTTCATGCAGCGCGGCCTTCACATCCGGCTCGTCAGTCAGCGGTTCGATCATGGTCGCGCGCACGGCCTGACGGGCGGGAAGGCCGGTATCGATGAGGCTGGCGCAATAAACGAGCAGACGGGTGGAGACGCCTTCCTCAAGGTCATGGCCCTTCAGGCCGCGCAGCCGGTGGGCAAGATCGACGAGCGGCTCGACATCGCGCGCATCCAGCCCGCTTTCATGCGAAACGACGGCGATTTCCTGCTCCTTGGGCAGAAAATCGAATTCAATGGCGACGAAACGCTGGCGGGTGCTGGGCTTCAGGCTCTTTAAAAGGTTCTGGTATCCGGGATTATAGGACACGACGAGCATGAAGCCGGAGGGCGCTTCCAGCACTTCGCCGGTGCGTTCCAATGGCAGGATGCGGCGATCATCGGTGAGGGGATGCAGCACGACAGCCACATCCTTGCGCGCCTCAACGATCTCGTCGAGGTAACATATGCCGCCCTGGCGCACGGACCTCGTCAGCGGGCCGTCCATCCACACGGTTTCGCCGCCTTTCAGCAGGTAACGGCCGGTCAGATCAGCGGCAGCAAGATCGTCGTGGCACGAAACGGTGGAAAGCGGCAGGCCGAGTTTCGCTGCCATGTGGCTGACGAAACGGGTCTTGCCGCAACCGGTCGGGCCTTTCAGCAGCAGCGGCAATTGCCGCACCCAGGCGCTTTCGAACAGCGTGCATTCATTGCCGAGCGGTGTGTAGAACGGCGTGTCCGGCTGGGGCTGAGGGATCGGACGGAATATCGTATTCATGGTCATCTCCATGTTTGTTGATAAGGAACCGGCTCTCCGGGGAAAAGGAGAGCCGGTCCGTTTCTCATTCGGCGGGCTGCACGAGGCGGGCAACGTCGCCCTGTTTCTGCTTGCCCGGTACCAGGATTGCCCAGATGAACATGACCGCCGAAATGAGAACCGCGAAACCAGAACCGAGACGGATCCAGTAGAAGATCGCCAGCTGGTCCTGCACATCCATGAAGCTTTCGCCCATGACCCGCTGAAGCTGGATCTGCACCACGCCGGCGAATGTCAGCGCGAAGGTCATCACCGACATGGCCGTGCACATGACCCAGAAGCTCGTCATCGAAAGCCACTGGTTGTAGGGCGCGCGTTTCTTCATTTCGGGGATGGCATAGGCCATCATCGCAAGGTTCAGCATCACATAGGCGCCGAAGAAGGCGAGGTGCCCGTGAGCGGCGGTAAGCTGCGTGCCGTGGGTGTAGTAGTTCACCGAAGACAGCGTGTGCAGGAAGCCCCAGACGCCGGCACCGAAGAAGGCCATGACCGAGCAGCCGATCGACCACAGAAGCGCGGCGCGGTTCTCATGTTTGCGGCCAGCCTTCCAGGTCATGACGAAGGTGAAGATGACCATGGTGAAGAAGGGGGCCACTTCCAGCGTCGAGAACAGCGAGCCGATCCACTGCCAGTAACCCGGCGCGCCGATCCAGTAATAATGGTGGCCCGTGCCGAGAATGCCCGAGAACAGGGCAAGACCGACGATGACATAGAGCCATTTTTCCACCACTTCGCGGTCGATGCCGTTGAGCTTGATCATCAGGAAGGCGAGGATCGACGCCATGATCAGTTCCCACACGCCTTCCACCCACAGATGGATGACGTACCACCAGTACATCTTGTCGAGCGCCAGGTTGATGGGGTTGTAAAAGGCGAAGAGGAAGAAGATCGCCAGACCCCAGAGACCGAAGAGCAGGATGTTGATGACGGTGGTCTTGCGGCCCTTCAGCGCCGTCATGGTGATGTTGAACAGGAACATCAAAACGACAAGCACGATGCCGACCTTGATGGCGAAGGGCTGTTCGAGGAATTCGCGGCCTTCATGGATGCGAAACATATAACCGACCACGGCAACCGCGGCGGCCACCAGGAAGATCCAGAACTGGGCGATGGCGAGCTTGGGGCTGTAAAGCTCCGTTTCCGTCTCTTCTGGCAGAAGATAGAAGGTCGAGCCCATGAAGCCCATCAACAGCCACACGACCAGCGCATTGGTGTGGATCATGCGCACGATGTTGAAGGGCAGAAGCTCGGAAAGCGTGTTGGGCAGCACGTAGATCGTCGCGGCGATGACGCCGAACAGGATCTGCGCCACGAACAGCCCGATTGCGCCGTAAAAATACAGCATGGCGACTTTTTGCGTCTGGTATTTCATCTCGTCATCTCCTTGCCGTCAACCTCAACCCGCATCGTTCGGCGGCCAGTTCTGCGTCTTGATCCGGCTCGTCCATTCGAGGAAGTCGACGAGATCATCGAGTTCCTGTTCGGTGAGATTGAACTGCGGCATCTGGCGCCGGCCCTCGATGCCGGTGGGCTGGGCGGCCATCCAGGCCTTGATGGAATCGCGCGCCGTCTCCTTGTCTTCCACGCCGCCATAGCGCTTCCAGACATTGCCGAGTTCGGGCGCGAAGTAGGCGCCTTCGCCGAGCAGCGTGTGACAGTTGATGCAGGAATTTTTCTCCCACACGTGTTTGCCGCGCGCGACGCTTTCCGTCAGTGTGCTTTCATCCGTCGATGTGGTGCGCATGTAATAATGGCTATGGGCGGTCAGCCCGACGAATATGGCGAAGAAGAAGATGGAGCCGCCGTAAAAGACGTTTCGCGCTCCTGTTTTGGTCAGGCGTTCTGCCATGCCAATGGTCCTTTCCATCCGGAAGACCGCTTATGCGGACTGGCTTGATCGAACCCTCTTGCCGGGATTTGCCAGCAGGCTGGCGGAATGCGGTGGGGTCTGAAGCCTTTCTAGCCGCTGGCCGCCGGCGTTCTTTGCCATTTGGCAAACAAGTGGAGAGGTGGTGTGGTCCGCCTTTTCAGAGCGACAAAATGCCCTGCAGGAACGCCCGCAAAAGGGCTGCGGCGGCGAAGATTGCGGGCCATGCCAGAAGTGCCGTGCGCAGCAGGCCCCGCTCTTCGCCAAAACCCAGAAAGTCGTCGATGACGCGTCTGGATTTCATGAGCGCGAAAAGCAGCATCAGGCAGGCGGCGGCAACCGGCGGCAGAAGCGCTGCCTTCCACGAGGTGACGACGGCCGTACCGGCGAGAACAAGAATGGCGAGCACTGCAAAACTTCTTGCAAGCTGGCGGGAGGTGCGGTGGATCATGACTGTCAAACCAGATAGATGATGGGAAAAATGACGATCCAGACCAGATCGATGACATGCCACAGCGTCGTCACCAGCGTGACGTTCTCGTTTTTCGGGAAGACTGCGACGAGAAACAGCAGCACGGCCACGAAGACGACATGCAGCAGGTGGAAACCGGTGAGCAGGAAATAAAGCTCGAAGAAAGCGTCATAGGCGGGATCGGATGCGAAGGCGATTTCGGTGGAATATTCATGGAGTTTCACACCGACGAAAGCGAAACCCAGCAGGCCGGCAAGGACAAGCGCCCGCCTTTTGCCCGGCAGCGCGGTGTGGCGGCTGGCCGCGACGGCCGCCTGCCAGCCGCTTGCCAGCAAAATCAGTGTGTTGAGGCCGGCAAGCTGCGGCTGCAGATGTTGGCGCGCGGCGGCGAATGCATCAGGGTTGAAGGCGAAGGCGATGATGAAGGCGCCGGTCAGCGCGCCGAAAGCGGCAAGTTCGCTCCAGACCAGAATCCACAAAAGCAGGTTTCCGCTTTCCTCTTCCGTATTGATCGCCATGGCCTCGCCCGTAATTGTAAAACAGCAAGCCACGCTTAGGCGTCCTCAAACCCAGCTTCTTTGCGGTCGGTCAAAGAAGGGAGCGCGCAAAGTCCTATTGTCATGACAAAGCGCAACTCTGGAAAAATGGAGCTTCCCATGAACGACGCGCAGATCGGGCTGATTGTCGCAACCCCTATTATCATTGGCTTTGCCGTGCTGTTGTACCGTATGGGTGTGTTGCAGCGCATGGGCGCGGTTTCCGCCGTACTTGCCTCCGTGGCCATTGCTTCGGTGCTGTTCCTGAACCAGTGAGAAAGCAGACGCATGCTTGAACTTGTCGCCGCTCTTTCGCTTTTTGTGGCGCTGCATTCCATTCCCGCCGTACCTGCCGTGCGTGGCCGGTTGATTGCGGCCATTGGCCGGCCCGCCTATTTCGGGGCTTATTCCGTGGTCTCGCTTCTGGCGCTGGGCTGGGTGTTTTATGCCGCGCTGTCGGTGGATTATATTCCGCTCTGGGATGTCGCGCCCTGGCAGGCGCATGTCACGTTTCTGGCAGCGCCGATTGGTCTGTTTTTCGTGCTGGCCGGCCTTCTCAGCGTCAATCCGCTCTCCATTTCCGTGCGGCAGGGAGATAAACCGGGGGCAATCGTGCGCATCACGCGGCATCCGGTGCTTGTCGGTTTCCTGTTCTGGTCTCTGGGGCATGTCGTGCCGAATGGCGATCTGCGTTCCGTCATCCTGTTCGGCGGTTTTGCGCTGTTTTCGCTTGGCGGGATGGTGATGACCGAAAAACGCGCGCGGAAAAGACTGGGTAATGCATGGAGCGCGGCGGCTGCTGAAAACGCAACGATCCCTTTCGCAGCAATCCTTTCCGGCAAAACGCGCCTCGCCGTGGACGGGCCGATGTTGCTAGCCGCGGTGCTGACAGGGTTGACGGTCTGGTGGCTGCTGGCCGGCGGCCATGCCGCGCTCTTTGGCGCAGACCCCATGGCCTATTTCTGATCGCTCACGACGTCTTCACCACATGCGGCTGCCATATCGGCGCCTGCGGCGCGGAGCTGATGCCGAGCTGATCGATAGCGCGGGCGGCGAGCTGATCGACAATATCGAAGACGCTTTGCGGCCGGTTGTAAAAAGCCGGCACCGGCGGCATGACGATCGCACCGGCCTCCGTGACAATGCACATATTGCGCAGATGGATGAGATGTAGCGGCGTCTCGCGGGTCATCAACACCAGCTTCCGGCGTTCCTTCAGATGCACATCGGCGGCGCGGGTAAGGAGATTGTCCGAAAACCCGTTTGCAATGGCCGCGAGCGTTCGCATGGAGCAGGGGGCGATAATCATGCCTGTTGTCGGGAAGGAGCCGCTGGCAATTGCCGCGCCGATATCGTCGACAGCATGATTGACACTGGCGAGCGACAACATCCGCCCCATGGCTTGCGCATCTTCCTCATGCAGCACGGTGCGTCTGGCGGATTGCGACAGGACGAGATGGATTTCGACGCTTTCCATCGCGGCGAGGCGCTCGATGATGCGCAGCGCAATGCCGGCGCCCGAGGCACCGGTGACGCCGACCACGACGCGGCACGGGTTCATGGTCGTTCTCCAAGGCCAAGATCACGCCATATGATATCCACCTTTGCGATGACGTCAGGTGTCATGGAGAGCACGCGGCCCCATTCGCGCTCCGTCTCCGGCGAAAGCTTGTGGGTGGCGTCCAGCCCCATCTTGCCGCCGAGGCCGGTTTTCGGCGAGGCGAAGTCGAGATAATCGATCGGCGTATCGTTGATGATCGTTGTATCGCGCGAGGCATCGAAACGGGTGGAGAGCGCCCAGATCACATCCACCCAGCTGCGCACATTGATGTCGGGATCGACCAGAATGATGAGCTTCACATAGCTGAACTGCGGCAGCATCGACCACAGGCCCATCATCACCCGCTTTGCCTGGCCGGGATAACGCTTGTCGATGGAGACGACCATGACGCGGTAGGAACAGGCCTCCGGCGGCATCCACAGATCGACGATTTCCGCAAACTGCCTTTTGACGAGCGGCAGGAAAATCTCGAGCATGGCTTCGCCGAGAACCGAGGGCTCATCGGGCGGCCGGCCGGTATAGGTAGAAAGATAGATCGGATCGCGGCGCATGGTGATGGCCGACAGCGTCATGATCGGAAAGGCTTCGACCGAATTATAGTAGCCGGTGTGGTCGCCATAGGGGCCTTCGAGTGCCGTTTCCGTTGCTGAGACGGTGCCTTCCAGCACGATCTCGGCATTGGCGGGCACCGGCATCGGCACCGTCAATGCCTTCGCGATGCGGCTTTTCGAGCCGCGCAGCAGGCCGGAAAAACCAAGCTCGCTGATATGTTCGGGAAGCGGCATGACGGCGGAAAGAATGGTGGCGGGATCTGTGCCGATGGCGACTGTTACGGGCATATCCAGCCCACGTGCCTGCCACAGCCGGTGGTGCTGCGCGCCGCCGCGATGCGCCAGCCAGCGCATGATCACCCTGTCCGGCCCCAGCACCTGCATGCGATAGATGCCAACATTGATATCGTCGGGATCATCAGGCGAACGGGTGATGACCAGCGGCCAGGTGATGAGCGGGGCCGGCTCGCCCGGCCAGCACCATTGCACCGGCAGGCGGGCAAGATCAACCGCATCGCCCGTCAGTACCTTTTCCTGCACCGGCGCGCGCGAGACGTTGCGTGGCCGCATGGACAGTGCTGCCTTCAGCAAAGGCAGCTTACCCCATGCCTCGGCCATGGATTTCGGCGGCCGTGGCTCGCGCAATTCGGCAAGCTTTTGTCCAAGTGCTGGCAGGCCGCCCGTTTCCAGCCCCAGCCCCCATTCGATGCGCTGCCGCGTGCCGAAGAGATTGGCAAGCAGCGGCATGTCCCGCACCTTGCCCTCATGGCCGACGGGTTGCTCGAACAGCAGCGCCGGCCCGCCATCGGCAAGCACGCGGCGGTGGATTTCGGTGATTTCGTGCACCAGTGAGACTGGCTGGCGGATTCGCCGCAGCTGCCCGCGTTCTTCCAGCAACCGGACGAAACCGCGCAGATCGGCTGCGTGGGCGGGTTTAGTTTCTGTTTTCTCGTCTCTCATGCCGCCTGTTTGCCGGTGGCGGTGCGGCATGTCCTTGCGCTACCGCAAATGCGGCTTCAGTGCGAACGAAGATAGTCGGCAAGAACGAGGGCGTGGTTGTGTTCGGTATCATGGGCGGCATAAAGCAGCGTGACGCGGCCCTTCGCCATCAGCTCCTTCATGCGCGCCACGGCATCGGGATTGGCGGCCAGCTCCTCATGATAGTGCCCGGTGAATTCGGCAAAACGCGACGGCATATGCGAGAAATTCTTGCGCAATTTGTTGCTGGGCGCGATTTCCTTCATCCACAGCGAAAGCTGTGCGGTTTCCTTGCGCATGCCGCGCGGCCACAGCCGGTCCACCAGAATGCGTGCGCCGTCCTCATCGCTGGCGGCATCGTAAATCCGTTTGATCCTTATATCGGACATGGGCGGCCTCCTTCGCTTCGCAAGTGAATGATTTATAGCGGCTTTTGTGAAGTCGCACCCGAAAATCTCTCTGTCTTTGCGTTCGCTCAAACCGGCGCTGGCGCGCTGCGGTTAGGTTCCTGCCCGCAACTGATCTGACAGGACCATTTATGAGACCGTTTCCCGCCGCCATCGCTACCCCCATGAATTTTCTGCCCCTTGCCATGGTGCAGCGAGCGACGGCGGCGATGCTGGCGCAGATCATGAAACGGCATCCTGATCTGTTCGGCCGGCTCGGTGAGCATAGCGGCAAACGCTATGCCTTCCTGCCGGTCGATCTGCCCTTCGCCTTCATGGTCGAGCCGGCGCGTCCGGCCATCACCGTCAGCCGAAAGGGCCGCCTGCCGAAGGTGGATGCTGCCGTGGAAGGGCCGCTTTTCATGCTGCTGGCGCTGATGGAGGGGCGGCAGGACGCCGATGCGCTGTTCTTCTCGCGTGATCTAAGCGTCACCGGCGACATGGAGGCGATGCTGGCACTGCGCAATGCGCTCGATGACAGCGGCATTGATCTGCCGCGCGATCTCGGTGCCTTTGCCGGGCCTTTTGCACCGGTGGTAACGGGGCTTGCGAACCGCCTGCGCGGCCATGTTCTATCCGAAACGCGTGGAGGTGCGGCATGGAGCTGATCTGTCCTGCGGGAACGCCTGCCGCCTTCCGCGAGGCCGTGGATGCCGGCGCGGATGCCGTCTATTGCGGCTTTCGCGATGAAACCAATGCCCGCAATTTTCCCGGTCTAAATTTTTCCCGCGAAGAGCTTGCCGAAGCCATTGCCTACGCGAAGAAGCGCGGCGTCCAGACTTTCGTCGCGCTCAACACCTTCATGCGCGCGGGCAATGAGGATATCTGGTATCGCGGTGCGGCCGATGCCGTGAAGGCGGGGGCGGATGCGCTGATCCTTGCCGATTTCGGTCTGATGGCGCATGTGGCGGCACACCATCCGCAGCAGCGCATCCATGTCTCCGTGCAGGCCTCCGCCTCCAATGCCGATGCGGTGAATTTCCTCGTCGATGCCTTCGGCGCGAAACGCGTGGTGCTGCCGCGCACGCTGACGATTTCCGACATCGCCCGGCTGGCGCGGCAAATCCGCTGCGAGATCGAAATCTTCGTGTTCGGCGGCCTCTGCGTCATGGCGGAGGGGCGCTGCTCGCTCTCGTCTTACGCCACTGGAAAATCACCCAACATGAACGGCGTCTGCTCGCCAGCAAGCCATGTGCGTTATCGGCAGGACGGCCAGGAGCTGGTGTCGGAACTCGGCGACTATACCATCAACCGCTTTCCGGAAGGCGAAGCAGCGGGTTATCCGACGCTCTGCAAGGGCCGTTTCGAGATTGCCGATGACAAGTCCTATGCCTTTGAGGACCCGGTGTCGCTTGATGTGATGGACCAGATCGATGCGCTGCGCGAAGCGGGGGTCAGCGCGCTGAAGATCGAGGGCCGCCAGCGCGGCAAGGCCTATGTGGCGGAAGTGGTGTCCACCCTGCACCGGGCGCTGGCCGCCAGTGCCGAAGAACGGGGACGGCTGCTCTCGCGCCTGCGGCTGTTAAGTGAAGGCCAGCGCACAACTGTCGGTGCTTATGAGAAACGCTGGAGATGATGGCGATGGCAAAAACTGCAAAGGCTACATTGGCGCTCGGCCCGGTGCTTTATCTCTGGCAGGGCGAGAAATGGCGCGATTTCTATTTCCGCATCGCCGATGAGGCGCCCGTCAGTCATGTCTATCTCGGCGAAACCGTCTGTTCCAAACGGTTCCATTTTACCGAACCGCATCTGGCCGAGGTGATCGAGCGGCTGGAGAATGCGGGAAAGCAGGTGATCCTCTCGACGCTTTCGCTGGTGACGCTGGAGCGGGAAAGCCGCCACCTGCGCGGCCTGATCGCCGATAGCCCCTATCCGGTCGAGGCGAACGATCTTTCCGCGCTCGGCATGTTGCATGGCACGCCGCATGTCGTTGGGCCGATGGTGAATGTCTATAATGCCGCCACCGCGCGGTTGCTCGCCTCGCGTGGGGCAAGCGCCATCTGCTTGCCACCGGAACTGCCGGTGACCTCGGTGGAGCGCATCGTGGGGGAGACGCCGGATGTGGACTTCGAAGTCTTCGCCTTCGGCCGCCTGCCGCTCGCCATTTCGGCACGCTGCGCCCATGCCCGCGCCAAGGGCAATATCAAGGATAATTGCCAGTTCGTCTGCGGTGACGACCCGGATGGATTGCCGGTACGCACGCTCGACCGGCAGTCGTTTCTGGCGCTGAACGGCGTGCAGACGGTGTCGCACACCTGCCAGTCGCTGCTTGGCGAATTGCAGGATCTGGCGGCCACCGGCATTTCCCGCTTCCGGCTGTCGCCGCAGGACTGCGACATGGTTGCGGTGGCGCATATCCATGACGACGTTCTGGCCGGCAGACGGGAGGCGGAGGACGGTCTTGCCCATCTCGGGCAAATCTATCCGGACGTGCCCTTTTCCAATGGTTTTCACCACGGGCAGGAAGGGGCGGCCTGGATCGCCCGCGCCCGCAACACGGCGCATGGGGTGAACGCATGACGACGAACGGGCAAAGTGAGCAAACGCTGTCCGCAGCGACGCCGGGCGGAGCGGATATCGCGGCGGCAATCCATCTGGTGCGCGACATTGTCTTGCAGAGCGCGCTTGATTGCGGCTGCCGCGACAGGGTGCACGAGGCGCTGCGCGAGCTGGAGGATTTCGAGCGCCAGCGCAACATCGTCAAGCTTCTGGCCGCCGCCCGTGAGGAGCGGCGCAAGATAGCGCTCCTGACCGAGATGCTCTGCGATTTCGCCGAAGACGACACGGTGGATGAAGGTGTGGTCGAAACCGCAAGCCTGATGTTTCTCGATATCGCCGCCGCCGCCCAGGAGGGTTCACGAATCCTGCGGGACGCGCTCTCACTCAAGAAGGGTGAATAAATCCCTGTTTTCGGCCCTGTTTGATCCTGCGCAAAGAGCGGGCGCTTGCAAAATGTCATTTCCGGGGTGGTGACGCGCCGGGACCGGAAGACGGTCTGAGCGGGTGTCACGCGCATTATGGCGCTTCCGGCGCGAAAGGATCAGGACCATGGCCCATCTCACCCGTCGTCAGGCTCTTTCAGCCTTTTCCGGGCTCGCGGTCGCGACACTTGCCGCACCGCATGTTGCGAAAGCGGAAGCGCCGCTCACCTTTTATGGCCCTCCGGCCGCGCCGTCGGCCGTGCTGGCCCATGCGGTAAAGGGCGGGTTCCTGAAGGACGTCGCACCCGGAGCCGTCTTCAAAGCCTGGAAAACGCCGGATGAAATGCGCGCCGCCGTCGCCTCCGGTTCCATGGGAGCGATGGTGATGCCGAGCTACGGCGTCGCCAATCTCCACAATCGCGGTCTCGGCCTCGGGCTGTTGAACGTGCTGACCACGGGCCTGCTCCATATCGTTTCGAAAGACGGGACGTTGAACTCCCTGCAAAGCCTTTCCGGCAAGACCCTCGCTTTGCCGTTCAAGAACGACATGCCCGATTTCGTGTTGCGCCGCCTAGTTGCCGAAAACGGCCTGAGGCCCGGTGACATCAAGCTGGAATATGCCGCTTCGCCGCCGGAAGCCGTGCAATTGCTGCTGACGGGTCGGGTGGATGCCGCCCTGCTGAGCGAGCCGGCCGCGACCGCCGTGCTCATCAAGGCGAAGTCGTTTTTCATGACCGTCCATCGCACCATCGATATTCAGCGGGAATGGGCGAAGGTGGCCGGCAAGGCTGAAATTCCGCAGGCCGGCCTCGCCTTGACATCGCCGGTCCAGCAAAAACTCGGCAGGGCCGGCATCGAGGCTTTGCAGGGCGCCATGGAGACGGCGCTCGCCAGCGCCGTAGCCGATCCGAAGACGGCGGCCGATGCGGCCGCCGATGCCTTGGGTTTCCCGCCGGAAATCATTGCCGCCTCCTTTCCGACAAGTCATCTATGCGCCCTGAAGGCAAGCGCTGCGCGCGCCGATCTCGAGGCGTTCTACGATGAGCTTGCCAAGGCCGACCCGGCAATCATCGGCGGCCGGCGGCCGGATGACGGGTTTTATCTGGTGTAGCAGGCATGAACCGCATTCTCGAAAGTCTTGGCTGGATGGGCCGCTATCTCTGGGCGGGCTGGGCCGGGCTTTCAGGCATTTTCTGTTTTCTCGCCGCCTGGCAGGCCGGCCATGAGATTTATGGCTCCTTCATCCTGCCTTCGCCGGGGGAGACCTTCACTGCAATGGGGCTTCTGGCGGCGCGGCCGGATTTCTTCGCCATCCTGTCGCAGAGCGCCGTCAGGGCCCTGACCGGCTTTGCCATCGCCGCCGGCATCGGCACGGTGGCGGGCGTGCTGGCGGGCTATTCTTTCGCGGCCATGCGGTTGATGAAGCCTGTCGTCACCGTTCTGCTCGGTGTGCCGCCCATCGGCTGGATCGTGCTGGCGCTCATCTGGTTCGGTTCGTCCGGCGGCACGGCTGTCATGACCGTCATCATCGCCTCGGCTCCCGTGTCCTTTGCCGGTGCGCTGGAAGGTGTCGCCAAGCGGGACCGTCAGTTGGAGGTGATGGCGCAGGCCTTCGGTGCTCCGTGGTTTTACCGGCTGCGCACCGTCACCATGCCGCACGTGCTCTCCTACCTCTTCCCGGCCTGGACGACGACGGCGGGAAGCGCGTGGAAAGTAACCGTCATGGCCGAGCTCCTTTCGAATTCCGGCGGCATTGGCGGCGAACTGGCCACCGCACGCGCGCTGTTCGACATCGCACAGGTCAGCGCCTGGCTCACCATCACCGTCGCGCTGGCGCTGCTGACCGATTACGGTCTGCTCCATCTGCTGCGCGAGGCGCTGGAACGCTGGCGCGCCGCCGGGCTGCCATGGGGTGTCAAACGATGAGCGACCGTTCCATCCTGCGTTTCGAACATGTCGGCCACGCCTTTCTCGGTCGCAGCCTGTTCGAGAATTTCGATCTCGGCATAGCGCCCGGGGAAACCGTGGCGCTGCTCGGCCCCTCCGGCAGCGGCAAGACGACGATTTTGCAGATCGCGGCCGGTATCATCGATCCTGTTCGCGGCCGCGTGCACCGCCATTATCGCCGGCAGGGGCTGGTGTTTCAGGAGCCGAGGCTGCTGCCGTGGATGACGCTTATCGACAATATCGCCTACGGCCTTGCGGCGGCCGGCATGCCGAAACGGGAGCGGCGCGAAAGGGCGGGCATTTTCGCGCTGGAAGTCGGTTTGGAGGCGGCGGATTTCGGCAAATATCCGGTGGAACTCTCCGGCGGCATGCGCCAGCGCGCCGGCGTTGCGCGGGCGCTCGCCGTGGAGCCGGACATGCTGTTTCTGGACGAGCCCTTCAGCGCCGTCGATGTCGGCCTGCGCCGTCATTTGCAGGAGCTTCTGGTGGGCGCCGCCTGCCGGCGCGGTTTTTCCACCCTTCTCGTCACCCATGATCTTCATGAGGCGTTGCTGGTTGCCGACAGGCTGATCGTGCTCTCCGGCGTCGATGGCCGCGTCATTGCCGCGCATAAGCCCGCCGGTTCGCCGGGCCGGCGCGTGGCGCGGGCGGTTTTCGACGAAGCGGAACGCCTGTCTGAGAGCCCGGCCTTCGCCGAACTGTTTTCGGCAAAGGAGCGGGTGCGATGAGGCAGCCCCCCATCCTTTCGGAAGCCCTGCGGCTGTTTTTCCCGCTGGCCGCCCTGCATGGCGCGGGCTGGCCCTTCCTGTGGGTCGTCATCGGTGGTTATGCCCTGCCTTTTGCCGATGCGGTGCCTGCATCGCAATGGCACGCCCATGAAATGATCTTCGGCACCTATGGCATGGCGCTTGCCGGTTTCCTCGGCTCGGCGGTGCCGGAATGGACGGATACGACGCCGGCGCAGGGACGAACGCTGCTTCATCTCGCCGGTCTCTGGCTGCCGGGCCGCCTTATCGGCTTTCTCGGGATGGAGGCATGGAGCCTGTTTGCAGGTTTTTTCGATCTCGCCTTTCTGCTCGCGCTCTCTGTTCTCATCGGCAGGGCGATGCTGGCGCGGCGCACGATGAAACACCTGGCATTCCTTATCTGGCTTCTTTTGTTTACGGCGGCTGAAGCGGGTGTGCGTTATGCTTGGTGGAGCGGCGATCCTGAACTTGCATCCCGCTTTCTGGAAGCGGCGCTGTGCATCTTCACCGTGCTGTTTTCACTCTCCGCCGCGCGTATTAATGTGGTCGTCATCAATCTGGCGCTCGACCCGGGTGGCGAGACCACGCCTTACCGGCCACATCCCGGCCGCCAGCATATGGCGGGCGCCATGGTGACGCTTTACATGGCGGCGAAACTTTTCTTTCCGCAAAGCGATGTCTGCGCCTGGCTTTCGCTTGCGGCCGGGGCCGCCTTTTTCGACCGGCTGGCCGAATGGTTCATCGGGCGTGCCGTCTTCAAGACCGAGGTGCTGTTGCTCGGTCTCGGCAACGTCTTTGCGGGCGCGGGTTTTCTGGCGCTCGGCGCAACAAGGCTCGGTTTTTCCGTCACGCCTGCCGCCGGGCTGCATCTGCTGTCGGTCGGGGCGCTGGGATGCGCCATCATGGCCGTCTTCATCATTGCCGGGCTGCGGCATACGGGCCGCAACCTGACGCATCTGCCATGGCAGGCGCATGTGGCCGCCCTTCTGATGGTGATGGCCGGGCTGGTCCGCATCCTGCCGGAATTCGATTTTGCCGCAACATTGTCACCCTATCACCATGGCCTCAGCGCCGTTTTGTGGGCGGCGAGCTTCGGGGTCTGGTTGCAGGGCTTTCTGCCCTTCATGCGCGCGCCTGGCATCGATGAGGCGGGGGCATGCGGATGAGAGACATCTTGCCCCGCGGCGGCGACATCACTGTCCCGACCGGTTTGTTTATTTTTTTGGCAAAAGCACAAAGTGAAATCAGTGACTTAGGGGAGGGATATTGATGAATGTTAGTTTTGATAAATAATCAATAAAATCAAGTAGTTGAACATATCTTCTTTTTGGTCGATTATAACTCCAACCGAATAGGGAAACGCGAATATGCCTAAAATAGTCGCGCCTCAACACGCAGATGAAAAGCCAGGTCGGACGAGGGAACTTGTCACCTTCGCCGTTCTGGCATTCGGAATCTGGCCCATTCTGGCGGTCGGATTTGTCGGAGCCTATGGCTTTATCGTCTGGATGTTCCAGATCATTTACGGCCCGCCGGGGCCGCCTGGCCATTGAGGGCGAGATGATGATGGAAGTCTCTCTCAGCCGGCGCGATTTCCTGCGCGGCGGGCAAAAAAATAGACCACGCATCTGTCCCCCCGGGGTCGCGTTGAGCGACCTCGCCGCGTGCAGCGGTTGCGCAAAATGCGTCGAGGCCTGTCCTACCGGCATCATCGCCATGGCGGACGGTCTGCCTTGCGTGGATTTCTCCGCCGGGGAATGCACCTTTTGCGGCAAATGTGCTGAGGCCTGTCCCGAGCCGGTCTTTGCTGCCCCCACGGCACAGCGCTTCGGTCATGTCATGGCGATCGGTGAGGGGTGTCTCGCCTTCGGCGATATCGATTGCCAGGCCTGCCGCGATGCCTGCCCGACCGCGGCCATCCGGTTTCGGCCACGCCGTGGCGGCCCCTTCGTTCCGGAATTGCTGGAAGATGCCTGCACCGGTTGCGGGGCCTGCGTGTCCGTCTGTCCCGCCAGTGTGATCGAGATCAAAGAGAGAGCCACGGAGATGCAATATGCCTGAAAATACAGGCCGGTATCATGTTTCAAGCGCCGTGGTGGCGGTGATGCCGCAGATGCGGGACGCCGTGCTGGCAACGCTTTTAACGCTCGACAATGTCGAGGTTCATGGCGAGGGCAACGGCAAGATTGTCATCGTCATAGACGGCACGAGCACCGGCATGCTGGGCGATACGCTCACTTATATTTCGACACTCGACGGTGTGATTGCCGCCAACATGGTTTTCGAACACGTCGACACAGAGGAGACAGGCGGCGATGAGCAGCGAACTGACGCGGCGTGATCTATTGAAGGCCCATGCCGCCGGCATTGCGGCGGCAACGGCGGGCATTGCACTGCCGGCCGCCGCCCAGCCGGTGCCGGGCGGTGTTTCCGCATTGCAGATCAAGTGGTCCAAGGCGCCCTGTCGTTTCTGCGGCACGGGCTGCGGCGTCATGGTCGGCGTCAAGGAAGGCAAGGTCGTTGCCACACATGGCGACATGCAGGCGGAGGTCAATCGCGGCCTCAACTGTATCAAGGGCTATTTCCTGTCCAAGATCATGTATGGCAAGGACCGCCTGCAGACCCCGCTGCTGCGTAAGAAAAACGGTGTCTACGCCAAGGACGGCGAGTTCGAGCCGGTGAGCTGGGACGAGGCCTTCGATGTGATGGCGCAGCAGTGCAAGCGGGTGTTGAAGGAGAATGGGCCGACGGCCGTGGGCATGTTCGGCTCCGGCCAGTGGACGATCTTCGAAGGCTATGCGGCGACCAAGCTGATGCGCGCCGGTTTCCGTTCCAACAATCTTGATCCGAATGCCCGCCACTGCATGGCCTCTGCGGCCTATGCCTTCATGCGCACCTTCGGCATGGACGAGCCGATGGGCTGTTACGATGATTTCGAACATGCCGATGCCTTCGTGCTCTGGGGTTCGAACATGGCGGAGATGCATCCCATTCTATGGAC
Organism: Agrobacterium sp. LMR679; assembly: GCF_027157905.1. Classification (NCBI taxonomy): domain Bacteria; kingdom Pseudomonadati; phylum Pseudomonadota; class Alphaproteobacteria; order Hyphomicrobiales; family Rhizobiaceae; genus Agrobacterium; species Agrobacterium sp. LMR679. The sequence continues at coordinate 358,636 of NZ_JAPVOJ010000001.1, read as the reverse complement.
CCGCATTGCCGACCGGCGTCTGGGCTTCGACCATGTGAAGGTGGCGGTGCTTTCCACCTTCACCCATCGCAGCATGGATCTGGCCGATGTTCCGATCATCTTCAAGCCGGGTACGGACCTCGTCATCCTCAATTACATCGCCAACCACATCATCAAGACCGGGCGCGTCAACGAAGACTTCGTGAAGAACCACACGAAATTCGTGCGCGGTGTCACCGATATCGGTTATGGCCTGCGGCCCGATAATCCGGTGGAGGTGAATGCCGCCAATTCCGCCGATCCGACCAAGACCGAAGCGATCGATTTCGAGACCTTCAAGGAATTCGTCTCCGAATACACGCTGGAAAAGACCGCCGCCATGACCGGGGTGGAAGCCGGTTTCCTGGAGGAACTGGCCGAGCTTTATGCGGACCCGAAACGCAAGGTCATGTCGCTGTGGACCATGGGTTTCAACCAGCATGTGCGCGGCGTCTGGGCCAACCAGATGGTCTACAACATCCATCTTTTGACCGGAAAGATTTCCGAGCCGGGCAACAGCCCGTTCTCGCTCACCGGCCAGCCATCGGCCTGCGGCACGGCGCGCGAGGTGGGCACCTTCGCCCATCGCCTGCCGGCCGACATGACGGTGACCAATCCGGAACACCGCAAACATGCCGAGGAAATCTGGCGCATCCCGCACGGCATCATCCCGGAAAAGCCGGGTTACCACGCCGTGCAACAGGACCGCATGCTGCATGACGGCAAGCTGAATTTCTACTGGGTGCAGGTCAATAATAACGTCCAAGCCGGTCCCAACACCAAGAACGAGACCTATCAGGGCTATCGAAACCCGGAAAACTTCATCGTTGTTTCGGATGCCTATCCGACCATCACGGCCATGAGCGCCGACCTCATCCTGCCCGCCGCCATGTGGGTGGAGAAGGAGGGGGCCTATGGCAATGCCGAGCGGCGCACCCATGTCTGGCACCAGCTTGTCGAAGCCTCGGGCGAGGCGCGTTCCGATCTCTGGCAGCTGGTGGAATTCTCCAAACGCTTCACCACGGATGAGGTGTGGCCGGCGGAGATACTGGACGCCAATCCCGCCTATCGCGGCAAGACGCTGTACGAGGTGCTCTACAAGGACAGCGATGTCGGCAAGTTCCCGTTAAGCGAGATCAATGGCGAATACGAGAACCAGGAAGCAAAACACTTCGGCTTCTATCTGCAAAAAGGTCTCTTCGAGGAATATGCGGCCTTCGGGCGCGGCCACGGCCATGATCTGGCGCCCTACGATGCCTATCACGAGGTGCGCGGCATGCGCTGGCCGGTGGTGGACGGCAAGGAAACGCTGTGGCGTTACCGCGAGGGTTACGACCCCTATGTCAAGCCGGGCGAGGGCGTGAAGTTCTACGGCAACAAGGACGGCAAGGCGGTCATCATCGCCGTGCCTTACGAGCCGCCGGCGGAATCCCCGGATGCGGAATTCGATACCTGGCTGGTGACGGGCCGCGTGCTGGAGCACTGGCATTCCGGCTCCATGACCATGCGTGTGCCGGAACTCTACAAGGCTTTCCCCGGCGCCCGCTGTTTCATGAATGCCGACGATGCGCGCAAGCGCGGGCTCAACCAGGGCGCGGAAATCCGCATTGTTTCGCGCCGTGGCGAAATCCGCTCCCGCGTGGAAACACGCGGCCGCAACCGCATGCCGCCCGGCGTCATCTTCGTTCCCTGGTTCGATGCCAGCCAGCTCATCAACAAGGTCACGCTCGACGCAACCGATCCCATCTCCAAGCAGACGGATTTCAAGAAATGCGCAGTCAAGATAGAGCCAGTCGCATGATCAGGAAACACGGATGGATCGCCGCCACGCTTCTGGTCGTGGCGCTGGCGACGGGGGCCGTTGCGCAGATGGTGCCGGAATTGTCCGGCCCGCGCGGCGACGCCATGCAGACCGAGCCGGCCAAACCCCTGCCGAAATGGGTGATTGACGATTTCAGGCGCATGCGCGCTTACCCGGAGCAGCCGCCGGTCATCCCGCATTCGATCGACGGTTACCAGCTTTCGGTTAATGCCAACCGCTGTCTCTCCTGTCACAAGCGCGAATTCACGCAGGATTCCGGCGCGCCGATGATCAGCGTCACCCACTACATGACGCGCGAAGGCCAGATGCTGGCGGATGTTTCGCCGCGCCGTTATTTCTGCACCGCCTGCCATGTGCCGCAGGCCGACACACGGCCGCTCGTGCCCAACACCTTTCAGGACATGAGCGAGATGGGCGTCAAACCGGCGGGTAGCGAATGATGATCGCCCGTGTGAAAAAACTTCTCGCCTGGTTATGGGCGGTTCTGACGACGCCGGCCGGCACGCTCAGCCTCGCCTTCCTCACCCTTGGCGGTTTCGTCGGCGGAGTCATGTTCTGGGGCGCCTTCAATACCGCGCTCGAAATGACCAACAAGGAAGCCTTCTGCATTTCCTGCCACGAGATGCGCGCCAATGTTTATGAGGAACTGACGCGGACGGTGCATTTCTCCAATCGCTCCGGCGTGCGCGCCTCCTGTCCGGATTGCCATGTGCCGCATGAGTGGACGGACAAGATCGCTCGCAAGATGCAGGCTTCCAAGGAGGTCTGGGGCAAGATTTTCGGCACCATCGATACGCGCAAGAAGTTCCTCGACAAGCGGCTGGAGCTTGCCCAGCACGAATGGTCGCGCCTGAAGGCCAATGACAGCCTGGAATGCCGTAACTGCCATTCCTCCGCCGCCATGGATTTTACCAAACAGACGCAGCGCGCCGCCGATATCCATTCCAAATATCTGCTGACGGGTAAGGCCACCTGCATCGATTGCCATAAAGGCATCGCCCATGAATTGCCCAATATGGAAGGCATAGACCCCGGCTGGAAAATGCCGCCGGCGCTCAACGACCAGCCGGGGCCGACGGCCTCTGCCGTCGACGACCTGCGGCGCGCGATGACGGATGTGCACCGGAACGTTTTTTGAATTCGAGGCGACCGGTTGAGGAGCCGTGATCGGCTTCAGACGCGGCCGGCTTCTTCGATGAACCGGCGCACCAGCGGCAGATGCCGCCTTTCGGCAAGGCAGATCGCATATTCGTCGATGAGTTCGTTGGCGTCGCTGAGCGGCACGAAGGAAAGGCGTGCATCGTGGCCGAATTCCAGATCGGCCACCACGCCGCATCCCACCCCGTTGGCGATGGCTTCCCGCACGCCTTCACGGGAGGAAATCTCGATTACGGGCTGGATGGAAATATCGTGATCGGCAAGGTTCTTTTCGAAGATTTCACGGGTGCGCGACCCCCGCTCGCGCATGACGAAGGACAGGCCTTCGAGCTCGGCCATGAAAACGCTCTCCCGCTCAGCCAGCGGGTGAGAGACGGGCACGCACAGCCCAAGACGCATGCTGAGGAATTTGACGCCGTAGAGGCGTGGATCGTCCGGTGCACGGGCGGTAATGGCGACATCGGCGCGATAATCGATGATCTGTTCCATCACCCGCGCCGAATTGTCGACCGAAAGGGAAAAGGTAAGCTGCGGCCGCTCGCCCTTCAGCCGCGAAAGGATCGGCAGCGGCAGCACGGGACCATCCGCCGCAACCCTTAGATGGCCGCCCGCAGAACCCGTATCGCCGCGCAGGAAAGCTTTGGCTTCATTTTCGGCCTGAAACAGGCGCGCGGTTATCTCGAACAGGCGCTCGCCCTGCGGGCTGAGGCTCACCCCCGCGGTTTTCTTTCCAGAAGGTTCACACCGCTGATCGCCTCCAGTTCCCGCACATGGGCCGAAAGGGTGGACTGGCTGATCGCCATGTCCCGCGCGGCCTGCGAAAAGCCGCCCGATTGCGCGACGATGTGAAAGGCCTTCAGCTGCGTGGTCGACATGGGATCCTGTTCTGCCGCCGGCCGACACGAAAGGCGCCGGTGCGATTGGACTATCGGCGAAAATGCTGACAGCACCATGACGTCGGCGAGATGACTTCGTTAACCCCCGTTGCAAAATCGATGGGAGACATTGGAAATCGCTATGGCGCGTTTACGTTTTGTTAAGAATTCGTCATCGGCACGTTAGTCCCGGCCTCTAATCGTGCCGCCATGGCCCCTTGGCCAGTCCGTTTCACGTAAAAAGGCCAAAGAGATGACAACTCCTCAAAATTCGATCGCCAATCCTATTGAATCTTCTTCCGATTGGCTGCTGACGATCCCGCGCATGTCGCAACAGCAGGGCATTCTGGTCGCGCCGAACGGCACCGGCCTCGCGACATCCTACAGCCTCGTCTACGACGCCTATTTCCCGACCGGCGATTTCGCGGCGAACGGCGCCAAGTGGATACCCTTCCTGCAGACCGACACCACTAATACCAGCGATACCGATATTTTCGGCAAGACCGTCGGCATGGAACGCTACGGCCTTGGCATGAGCGGCGATTTTCGCGGTACGGCCAGGCTGGACGCTTGGAACCGTATCGGCCTGACGATTGAAAAAGACGCCAGCGGCGGCGTATCGATGAAGAAATACATCAATGGCGATTTCATCTCGGAACAGAAGATTGCTGCCTCCAATGCGGGCCGTTTCGCAATCGACCTCGCCAAGGGCTTCCTGATCTTTTCCGACGATAACGGACAGACCTCGGCCGGCTATCTCAGCAATCTCCTTTTCCTGAAAGGCGCCCTGACACAGGGCGAGATGGCGATCCTTGGTGGCGCCAAGGCAGGCGGCATCCTGACGGAAACGATGAAGGAGACGGTTCAGGCCTCCGACCCGCTTGAATTCCGGTTCGCAGAAGGTTCCACCGCACCGGTTATCGGAAAGGGCGCCATCGGCGGCAAGAATGTGGAGCTCTCGACCACGACAGCGAAGGATGCCGGAATTCGGGCTGTCGGCGAACTGCCGCCGCCGGTCGATCCGGCCGCCGCCGCCAGGACCTCCGCCATCAAGGACATGATGGTGACGCCCGATGCGCAGAATGTCACGATTGACCTTTCCAAGCACTTCTCCGGTGAAAACCTCACCTTTGCCGTGCAGAACAGCAAGAACGAGATCCTCAAGGCGGCGGTGACGGATGGAAACAAGCTAGTGCTCGACTTTACGGCACTCGGCCACTCCGATATCCGCGTGACGGCCACCGACCCCGCCGGCAGAAGCGCCACGGACGACTTCCGCGTGCGCGTGGCAGGCCCGAACGCCTACACCATCGCCGTTTTCCCCGATACGCAGGACTATACGTCCAATGACGGCATCAAGCATGTGTTCGGCGAGATGACGCAATGGTTGATCGATAATCGCCAGAACCACAAGATCGTCTTCATGAGCCATGTGGGCGACGTTACCCAGAACAACCAGAGCGGCGAATGGGATATCGCCGAGGCGGCGCTGCGCAAGCTCGACGGCAAGGTGCCTTACGCGATCCTGCCCGGAAACCACGATCAGGCGAATGGCGGAAGTGCCGCCGACCATTCTTCCAACGAACTGGATCGCCGTTTCTCGGCGGAAAAGCAGGCCGCCACCCATCCCGGCGTCTTCGGCGGCGCTTACGATCAGGAGCAGGCGGCCGGTCGCAATACCTACAGCACCTTCACCGCGCCGGACGGCACCGAGTGGCTGACGATCTCGCTCGAATTCGGCCCGCGCGATGATGTGATCCGCTGGGCGGGCGACGTGATCGAGAAATATCCCGACCATCGCGTCATGCTCGCCACCCATTCGCTGACGAGCTATGCGGGGCGCCAGGACAATCTGGCCCTGCCGCTTTATGACGAAGGTGCGGGTTACGACTATGGCATGCGCACCGACCAGCGCGGCGCAAACGACGGCGAATATGTCGCCCGCGCATTGCTTTCGCGTTATCCGAATATCGTCATGACCTTCTCCGGCCATATTTTTGGCGACGGCGCGGAAACCGACATCACCTACAACCAGTATGGCGAACCGGTCTTCCAGTTTCTGGTCAATTACCAGAACGGCGTGTCGCGTGAAATTACCGGCAATGGCGATCAGGACAAGGGCGACAATGGCGGCAACGGCGCGATACGCCTGATCACCATCGATCCCGACAATAACCGTATCACCACCGAAACCTACTTCACCGCCTTCGACGATTATCTCGACGGCTACCGCACCAAGCCGGAACTCGATCGCGACGGGCTGACGGGCTTTTATCGCGGCCACCAGGAGGTGTTCGAGAATGTCTATGTCGGCAAGGGCACGGCGCGCGCCATGGCCAAGGCCGGCGACGATATCGTCGCCAGCGCCGCCGCCGGTGCGTCTTCCGCCAGCGTCGCCCTGTCCGCGGCGAAATCGCCGCTCGCAGGCGAGATCCGCAGCTTCGTCTGGACCGACAAAAACGGCGACATCGTCGCCGAAGGCAAGGAAGCTGTGGCCGATCTCGCGCTCGGCAAGCACAAGCTGACGCTGACCGCGACGGATGCGAGCGGCATCAAAACCCGCGACACGGTCGATGTTCTGGTGCGCGGCGACCGCACCCTGCTCGTTGAAAACTTCAACGACGGCAAAGCCGATGGTTGGGCCACTGATTTCGGCGCCGCCGACGGTAATACCGGTGCTTTCCTGCTCAAGGGCACGGTATTTTCCCGGCCGACCGCCAGCGCAAATCTCGCCGCCCCGGAAGCAGCGCTTTTCGACCAGAGCGATGCGGCGAACAACAAGCTGGTTTATACCGCCGCTCAGTCGGCCACCTGGAGCAACTACGTCTTCGAGGCGACGCTGACCCAGCTCGATAACGATGCGATGGGTGTCTATTTCTACTATAAGGACGCGAATAATTATTACCGCTTCTCCATGGATGGCGAAACCAACCGTCGCCAGCTCGTAAAGGTCGCCAGCGGTAAGGAGACGCTGCTTGCCGAGGTCAATGAAGGCACGCCTTACAATATGGAAATCCCGCTGACCGTTGCGGTGGTCGGCGGCACCATCAACGTCTTCCTTGGCGACAAGAACGTCTTTGGCGGCCCGGTCGTGGATGCGACCGCTCCGCTGTCCGGCGGCACCGTCGGCGTCTATTCCAGCGGCCAGCGTATTTCCGTGTTCGACGATATCGTCGTGACCAGGGCCGTCACGACCGCGAAGGCGGGCATCGACCAGCGTGCATACGATATCGACGGCGACGGCAAGGCCTTCGTGACGCTCGACGCCTCGGGTTCCTTCGGGCCGGAACAATTGACGGGCTTCGTCTGGACCGACCTCAAGGGCAATGTCGTCGCAACTGGCAGGAAGGTCGATGTCGCCCTCAATGCCGGCGTCAACAAGCTGCTTCTCAAGGTTACCGCCGCCAACGGTTCGGTTTCGACGGACCGCATCGACGTCACCGTCGTCGACCGGACGAAAATCCTTGTTGCCGAGGATTTCTCCTCTGCCGAGGCGATGGCCCGCTTCAAGATCGTCGATGAAGGTGAGTTCGGTGGTATCGGACCGGACGGCAAGGCCTCCGAATGGCTGATCTCCAACGGCAAGCTGCTTCAGACGACGGAACTTGCCAGCCGCGAACTGACCTGGTCCGGCGCAACCAATCCCGACTACTACAAGCGCGGATGGAGCCCGATGGGCGACGGCGTCAACGTGCTGCGTCTCGGCACATACGCCCTGTTCAACGATCCGGCGGCGCTCGCCTGGACCGACTATGCCATTGAGACGACGTTCCAGACGCCGGACAAGGACGGTCTCGGCTTCCTGTTCCGTTACAGGGACAGCAAGAACTACTACAAGCTGGAACTCGACGCGGACGGCATTCTCGACCGTAGACCCAGCAATGGCGCTGGCAGCATCTTCAACCTCGTGCGCATGAAGAACGGTATCGAGGAAATTCTGGCCCAGGTTCCGGGTAAATACGAGCCTGGTCAGGCGATGAAACTGCGTGTCGAGGTCGCTGGCGACAAGATCTCCGCCCTCCTCAATGATGAGGCGCTGTTCGCCTACCCGATCGGTGATCGCGAGCTCGACGCCGGTACTTTCGGTCTCTATTCCTGGGGCAATGCCGGCCTGACCTTCGACAATCTGACCGTTGTCGATCTTAAATCCGGTCTCGACACAGGCAAGACCCTGACCGGCACGAGCGGGCACGACATGCTGACCGGCACAGCGAGCGACGAGATCATTTTCGGTCTCGACGGCAACGACGAGCTGCAGGGTGCTGGCGGCAATGACCGGCTGGATGGCGGCAGGGGCGATGATGCGCTGGCGGGCGGTGAGGGCAATGACGCCCTTTCCGGTGACGTCGGTGACGACAGCCTGTGGGGCGAGGATGGCAACGACATCATTTCCGGCGGCTTCGGTGACGATTTCATCGAGGGTGGCCGGGGTAACGACCTGCTGATCGGCGGCGATGGCTCCGACCGGTATCGTTATGGACGCGGCGACGGTTCCGACGACATCGTCGAGGTGGCCTCGGCATCCAGCACTACCGACCGCCTCACCCTGTACGACATCGCCAGAAGCGAAGCGGTGCTGCGCAAATACGGCCAGTCCGTGGAAATCGAACTGGCGGATGGCGCAAAACTGTCTCTGCGCAACCAGCTTGCCGATGGTGGCATCGAAAGGCTGTCCTTTGCCGATGGTGTGGTCCTGGACCGCAACGATATCGTCAAGGCCCTCGTCAATCGCGGTCCGGCTGCAGTGGATGACCGGCTTGCGGCGGTGAACGAGGATGCGCCGTCCTTCGTCATCTCCTTCGCCACGCTGCTCGGCAATGACCGCGACGCCGATCTCGACGGCCTGACGGTAACCGGCGTGTCGGCGTCGGTCGGCGGCACGGCGGTGTTGGAAAACACCGGCATCCGCTTCACGCTCTCGGCTGACTTCAACGGCGAGGCGGCCTTCCGTTACCAGATCGCCGATGGCCGGGGCGGTTCCAGCGAGGCGAGCGCCACCTTTGCCGTGAAGCCGGTCAACGATGCTCCCGAGGTGTCGCCGGTCACCGTCGAGACGGATGAGGACAAGGCCGTCAGCGGCAAGGTCGTCGCCTCCGATATCGACGGCGACAAGCTTTCCTTTGCCCTGAAGGCCGGCGCCACGAACGGCGTCGCCCGGATCGATGCCGAAACCGGCGACTGGACCTACACGCCTGCTGAAAATGTCAACGGAACCGGCAGCTTCATCGTCCTCGTCTCCGACGGCAAAGGCGGGATAAGCGAAAGCACCGTCAACGTCACCATCAAGCCCGTCAACGATGCGCCGGTTGCGGTTGCCGACATGGTCGCCGTGAGAGAAAAGGATAAGGGCGCCTTCGACCTCGTGGCCAACGACACGGATGTCGAGGGTGACCGTCTGGCGCTGGTCGGGGTCTCGGTTACGGCCGTAGCGGGCCTTGCCCTGACGAACGAGCAGGCGGCAGCCGCCTTCTCCGTCGTTGACGGCAAGCTCGTGGTCGATCCCTCCACCGCCTTTGCCACGCTGGAAGACGACCAGCAGGCAACGGTCACGCTCACCTATACGGTGCGTGACGCCAATGGCGGTGAATCGACAGGTGTCACCACCGTCACTGTGGATGGTTATACTGAATACAACATCGTCGAAGGCAGCAATGGCGACGATGTGCTGATCGGGACCAGCCGCAAGGATATGCTCGAAGGCGGCAGCGGCGATGACAGGCTGTCTGCGGGCGAGGGCCATGACATAGTGGATGCCGGCGAGGGTCATGATCGGGTTATCGCTGGCGAAGGCAGCGACGATGTTTATGGCGGTGCCGGCAACGACGTATTGATGGGCGGCGCAGGTAACGACGTCGTTTTCGGTGGCGCCGGCAACGACGAGATAAGCGGCGGATCCGGCCACGATGTGCTGGCCGGCGGCTCGGGCAATGATGTCCTGACCGGCGGCAGCGGCGTGGATATCTTCGTCTTTGCGGCCCGGCGACGGCCAGGACGTGGTGACGGACTTCCAGGCTGGCCTGGATATTGTCCAGCTCTCGAAGGATGTCTTTGCCGATTACCAGACGCTCATCGCCTCCGGCGCGTTCACCGACGGTGCCAACGGCGCTGAGATCGCCTTCAAGGACGGGTCGACCATCACCTTCGATGGCGTCAAGACCGAGCAGTTCGTCATCGACGACTTCCGCTTCGCTTAAACTACAAAGGGCGCATCCGTCAGGATGCGCCTTCAGATCGTGGCCAAACCCGCCGATTTTCGGCGGGTTTGTGCTTTATAGATATTGGCAGGAAGAGGTTACAGCGCCTGCGAAGCGATCCCCAACGCCTTCGCTCTCCCTCGCGGCCCTCTGAGCGCAGGAATGGCCTTGCAATTTGCCGGCCGTCCGCGCGGTGAACGTCGGCAGGCACAGACCCAACCGTGTTTTGACGGCGTTCTTACTTATTTGTTGGACCAATATTAAGCATTTTTGCCAGGACCGAGCAAAGATGGCCTCTTCAATTGACATTTTCTTCGTAACATCCAACAATTGAACATCTGATGGGAGGGGCCATGCACATCATTGATAAAGCGCCTTCCTCGGATGCGCCGCGCGGTTCGGCCGTTGAGCGGCTGATAGCCAATATCCAGCGGATGATTTCGGACAGGAATCTCGCTTTCGGCGATGCATTGCCCACGGAGCGCGAGCTTGGCCTTATGCTGGGGGCGAGCCGCAATACGGTGCGCGAGGCTTTGCAATATCTACGCGCCTACGGCGTCATCGACATCAGGCCGAAAACAGGCGCGGTGTTGACCAATCGTCAAAGTCACGCCGTCGACCGGCTGATGACATTGCATCATGCCATTTCCCCGCCTCCTTCCGCGAGGTGCAGGGCTTCCGCAAAGTGGTGGAAACAGCGGCGGGGAGATCGTGCTCATGCGCGCGGCGCAAAGCGACCTCGACGCGCTGGATGCCGCCAATCGCAGGGTGCGGGAAAGCGTCGGCGCGGAGGAGGCCGCAGAGAATGATTTCGTCTTTCACGATCTCCTTGTGCAGTTGGCGGGTAACAGCGTGCTGCACGCCAGCTATCTTTCGCAGCGTAATGCCATGCTTGAAATCATGCGGATTGGAAAAGGCAATCGGCCCATTCACGATGCCACCTATACCGCGCATCAGGAGATCATCGATGCGCTGCGGGCGCGGGACCGCCTCGCTTTCAGTTATCTTCTGAGCCGGCACCTGGATTTCGGTCTCAGATTCATCGAGGCAAAAGACGGCCTTTCAGAAGATGCTGCCGGGGCAGGAGGCGTTGATGGGGGAGTTTGAGGGCAAGATTGCCCTGGTAACGGGAACCTCCGGCATTGGCCGCGCGTCGGCGCTGGAATTGGCGCGCGCCGGCGCGCAGGTCACCTGTCTGGGCATTGATGAAGCTGCAAATGATGGGTTGCGGGATGTGGCGCGGTCGGAAAAGCTCGATCTTGTCATCCGGACCTGCGACGTTGCCAGCAGCAGCGAGGTGGAAGCGGCCTTTTCCGCTTTCGAAGGGCTCGACGTGATCGTTAATTCCGCAGCCATTCACCCCTACGGAACCGTTGTGGACACCGATCCTGAAGTCTTTCTCAAGGCTTACGCGGTCAATGTCGGCTCCATACAACTCACGGCCCGCCATGGCATCCCTTTGATGCAAAAGCGTGGCGGCGGCGCGATCGTCAATATTTCCTCCGTGCAGGGGCATGCCTGCCAGAAGAATGTCGCAGCCTATGTCGCCACAAAGGCGCCATTCATGCCCTGACGCGGGCCATGGCGCTGGATCACGCAGGCGATCGCATCCGGGTCAACTCGGTCAGCCCCGGTTCCGTGCGCACGCCCATTCTGGAGCTCGCCGCGCGAACCTTCGATGGTGCTGACGCCGACGTGGAGGAGGCCTTCCGCAGATTTGGCGCCGCTCATCCCATTGGCCGGATTGGGGAGCCGGAAGAGATCGCGGCGCTGGTGCTGTTTCTGGCCTCGGACCGCGCCGGTTTCATCACCGGTGCCGATTACCTGATCGATGGCGGCCTGCTGGCGGGATTGGGGGTAAAATAGAGGCGATGAGCGCCGGCCTTTGTATGCGTATATTTGCGCTTTTGTGCTGTTTGATGCTGCATTCCTCTTGACATCGCCCTGCGAAAGGGCCGAGATTGAAGCGGCTTCGCATCGGGAGGACAGCGTGAAAAAACTGGATCGGCAATTGCGCGTCGGTGTGCTCGGTTGCGGGCCGATCGCCCAGTTCGCGCATTTCGAATCCACGGTGAAGGGCCGGAATACCAGGCTCTATGCGATCTGCGACGTCGTGCAGGATCTTGCCGCGCGCATGGGCGCGACCTATGAGCCGGACAAGGTGTATCATGATTACGATGCCATGCTTGCCGATCCGGAGCTTGAGGCGGTCGTCATCGCCACGTCCGACGCTTTCCACGTCCCGGCGGCGATCCGCGCGCTGGAAGCCGGCAAACACGTGCTGTGCGAAAAACCGGTTGGCGTCAGTGTCGAGGAAGTCGAGACACTGGCCGAAACCGTGCGACGGACTGGCAAGGTGCTGCAGATCGGCCATATGAAGCGTTTCGATCCCGGCATAGAGGCGGCCAAACACTTCATCGACAATGAGATGGGCGAGCGATTGGCGCTGAAGGCCTGGTATTGCGACAGCACCCACCGCTACACGATGACCGATGCGGTGCAACCCTTGCCGGTTCTGTCGAAGGCGGCCCTGAAGCCGCGGGAAAATCCGAAGGCTGACCTCAAGCGCTATTACATGCTGGCGCATGGCAGCCATCTGGTCGACATCGCCCGTCATCTTTGTGGCGATATCGAATGGGTGAGGGCGAGACTACTTCAGCGTTTCGGAGCCTATTGCTGGTTTGTCGAAACCGGCTTTGCCGATGGCACGCTCGGCCATCTGGACCTGACCGTGGCTGTGCGGATGGACTGGCACGAGGGCTTCCATATCTATGGCGAGAACGGCAGCGTCCTCGCAAAAACCCATAACCCCTGGTATTACAAGGCAAGCGAGGTGGAGATTTTCCGCGAGCGCACCGCATCCTATGAGCGGCCGCTGGGCGCGGACGGCCATTTCTATCGACGGCAACTCGAGGGTTTTGCAGAGGTCGTTCTTGACAGCGCACCGATGCGCGGCGCCGGCATCGAGGATGGGCTTGCTTCGGTTCGCGCCATGGCTGCCATCGCGAGATCCGTCGAGACCGGCCAGCGGATCGATGTTGCAACGATGACAGGGGCGGTCTGATGCAGGTGGGCATATTCGCCAAGACCTATCCGGGCACGGATCCTCTCGCGGTTCTTACGCGTGCTGCGGCCGATGGTTACGCCTGTGTGCAATATAATCTCGCCTGTTCCGGTCTCGCCTCGATGCCCGACGCCGTATCCGAGGAGGCCGTGGAAGCCATCGCCGCCGCCACCCGTGCGACGGGTGTCCGTATTGCCGCCCTTTCCGCGACCTATAACATGATCCATCCCGACCATGCGCGACGCATCGAGGGCATGAGGCGTCTTGGGGTCTGCCTTAAGGTCGCCGCGTGTCTTGCCATTCCCGTGGTGACGTTGTGCACGGGCACGCGCGACCGCGAGGACCAGTGGCGCCATCACCCCGACAATGACACGGCGGAAGCCTGGAGAGACCTTGTCGAACAGATGGCCCCTGCGGCGGAACAGGCTGATACCCTGGGGATCAGGCTCGGTATCGAGCCGGAGCAGGCCAATGTCGTGCGCAACGCGGACGATGCTGTTCGATTGATGCGGGAGATCGGCTCGCCATCCCTCGGCATCGTGCTCGATCCGGCCAATCTGTTTGAAAAGGCGGATGCCGACGGCGCGCGAGCGATCGTGGCCGACGCCATCGACCGGCTTGCCGGCCATATCGTGATGGCGCATGCCAAGGATCGCGATGCCGAGGGCGGATTTGTAACCGCCGGGCGCGGCGTCATCGACTTTCCGGATTTCATCAGGCGCCTCGATATCGCCGGTTTCGATGGCCCGGTCGTCACCCACGGACTTTCGGAACAGGAAGCACCGGACGTGCGGCGTTTTCTTGCCAGTCTCATCGCATGAGCAGATATCTTCACAGGCTGCCGGATGGGCGAAAGGTTCATGTCGAAGATTGCGGCGCGGGCTTTCCGGTTATCTTTCAGCATGGGCTTGGCGGCGATCGCAGGCAGGTTGCGGATAGTTTTCCCGAGGGGCTTTCATGTCGCCGCATCACGCTCGAATGCCGTGGCCATGGCCTTTCAGGGCTGGCGAGCGGCGAGTCTTATTCCATCGCCGGTTTTACCGATGATCTGATCGCCGTTGCCGATGCGCTTGGCCTTGCGCGGTTCGCGATCGGCGGCATCTCCATGGGCGCGGCGATTGCGCTGCGTATCGCGGTCCTGCACCCCGGTCGGGTGACGGGCCTGATGCTCATCCGTCCCGCCTGGCTGGCGGAAGCTGCGCCGGAGAATATGAGGGCCTTTTCCTTGGTCGCCGATCATCTCCGGCAATCCGGGCGGAACGGACGGGCGGCGTTTCTTGCATCGCCCACGGGCCGCAGGCTTGCGCATGAGGCGCCGGACAATCTTGCCTCGCTTGCCGGCTTCTTCGATCATCCTGAACCCGCAGCCATTGCAGTGCTTCTGGACGCCATCGCAAGGGACGGTCCGGGTGTGGATGAAAGCCAGATCCGCGCGCTCAAGGTGCCGGCCCTGGTGGTCGGACATGGGCTCGATCTCGTTCATCCGCTGGACTACGCCCACAGGCTGGGTGAAATGATCCCCGATGCCCGCGTCATTGCAATCACACCCAAGGCCGTCGACAGGGCACGCTACAGCGCCGATTTGCAAGCTGCCCTCACCGACTTCATCCGGTATCTCGACACATTCCAGGAGAAATGCGCATGACCATGAAAGCCGCAGCCAATTGGTTCGAGGCTCTGCCGCGGGACCGTCTCCTGGGCGAGTTTTCGTTGTGGTCGGCCGATCTCGCCAACCTGGAACGGGAAATCGCCCGCGTCGATCCGCATGTGGATATTTACCATGCCGATGTTGCCGATGGCCGTTTCGCGCCCTCGTTCCTGTTTTTCCCGGATCAGCTTTCGCGTATCCGTAAATTGACGTTCCGTCCCATACATGTCCATCTGATGGTGGAGGGCGATATCGTGCTCAGCCAGATCCGTCAGTTCGCCGAAGCGGGCGCCGACCTGATTTCCATACATCCGGAAAATGGCGCGGTGACGCCGCAGGCCATTGCGCTGATCCGTGAATTGGGTCCCAAGGCGGGTGTGGTGCTGCGTCTGGAAACGCCTGTCGAGACAATCCGGCCGCTTGTGGCGGATATCGACTTCGTCACGCTGCTGGGAACGGCCATCGGCGTCAAGGGGCAGGGGCTTTCCGAGGCGGCTTGCCCGCGCCTGATCGAGGCGGCGGCCATCCTCAAGGCGCAGGGGCGCGGCGATGTCGTGCTGGCGGCCGATGGCGGTATTCGGGATAATACGGTGCCGCTGTTGCGCGAGGCCGGCGCACAGACCGTGGTGCTCGGATCGCTCGCCTTCAACGACCCGGATCTGGTGGGTCGCATCGCCTGGCTGCGCGCGCTCTAGAGCATTTCCAGTAAAAGTGCGGAGTGGTTTTACGGCCGGAAAATGCGTGAAAACAAAGAACTGGAGCACGTCCATCGACGAAGCTCAGGCGACGATCAGCTGGGTGCCCGCCTTCCTGATCGCCGTCATGATGGCATCCGGCGGCCAGGCATCCGTGACGACAAAAGTGATCTGGCTGAAGGTCGCCACGCGCGCGAAGGCGGTGACGTTGAATTTACTCTGATCGATGAGAGCGATGGTGCGCGTCGCCATTTTGATCATGGCCGCCGTTTCGGAAGCTTCCTCGAGCCTGCCCATCGAAATACCGCTCGCTGAAATGCCTGTCGCGCCGATGACGGCGGTATCGGCGCTGATGCCCGGTACTTCGGCAAAGCCAACGGTGCCGATGGTGACCTGTGAGACCGGCCAGTAGATTCCCCCGAGAATATGCAGCGTGCGCAGCGCATTTTCCGGCGCCACTGGCGGCAGGCGCAGATTGTTGGTTATGACCGTCAGGTTCTGCCTTTCGCCAAGCGCCGCAGCGAAATAACAGGTGGACGATCCGCCGTTGACGATCAGTGTTTCGCCGTCGCGGATGAGGTCCGCTGCCGCCTTGCCCATACGCTGTTTGGCGGCAGTAAAGGCGTCCATCCGCGTGCCGAGCGTGGTGTCGACCCTGACCAGCGCGTCATTGTAGATCGCCCCGCCATGGGTACGCAGGATCAGGCCGCGACTTTCCAGTTGGTCGAGGTCGCGGCGGATCGTGTCGCGCGACACCGAAAGCTGCTCGACCATCTCCGCGACGGTCATTTGACCGTTCCGGCGCAGGAGATCGATCAGGCGATTGTGACGAACGGCCGGAAGCGCCGCGCTGCCCGGGCTTTGGGCAGGAGAGGCCGCATTGTCGGTTTCGTCTGTCATCGGCGTTTACTCACGGTCATGAAAAAAGGCCAGCTTGCCGCCGGCCGCTTTCCTTAAAACATGCACCCGGCAGTGGGAGCAACCTTATTCCACGCAAAGATACAGATGCTGTCGCTCCGCATGGCTCAGCCTCCGATCATCAGCTTCACGACCTCGTCATGCGTGGTCTCGGAGATTGCTCTCTCGCCCGCGACAATCCCGCGGCGCAGGACGACGATCCGGTCGGAGACGGCGAAAATATCCTGCAGATTGTGCGAGATGAAAATCACGCCGCGACCCTGCGCCTTCAGCGATTTGATCAGTGAAATGACCTTGCGCTGCTCCGGTACGCCAAGGGCCGCCGTCGGTTCGTCCATGATCAGGATTCTGGCGTTCCAGTAGACCGCACGTCCGATAGCCACCGCCTGCCGCTGGCCGCCGGAGAAATTGCTCACCGGCGCATCCAGGCGTTTGACGTGGAAATCGAGCCTGGCCATGGTTTCTGCGGCGGCATCCGCCATGCGCTTGCGATCAAGAACCGGCAGGAAGCCGAAGAGCTTTTTCATGGGCTCGCGACCGAGGAAGATATTTGCGCCGATTGTCAGATTATCCGCCAGCGCAAGATCCTGATAGATGGTCTCGACACCCAGTTCCCGCGCCTCCTGGGGCGAGGAGAATTTGACGGGCCTGCCTTCAATCAGGATTTCTCCCGAGCTTGGCGGATAGACGCCCGACAGTGTCTTGATCATGGTGGTTTTGCCGGCGCCATTGTCGCCGGCCAGCGCCACCACCTCACCTGGACGAACCAGCAGGGAACAATTTTCCAGCGCCTTAACCGCGCCGAAATGGCGGGAAAGATTGCGAACCTCGAGAAGCGGTTGACTATTCATCCTGCTTGCCTCCGCTGAACCGGCGCTGGGCCTGATCGATCAGCACTGAAATGATGATGACGATGCCGACGGCAATGAATTGCCAGAATGGCTCGACGTTGAGAAAGACAAGGCCATATTGGATGACGGCGATCACCAGCGCGCCGGCCACCGTGCCGATGATCGAGCCGGAACCGCCGAAAAGCGATGCGCCGCCGATCACCACTGCGGCGACCGAGTCGAGCAGCAGGGGCTCGCCCGCCTGTGCGGCGCCGGCGGTGAAGCGGGCCGCATAGAGCGCGCCGCCGAGACCTGCGCACATGGCCGAGAGGACGTAGAGCTTGAGAATATGTTTCTTGATGTCGATGCCGGCGCGCCGGGCCGCCTGAACATTGGCGCCGATGGCGTAATTGTGCTGACCGAAGCGCGTCTGGCTCAGCACATAATGCATGATGAGCACAAAGGCGGCGGCGACCAGCACCAGATAGGGAACGCCAAAAAAACGGCCGTTGCCAAGGGCGGCTAGCCACGAGTTGGATACCGGGACAGTCGTGCCGGAAGCAAGCAGAAAGGCGGTGCCGCGCGCAACGCCGAACATGCCAAGCGTACCGATAAAGGGCGGCACCTTCAGCCGCGAGATCAGCAGCCCATTGATAACGCCCGGTACGCCCGCCGCCAGAACCGCAAAGGCGATCCCGATCAGCATCGCGACGGGAGCGGGGAAATAAAGCCCGGCAATATTGGTCACATGGGCCGCCACGACCGCTGCCAGCCCCATGATGAAACCAGTCGAAAGGTCGATGCCGCCCGAAATGATGACATATGTCTGGCCGATGGCGATCAACAGCGGGGCGACGGCGAATACCGCCACGGATTGCCAGTTGAAGGCGGACAGAACGAAGGTGCCGCCGAAAGACAGCCGCGCCCAGATTTCAAACGTTACGATGAGCGCCGCGAGAAAAAGCCAGGCGCGAAGCTGAGCCACCCGCTGCACGAACGTCTTGCTCACTTCGGCGTGGTCCGCCTGCGGGGCGACGGACTTTTCATCTGAAGTCGTCATGGTGGGGATATCCATCATTGTATCTTCCCGGCGGCCGGGCGCCCATCGCCCACCGCAAAACATCCAGGTAAAATGACGCCCGCCCCGCTGGCGGGACGGACGCCCAGTTGTCGGGAGGCTACCTGTTATTCCGAGTAGATGAACTTCGCGACCTTCGGATCGGACAGGTTCGACTTGTCGATCACCGTGAAGCCGGTACCGATGGCGGTCGGAATGGAATTACCGGTCAGGTGCGCGTAGGCCGCCATGACGCCGAAATAACCGATTTCCGCTGGATGCTGGGCAATGGCCATGTCGACAAGGCCGGCATTGATATTGTCGACAATGCTGCCGGGCGCATCAAAAGCCACGACCTTGATGGTGCCGGATTGACCCGCCTGCTTTACGCCATTCGCGGCGCCAAGTGCGGAAAACAGGTTCGCGCCGAAGACGCCGGCAAGGTCGCTGTTGCGCGCGTAGACGGCCTGAAGCTGCGAAGCCGCCTTGTTGGCGTCGTTATCGTTAAACTGCGTTTCCAGAACCGTGATGCCGGGATATTTGGCCATCTCCTGCTTGAAGCCCTGCTCACGCTGATCGGTTGTCGAAATTCCCGGTTTAACGTTGGAGACGTATACCTTGCCTTTTTCACCGATCGCCTTGGCCAGCGAGCGCGCGGCGATCTCCCCGCCGAGCACATTGTCAGACGCAATGTAGGAGATCGGGAAATCAGCGTCGCCGCCGCCGGTCTGATAAACACCGGTTCCGATGAATGTATCGACGGTGATCACCGGAATGCCGGCATCCGCGGCCTTTTTCAGGGGTTGAACGAGCTGGGTCTTGTCCGTCGGGGCAATCAGGATGGCGTCCGGATTTTTGGCGATCACGGCGTCGAGAACCGGAACCTGGGTGACGGGGTTAAAATCCGGTGCGCCCTGAAACACCAATGTAACGCCGACCGCCTTGGCGGCGGCTTCCGCGCCCTTGCGCATGGTGATGTAAAAGGCGTCCGTGGTCAGGCCCGGAACGAGGGCGATGGTATATTTCTTGTCCTGCGCGCTTGCCTGTCCTGATGTCAGCGCGGCAGCCGCGGCAATCGATGTGACTGCTGCGGCCTTGAAGAATGAACGGCGCTCCATAGTCTCCTCCTTATGTGAGCTGAATTCTTCACGCCGGCAAATCCTCCATAAACCGGCTGAAAATCATATTCACGCCCGCAAAGTGCGTCCGTCAAGTGAAATTTCTTCCTGAAAATAATTTCTTGCGTTTTTATGCGTTTTTCAGAGGGCCGGTGACGGTCAGGCCGCCGCGCCCCCGCCGCTTTGCAGAAGGTCGAGAATGGCCTGTGCGGTCGCGGTATCGGTCACCACGGCGTTGATCATGCCCGAACGCACTGCGCCGATGACGCCCGCTGCCTTTTCCACCGTGGCCAGAACGCCGATCGACAGCCTGGTATTGCGCAATTGATCCGGTGAGGCGGCGATCATCCTTTCCTCTCCATCCCAGGCCAGCGGATGCCCCTCAATATCGAAATAATGGCGGATGACATCGCCGACAGCGCCCAGACTTTTTTCGTTGTTGGTGGCGGCGCTCGCTTCGGGTGGGTTGATGGCATGCGGCAGGCCGATGCCGACGATGCAGCAGTCGAGCCGGTCCCAGAGGCCGGTGGTTTCCTGCACGCCCGGATCGTTCAAAAACGCGTCTCGCAATGTCGTCGACGAAAGGTAAGGGGCGTGCAGGAAATGCGGTGTCCCGCCCAATTGTTCGGCCGCCTGTCTTGTAAATTCGTTGATCTGGAAATGCGCCGCTGCCTGCTGCATCCCGCCATTCATCGGCACGGCCACAATGCCGGGAATGCGTATGAGACCCGCCGTGAGCACTTCGCGTACCGCACGTCCCCAGCCTATTCCGATAACCGACCCCGCGCCGAGGCCTTCCTCTTTCAACAGGGCGCCAAGCGGCGCGGCCAGCGCACCAAGCACACCAGTTGCCGGTGTGTCGATCACCGCCGCCCGTTTCAGGCCCAGCGCCTGAATGAGGTTCTCGGTTATATCTTCGGGGGAGACGAGATCGAGCACTTCGATGCGCACGATGCCGATGGCGCGGGCCTTTTGCAGCAGGCGTGACACGGTTGCCGTCGATACGCCGAGCTTCCGGGCGATATCCACCTGGGCCATGTCGGCCTCATAATGCAGCTTGGCCACCATATGGATCATGGCGCGTGTTGCGGGTGTTTCCTGGGCTGGTTGGGGAGGCATCTTGCAATTCCTTTCTGAAACGTGTTACAAGAACACGCCTTGGAGGAGTTATCGCTGAAAACCCGCAAAACCGCAATGCACTGAAAGCCCGACATTTTTTGGCTGTTTCAGGACGCGTCCTTCGCCGGGCGCGTCGCGGTTGAATATTGCGTTTTTTCCGATCCTCGCCGGGCATTCCATCAACAAATGCTGACCAGACAGCGGAGTCGGAGATTACACCATGACAGCCATGACAACAGCGGAACGACGCGGATACCACCAGATTTGCGGCGCCAATGGCGCGATGATGGTGATCGCCTGCGATCAGCGCGGCGGCATGCGCTCTCTGCTGGCCGCAACGCCCGAGGAACAGGCGTCCATAGGCAACGATGTCCTGGGCGATACCAAGGCTGATATCACACGGTTTCTGGCCGCCCATGCCGGTTGCGTGCTGGTTGATCCCATCTGCGCCGTACCCAAACTGGTCGACAACGATCTCCTTCCCCGTGACACGGCGCTTTTGATCGGCATCGATGCTTCGGGCTGGGACACCTCGCCGGAAGGTTACCGGATTTCGAAGATGGTCGACGGCGTCAATGCCCGGCGGGTGCGGGAACTTGGCGGCACCGGCGGCAAGATCATGGTCTATCTCAGAATGGACACGCCGGCCGCCAATACGAAAAATCTCGAAACGCTGAAGGCTTACATCGAGGATTTCGCCCGTGAAGACCTGCTTCTGGTCGTCGAATTCCTCACCTACCGGCTGGAGGGGGAAAGTGCGGAAGATTACGCGGCGAAAATTCCCCTGCTCATCAGACAGGGGTCTGAAGCCTGCCTCGCTCTTGGCGCCAAGGTGCTGAAAATCCCGTATCCGGGCTCTGAGGAAGCCTGCGCTGAAATCACACGAATTGCCGGCGATGTTCCCTGGGCTGTGTTATCGGCGGGGGTGGATCACGAGACATTTCTGGGCCAGGTTGAAGCGGCGATGAAGAATGGCGCTTCCGGCGTCATAGCCGGTCGATCGCTGTGGAAGGACTGCATTTCTCTTGACCGGGCGGTTTCACAGAAAAAACTCTCGAGCGTGGCCGTGTCGCGGTTGCGCGATATCCAGGCGGTGATTTCGCGTTATTATCGGGGTCAGAACAGCAAGGCTGCATGAAACCAGTGGGTGGAGATGGACATGCAAGATTGCACCATTGGTGTGGATATTGGCGGCACGAATATTCGCGCCGCCCGGATTTCACCGCA
This sequence comes from Agrobacterium sp. LMR679, assembly GCF_027157905.1. Taxonomy (NCBI): domain Bacteria; kingdom Pseudomonadati; phylum Pseudomonadota; class Alphaproteobacteria; order Hyphomicrobiales; family Rhizobiaceae; genus Agrobacterium; species Agrobacterium sp. LMR679. Next base: position 336,893 of record NZ_JAPVOJ010000001.1, on the reverse strand, counting down.
GGGTGAAATTCTGCGCAAGAAGATCGTGCCGGGCAGCCGCGACCCTTCGACGGCGATCAAGCTGATCTTCGGTCTGATATCGGAGATGGATGCTCCTGACGTCCTTGCCATTGGTATCGGCGTCCCCGGCCGTGTCGATGGGGAAACCGGCGCGGTGCTCTCCGGCGGCTATCTCGATCTGTCTGGCTGCGATATCAAGGCTTTGACCGAAAAGACCTTCAATCGCCCGGTGGCGATCTCCAACGATTGCAGCATGGCGCTGGTGGGCGAGACCGCCGTTGGAGCGGCGGCGGGGGCTGCCAGCGCGGTCATGCTGACCATTGGCACCGGCATCGGCGGTGCGTCCATGGAAAACGGTCGGATCGTGCAGGGCAGGCAGAGCGCCGGTCAGCTCGGCCATATCATCGTCAATCACAACGGTCGCAAATGTGTGTGCGGCCAGCGCGGCTGCGTCGAAACGGAATCCTCCGGTACGGCGCTTGGCCGTCATATCGAGGAAGCAGGTTATCCCGCGGAAATCCGTTTCGACGATATTCTGCAATTGGCCCGGGCAGGCGACGAAAGGGCGCTTGAGGTGCTGCGCAACTGGGCCGGGCCTCTGCGTGCGGCCATCGGTTCATTGTCTGCATCCTTCGATCCCGCCGTATTCCTGCTGGGTGGCGGCATGGGACAGGCGGCGGTTGCCGCGCTCGGTTTCTTACCCAGGGCGCAGGGCTGGTATTCGACGGACATACGTGCGGCAGCGCTTGGCGATGACGCCGGCATGATCGGCGCGGGCCTGATGGCGCGCCGGCTTGTGGAAACCTCGCCCGCCGTGCCGGCAAAGACGAGGGGCAAACATATCGTCTTCGTGAACGGCATCCCGGCGTCCGGAAAGAGCACTCTGGCGCGTATGCTGTCGCAGCAGACGGGCTGGCCGGTGCTGGCGCTGGACACGATCAAGAACCCTTTCCTTGAGCATATCGAGGGTGTCGACCGGCTGTTCAATCGGACGCTTGGCAAAGCCAGTTATCAGGCGATCTTTCAAATCATAAAAGACGCACCGGAAGGGTCGGGTTTCATCGTCGATGCTTGGTTCGGCTTTCAGCCCATCGAGTTGTTGAAGGAGCACCTTGAGAAAGCAGGTGCGGCGGAACTCGCAGAAATCTGGTGCCATGCGCCTGCCGAGGTCGTAGCGGAACGGTATCGCGCGCGTCTCGCGGACAGGCTGCCGGGCCATCCGGGCGAAGGCTACATCCCTGAACTCATTGCGCTTGCGGCCAGAGCTGAACCGACAGGGCTCGCGCCTGTTTTCGATGTCGACACCACCCTGCCACCTGACGATGTCGCGGTTCTAAGCTGGGTGAAGGCCGCCTTCGCGAAGGGACCTCCGGGCTGGCAACGGCGCGTGGCGTGAATTGCGGTTCAGCCCAGGGTCACTGAAGGGCCGGCCGGTGCGCTGGCGGACATGCCTGAAATGACGGGGGCAGTCAGATCTCCGGTTCGATATTGTGCGATGAATCATGAATTTTATTGATCGATTGCTGCGAATGCACGCGCAATATTGACGTTTTTCGGGCGCGGCGCTACCACCGATGCCGGCGCCTTTCAACCGGCGGTCAGTCGCTAAAATAGCGGTGTGTCGGCCTGTTCGGGTCGTTGTGTCAAAGGGGGAACCGTCCTTGTCGCTTTTTCCTGCTCTCCTCGACAGGCTTGCTCGGCCGGATCTGTTTGCCGATCTCGCTGGCGTTACTTTCGGCGACCGGGCGTGGTCGGGCGCGGAGTTTGATGTTTTCAATCCTTCGACCGGTGCGCAGCTTGCGCGGCTGCCGGATATGGGGGCTCTGGAAACGCGGGAGGCGATTGACCTCGCGGCCGAAGCGCAGGGCGTATGGGCGAGCCTGCCGGCCAAGGACAAGAGCGCAGTGATGCGACGCTGGCACCAGCTGATCGTCCTCCATTCGGATGACCTGGCAACGATGCTGACCGCGGAGATGGGCAAGCCGCTGGCGGAAGCAAAATCCGAAGTCTCCCACGCCGCCGCTTACGTGCAATGGTATGCCGAGGAGGCGAACCGCATCTACGGCGAAACTATTTCCGCCCCTTCCAACGATCGGCGGATGCTCGTTATCAAGCAGGCAGTGGGTGTGGTGGGCACGATCACGCCGTGGAATTTTCCCGCATCCATGGTAGCTCGCAAGATTTCGCCCGCACTTGCGGCCGGTTGCGCCATCGTACTGAAGCCCGCCGAACAGACGCCGCTGGTGGCGGGGGCCATGTTCGTGCTGGCCCGGCTCGCCGGTTTTCCGGAGGGGACGCTCAACCTCATTTATGCGAGCCACGGCGCCGACGTCGGTGCGGAATTGTGCGCCAATGCCAAAATACGCAAGATCAGCTTCACCGGCTCGACCGAAGTTGGCCGGCTGCTGATGAGCCAGTGCGCGCCGCAGATCAAGAAGCTCAACCTCGAACTGGGCGGTAATGCCCCTTTCATCGTTTTTGACGATGCCGATATTGATGAAGCCGTGGAAGGAGCCATTCAGGCGAAATTCCGTAATGGCGGCCAAACCTGCGTCTCTGCCAACCGCATCTATGTGCAGTCAGCGGTTCATGATGAGTTTGCGGAGAAATTCGTCGCGCGCGTGGCCGAGTTGAAGGTCGGCGATGGCTTCGATCCCGATGTTACCATCGGCCCGATGATCGACAGCCACGCCATCGACAAGATCGAGGGGCATTTGGCCGACGCCAGCGCAAGAGGCGGCACAATCCGTTGTGGCGGCAAGCGCGCCTCGAACGGCGGAACCTTTTTCGAACCCACGGTCGTCACCGGGGTTACAGGCACGATGCGGGTTGCCCAGGAAGAGACTTTCGGCCCGCTCGCCCCCATCATCCGTTTCGAGGATGCGGAGCAGGTTGTGCGCGAAGCCAATGACACGATCTACGGTCTGGCTGCCTATTTCTACGCCTCCAATCTCAAGCGCGTGTGGCGTGTCGCCGAAGCCCTGGAATATGGCATGGTCGGCATCAATACGGGCCGCATGTCGTCGGAGGCAGCGCCCTTCGGCGGCGTCAAACAATCCGGCATCGGCCGCGAGGGTTCGCGCCATGGCATGGAGGATTATCTTGAAATGAAATATCTCTGCATGGGCGGCATATAGCTTCGGGCATTACCGGGCTTCGTTGGAATAAAGCCCGTTGCCGATCACCGGAGCATCACGCCTGACGCAATTTTGCTCCTGCATGTCGGAAATCCGGGCGGCGATCCGGCCTGGGATTCATCAAAGACAGTGTAGGGTGGACTGGTGATTCCGCGACCCCGTTGGGAAACCGATGGCGGGCATGGGAAATCACTATGGCGCGTCTACGATTTATCGCGAATCCGTCATCCGCCCGTTAGCCTTCGCCACTAGGCGTGCCGACATGGCCCTCGGGCCGATCCGTGTCGTGCAAGGAAGGCCAGGAGATGACGACCTCTTCAAACATGATCGCCAGCCGCCTCGGCTGATCCTGTCGCCGCGATTTCAATGGATAGTAAAAATGCGTTTTCAATCCGCCAATAATAATGTGCGTCAGATCAAGGGTGTGTTTGCGGGCTGCGCTGTCGCTTTCGTCGGCGTCGGCCTCATGAGCGCTCTGGTCAATATTCTTTATCTCACCGGCTCGCTCTTCATGATGGAGGTCTATGACCGCGTGTTGCCGAGCCGCAGCCTGCCGACGCTCTTGGCCCTGTTCGCCATCGTGGTGGCGCTTTATGTGTTTCAGGGTCTGTTCGATGCCGTGCGCGGCCGCCTGCTGGTGCGCATCTCCGATCGTCTCGACCAGGTCCTGTCCTCCAGGGTTTACGATGCGGTGATCGGTCTGCAAGTGCGAATGCCTGTCAGCGGCGCTCAGGCGCAACCGCTTCGTGATCTCGATACAATTCGCTCCTTCCTGTCGGGAAGCGGACCGACCGCTTTGTTCGACCTGCCCTGGCTGCCTTTTTATATTGCCATCTGTTTCGCCTTCCATTTCTGGCTCGGGGTCACTGCGCTCGCAGGCGCCGCAATTCTCACGATGTTCACGCTGATGACGGAGCTTGTCTCCAAGCGTCCCGTGGAAGAGACCGCACGACACGCTTCCGCGCGCAACCGGCTGATTGAGAGCACTCGCCGCAACGCCGACATCATCGCCGTCATGGGAATGACGCCGCCATTGCGGGAGCGCTGGCAGGTGGACAATCGCGCTTATGGCCGTGGGCAGCGCACCGCAAGCGATATCGCCTCCGGTTTCGGTGTGGCGAGCAAGGTGCTGCGCATGCTGCTGCAATCGGGTATTCTCGCTGTCGGGGCGTGGCTGGTCATTAATGAGCAGGCGACACCCGGCATCATCATCGCCGGTTCCATCCTGTCGGCGCGGGCGCTCGCTCCCGTCGATCTCGCCATCGCCAACTGGAAGGGCTTCATCGCCGCGCGGCAAAGCCGCCGCCGTCTTGAAAAGACGCTTGCGCTGCTACCGGATGCCGCCATGCGCATGGACCTTCCAGCGCCCCGCTCCCTTCTCTCCGTAGAGTGTGTCGGCGTCATCCCGCCGGAGGCGGCAGAGCCGGTTCTGCAGGATGTCGCCTTCACGCTCGCGTCGGGCAGCGCCCTTGGCGTGATCGGGGCCAGCGGTTCGGGGAAAAGTTCGCTTGCGCGGTTGCTGGTCGGGCTCTGGCGTCCGCTCAAAGGCTCGGTCCGACTGGATGGCGCGACACTGGACCAATGGCCGGCTGAAGCGCTGGCCCGCCACATCGGCTACATGCCGCAGGCGATCGAACTGCTGGACGGCACCATTGCCGAAAACATCGCCTCATTCGACCGACAGGCAAGCTCGGAAAAGATCATTGCGGCCGCGCGCGCAGCGCGAATTCACGATCTCGTCGTGAGCCTGCCGGAGGGCTATTCCACACAGGTGGGGGAAGCCGGGCGGCAATTGTCAGCGGGGCAGAAACAGAGGATCGCGCTCGCGCGGGCAGTTTATGGCGACCCGTTCCTCGTTGTGCTCGATGAGCCGAATTCCAACCTTGATTCCGAAGGCGAGGAGGCGCTGACAGCAGCCATTCTCGGCATTCGTGAGCGTGGTGGCGTGGCCGTCGTCATCGCTCATCGCCCCAGCGCGCTTTTAGCCGTGGACAAGGTATTGATGCTCGCCGAAGGGCGGCAACAGGCTTTCGGCCCGAAGGATGAGGTGCTCGCCAAGGTGCTGCGCCCGGTCAGCGGTGCGGCCGGCGCCCTCAAGGTCGTTCAGGGCGTGGAAACAGGAAAGGCATGAAGATGGATGAATGGCAGGCACTCAGACGCTCGATCCGCAGCCACCTTCTTGTCGGTGGACTTGGTTTTCTCACCCTGACCGGCATCTTCGGCGGTTGGGCAATTGGCACCGAAATCGTCGGCGCGGTCATTGCCCAGGGCTCGCTGGTGGTGGAAACCAGCCTGAAGAAGGTCCAGCATCCCGTGGGCGGCGTCGTCAGCGAATTGATGGTGCGCGATGGCGACCGGGTGAAGGCCGGCGACGTCGTCATGCGCATCGATGCGACGATGACGCGGGCAAATCTGGCCATCATCGTCAAGAGCCTCGATCAATTCAACGCCCGCAAGGCGCGGCTGGAGAGCGAGCGTGACCGCGCCGGCAAGGTCGTGTTCCCGCAAGTGCTGCTTGGGCGAGCCGCCGATGTCGAGATCGCCGCGATGATGAATGCCGAACAGCGTCTTTATGAAAACCGCAAGGCCGTTCGCGAAAGCAAAAAACGCCAGCTTGAACAGCGTGTGCAGCAGCTTCGCGATGAGATTGCCGGCATGGATGCCGAGCGCGCTGCGAATTTCCGCGAACAGGGCATGGTCGGCGAGGAGTTGAACCGCTTTCGCTCCCTGCATGAGCGAGGCCTGATGGAAAAAAGCCGGCTCAGTACGCTGGAGCGTCAGGCCACGGATATCGATGGCGACATCGGCCGGCTGATGGCTGGCATTGCCGGGGTCGAGGCGAAGATCAGCGAAACCAGGCTGCAAATTCTTCAGATCGACGAGCAATGGTCGGAAGAGGTGGGGGCCGATCTGCGCGAAATGGATGCCCGCATCGGCGAATATGTCGAACGCCGGGTGGCGGCCGAAGACCAGCTGAAACGTGTCGATATTCTCGCGCCGCAGGATGGGGTGGTGCATCAACTTTCAGTACACACTGTCGGCGGGGTCGTTGCGCCGGGCGAACAGATCATGATGATCGTGCCGGAAGTCGACAAGCTGGTGGTGGAAGCCAAGGTCGCGCCGCAGGACATCGACCAGATATTTTACGGCCAGGCGACGAACCTGCGCTTTTCCGCCTTCAACCAGAAAACGACGCCGGAAATTACAGGCACTGTGGAGCGTATCTCGGCTGACGTGACGGTGGATCAGCGAACGGGCACGAGCTATTACCTCGTGCGCGTCGCCACCTCGCAGGAGCAGATAAAGCGGTTGGGCGAATTCAGCCTCATGCCCGGAATGCCGGTGGAAGCCTTCATCACGACAGGCGAAAGAAGCGTATTGTCCTATTTCCTCAAACCCCTGCTCGATCAGGCGAACCGCACCTTCCGCGAAGCCTGAAGGCAAGATCCGGTGCGCCATTGGACGAAATAGTGCGATCAATTAGCAACGCCGTGCATCTCCAAGGATGCACGGCGTTGCTTTGCTTATAAAGCGCGCAGAGCTTTCTTCCGCCAAGCCGCCAAGCCGCCAAGCCGCGATGTGGAAATATGTCGGCGGGCGCCTGCGTCGTAAACAGTCTCCTGCGATCCATGACGGGCCGTACCGGCCTGGAGCAACCGTGTGATCAATGAGGGAGGGGCTGTCCGAGATGAGGACGTGGAAATGTGCCGCTTCGCAAACATGCCTTCGCAACCCGGCAAAACGCCGCGCGTCCCTTGGCCGCGCGGCGTCTTATGGTGAAACGGGATCGCGATTTCCGTCGCGGTCCGGCTGCCAATACGTCTATGGCTTAGCCGATCTTCACATTGTCATCGCGTTTGATGGCGATGACGGTCGAGCGCGGCAGCTTGCCTTCGCCATCCGGGAAGGGGGCGTCGGGGTGCTGGATGCCGACGAAGTGGGTGCGCTTGTCGCCGGACCATGTCTGGCCGGTGACTTCGGAACCCTTCGGGGCGGTGAGGAAGCGCTCGATACGGCCGGTGGCCGGGTCGCCCGCCAGCATCTGGTTGTTGCCCTGTCCGGCGAAGTTGCCTTCATTGGTGTCCTCGCCGTCGGTCTGGATCCAGAGCAGGCCGGTGCTATCGAACATCATGCCGTCAGGCGAATTGAACATGTTGCCTTCGTTGATGTTCGAGGAGCCGGCATAGGCGTCCTTGTGGACGGTGGGGTTGCCGGCCATGCAGAACAGGTCCCACTTGAACTTGCCGTCCGCATGGTCGTCATTTTCCGGATACCAGCGCACGATCTGGCCGTATTCGTTCTTTTCGCGCGGGTTGGCGGCGTTGATCGCCATGGCGTCGCCGCCGGCATTGGCGCGCAGCTTGCCGTCCTTCATTTCGCCGCGGCGGCTGTTGTTGGTCAGCGCGCAATAGGCTTCGATGGCGACCGGGTTGATGGCGACCCATTCCGGGCGATCCATCGTCGTCGCGCCCACCTTGGAAGCGGCCTGACGGGTGAAGACGCAGATTTCGTCGATCTTCATGCCGGTGGTTTCAGGCGTCAGGGCGAGCCATTCGCCGGCGCCGTCGTCGGAGAATTTCGCGACGTAAAGCGTGCCTTCATCGAGCAGCTTAGAGGTGTCGCCGCCCGGCACGTAGATGCCGTTGGAGACGAATTTATAGAGGAATTCGCCACGCTCGTCGTCACCCATGTAAACGACGACACGGCCATCGCGGGCGATCACGACGGCGGCGTTTTCGTGCTTGATACGGCCAAGCGCAGTGCGCTTGATCGGGGTGGAGGAGGCGTCCGAAGGATCGATCTCGACCACGTAACCGGCGCGGCGCGGTTCGTTGGGGTTCTTGGCGACGTCGAAACGCTCGTCGAACTTCTCATAGGCGTAGCGGGTTTCGGCGACGATGCCGTAACGCTTATAATCGTCAGGCAGCTTGAAGGCGGCGTCGGTGGTGCCGAAATAGCCGTTGAAGTTTTCTTCGCAGGTGAGATAGGTGCCCCACGGTGTGCGGCCGGCGCCGCAATTGTTGAAGGTCCCGAGACAGTCGACGCCCTTCGGGTCGGCGGCGGTCTTGACGAGATCGGAGCCTGCGGCCGGGCCGGAAAGCTTCATCGGCGTATTGTGGTGGATACGGCGGTTGAAGGGGCTGTCGAGAACGATCTTCCAGCCGTCCTTGTCTTCCGCGACTTCCATGACGGTGACGCCCTGCATGTTCTGCAGGATCTTCACATCGTCGGCCGTCTTCGGGTTGCCCTTTTCGGCGTGCGGCAGGTTGGTTTCCGGGTTCACATATTCATGGTTGACGGCGATCAGCTGGTGGCTGCCGACCACGAAGAGTTCCATACCATCGGTGTTTTCGCCGAAGACCTTGTCGGAGTTTTCAACACTGACGCCCTTGGCGGGGTCGAGATCTGGAACGTTGGAGAACAGCGGCTGGCCCCATTTCGCCAGCGGCTTCCAGTTATAACCTTCCGGGACGTGGATGGTGTTGTCGGTGGCCGCCGCAACCGGCTTGAAGGGGAAACGGCCGACGGCGGCTTCCTGCGCTTCGGCCGAGGTGCTGCTCATCAGGTTGCCGAGCGTGCCCATGGCGGCCGCGGCCGAACCGAAGGCAAGCACGCCGCCGAGAAAGCCGCGGCGGGAAATCGCGGTTTCGACCACGCGGTCGAAATCGGTTTCGGCCGGCGGCGGGTTCTGCAGTTCGTCCCACTCGTCCCAGGACAATTTGCTCGTATCGATGTCGGTCATAGTCTGTCTCCACCGTTGCTTGTTTGGAATCATTCCAGCAAGGTGCCTACCGTCCCAATATTTCATGCGGATGACGGAAACGGCAGTATCGGCGGTCATTTTCCCTGCCGCGGGGCGGCTTTTTTCGTCAGCGCCCGATCAGGATGCGGGTGACGAGAAAGCCGTCGAAGCGGCAGAAACGGAAGGCAATCTCCGTTCCCCTGCGCCATTCGCCGCCTATGTCGGCGGTCAGCCGCAGCGAGGCCGAGCCGTTGTCGTCAAAGCCGGATAATTCCGCCGCCTCGAAAAAGAAAAACCGTTTCACTGTCGGATAAAGCGCCTTGAACAGGCTTTCCTTCGCCGAAAAAATCAGACCGGTCATGAAGGGGTCGATGGCGTTGCCGAGGTTGTGGCGTTCACGCTCCGTCAGGGCCTGCGTGGCGATATCGCGGGCCTCCTCCTCGGTCAGGAGCCTTTCAATATCGATGCCAATACCGCGGAACCGCCCCGAAGAGCCGGCAATGGCAATCGCCCGCTCATGGCTGTGGGAAATCGCGCCGATCACGCCTTCGGGCCAGAGCGGCGCGCGGTCCTCACCCATGCCGGGAAAGGTGGAGCGGCCGGTGAGGCGGCGGATGGCCTCGGCCGCGCATCTGCGCCCGGCGACGAATTCTGCCTTGCGTCTGGGCAGGGCGTGTAAAAGCTGCGGCGGCAAGGGAGGGACCTCGCCGCCGCAACCCTCATCGGCGCTGTAACGAAGGGTGAGGCAATGGCAATCGCAGCTGTCGTCCGGCCAAGGCCAGATGGCCTCCGGTGGATCGCCGGAGACGGCTTTGCGATGAAACGCCGTTGCAATGGCCATGTCCGTCACCTTCATCCAGCGGCCTAGATCATGCGCTCACGCTTTTCGCCCTCCCGCTCCCGTTCAGGCCGCAAGCGTTGCGCCGCCATCGACGACGATCTGCTGCATCGTCACATGGCCGGCCTGATCGGAGGCGAGGAACAGGACCGTATCGGCGATATCGTCCGGCCTCGCGATCTTGCCGAGCGGGATGCCGAGCTTGAACTGCTCGGGCAGGCCGGCGACCAGCCGTTCCTTGCCGGAAGGATCGCTCAACATGCCGGCAAGCATCGGCGTATCGGTGGAGCCGGGAGAGACGACATTGCAGCGCACGCCATAGGGCGCAAGCTCAAGGGCGGCGCAATGGCTGAGGCTGACCAGCGCCGCCTTGGAAGCGCAATAGGCCATCATGCCGATGCGCGGCACGACGGCGGCATTGGAGCCGACATTGACGATCGCGCCGCGCCGCTGTCGCTTGAAGGCGCCGCTCCATTGCCGCAGCATATAGAACGGCCCGCCAGCGTTGACATCCATGCAGGCTTTCCAGTCCGCCGGCGTCAGGCTTTCGCTGTCGCCGAGCCGCAATATGCCGGCGGCATTGACCAGAATATCAAGTCCGCCCCATTCGCTCTCGATCGTTTTGCAGGTCGTCTCCACTGCCGCCGCATCGGTGATGTCGAGCGCGATCTGGCGGAAGGGGGCCTCCACTGTGTCGGCCAGAAGGTCGAGGCCGATGACCTCGGCCCCTTCCTCGATGAAACGTTCGGCGATGCGGCGGCCGATGCCCTGGGCCGTGCCCGTCACCAGCACGCGCCGCCCGGTAAATCTCTGTTGCGTCATCTTGTCCGTCCGCTCAGGCTGCGAGCCGCTTTTCTTCGATCAGCGCCCACCAGGCGGAGAGTGTCGGCACACGGGCAAGCTCATCGAAGCCGACGGTGACGCCGCGTTCCTTCAGTTCGCCGGCAAGCTTCATCACCTGCAGCGAATCCAGCCCGTAAAAGATCAGGTTCTCATCGGGATCGATATCGCTTTCATCCTCCACCATTTGCAGGACTCGGGCTTTCAGCCATTCGCGGGTGCCGGTGGCCTCGCCCGCGCGGACAAGGCTTGCGGTGTCGATCACCACGCCGCAACGCGTCGCCACATATTGCAGCGCCATGCGGTGTTCGGCCTCGGAAAAATCGGCGACGCCGTCACCGATCATGAAGGGCTGAATATCCTTCATGAAGGCTTCCACCGCCGTCATCATGCAGCCGATATGGGCGTAAACGCCGCCAACGATGATCTGGTCTCGGCCCCAGCCTTTCATGCGCTCAGCAAGATCGGAACGCTGGAAGGCACTGTAGCGCCATTTGGTCAGCACCACGTCGTCGGGCGTCGGCGCGAGCTTGTCGACCACCTTCTGCAATTCGGGATCGACGACGGTGAGACCCGGTCCCCACATGTCGTTCAGGAGCGCACGGTCGCCGGGCGGCTGGTTATGTGGCTGGGCGGTATAGATGACCGGCACGCCGTTCTCTACGGCCCATGCCTTCACCTTGGCGAGATTGTCGATGAGGGTGGTCATCAACTTGCCGTCGGCCTCGTAGAACCGCAGGAAATAACGCTGCATGTCGTGGATCAGAAGCACGGCGCGTTTCGCATCGGGCTGCCATTTTGTCTTGTTGGCCGGAAAGCTCGCGGCGACCGGCATCGGATAGTCGGAAATGGTGGGGATCGTCATGATGACCTCGGTTTTTTTCTGCGCCGGCTTGGGCGGCACGTAATCTTTGGAATTGGGGACGCCCTTTTGAGCGTCCCTTTCGATTGGCGCTGCTTGTCAGGCGCTGATGGCGACGGGGGCCGTCAGCAGGTCGCGCAGGCGCTTCTTGTCGATCTTGCCGACGGCGGTGAGCGGCATGGCCTCGATGAAGCGCACGCGGTCCGGCAGCTTGTAATCCGCGACGCCGAGACCGGCGAGATGCTGGCGGATGGCCGGCGCCTTGAGCGCGGGATTGCGCGACACGACGAAGACGCAGCTTTTTTCGCCGAGAAGTTCGTCCTGCATCGCCACCAGAGCCGCATGGGTGACGTCCGGATGCCGCAGGATCAGGTTTTCCACCTCTTCCGAAGCGACCTTTTCGCCGCCGCGATTGATCTGGTCCTTCACCCGGCCAACGACCCGCAGATAACCTTCGGGCGTGCGCTGCACGACGTCGCCGGAATAATAGAAGCCGTCCTTGTCGAAGACCCGGGCGCTGTGTTCGGGGGCGCGGTAATAGCCCCGGAATGTATAGGGGCCGCGGGTCGCCAGCATGCCGGCTTCGCCCTCGGGCACGTCATTGCCGTCCTCGTCAACGATGCGGATCTCGTCGTCCGGGCTGATCGGCCGGCCTTGCGTGGTGAAGACGATATGGTCGGGGTCACCGAAGCGGGTGTAGTTCACCAGGCCTTCCGCCATGCCGAACACCTGCTGCAGGTCGCACCCCAAGACCTCCGGCACCTGGCGGGCGAGCGCTTCGGCGAAGCTTGCGCCGCCGACCTGCAGGAGCTTGAGCGACTTCAACCGTTCGCGATGGGCGGGAGCCGCCTGCAGCCACAGCGCCACCGCCGGCGGCACCAGCGGCACGATATCGACGCCGTGTTTTTCGATCAGATCGAAGCAGGCAAGCGGCTCCGGATTGGCGGCCATGACCACCGCACCGCCGGCGTGGAACACACCGAGCGCGCCGGGCGAACTCATCGGATAATTATGCGCCACCGGAATGGCGCAGAGGAAGCGGGTCTGCGGCGAAAGTTCGCAAATCTCCGCGCTGGCCCGGGCGCTGTAGTCGTAGTCGTTATGCGTCCGGGGGATCAGTTTCGGCGTTCCGGTGCTGCCGCCGGAAAGCTGGAACAGCGCCACCTCATCGGCGGCGGAAGGGGCGTAAGCCGGTGGATTTTCGGCAGGCGACGCCAGCCGCTGCTCCAGGCTGCGCTGCGGATCGGTTTCGCCAAGCAGCAGGGTCACGGCAAGCTTTGGAGAGGCCGCCTTCAGCGCCTCCACAAATGTGTCATCGGCGAAGAGCTCGTGGATGCGAGAGGCGATCACCAGCTTCGGCGCGATCTGCTCCGCATAGGAGGTCATTTCCAGCCAGCGATGGCTGAAAAGCGCATTGACGGGGGCGGCGCCGATTTTGATGAGCGCGAAAAAGACGAGATAGAACTCGGCTATGTTCGGCAATTGCACCAGCGCCGTATCACCCCTGCCGATGCCTGCGGCGGAGAGATGTCCAGCCAGATTGGAGGATTGCCGGTCGAGATCGGCATAGCTGAAACGACGGTTACCGCAGATCAGCGCTGTGGCGTCCGGCCGGCGCTCCACCTGTTCGGCGAGAATGCCGCTCAGCGGCCGGTCGATCCAGTAGCCGCGTTCGCGGTATCGGCGAACGAAATCCTCGGGCCAGCGTTGGAATTCGATTGTCATGGTTTGTCCCTGGAAAAATTAGGCAGAAAGACCGCAGGCGTTCAGCATGGTCTTGAGCTTGGTCTGCACCTCGGCCCATTCGGATTCGGGCTCCGAGGCCTCCACGATGCCCGCACCGGCGAAGAGCCGCACGGTTTCCCGCTGCACAGTGCCGCAACGGATGGTCACCACCCATTCGCCATTTCCTTGCGAATCCGTCCAGCCGACCATGCCGGTGAAGAGGCCGCGCTCGAAAGGCTCGACGAAGCGGATGAGGCGATGGGCGCGCTCGGTGGGGAAGCCGCAGACGGCTGGCGTCGGGTGCAGCAGGCAGGCAAGCTGTAGCGCATTGGTTTCCGGATCGGCGAGACGGCCTTCGATGCGGGTCGAAAGATGCCAGAGTGCCGCCGTGTTGATGAGGGAGGGTTTTTCGGGAACATCGAGTTCCGCGCAGACCGGCGAAAGCAGCGAGCGGATATCCTCGATGACGAGGCTATGCTCGTAATGGTCCTTTTCCGAGGCCGAAAGCCGATCCGCATTGGCCTTGTCCGCCGCCGGATCGACCATGCGTTTTGCCGATCCCGCCAGCGGGTTCGAGATGATTTTCTCGCCCTGCTTGCGAATCAGGAGTTCCGGGCTGACGCCGATCAGGTCGCCGCCATCGGGCAGCGGGATGCGGAACTGGTAACCTTCGCGGTTCTGTTTGGCGAGGCTAGCCAGCAATCTTTCGACATTGACCTCGGAGGCGAAGGTCAGTTCACGCATGACGGAAAGCACCGCCTTGCGGACTTCGGAATGGCGGAAATTGACGATGGCATGTTCGACGGCATGCTTGAAACCGCTCTCGTCCGGCAGGCTGTTCTGGCCGACAAGGGCGGGCATGGCCGAATCGGCGACGATCGGCTCTGCATCCTTGGAATTCCATTCATAGTTGTATGGAATATACAGGCATGAAGGTTCGCTGACATCGAAGGGGATCGCGCCGATGGCGATGGGGTTCTGCTCGCCCTCCCGCTGCGCACGCTCGAAGGCGCCGGCCAGTGCCTGCTGCAGCGGGCTGGCAATGTCTTCGCCGCCCCGGGCGGGAATCGCTATTTTTTCGCGAATGCCCTTGGCGCGCAATTGCCCGCTGCCGGAAGTAAACAGAAATTCTCTATTAAATTCAGTAATTTCGTCGGATTCGACGTCATTCGTCCTGAGTGCTCCCGTTTTCATGGGATGCCTCCTGTGCGAGTGGTTGACGATGGCTTATACTTGAGTATGCTAATCATGTTTTGTCAACCGGTTCAAATTCACATGCTAAATTTAACCCCCATGCAGGTGGCCTATTGGGTCGGCCGCGAGGCGGATGGAATACTCGGGAAAGTTACGCCCCATCTTTACCTCGAATTCGACGGGCAGGCGGTGGATGCGGAAAAACTGGCCGTTGCCGTGGAAAGGCTCTGCCGGCGTCACCCCATGCTGAGCCTCAGGATCGATGCTGAAGGCCATCAGTCCGTCGATCCTGCCGGCCGGCTGCTCCGCCTCGATGTGGAGGACATGACCGCGCTCGATTCGGAGGCGCTTGCACGCCGTCTTGAGGCGAAGCGCGAGGAATGGAGCCATCGCCGGGCCGATCTACGCATTGCCGCACCGGCGGCGATCTCGCTCAGCCTGTTGCCGGAAGGGCGTTGCCGTCTGCATGTGGACACAGACATGCTGGCCGTCGATCCGGCCAGCGTGCGGATCGTGATGGAAGACCTTGCCCGTTTTTACGAGACGGCGTCAGGCGCAGACGAAACCCGAACTGTCGAACCGGTAACGCCGTCGTTTTTCGACTGGGCGGAACGTCTCATGTCCGACCCGGACTTGAGGGGCTTGCGCGAAAGGGACCGCCTGTGGTGGCGGCAACGGCTTGCCGATGTTCCGGACGCTCCGCCGCTGCCGTTTCTGTCGGATGACCCCTTGCGCGCCGTTCACACGGACCGGCTCGCCACGCTGCTTTCAGCGGCGGAGCGTAGCAGCCTGGAGCGGACAGCGCGGCGTTTTTCCGTAACGACATCGACCCTTCTGCTCGGTGTTTTCGCACTGGCGCTGTCGCAGGCGTCGGGGGCGGAAAAATTCCGGCTCTCCGTGCCGGGTTTCTGGCGCGCGCCGTTGGTGCAAGGGGTCGATGAGATCGTCGGCGAATTTTCCAACGTGCTCCTGCTCGGCGTCGATATCAGGCCTGAAGAAACGCTTGTAGCGCTGCTCGGCAGGCTGTTCGATGAGATGAACGGGCTTCTCGCACACCAGTCCTATCCGGGCGTCAGCGTCATGCGCGATCTCTCCCGCCAGCGCGGTGGTTTGCAGACCTCGCCGGTGGTTTTCACCGCCGGGGTAGATCTTCCGGGCGGGGAGCTGTTTTCGGAACGGGTCGGGCGGGTGTTCGGTCCGATGGTCCACACCGTCTCGCAGGGGTCGGGGGTCGCGCTGGATGCGCAGGTGGCGGCGGTGGATGGCGGTCTGCTGATCAACTGGGATGTGCGGCTCGATGCACTGCCGGAACGCTGGCTGCGCGCCCTGTTCGAAACCTATGTCGCTCTTCTTCGCCGGATCGCCGAGAGCCCCGATCTTGTTTGCGAAAGCGTGGAGCGATTGGTCGCGCAGCGGTCGGAAACGACAGCCGAGGCAAAAGGAAAACTCATGGAACGTCCTCTCTCACCCCTGCAACAGGCCTATCTGCTCGGGCGCGGCACCCATCTGCCGCTGAGCGGCGTGGCGATGCAGGAGTTCCGCGAATATCGCGGCGATATCGCCCCGGAACTGCTGCGGTCGCGGCTTGCCGCGATGGTCGCGAGACATGAAAGCCTGCGCACCCGCATCGACGAGCGACGGCTGGTGCAGATGGTCGCCGATGAGCCGAAGATCAATCTCGATCTCGTCGATCTTTCGGCCCTGTCTCTTTCGCAAGCCGAGGCAAGGATCGACACGGTGCGACGGGATTTTTCCCATGCACATTTCGATCTCGCAGCCTCGCCATGGCAGGTCACGGTGTTTCTTATGCCCGATGCCGGGCCGACGGGGCATAAGGTCGTGGTCTTCCTGCGTTTCGACGCGCTTATCCTTGATGGGCGGGCCATTGCCAGCCTCGCGGCGGAACTCTTCGATGGTGTCGTGCCGCCAGAAGCCGCCGCTACGACCGGAACGCCGAAGGAGGATATCTCGGCGGCCCGTGCCGGGGATGCCGCCTATTGGGCTGAAAAGTTGAAAGATGCCGAGGTGCCCTCGCAACTGCCGTGGAAAGCGCCGCTCGAAACCATTCCCGCCTCGCGTTACAGCCGCCGGAGCCTGACTGTCGAAAAGCCGCGTTTCACCGCCTTTTCGCGCATCGGTGCGAAAGAGCGGCTGTTCAAGAATTCGGCGCTGACGGCCGTTATCCTCGATGTGCTCTCGCTCTGGCTCAACGAAGGCGCGCTCGTCGTCGGCATTCCCGTCGCGCCGCAGGTGGAAGGCGCCTTCGCCAACCGCTCCAGCTTCATCGCCGTCCAATGGGATGCGGCCAGGAATAGCTTTGCGGAGCGGGCGGCAGGCCTCCAGACGGATGTGCTGGAAGGGCTGAACCATCTCGCCTTTTCGGGTATCGATCTCAATCGTGTGCTTCTCAATGCCAATCCGGGCGGGCTCGCCTTGCCGGTGGTGATCACCAACGGTCTGACCTGGCCGACGCTTTCATCCGAATCGACGATGCAATGGACGGGCGGGCTTACGCAGACGCCGCAGGTGGCGCTGGATTTCCGCTTTTCGCAGAATCCGCAGGGCGATCTCGTCCTCGATATCGACTATGCCGAGCAGGCGATCGATGCGGCGACGGTGGCGGATATTCTCGCGGCAATCGAACGCGCGATTGCCGGGATCGCGGATAGCGGCACTTTCTCCTTCAACACACGCGATATTGTCGACCTGTCCCACTACCGGCTGAACGGCGACGAAGGAAACTTTGCCTGCCCGCCATTTCTGGAACGGATCGCCGGCCATATTTTCGAGGGCGACCCGTCGCGCACGGCGCTCGTCAGCGGCAAACGGCGTATCGCCTATGGCGAACTCGGTCAGATGGTGGCAGGGGCGATGGCGGGCCTCAGGGCGCGCGGCATCGGCCGCGGCGATGTCGTGGCCGTGTGCCTGCCGCGCAGCCTGGACCATACGGCCATCACGCTTGCCGCAGCGCTGATGGGTGCGGTCTGGGTGCCGGTCGATGCCGGCTCGCCGGAAGACCGCCTGCGCTATCTGCTGACCAACTGCCGCCCGGCGATCATCGTCGCCCGCAGCGTTCCGCAGGGTTTCGACGCTGTCGATCCGGCGCAGCTTCTGTCCGCGCCCGCACCGGCTGGCGCACCCGTTACCATGGCGGAGGTGGCGGCGCTTTCCCAAAGCGAGGAGCCTGCCTATTATCTCTATACCTCCGGCACGACGGGCAAGCCGAAATGCGTCGTGCTTTCCAACCGCGCCACGGCCAATGTCATCGGCAGCACGCTTGCGGAATGGGCGGTGACGGATGGCGATGTGTTCATCTCCGTCACGCCGCTGCATCACGACATGTCCGTCTTCGATGTTTTCGGCGCACTCGTCGCGGGGGCGACGCTGGTGCTGCCGGAACCGGGAGAGGAAAAGGATGCGGTGCGCTGGAACGAGCTGGTGGCCGAGCATGGCGTCACGCTCTGGTGCTCGGTGCCGGCCATCCTCGAAATGCTTCTCTCCTGCCGCCGTGGCGACCAGCTCTCATCGCTGCGGCTCGTCGCGCAGGGCGGCGATTACATCAAGCCGATGATCATCGAAGAGCTTCGCAGATTGAAGCCCGGCCTGCGGCTGATATCGCTCGGTGGGCCGACGGAAACCACGATCTGGAGCATCTGGCACGAGATCGTTGCGGAAGATGTGGCGGCCGTGCCCTATGGCCACCCGCTGCCCGCCAATCGATATTTCGTCCTCAACGATCGGGGCGGCCATTGCCCGACCGGTGTCGTTGGCCGCATCCATACGGCCGGCGTGAATGTGGCAATCGGCTATCTCGAAGATGGCACGATTACCCAGACGGATTTCGTGACGGTTGCCGATCCGGAAGGAAACCCCGTGCGCGCCTTCCGCACCGGAGACCGGGGCCGTTACCGGCCGGATGGCAAGATCATGTTTGCCAGCCGCGTCAATGGTTACGTCAAGGTGCGCGGCGTGCGCGTTTCGCTGCCGGATGTGGAAAACGAGCTTATCCGCCATCCTTCCATCCAACGCGTTCTGGTGGTGGATTACGGCATCGAACAAAAGGGCGAGGCGGCCATCGGCGTGCTTTACGTCGTTGCGCCGGGCCTTGAACTCCCGACCGCCGATCTGCGCAATTTTGCCCGCCAGCATCTTCCGGAATCGCATGTGCCCGGCCGGTTTCTCAAGGTCGACGATCTGCCGCTCTCGGCCAATGGCAAGCCGGATCGCCGTCGCGCCCGCGAATTGCTGACCGGTGCCGCGGAACCGGCAAAAATCTCCGCACCCGCAGCCCCCGCCGCCGATCAGGGCGACCGCCGGGTGCTGGATATCTATCTCGGCGTGCTGGGTAAAAAACCTGCGAATGTGGATGCAAACAGCGACCTGTTGGCGCTCGGTCTTCTGCCTTCGCATCTGAAAACCGTCTCGGCTGAAATCCGCACCGCCTTCGGCGTGGAGCTCACACCGCAGCAGCTTCTGCGGTGCCGCAACGCCAGACAGGTGACTTCGCTCCTGGCCGCCCGGGCGGCGTGAACCCAATCATTTCGGGCGGTACTTCGCGTCCGATAACGGAAATTGTGCAAGGAAAAACAGATGGCGCATATCGATCCTGCCGGCGGCTGGCTTCCACTGACGCAGCCGCAACTCGATTTCTGGGAGGAGTTTTCCTTCCATCCCGACGAGCCGGTTTCCACCGTCGCCCACTACATCGACCTTTCCGGTGCGGTGAATGAAGGCGCGCTCATCGAGGCGATCAAACGCACCGTGCGCGAATCCGAAGTCCTGTCGATCCGTTTCCGCATCGGCGACGACGGCGAGACGCCGCAGCAATGCTGCGACCCAAGCCATGCTCCGGTGGTGGAGCTTGTCGATCTTCGCGGCGATTCCGCCCCTCTGGAAGAAGCGCTGCGGCGCATGAACGCGGATGTGGAAGCAAGGCTCGATCTCAGAACCGACAGGCTCTCGGCGCAGCTGCTCTACCGTATCGCCGACGATCGTTACCTCTGGTATATCCGCGCCCATCATATCGTCGTTGATGGTTATGGCCTGACGCTGGTCGAGCAGCGCTGCGGCCAGCTTTACGGGCACTATTGCGGCAAGGGCGAAGCGGGTCCGGATTTCCACCCATTCGGCGATTTCCTTGCCGAAGAGGATGCCTATAAGCAAAGCCGGCGTTTTGAAAAGGACCGCGATTTTTGGGCGGCCTATCTCGCCGCACCCGCCGATCTGCCGGTGCTGGACAAGGATTGCGAGGACTATGGCGGCGGCGGCCTGCATACGGACGCGGCCTTGCCGCAGGGTTTCAGCACGCGGTTGCAACAGGTGGCGGGCGCAATGGAGATCGGCTGGCCGGACCTTCTGGTGCTGCTATCCGGCCTTTATCTCCACCGTGTCCTGCCACGGCCGGACCGCGATGTGCTGACATTGTGGCTGCCTTTCATGAGCCGCTGGGGCAGCGTCGGCGCGCATATGCCGGCCATGCTCGTCAATATTTTGCCCTTCCATCTCACCATCGAGCCGGGCGAGAGCCTCGGCGCATTTCTGACGCGCAACGCCGCCAATTTGCGAAAGCAGCGCCTGCATGGCCGCTACCGCATCGAGCAGATCGCCGCCGACCGTGAAATCCCGAAGGGCCGGCGCTTCTTCTTCTCGCCGCTCATCAATGTCCTGCCCTTCAGCGCGCCGGTCTTTGCCGGGCTTACCGTTGTCAGGCACATCCTTGCCAATGGTCCCGGCGACGGGTTCAACCTGACCTTCCGTGGCGAAGATGACGGCAGCGAGCTGAACCTGCATATCGATGCGGATTCAGCGCTGACGCAAGCGGAGGATTTCGCCCGTTACCGCGAGGAGCTGCCATTGTTCCTCGACGCCATGCTGCGCGAGGAGGCGCTGACGCTTGCGGCGGCGGAGGCGTCCACGGCATTCCGTCTGGCGGTTTGAGGGGGAAGGCCGATAACGCTTCCCCTATACTCCACGTCATCCTCGGCCTTGTGCCGAGGATCTAATCACGTCCAATAAGTCGAGGCGTTGCAGATGCTCGGGACAGGCCCGAGCATGACGGAGAAGGGCTTTCAGGATTTTGCCAACAAATTGAACCCGGCTCCGCTAAGGCGAAGCCGGGTTTTCCTTGCCCAATTCCAGCTCAGGCGAGTGTCGTCAGCACGCGGCTCGAAGCGCCGGCTTCGGCAAAGCGGCTGAAGACGCCGCTGGTGGTCTCGCGCAGCCGCTCGACGTCCTGCGGGCCGTAGCGATCCGAACGGTAGCTCATCAGCACGCGAATGGAGCGCTCGCCGCCGATCGTCTCTTCCATCACCTCGAATTGCAGCCCCAGCATGGATTCATGCTTGTCGGGGTCGATCTGGCGGAACTCCACCGGCTTGCCATCCGGCCCGGCAAGGGTGCCGTTCAGCTTGTTCTTGGCGTGGATCTGGATGAAGACCTCGAACAGATGGTCGCGGCCGGGCGTCATGCCCAGCGCTTCCTCGACGAGATCGATCGGGATTTCGCTGTGTTCCAGCGAGCCGTTGATGGTGTTCTTCACCGAGGAAATCAGGTCGCCGACGGTCATGGTCTCGCCGAAACGCACGCGATGGGCGACAACCGTGGTGAAATAGCCGATCGTATCGAAATAACCGCTATCGGTGCGGCCTGAAGCCGAGGTGCCGACCACGAGATCGCTCAACCCGCCGAGATGGCGCAGCGATGCGGCAATGGCGGCGTAAACCACGTTGAACAGCGATGCGCTGTTCTGCTTGGCAATGGCGTAAAGCCCGTCGCTGACATGTTTTTCCAGCTTGAATTCGATCCAGCCGCCCGCCGGTGCTTCGTCCTGCGGCGCCTCGTGCGGCGTGCCGCCCTGTCCGTTGAGGGTAAGGCCTTTCGGCGCATCCCGCAGCATATCGGTCCAATAGGCAAGGTGGCCGGTATTGACGCCTGACGCGACCTGTTTTCGTGCAAATTCATGGAAAGGCGCCGGCTTGGTGGCAAAGACCGGGGTCTTGCCCGCCGCCCTTGCCCGATAGGCCTCGGTCAGCTCGTCCATCATCAGGTTCACCGACCATTCGTCGAGCACGATGTGATGGAAGAGGAAGGAAAGCACCTGGCGGCCGGTCTGCGCATCCTTAAGGAAGCGCAGCCGCATCGGCAGTTCACGCGCAAGATCGAACCGCCAGCCGGCTTCCGCGTGCCGGTCCACACCTTGGCTTTCGTCGCTGGTCCAGAACCATTTGTAACCGGGCAGGTCGTGCATCGGCACGATCTTTTGCAGAACCGTATCGTTTTCGACGTAGAAATGGGTCCGCAGGCCGGGATGGCGCTCGATAATATCGAGGAAGGCGCATTCGAAGGCATTCTCATCCACGGGATCGAGGAAATCGAGCGCGAAGGGAATGTTGAAGATTTCGCCGAAGCCGAAAGCGGCATAGGCCTTCCAGAGCGACATCTGCGCCAGCGAAAGCGGTGCGGTGAGCGAGCCGCTCGCGGTCGCCTCGGCCTGCGCGGGTGCTGCGGTTTCGAGCCGGGTCGCCTGTTTTGCGAGCGAAGCGGCGGTCGGGTAGCTGAACAGATCGTTGAAGCGCAGCTCGATGCCGTGATTGCTGAGAAGACGTCCGATGATGCGCGTCGCAATCAGCGAATGGCCGCCGAAATCGAAGAAATCGTCATCCGGCCCCATGTCGGGCGAGACGAGCGCTTCACGGAATTCCGCAAGGATCGTTGCGACGGTGTCGTCGTCGTTCTGAACGGAAGCTGCGGGCGAAAGGGCTGTTGCCGCGGCGTTTTGAGGGACGATGCCGGAAAAATCCGCGCCGCCTTCGAGATGGCTGACGAAGCGCTCCAGCAGGAAGGCCGTCGCATGCGGCGATGTCTCCCTGCCGCCCGTCAATTCGAGACGGATATCGCCGACGGTTGTCGGACCGGCGGCAAGCGTCAGGCCGAGACCGGATTGCAGGGAGGGCAGGGGCAGGTGCTCAAACTGGAGCCCATGCTCCGATATGGCCTGAACGGGTGTCGCAAGCGCCTGAAGCGTGAAGGTGGCGGTTCCGCCTTCATTGTCGTTTCGCTGCTCCAGACCGGACAGCACGGCTTTTTCAGCCTGTTCGGGCGATTGGTCGCGGGAGATTGCTACCCGTGCCGCAGCCTCGGCTGACATCGGCATCGCAGCACCGGTACCGGGCTGCAGGCGCAAGGTTACGGTCTCGGGACCGCCGGTTTTTGCCAGGAAAAGGGCAAAACGCGATCCGGCGCGGGCCAGAAGCGCATTCGTCGCCGTGGAGCTGTTGAGGCCGAGCAGGGTGGCGGGAAGATCGACGCCGTGGCTATCGCTCGCCGGCCTGTCGATCCCGTTTTGCCGCAGCGCCACGACGGTCGAGCCGGAGGCCGGACGTTGCAGCCAGTCGAGCGGAAGCGGGTCGACACTGTCGCTTTCGACCGCGCGCGGCGAAAGCGGTTTCGGTGTCTCACCGGCATAGGCCGCCGTAATGCCTTCCAGCAGGATTTGCGGCGAAAGGACTTCGCCGAGCAGGCCGTGGACCAGAAATGCGAGCAGGATTTCTCCTTCGCTTAAGAGCACGACGGCCTGAAACGGCGGGTCGGTCTCGGCATCGAAGGGCCTTGCCTGCAGGTCGTGCAGCAAGGTCAGGGCCTCGCCCGCCGATGGAACATGCAGCAGTTGCACGATGGATGCGGACGGGGCCTCGATGCTCTTGGCAAGCGTGCCGTCCTCGCCGAAGGCAAAGCGTGCACGAAGCTCGGGCCAGACCTCGCAAACCGTCTTCAGCGCCGAAGTCAGACGCAGCAGATCGCACTCTTCACCGATGCGATAGGCGAGAAGGGCGCGGAAGACCTGATCGGGATCCTGAAACTGCTCGAACCAGACCCGTTCTTCGTATTGGCTCGGCGGGGCTGCATCCCCCCTGTCGAAAGTTTCTTCGATGCGACGTGCGAGCATACGCGTATTGTCTGCTGCCATGGTCCTCTCCTTGGAAATATTCGGGAATCGCGCTCCGGCGCGAAAAATGCTGTGTCGTGGGATCAACGTCCCGCGCGCGACCGTTCGATGAGCGCCTGCCAGGCGGCAAGCGTGGGCCGCCGGGCCAGATCGTCATAATCGAGCCGCGTTCCGGCAAGCTGTGAGAGCGGCGGCATCAGCCGCATGAGGGCAAGCGAATGAAGCCCGCGACCGAACAGGTTGTCCCCCGGTTCGATGTCGCGCACTTCATCGTCGAGAACCCTGGCGATAAGGGCCTTGAGTTCCGTCATCATCGTTTCCGCCTCCGGCATGGCGTCCGCCGCGATTGCCGGTTCATTCATCGAAATGATCGTGAACGCCGCTGGCGCCGCGCCGCCAGTAACCGGAAGCGCGAGTCCATTTGGGGTTGGCGCCGAATTCTTCGACCAGAAGGGCGCGAACCTCCTTTGCAGCCTTCGATTCGCAGGCGACCCAGCTGAAGAAATCGCCCTTCGGCAGGTCGAGCTTGCGCAGCGCGCCCACCAGCGCGTCGTGGTCGGTTCCGTTCTCCGTCTTCTGCGTCACCCAGACGATAGACGCATCCGCCTTGGTCGTGAGTTCCAGCCGGTCGGCATCCGTCTCGACCTCGATCAGCGCCACGACGCGCGTGCCATCAGGCATTTCCTCCAGCCGCCGCGCCAGCGCGGGAAGGCCGGTATCGTCGGCTATCAGCAGATGCCAATCGTAGGTGAAGGGAACGGTGAAAGAGCCGCGCGGACCGGCGATCCACGCTTTGTCACCCGCTTTGGCGGCTTTCGCCCAGTTGCTGGCGGGGCCGTCGTGATGGGTGGCGAAATCGATGGCGAGTTCGCCCTTTTCGGCGTCGAAGCTGCGCGGCGTGTAGTCGCGCGCCAGCGGGCGCGGCGCGCCTTCCGGGAATTCAATGCCGTTCGGGCCGATCACCGGCAGGCTCGGCTCCGTTTCGCCGGGCTGGGCAAAGAACATCTTGACGTGGTCGTCGAAACCGAGGCTCGCAAAGCCCTCCAGTTCCGGTCCGGTCAGGACGATGCGGACCGTGGACCGGCTGAGCTTTTCGACGCGCGCGACATTGAGCGCGCGCAGCGCGACGGCGTGGCGATGGCGTTTGGGAGTGCGGTCCGGAACGGGGGAATCCATGGTTTCTGGCATGCTCATGCTGTTGTCTTTCCTGGGATATCGCCGACGGGTTCGGCGGTCTCGCTGTCCCGGGTCGGCGTGCCGGACGATCGCGCGTTGGGAATCTCATCCGGCGCGATATTCCGGCGTCGTTGCGTCAAGATGCGCGAACCATAACAGGCGGTTTCGGCTCCGGCAATATAACTTTCTCCAAAAACTCAAGTTTATACCCGGCACATAAATCGTGCCGGGATTGGCTTTGGATAACGTCGTTCAGCGGCGGTCTGCCCAGCTTTCCACTTCATCCAGTGTGTGCAGGGCGCTCGGAATGGAAGGCGTCGTGACCCTGGTGGAATCGAGGAAAACGATCCTTTTCTCGCGCGCCGGTTTTACGAAACGCTCCCAGCCGGGAATGATCTTTTCAAGGGCGGCGCGTGTTCCCGCCTCACCGCGGGCGGGGCTGGTATAGCTGTTCATTACTACCAGCAGGTCGGGATTGAGCTTGCCGAAGGCGTCGGCACTCAGCGGCATCATCAGGGTCGAGCCCATTCCGCCCGAAGAGGCGGCGTTGTCGATCTTCAGGCGGGTATAACCCAGATCCTCCAATGCCTGCACCGCGCCGGACATGTCGCCCACCGCATTGATCTGGTCGGTCAGCAGGATTGCGAGATAGGTCTTGCCCTTGATATCGTCGCCCAGCGTCTTTTTGACGGCGGCGAGCTTCGTGTCATAGGTCTTCCGGCGCTCGGCAAAGATATCGCTTCGCCCGACCAGGGCGGCAAGGTTTTCTTCGACGCTGAAACCATAGGCATGGCCGGTGCTGACCTTTTGCAGATAGACGGGGGCGACGGTGGAGAGCTGTTCGGCCTTGCCGCCATCCATTTCCGTGGCGACGATCAGGTCCGGTTGCAGCGCCCGCAGTTTTTCGAGGTCGATCTGGCCGACCGCGCCGAAACCCTTCGGTTTCGTGCGGCCTTCACCGAGAACGGTGTCGACGAAGTCGACGGCGGTGGCGAATTTACCGTCGCTGTTGCGGCCATAGGCGCCGACCACATTGGCGTCGAGATCCATCAGCGGCACGCCGAGCAGCGGCTCGTGCATGACGACGATGCGCTGCGGCTTTTCCGGAACGGAGACGGTGCGGCTGGCGGCATCGGTCACGCTGCGCTCGGCGGCGAGACTCGTTCCGGCGGCCAGAAGTGCGGCGATGAGGATGGCAATTCGCATGGCATTCCCTTTATTCGATATCTTCAGTGGCTATTGGTTCTGCGCAGCGCCTGAAGGCGCAGCGTGAGGATGAAAAGCGGCACGCCGATCAGCGTCAGCGCAAGGCCGATCGGCATCGGCGTATCGGCCACCAGCCCGCGCGACAGCGTATCGGCGGTGACGACCAGAATGCCGCCGGTAAGCCCCGACAGGAAAAGCCTGGCGCGGCCGACGGCGGGCGAAACGAAGGTGGCGAGATGCGGGGCGATAACGCCGAGAAAGGTCAGCGGGCCGACGGCGGTAACCGAGGAGGCGCTGAGGATGACCGCAAAAACAATGACGAGCGGGCGCGAATGCCTGACGGTTTCACCGAGCGCCATGGCCATTTCATTGCCGAGATCGAAGACCGCGAGCGCCCGGCCGATGAGAAAAATGCCCACAAGGCTTGCGGCGAAGAGGGGCGCGAAAACGAAGATGGTCGCCCAGCTGGCCTGAAACAGCGAACCCGCCATCCAGTCGGCCAGCGACAGCGAGGCTTCGGCCGGCGTGTAAAGCAGAAGCACGGAGGAAACGGAGGAAAGCGCCGATTCAATTGCGATGCCCATCAGCAATATGGCAAGGCCGCTCGAGCGTTCCCGCCCGACGAGGGCGATGAGAAGAAAGGCGACGGCCAGGCCGCCACCGACGCCCGCGAGCGCCACCAGCGTCTTGGGTGCGGCCGGCACCAGCACCAGAAGCAGCATGATGGTGGTCATTGACCCTTGGCTGAGACCGAACAGGCCGGGATCGGCGAGCGGATTGCGGGCGACGGATTGCAGCATGGCGCCTGCCAGCGCCACGCTCCAGCCGGCCATGAAACCGAGCAGGATGCGCGGCAGCCGCACCGTCCACAGCGCATAGGCCTGATCGTCGCCGAGGTGCCCGCCGGCAAGCCCGCGCAGGAGATCGGCGAGGCCCGTTTCGGTATTGCCGAGGCTGACGGACAGGGCGGCGAGCGCCAATGCCAGCATTATCAGCGCAAGGCCGGCTTTCAGATTGCCGATGCCGATCTGCAGGCCGCTCGGCAGCCGCAGCACCGCTTTGCCGTCGGTGGCGAAATGCCGTTTCATGAAAGCCCCCTTCATGACAGCCCCCTTGCCGAAGGCGACAGATAGAAGCGCTTGACGATGACGATGAAAACGAGGCCGCCAAGCAGATCCATGAACAGCCCGGTATTGACCACATAGGGCGCAAACAGGGTTTGCGCGCCAAGATCGGCCAGCACGCAGAGGCCCGCGCCGACAAGCGCGGAGGCCGGCAGGCCAAGCGTGAAGTTCACCCCGACCAGCGGCCGGATCATGTGCGGCACGATGAGGCCGACAAAACCGATGGGGCCGCAG
The DNA here is from genome assembly GCF_027157905.1 of Agrobacterium sp. LMR679. NCBI lineage: Bacteria > Pseudomonadati > Pseudomonadota > Alphaproteobacteria > Hyphomicrobiales > Rhizobiaceae > Agrobacterium > Agrobacterium sp. LMR679. The sequence continues at coordinate 309,870 of NZ_JAPVOJ010000001.1, read as the reverse complement.
ATCGCCACCGCCGAACCCGACGCCAGCATGGTGGCAAAGAGCGCGACCCGGGAAATTCGCGTGACATTCACACCGGCGGAGGCGGCCTTCTCCGCGCCCAGCAGAACCAGCGTCAGCGGCCGGGCGACCGCCCACAACATGACGAGCGCAATTGCGCCGATCCACCAGAAATCGAACAGGCGCTCGGCATAGACGTGGTTGATATTGCCGCCCACCCAGCTGAGGAACTCGGCGCGGCGTGTGGGGTTGGAGAGAAGCAGGGCGTTGGTCACGCCGATCAGCAGCATGGAAACCAGCGCGCCGGAAAGGATGAGCGACAGGCCGCGCGGATCGTTCGCCCGCCCCGCGAGACGCGCGACGACGAAGCAGGCGGCAAAACCGAAGCCGGCGCCCGCGAGCGCGGCAAGGCCCTGTATTTCCGGAGAGAAATCGAACACCAGCGCGCCGGCAATCACAAAAAGCGTCGCGCCGGCATTCAGCCCCAGGGTGGAGGGCGAGGCGAGGGGATTGCGCGCAAGCCCCTGCAGCACACAACCGCTGACGGCCGTCGTCGCCCCCACATAGATGGCAATCAGCGCGCGTGGGATCTGCTGATAGAGAAGCACCGACTGCTCATAGCTGTCGGCCTCGCCGCGCCAGAGCGTCGCCATGATTTCGGCCGGCGGCATGTCGCCGGACATGACAAGCAGATTGATGGCGAGGATGGCGGCCAGCAGCAGCGCGCCGGCGAAAATCAGCGTTATTTTCGGGGTCATGCCGGAATGGCCTGTTCCTGCCGCTCCAGCCGGGGCACGCAGATGAGCCGCCCCTGCCGGGAGAAGATATCCGCTTCGAGATCGAAGACCTCGGCGACATTTTCAGGCGTGACCGCTTTGGCAACCGGCCCGGACGCCAGAACCCGCCCGGCCTTCAGCATGATGACATCATCGGCGAAGGTGGAGGCAAGGTTGAGATCGTGCAGCACGACGATGACGGTCTTGCCATGCCTGTCCGTCAGTTCGCGCACGAGGCCGAGAACGGCATATTGATATTTCATGTCGAGATGATTGACCGGCTCGTCCATCAGGATCACGTCCGTATCCTGCGCCAGCACCATGGCGATGAAGGCGCGCTGGCGCTGGCCGCCGGAAAGCGTGTTGACCTGCGCTTTCGCCTTGTCTTCCAGCCCGACGGTCTTCAGCGCCTCGGCAAAAAGCGCGCGGTCGCGTTCGGTCGGGCCGCCCGCAAGGCCGTAACGGGCGTAACCGGCAAGCTCGATCAGCTCACCGAGCGTCATATAGTCAGGGCAATGGCACTCCTGCGGCAGATAGGCGATGCGCCGCGCCAGTTCGCGGCGTCCGATCTCGCCGATCGAGCGCTCGCCGAGCCTTATTGCCCCCGATGACAAAGGCACGAAACCCATGATGGTCTTCAACAGCGTCGACTTGCCGCAGCCATTGGGGCCGACCAGCGCGGTGACGCGGCCTGATCTGAAACGGGCGGAAAGCCCCCGCAGGACGGGAACATGTCCATAGCTGGCGTGAAGGTCCGTGGCGTCAAGCACCGGATACAACTCCTGTTATTCATGCACCCATGCGTCGAGACGCCGCACGGTCGTTATAAGTATTTGAATTTAAATATCGAACCCGTGGGAAAAGCATTTCTTTCCTGCAGGCGCGACGGTGTGGTCTTGAAGCGACACTAAACTATAGTAAAACTCTCCACAAATCGAAATTTGCCGATTCAACGTGCGGATTTCTTGCCGGTTATTTCAGTCGAGGTGCATCATGTCAGTCGCAGCCAAGCTTCATGTCGGCATGTCGCTGGCCCCAACCTGGCTCAGCGGCGAGGCATGGCGGCGCGCGGACAGCGATATAAACGGGGTGTTTTCCAGCGATTATTTCGTCGATCTGGCGCAGCGTGCGGAGGCCGCGCATGTGGATTTCGTGTTTCGGCCGGATACGCTTTTTCTGCGCACCGAGGGGCTGGAGACCGGCGGCGGATTTGCGAGCATGGACCCGACCATGCTTCTTGCGGCCATTGCGCGGGAAACCAGCCATGTCGGGCTGTTGTCCACCGTTTCGACCACATTTCTGCCGCCCTATGTGGTGGCCCGCCAGATCCAGTCGCTGAACTGGCTGAGCAATGGCAGGGCGGGGTGGAATATCGTCACGGCGCTTGAGGGGCACGAAAATTTCGGCCTGAAAGAGATGCCTTCGCCGCAGGAGCGTTACGAGCGCGCCGCCGAATTCACGCAGGTGGTGAAGGCGCTATGGTCGAGTTTTCCGAATGAAGCTCTCAAACTCGACCGGGAAAGCGGGCGGTTCGCCGATTCCTCACTGGTGCATCCGGTGGCGCATGAGGGCAGGCACTTCAGCGTCAAAGGCCCGCTCAACCTGCCGTCCCATGCCAGCCGCATTCCGCTGGTGCAGGCGGGCGCCTCTCCCGAGGGCCGTGATTTCGCCTCGTCGGTGGCCGACGCTGTTTTTGCCTCGACGCCGGACATGCAGGCGGCCATCGAACTCAGGGCGGATTTGCGGCGGCGTGCCGAGGGCCACGGCCGCAACCCCGACGGCGTGAAGCTGATGCCGGGCCTCAGCCTCTACCTTGCGGAGACTGGCAGGGAGGCGCTGGAACTCTTTGCGGAGACCCACGCCCGCGCCAACCGCACCCGCGCCTTTGCCTCCATTCGCGATATGACGGGTCTTGACCTCACGGACTGGCCGCTCACGCGGATCGTTACCGCCTCCGACCTGCCGCCGCCGCCGGAGACACCGAGAAGCCGCACCCATGCCGGCCTGCTGCGCCGGCTGATTGAGCGGGAGACGCTGAGTGTCGCGGAATTATTGCGGCGTCCGGAAGTGATGGGGTCGGGCCATTGGCAGATCATCGGCACCGTTGAAGATGCCCTTGAGGCCATCCGCGAATGGGCGGCTGCCGGTGCTATCGACGGTTTCGTCGCGGTGCCCGGCGGTTCGGTGGCGTCCATGCGGTTGGTGCTGGAGCGGCTGTTGCCGAAGCTCGCCGATGCCGGGCTTTTCCGCACGGCCTATTCCGGCCGCACCTTTGCGGAGCATCTGGCCGAATAGGCTTACGCGCCGCCGGATTCGGCCGTCGCCTGTCTGGCGGCTTCGATCAGCCGGGAAAAATGCCGTTCGGTCTCGGCGGTGGCCACGAAGGATACGGTGGTGACGACACAACAGAGTTCGCCCTGGGCGTCGAAAACCGGTGCGGCCTTGCCGGTCAGGGCGGAGAACAGATGTTCATTGAGTTCCGCGCCACCGGCTTCGCGGATGGTTTCCAGAATGCCGGCATCGGGACGGGAGCCGCGAAAGGCGGCCGGTTGCAGCCTGCGCACGGCGGCTATCCTGTCCGGCGGCAGGTAGGCCTGAAAAACCAGCCCGCAGGCGCTGTTGTCCAGCGGCAGAACATCGCCGAGCGCCACGGTGCTGATGGAAAAGCTGGCGCTTCTCGCCCACCGCACCACGGTCGGGCCGCGCTCGGTCCAGATCGCCACGCCGCAGCTGGCACCGATCCTGGAGGCAAGCGCATTCATCTGGCGGCCGGCGGTTTCGACCGGATTGATTCGCCTGAGCGCGCTGATGCCTATTCCGAGCGCTGCGGGTCCGAGATCGTAACTGCCGCTTGCGGGGTCCTGTACCACCAGCCCCTCCCGCACGAGGCTTTGCATGTAGCGATGCGCGGTGGAGCGGCCGGTGCCGGCGCGTTTGGCCAGTTCGCCAAGTGCCAGCGCGCTGTCCGATCTGGCGAGAAGATTGAGGAAACGCGCCGCGATCGACACCGACTGAATGAGGGCAGAGCGCTTTTCGCCCTCGTTTTCCGGCAGATTGTCCGAATCGTCACCCATGGCGTTCAAGCGCGTTCTCCCCGTTTTGTTGAGCATGCCTAACGCATCGGGCCGGAAATCGGAATCGATTTCTGCGGACGGAACTATGCTGTTCCCTTTCGAAACGCTGCGGGTGCGCAAGCGGCGGTCGGTAAACTTTGTTGTAAATATGGCACATCCCGTTACGGAAGCCTTTTTGTCCGCAATACAGAACGCATTCTCTATTGCGAAACGGATAACGCTTCCGTTACTTGAATATGACTTTAATACTCATGTTTATTAGGGGTGTGTGATGGGGTTTAGCTCTAACGGTCGTTTGATGAGCGGGGTCAGCGCTCTGACGCTGGTGACATTGTTTGTGACGCCGGTTCTCGGTCAGGATCAGCAGGCAGCGACGGCGGGCACCACCGTCCTGAAGCCGATCGTCGTGACCGGTGAAAAAGTGGCGCGCGACATGAAGAACACGGCGTCGTCCGTCTCAGTCATATCCGGTGATAAAATCAAGAAGGAAAAGACCGGCGACCCGACCGTATCGGAAGCGATCAAGGATATTCCGAACGTCGTTTATACCGACAATGTCAGCGCCCCGATCATTCGCGGACAGGATACGCAGGGACCGAATACCGGCTCCATCGCCTTCTTCACCGGCACGGTGCCGCGCGCGACGATCAATGTCGACGGCCATTATCTCGGTTATAACGAGTTCATCTATGGCGCGAGCTCCATCTGGGATGTCGAAAGCATCGAGGTGTTCCGCGGCCCGCAGACCACCTCGCAGGGCGCCAACGCCATTGCCGGCGCGATCCTCGTCAACACCAAGGACCCGACCTTTACGCCCGAAGCCAGCTATCAGGCGGAAATCGGCAATTATCACCAGAAGCGCGGTTCCTTCGCCTTTTCCGGTCCGCTGATCGAGGATGAGCTGGCGGCACGCATGGCGATCGATTATTCCGGCCGCGATACCTTCATCGACTACATCAATTCCGCATTCGCCCATGAGGGCACGGACCAGAACTTCAAGGAGTTCAACGGTCGCTTCAAGCTTTTGTGGGAACCGTCGGAAATTCCCGGTCTTTCGACGAAGCTCACCTATTCCTATAACGCCTCCAACCGGCCGAGCCAGGAAGCGGCGTCGCGCCCCTTCGAGGATCTCAACCACGTCACCACGACGATGCCGAATTTCAGCCAGTACACCAATACTGGCATTCTCGACATCAATTACGATTTCGAAAACGGCGTAAAACTGTTCAACCAGACACAGTTCTCCTCGTCCATCGCCAAACGCCGGGTCGGCATTGCGAATACGGGTGATGCCGATATCGACCTGAAAAACACGTCCCATGAAACACGCGTGACCTTCGGTGATCAGGAAGACGTGCTGAGCGGTGTCGCGGGTATTTATTACGCACATACGAAAGCCGACGAGGTGCTTTATCTGCGCGGAACCTCGCGCTTCAACGATACCAAGGACAATCTCGGCCTCTTCAGCGAGTTGAGCTATCGCCTGACCGATCAATGGACCCTGACGGGTGGTCTGCGCTACCAGCAGGACCAGATTCAGCGCGCCGGTTACCGGACGCTGAGCGCCACCAGCAGAAGCTCGGTCAATTATGACGAAACCTTCTCGGAAATCCTGCCCAAGGCGTCGCTGGCCTATGCCATCAATGACGACTGGACGGTGGGCGGCCTGATCAGCCGCGGTTACAATCCCGGCGGCGTCGCATTCGATCTGACGACCAGCAAATGGCGCACCTTCGACAAGGAAACCATCTGGAACTACGAGCTGTTCACCCGCGCCAGCCTGCTGGACGATACGCTGACGGTGAACGGTAACCTGTTCTACATGGACATGAAGAACGCTCAGTTTAACGTACCGGTCGTCGTCTCCACGGGCATCAGCGAATCCTACACGGTCAATGCCGAAGAAGCTCATGCTTACGGTCTGGAAATCGGCGTGGATTATCAGGTTCTCGACAATTTGACGCTGAAGGCCAGCGCCGGTCTGCTGAAGACGAAAATCGATGAGATCTCCAGCAATGCCGCCTATGTCGGCAAGGAATTCGCCAAGTCGCCGGGTTACAGCTTCACCATCGGCGCAAGCTGGGACGTGACGGACAAGTTCACTGTTTCTGGCCAGGTGCGCCATCTCGACGGCTATTATTCCGACACGGATAACAAGGCCGTTTATGCAATCGATCCCTATACGATTGCGGATGTGCGGGCGAGCTACAAGTTCCAGGAGGAGCTTGAATTTTACGCCTACGTCAAGAACGTCTTCGATGAGCGCGCACCGACGCTGATGAAGGAAAACCGCGGCATTGGCGGCATCGAGGCGAGCATGACCGAACCGCGCATGTTTGGCGTCGGTATTCGCGGCACGTTCTGAGCGATTGCCGGATTTGAAAAGCAAAAGGCCTTCGAAGCGATCTTCGAAGGCCTTTTTGATGAAACGACGCCGAGAAAGCCTCAGAAAAACGCCTGAATGCCCGTCTGCGCCCGGCCGAGGATCAGCGCGTGGACGTCGTGCGTGCCCTCATAGGTATTGACCGTTTCGAGGTTCTGGGCGTGGCGCATAACGTGATATTCGATCTGGATACCGTTACCGCCATGCATGTCGCGGGCCTGGCGGGCGATATCCAGCGCCTTGCCGCAATTGTTGCGCTTGATGATGGAGATCATTTCCGGCGCCATCTTATGCTCGTCCATCAGTTGGCCGACGCGGAGCGATGCCTGAAGGCCGAGGGCGATTTCGGTCTGCATGTCGGCGAGCTTCTTCTGGTAAAGCTGCATGCCGGCAAGCGGCTTGCCGAACTGCTTGCGGTCGAGACCATATTGCCGGGCGCGGAACCAGCAATCTTCCGCAGCACCCATGACACCCCAGGAAATGCCATAACGGGCGCGATTGAGGCAACCGAACGGGCCTTTCAGGCCGGAAACATTGGGCAGCAGCGCGTCTTCGCCCACTTCCACGCCGTCCAGAACGATCTCGCCGGTGATGGAGGCGCGCAGCGAGAGCTTGCCGCCGATCTTGGGAGCGGAGAGGCCCTTCATGCCCTTTTCCAGCACGAAGCCGCGGATCTGGTTGTCATGGGCTTCCGATTTCGCCCAGACGACGAAGACATCGGCGATTGGCGCATTGGAAATCCACATTTTCGAACCGCGCAGACGATAGCCGCCGGCGATCTTTTCAGCGCGGGTCTTCATGCCGCCGGGATCGGAGCCGGCATCCGGCTCGGTCAGGCCGAAACAGCCGATCAGTTCACCCGAGACGAGGCCGGGCAGGTATTTCTTCTTCTGCTCGTCCGAGCCATAGGCGAAGATCGGATGGATGACGAGCGAGGACTGCACGCTCATCATCGAGCGGTATCCGCTGTCGATCCGCTCCACTTCGCGGGCGACGAGGCCGTAAGCCACATAGCTGGCATTGGCCGCGCCGTATTCTTCCGGCAGGGTGACGCCGAGCAGGCCGGTGCGGCCCATCAGGCGGAACAGTTCCGGTTCGGTGGTCTCGGAAAGATAGGCCTCGGAGACACGCGGCAAGAGTTCCGATTTGCCGAAGGCGGCGGCGGCGTCGCGGATCATCCGCTCGTCGTCGGTCAGTTGGTCTTCGAGCAGAAAAGGGTCCTGCCAATTGAATGCTGCGTGTTCGCTCACGTGATGCCTCCGGATTTGCTGGCCGGATTATTGGTATTCGAGCCAGTCGGCACAAGCCATGTTTACTCATTTTTGCATTACATATAGTAATGGCTCATGACGTCTCTCAGCCGCAAACTTCTGCCCTCCACCAGCGCGCTCGCCGCCTTCGATTCCGTGGCCCGGCTCGGCAGCTTTTCCGCCGCCGCCGATGAGCTTGCCCTGACGCAGGGGGCGATCAGCCGGCAGGTTATGTCACTGGAAGAACAGCTTGGCGTGCGCCTGTTCGAACGCGGCGCACGCGGCGTGGCGCTGACGACCGAGGGCCGCGCCTATGCAAAATCGATTGCCTCCGCCCTTGGCGAGATACGCTCCGCGTCGCTGCAGATCATGACCAAAACGCATGGCAATACGCTGAACCTCGCCATGCTGCCCACCTTCGGCACCCGCTGGCTTCTGCCGCGTATCCCGGATTTCGTGGCGAACCACCCTGAAATCACCATCAATTTCGCCACCCGCATCGGGCAATTCGATTTTGAGCGCGAGCAGCTCGATATGGCGATCCATATCGGTCAGGCCGACTGGCCGGGTGCGGAAAGCACGTTCCTGATGCATGAAATGGTTGCGCCGGTGTGCAGCCCGCAATTCCTCAGCGCCCATCCCGTGGAAAAGGGGGAAGACATCGCCGCCCTGCCGCTGCTGCACATGGCCTCGCGGCCGGGCGCATGGGGTCACTGGTTCGAAAGCCTCGGCCTGTCGCTCGCCCTGCCGCAGGGTATGCGCTTCGAACAATTTTCCAGCGTGGCCCAGGCCTGCATCGCCGGGCTTGGCGTGGCGCTCATGCCGCTTTTCCTGATCGATAACGAGCTGAAATCGAAGCAACTGGTAAAGGCCTTCGATCATCAGGCCAGGAGCCCCAGCTCCTATTATGCAGTAGCGCCGCTTTCGCGCGCCAACCACGTTCCCGTCGTGCTGTTTCGTGACTGGCTGGTACGGCAGGTGGAGGCATACCGCGCAGCGAACAGCGAAGCCCCATAAAAATAATCGCACTTTTTTCGGGCAGTTAGACTTTATGCCCGGGTTTTCGCCGATTTTGCCCTCCTCCGGACTCGACAGGGCAGCCTTGCTCGATTATCGTGATTAAACGTTTAATCAGCCCTTCCGGACCATCATGGCGTCGTCACGGCCTGCCACCAATCTGAGCGCGATAGCAGCGGCACTCGGCGTGTCGGTTGCAACCGTGTCCAATGCGCTGTCGGGCAAGGGCCGCGTTTCGCCGGAGCTGGTGGAGCGCATTCGCAAGACGGCAAGCGAGCTGGGCTATGTGCCGAGCTCGGCGGGCAGGGCGCTGCGCACCGGCAGAAGCGGTGTTCTGGGGCTGGTGCTGCCCGATATTGCCAATCCTCTCTTTCCGCAGATCGCGCAGGCCATCGAAAAGGCGGCCGTCACTGCCGGTTACGGCGTGCTGATCGCCGACTCGCGCGGTGAAATCGCCATGCAGACGGATGCGATCAACCGGCTGATCGAGCGCGGTGTGGATGGCATGGTCATCGTTCCCCGTCGCGGCACGCGCATTGCCGATGTCGATTGTCCCGTCGCGGTGATCGACAGCCCCTCGACGCCCGGCAACACGGTCGCCGCCGACCATTGGGATGGCGGCCGGCGGGTGGGCGAATATCTGGCCGGGCTTGGCCATCGCAAGGTGGTGCTGGTGGGCAAGAACCGCGATTCCAACGTGCAGAACGACCGTCTCGGCGGTATTCGCGACGGTCTTGGCAAGGCGTGCGTGACGCAGACGCTCTGGGTGGACGCCATTGAACAGGCGGGCGGCGCGGGTTGTCGGCTTGGTCTTGCAGAGAAGGTTGCAGAAGGTTTCACCGCCTTTGCCGCCGTGTCCGATCTGCATGCGCTGCGCGTGCTCACCGAATTGCAGCGCGAGGGCATCGAGGTGCCGGAAGAGGCCAGTGTCACCGGCTTCGACGATCTCATCTTTTCCGCCGTGGTCACCCCGCCCTTGACGACCATGCGCATGGATATGGGCCGCATCGCCGATCTCGCGGTCGGCGCGCTGCTGCGCGCGATAGACGGCGCGGGCGAAAACGGCGTCGCCGTCGATGTGACGGCGGACATCTCGAAAGTACCGATGGCGCTGATCATGCGCGGCTCCACCGGCAAGGCAAAGCATGATGCGATTGAAGCCAAAAAAACGACAGCAGGAGAACTCACACCATGAAAAAGATCATTCTTGCATCGGGCGCCGCCCTGATGTTGACGATGGGCGCCGCTGAGGCGCAGGACAAGACGCTGACGATTTCTGTCTACGCCTTCGCGCAGGACGAATTCAAGGAACTGGTCTATACGCCGTTCGAAAAGCAATGCGGCTGCAAGCTGGTCGTCGAGACCGGCAACAGCGTCGAGCGTCTGGCCAAGATGGAGGCCAACAAGGCCAGTCCAGTGGTCGATCTCGCCATCGTTTCCATGGCGGATGCGCTGTCGGCCACCCGCAAGGACCTGATCCAGAAGATCGACGCGTCCAAGGTTCCGAATATCGAAAAGCTCTATGATATCGCCAAGGATCCGAATGGCGACGGCATGAGCGTCGGCGTCAATTTCTATGCCACCTCCATCGTTTACCGCACCGACAAGATGAAGATCGACAGCTGGGCCGATCTTTTGAAGGACGGCATTGTCGACCACGTCGCCTTCCCGAATGTCACCACCAATCAGGGCCCGCCGGCGCTTTATATGCTCGGCAAGGCCATCGGCAAGGATACGCCTGATCTTTCCGGCGCCATCGAGGCCGTGGGCGAGAAGAAGGACGATATCGTCACTTTCTACGTCAAGTCCTCGCAGCTCGTACAGCTCATGCAGCAGGAAGAAATCTGGGCAGCGCCCATCGGCCGCTTCTCCTGGGCGCCTTTCACCAAGCTCGATCTGCCGCTTGCCTGGGCAACGCCCAAGGAAGGCCAGACAGGCGGCATGAATGTGCTCGTGGTGCCGAAGGGCACGAAGAACGAAGATCTGGCGTTGCAGTTCATGGATTTCTGGCTCTCGACCGACGTTCAGAAGGCGCTGGCCGAAAAGCTGGTGGACAGCCCGACCAACAGGGAAGTCAAGGTTTCCGACGAGGTGGCGAACAACATCACCTATGGCGACGAAACCGCAAAAAGCCTGCAGCTCATTCCTTCCGACGTGACGCTGGATAACCGCGACAAGTGGCTGTCGGAGTGGAATTCCAAGGTCGGCCAGTAAGTCCTTCACTGTTTGGAATGGGGCACTGAACGTCCGTCAGGGCGGCTACATTCCCGGAAAAGCGGTTCGGTCGTCCCCTGACCGCTTTTCCACCCTTTTGATCGTAGGCCGGCGCGTCTGGCTGAAAAAACAACCGGCCCTCAGGCCGTTCAGGGAATAAACCCATGTTTCAGAACCGGGCCGAAGCGCTGGCGCTTGCCTTGCCCGCCGCAATTTTCGCGGCGGCGGTCTTTCTTGTGCCGGTCTTCATCCTGCTGTCGGAGGGCTTTCGCACCGCCGATGGCTGGACATTGTCGGCTTACGCCGATTTCTTCACCGATCCGCTGAACCAGACGGTTTTCCTGCGCACCCTGAAGCTCGGCGCGCTTGTCACCATCGTCTCGGCGGTGGTGGGTTATGCGGCGGCCTTCGCCATCGTCAACCTGTCGCAGGGCGCGAAGGGGCACGTCGTCAATCTGGTCGTGCTGCCGCTGATGATTTCGCCGGTCGCCCGCACTTATGCGTGGATCGTCATTCTGGGTCGAACCGGCATCGTCAATCAGGCGCTGCAGGCCGTCGGCCTCAGCGACGGGCCGATCCGTATCCTGTTTTCCGAAACGGCCGTCTTCATCGGTCTTCTGCAATTGTTCCTGCCGCTGATGATCATCTCGCTCATCAGCGCGCTTGAGAATATGCCTAAGGATACGATTGCGGCTGCCCGCGTTCTCGGCGCAAGCTGGCTGCAGGTGTTCTGGAAGGTCATCCTGCCGCTCACCAAAGAAGGGCTGGTCGTCGGCGGCACGCTGGTCTTCACCGGTTCGCTCACGGCCTATATCACGCCCGCCATTCTCGGCGGCTCGAAGGTGCTGATGCTGGAAACCCTGCTTTACCAGCAGGTGACGGTCTCCAACAATTTCGTCTCCGCAAGCGTCATCGCCTTCATCCTGATCGTCATGAGCTTTGCCGCCAATATCCTGCTGAAGCGCATCGCCACCGCAAGGAACAAGAAATGACCCGGCAGCTCTTCATTCCGCTCACACTTCTGCTTGTCGTCGGTTTCCTGATCGGGCCGTTCCTCATCATCGTCGCCGCCTCATTTTCGGCCGGCGATACGCTCGCCTTTCCGCCGCAGGGCTTTTCGCTGAAGTGGATCGCCAAGGTCTTCACCGTCGAAAGCTTCCGCGAAAGTTTCGCGATGTCGATGTTCCTTGCCATCGGCGGCACGTTCACGGCGCTCATCCTCGGCATTCCCGCCTCCTACGCCATGTCGCGATACAAGCTGCCTTTTGCCGAGACAGTCCGCACCATCGTCTCCGCGCCGATTATCGTGCCCGGCATCATCGTCGGTCTGGCGCTGCTGCGTTACTTCGTCGTGCCTTTCGGCATCGGCATCACGCTTGCTTTGTTTCTCGCCCACACCGCGCTCATCCTGCCCTATGCGGTGCGGGTGGTGTCGGCCAGCCTCAACAATCTGCGTTCCGATATCGAGGAGGCGGCGGTGCTGCTCGGCTCGTCGCGGGTCGGCGCGTTTTTCCGGGTGGTGCTGCCGAATATTCGCGGCGGCATTCTCTCCGCCTTCATTCTCGGTTTCGTGACGAGCTTCAACCAGGTGCCGGTGTCGCTGTTCCTGTCCGGCCCCGGCGTGCGCACGCTGCCCATCGACATGCTGGGTTACATGGAAATCGTCTTCGATCCTTCCGTGGCCGCACTCTCCTCGCTGCTCGCCTTCCTTTCCATCGGCATCGTCTTCATGGCCGAACGTTTTCTGGGGTTCTCCCGTTATGTCTGACGCAAATTACCTTTCGCTCCAAAAAGTCTCGCTCGCCTATGGCGGCAATGTCGCCGTCAAGGACCTCGATCTCGATATCCGCAAGGGCGAGCTGCTCGCGCTTCTGGGACCATCAGGCTGCGGCAAGACCACCACCATGCGCGCCATTGCCGGGCTGATGCCGGTGGCGGGCGGGCGCATCGATCTCGACGGGGCCGATATTACGCGGGTCGCGGCCAACAAGCGCGCCGTCGGTCTGGTGTTCCAGTCTTACGCACTTTTCCCGCATCTGACGGTCTATGAAAACGTCGCCTTCGGCCTGAAACTCAAGGGCATGAGCGGCAAGGCGCTGGAGGACAAGGTTGCCTCCGGCCTGAAATCGGTGGGCTTGTCCAGTTTCGCCTCGCGAAAGCCGGCGGAGCTTTCCGGCGGCCAGCAGCAGCGCGTGGCGCTGGCGCGCTCCATGGTCATGGAGCCGAAGGTGCTCCTGCTCGATGAGCCGCTCTCCAACCTTGACGCCCGCCTGCGGCTTGAAATGCGCACCGAATTGCAGCGCGTACAGAAGGAGACCGGCGTGACGATGATCTTCGTCACCCATGACCAGATCGAGGCTCTGGCGCTCGCCGACCGCATTGTCGTCATGAAGGGCGGCAAGATCGAGCAGATCGGTACGCCGGAAGACATCTACAACGCGCCGGTTTCGTCCTTCGTGGCGGATTTCGTCGGCTTTGAAAACATCTTCGCGCTGGAAGGTGGCGCGCTCAAAACCGCAAACGGCACAACACCGCTTCCCGGACCAGTCCTTTCAGCATCCGGACTGGCCTGGCGGCCGCGCATGGTCACCCTCGGTTCAGGTCCTTTCCAGGGAACCGTGCGCGGCACCTCCTTTGCCGGCAACAGCCGCGAATATCTGCTCGATACGCCGCTCGGCCCCATCAAGGCGGAAACGGACGCCGCCCTGACCTCCCACGCAATCGGCGATACGCTCGCCTTCGACCTGCCGGTCGAAAAGGCGGCGAGCCTCAAGGTGTTCAACTGACCATGGGTGTATGGATCGATACCGATATGGGCTTTGACGATATCGCCGCCATCATGGTGGTGCAATCGGCAGGCCTTGCCATTGAGGGCATTTCGCTGGTCTTCGGCAATGCAACGCTTCAGGCGGTTTTCCGCAATGCCGCCGGAGCGGTCTCAGCCTTCGGCTGGTCGATGCCGATCCATCAGGGTCGCGCCATGCCGGTGCTTGCCGCGCTCGAAACCGCGCAATGCATTCTGGGCGATAACGGTATTCCGACCGTCGGCCAAAGCCTGCCGGATGCGCCGGCCTTGCCGAACAGCGATGCCTTTGCCGCACTCTGCGGCTGGCTGGAGGGCCCCGGCGAGAAGCGCATTCTTGCACTCGGACCGCTCACCAATATTGCCGCCCTGTGCCTTGCCCGGCCCGATCTTGCCGCCAGAATTTCCGATCTCACCTGGATGGGTGGCGGCGTGACCAGCGGCAACCACACGGCCTCGGCGGAATTCAACGCCTTTGCCGATCCCGAAGCCCTGGCCATCGTGCTGTCGCACGGTCTGCCGCTGCGCATGGTCGATCTGGACGCCTGCCGCAAGGTTACCGCCTCGCCGGCCGATGTGCTGCCGATCCGCAATGCCGGCGGCAAGAATGCCGGGCTGATCGCCGATCTGCTGGAAGGTTTCATAGGCATCGCCACCAGCCGTGGCAGAGCCGCCATGGCGCTTTACGATCCCGTGGCCGCCGTCGCCTTTACCTCCGGTCTCATCGGCTGGCGTCATGCGCGGATCGATGTCGAGCTTCAGGCGACGCTGACGCGCGGGCGAACCGTGGTCGAGACGCGCGCTCAGAAAGCGAAAGCCTTCAACGCGCATTTCGCCGAAACGGTGGATGCCGAAGGTGCGAAGACGGCGATTCTCGAGGCGCTGCGCCGGGAGGCCGCCCGATGAACGCGAACTCTCCAACACGCGAGCCAACCGATCTCACCGATGATGCGCTGCGCAGCCGCGCGGTCGCCGCCGCACGCGGCGATGCGCCTTTCGATGTTCTCATCACCGGCGGAACATTGGTGGATGTGGTGACGGGAGAGCTTCGCGCTGCCGATATCGGCATCGTCGGCGCTCTGATCGCCAGCGTGCACGAGCGGGCAAGCCGCAGCGACGCTGCACGGATCATCGATGCGGCAAGCGCCTTTGTCTCGCCGGGCCTCATCGATACACATATGCATATCGAAAGTTCGATGGTCACACCGGCCGCCTATGCGGCGGCGGTGGTCGCACGTGGCGTCACCACCATCGTCTGGGATCCGCATGAATTCGGCAACGTGCATGGTGTGGAAGGGGTGCGCTGGGCGGCGAAATCCATCGAAAACCTGCCCCTGCGCGCCATTCTGCTCGCGCCCTCCTGCGTGCCTTCCGCACCGGGGCTGGAGCGCGGCGGGGCGGATTTCGACGCTGCCATTCTCGCCGATATCCTGTCATGGCCGCAGGTCGGCGGTGTCGCGGAAATCATGAACATGCGCGGCGTCATCGAGCGCGATCCGCGCATGAGCGGCATCGTGCAGGCCGGGCTTGCCTCGGAAAAGCTGGTCTGCGGCCATGCACGCGGCCTGAAAGATGCCGATCTCAACGCCTTCATGGCGGCGGGCGTTTCTTCCGATCACGAGCTGGTCTCGGGCGAAGACCTGATGGCGAAACTGCGAGCTGGGCTCACCATCGAGCTGCGCGGCTCGCACGATCACCTGCTGCCGGAATTCGTGGAAGCGCTGAATGCGCTCGGCCACCTGCCGCAGACGGTGACGCTCTGCACCGACGACGTCTTCCCTGACGATCTGCTGCGGGGCGGTGGGCTTGACGATGTGGTGCGCCGCCTTGTCCGTTATGGCCTGAAGCCCGAATGGGCGCTGCGCGCTGCAACACTCAATGCCGCGCAAAGGCTCGGCCGTGCCGATCTCGGCCTCATCGCCGCCGGCCGTCGCGCCGATATCGTCGTCTTCGAGGATTTGAGCGGTTTTGCCGCCCGCCACGTTCTGGCCGGGGGCAGGGCGGTTGCGGAAGGCGGACATATGCTCGTCGACGTTCCGGCCTGCGATGCGGCGGCGCTCGAAGGCTCGATGAAACTGCCGCTGCGCGCAGCCGATGATTTCCGGGTTGCTTGTGAGGGCGCGAGGGTGCGCCTCGCCACCATCGACCGCCCGCGCTTCACGCAATGGGGCGAGGTGGAAGCCGAGGTGAAGGACGGTTTTGTCGTTCCGCCCGAAGGTGCGACGATGATTTCCGTCACCCACCGCCACGGCATCGCCGAGCCGATCACCAGAACCGGATTCCTTACGGGCTGGGGAAACTGGACCGGCGCCTTCGCCACCACCGTCTCGCATGACAGCCACAACCTCACGGTTTTTGGTGGCAATGCCGAGGACATGGCGCTGGCCGCCAATGCGGTGATAAAGGCGGGCGGCGGCATGGCCGTTGCCTCGGAGGGCAAGGTCACCGCGCTTCTCCCGCTGCCGCTTTCCGGCCTCGTTTCCGATGCCCCGCTTGAAGACGTGGCAAAGGCTTTCGAAGAATTGCGCGAAGCCGTCGGCAGGGTGGTGAAATGGCAGCCGCCCTATCTCGTCTTCAAGGCCTGCTTCGGCGCCACGCTCGCCTGCAATATCGGCCCGCACCAGACGGATATGGGCATTGCCGATGTGTTGACGGGCAGGGTGATGGAAAGCCCGGTGATTGCCGTTCTCGAATAGCGGCGGCCCGCATCTGCGGGCTGCGGTTTATTCGACCGCGGGCACGTCAGGCGTCTGTGTTTCGCGCGCGGCAATGCGCGCCGCCAACACGAAATTCTTCACCACCGGCGATGTCGTTCCGCGCCGATAGGCGAGCGATATGGAAAGCCGCGGCGGCGGGCCGCTGGAGGGTAATAGGACGATGTTCTGCATTTTGACCTGCGCGACCGATTCCGGCAGGAGGGAAACCCCGAGTTCGGCCGCGACCAGCGACAATATCGAGGCGATTTGCGGTGCCGCCGGCCCGAGGCGCGGCGTGAAACCGGCCTCCTGGCAGGCTTTTATCGATGCATCGTGAAGGCTGGTGCCGACGCTGCGTGGCGTCAGAATGAAAGGGTCGTCGCGCAATTCCATCAGGTCTATGGCGGTGCCGCGCCGCGCGAGCGGATGGGATGCAGGCAGGGCGACCAGAAGCGGTTCGTCAGTGAGCACTTCTTCGAGCAATGTATCGGGATCGGATTGAGAAGGGCGCAAAAGCGCCACGTCCAGCCGATCCTCGAGCAGGGCCGGTGTCAGTGCCAGGGCGGCTGCCTCCATCACCTGAAGCTCCACGTCGGGATATTGGCGTCTGTAGGTGCGGATGCAGGCCGGAACCAGAGGGTTGAGCGCCGCCGTGCCGGTGACGCCTATTCTCAGAATGCCGGTTTCACCGGCCGCCGCCCTGCGGGCGAGCCGGACACCTTCACCCACCTGATGCGGAATATGGGTCACCGCAGCACGAAAGGCATGGCCCGCCGGTGTGAGTTACGCACCATGCGCAAGACGCCGGAATAGCCGCACGCCGATTTCCTGTTCCAGAACCTTTATCTGCTGGCTGAGCGGCGGCTGCGCGATTCCCAGATGTTCTGCCGCCCGCGTAAAACTGCCCTCATTGGCGATAGCCAGAAAATAACGGATGTGCCTGAGTTCCATGATATTAGATCCAGATATGATGGGAACGCTTTCCATATATTAGAATGAAAGATGGAGCTGCGCTATAGCTGGGAGCGAAAGGGACAAACCCGATGCGCCAGCTCAAAAAACAGGATTTCACCCCGCCGATTGTCATGACGGAGGAGCCGCTGGATGTGCTCTGGATACGGCAGGGAAGCCGTCAGTTTCGCCGGGCGAGCTGGGCGCTTTTCCTTGCGGGCTTCGCCAGCTTTTCGCTGATCTATTGCGTACAGCCGCTCTTGCCGGAATTTCCGGCGGAATTCGGCATCAATCCTGCAACTGCATCGCTGGCCCTGTCGCTGACGACGGGAACGCTTGCCTTCGCCATTCTTCTCAGCGGGGCCTTTGCCCAACTCTTCACCCGCCGAAATCTGATGTTCGTTTCGATGATGCTGGCAGCCATCGCCAATATCATTGCGGCAAGCACGCAAGGCTGGGCATGGCTGCTTGCCGCCCGCGCGCTGGAAGGGTTCGTGCTCGGCGGCGTTCCGGCCGTCGCCATGGCTTATCTTGCCGAGGAGATCGAACCTTCCAGTCTCGGCAAGGCGATGGGGCTTTATGTCGGCGGCACGGCCTTCGGCTCCATGGCGGGGCGTGTAGGCATGGGGCTTGTGTCCGCCTATACCTCCTGGCAGGTGGCAATGTATGCGCTGGGGGCGGTCTGCATCCTCGCGGCCATCGGCTTCCTGCTGCTGCTTCCGCCTTCGCGGAATTTCCGGCCGCAGCACATGCCGCTTAAAAATCATCTGAGAATATGGGCGCAACATCTTGGAAACCCGGAACTTCGGCGGTTCTATTTCCTCGGCGCGATGCTGACGAGCGTGTTCACCACCGTTTTCAACTATTGCGCCTTTCGCCTCGTCGCGCCGCCTTACGAATTGGGCCGCACGGCCGTCAGCATGATTTTCCTGACCTTTGCCCTGGGTATCGTCGCGTCCTCTTATGGCGGCGCGCTGGTCGACCGATTCAGCCGGCGGATCATGCTGGTGGTTGCCTTTTCCACCATTCTTGCCGGTATCCTGCTCACATTCGCCTCAAGCATCATCCTCATCGTGGCGGGGATTGCGGCGATAACCATCGGATTTTTCATCGGGCATTCGGCTGCCAGCAGCGGAGTGGGCGCGAATGCGGGCGCCGCCAAAAGCCATGCTTCCGCGCTTTATCTGCTGTTTTATTATTGCGGAGCGAGCATTACCGGCTGGGTCGGCGGCTGGTTCTGGATCCATGCCGGCTGGCCCGGCATCATGGCCATTACCGCCGGCTGCGCGTTTGCCGGAATTTTAGCCAGCCTCGCTCGCCCGGGCGCGCGGCGCGCCTGAGCGGCCATCGCGCCGGCCGGGGCGTCACTCCGCCGCGAGTTCCTGCTCCACCAGCGTCGCCCAGAACGCCACACCCGGCACGATGGCCGCATCGTTGAAGTCGTAGGAGGTGTTGTGGTGCAGCGCGCCATCCACCGCCGGGCCGTTGCCCAGCCAGACATAGCAGCCGGGCGCTTCGCCTGCGAAGAAGGCGAAATCGTCGCCGGCGGTCGAGGGTGGGAAGGCGTTGCGGGTTTTGTTGCCGAAGACGGTTCTTGCGGCGCGCAGCGCCCGTTTCGTTGCATCCGCCTCGTTGATGACGGGTGGAATCCGGCGGATGAATTCGTAATGCGCCTCGATGGCGAACATCGCCGCCGTGCCCTTCGCCAGCCTGCCGATTTCCGCTTCGAGCTGGTCGCGCACGTCAGCCGCATAAGCGCGCGCCGTGCCGCCGATTTCGACGAGATCGGGAATGACGTTGAGCGCCTTCGGGTCGCCCGCCTGCACCGAACAGGCGCTGACCACGGCGGGTTGCAGCGGATCGACGACGCGGCCGACGATGGTTTGCAGCGAGGCGAGGAAGGCGCCCGCCGCCGTCACCGGATCGCGGCCGAGATGCGGCTTGGCGCCATGGGTGCCGATGCCCTTGAAGGTCACGCGCCAGCTGTCGGAAGAGGCAAGCTGCGGGCCTTCCACAACTGCCATTTCATCGATGCCGAGCCCCGGCATATTGTGTAGGCCATAGACTGCATCGCAGGGGAACAGCGAGAAAAGCCCGTCCTCAACCATTTTTTTCGCGCCGCCGCGGCCTTCTTCGGCCGGCTGGAAGATGAAATGAACGGTGCCGGAAAAATCGCGGGTCTTTGCGAGGTAACGCGCAGCACCCAGCAGCATGGCGGTGTGGCCGTCATGGCCGCAGGCATGCATCTTGCCGGGAAATTTCGATTTATAGGGTCGGTCGGGCACTTCCGGCATGGCAAGCGCATCCATGTCGGCGCGCAGGCCGATGCTGCGGGTGCCGTTGCCCACCTGCAGCGTGGCGACCACGCCGGTGCCGCCGAGACCGCGATGCACCTTCAGCCCGGCACGCTCGAGAAGATCGGCGACGATGGCGCTGGTTCTTTCCTCTTCGAAACCCAGTTCGGGATGCGCGTGCAGGTCGTGGCGAAGCTCCGTCAGGAATGGCAGGTCCTCGCCTATGCGGTCCAGCAGTCTCATGGGCAGCTTGTCCTTGAATATGGGAAAAACCCGCGTCATAGGTGGGTTCATCCGAATGCCTGTTGCTTTTTTCTCTTCTAACGGAAAAAGCCAATGAAATGAACCCGCAGCGTCTCTGTGGTTGCTAAAATGACTAATCTGCCGAACGGAATTGGCGTGGCTGAAAACCGCCTCCGCCTTGCGCCATCCCGGTTCTGAAAGGAAAAAACCGATGCCGTCATCCGCATCGCCTGCCGCCCATTCCCCCGCCGCGCCGCATGAGTTCTGGCAGGAGATCCATCCGCGCCGCAGCTTCGAAACGGCAGGCCCGCATTCCGCCTTCTTTCCGGCGGCGCTGGATGACGGAAGGCAGATATGCCTGCCGATAAGGCCGCTGGCGGATGGCGAACATGCGCTGGCCTCGCTCATCGTCAATCAGGCCTCTTTTGAGGTGCTCGAGGCGCTGGCGGCCGATCTCGCCGCACAGCTTCTTCCCTTCAAGCCGGATGTCGTCATCGGCCTGCCGACGCTGGGGCTGACGCTCGCCGCCGCCGTTGCCCGGCATCTCGGCCATTCCCGTTACGTGCCGCTCGGCACCTCGCGCAAATTCTGGTATCTGGAGGAATTGTCGGTGCCGATGTCCTCCATCACCACAAGGCAGGAAAAACGGCTCTATATCGATCCGCGCATGCTGCCGCTCATCGAGAACCGGCGGGTGGCGCTGGTGGATGATGTGATCTCCAGCGGCAGCTCCATCATATCGGGTCTTTCGCTTCTCGCCGCCTCCGGCATCCGGCCCGCCGTCATCGGCGCGGCCATGCTGCAATCGGATCGCTGGCGGGAAAAAATCGCGGCTTTCGGGCCGGAATGGCCGGAGCGGGTTAGGGGTGTTTTTTCAACGCCGCTGCTCACGAAAGCGGAAGGCGGCTGGCGCGCCTGACGAAGCGCAAATTCCGGCAAAAGGCAAGTGGTGATAATTTCACCGCTGCCTAATTTGTGTCTTGCGAAGCTCGAAGAGATCGTCCTAAGATCGCCTCCGACAGACAATAGCGGTCGGCGAACAATGCGCCGGTTTGCTTTCGCGCGGTGTCATCCCGGCGTCTGCCCGCCCCCGTTTTGTTCTTTCCGATGACTGGAATTTCTTCCCATGCACGCAGTGTTCGACGGTCATAATGATGTGCTGCTTCGGTTGTGGCGCAACAGCAAGGCCGGTGCCGATCCGGTGGCCGAATTCAGGAACGGCACACGCGAAGGCCATATAGATGGGCCCCGCGCAAGGGCAGGCGGCCTCGGCGGCGGCATCTGTGCGATCTATATTCCCTCCGGCGATCTCATCCTGCAGGAACCGGATGAAAGCGGCCATTACAACACGCCGCTCGCCTCCCCACTGGAGCGCCAGCCTTCGCTCGATATCGCCATGGAAAAGGCGGCGATTGCGCTGAGGCTGGATCGCGCCGGCGCGTGGCGGCTTTGCCGCTCCACGGCCGATATCCGCAAGGCCTTTGCCGAGGACATCTTCGCCGCCGTGCTGCACATGGAAGGCTGCGAGGCGATCGGGGCCGATCTCGATGCGCTGGAGGTGTTTTACGCCGCCGGCCTGCGCTCGCTCGGCCCGGTCTGGAGCCGGCACAATATCTTCGGCCATGGCGTTCCGTTCTCTTATCCCATGTCTCCCGATACGGCGCCCGGCCTCACCGACGCCGGTTTTGCGCTGGTGAAGGAATGCAACAGGCTCGGCATTCTCATCGATCTCGCGCATATCACGGAAAAAGGCTTCTGGGATGTGGCGAAGACCACCAACCAGCCGCTGATCGCCAGCCATTCCAACGCGCACGCGCTCACCCCCGTGGCCCGCAATCTCACAGACAGGCAGATGGACGCCATCAAGGAAAGCGGCGGGCTGGTGGGTCTCAATTACGCGGTGACCATGCTCAGGGCCGATGCGCGCGACATTGCCGATACGCCGCTTTCCGACATGGTGCGCCATATCGATTACATGGTGGAGCGCATGGGCGTCGATTGCGTGGCGCTGGGATCGGACTTCGACGGCGCGACGATACCCGTCGGCGTTGCCGATGCGAGCGGCAATCACAATCTGGTTGCGGCGCTGAAATCGGCGGGCTACGGTGATGGAGAACTTGCTAAAATATGCCGGGAAAACTGGCTGCGTGTTTTGTCTCAGGCCTGGCACGAGGCGGCCTGAGAAGAGCTGAAGCGAACCAAATCAAGCTTATAACAAAAGGGGAGATCTTATGATCAAATCGCTCAACAAATCCATGCGTATTCTCAGCACCAGCGCCGCTTTGTCGCTGATGATGCTGGCGGCGCCGCAGGCTTTTGCCGCAACGCCGGCCGATACGCTGGTCGAAGGTTTCGCCATCGACGACATCATCACGCTCGATCCGGGCGAGGCTTTCGAACTCTCCGCTGCCGAAGTGACCGGCAATACCTACAGCAAGCTGGTTTCCATCGATCTTAACGACACGTCCAAGGTTATCGGCGATCTGGCCGAAAGCTGGACGACCTCCGACGATGGCCTGACCTATACGTTCAAGCTGAAATCCGGCCTGAAATTCGCCTCCGGCAATCCGGTCACGGCTGATGACGTCGCCTTCTCCTTCGAACGCGCCGTGAAGCTCGACAAGTCCCCGGCATTCCTGCTGACGCAGTTCGGTCTCAGCGGTGACAACGTCACCGAAAAGGCGAAGGCTGCGGATGCGAACACCTTCGTTCTGACGGTCGACAAGCCCTATGCGCCGAGCTTCGTGCTGAACGTGCTCACCGCAACCGTCGCTTCGGTGGTCGACAAGAAGCTCATCGCCGAAAAGGCTAAGTCCGTGACGCCGAGCGCCGATTACAAATACGACACCGATTTCGGCAACGAGTTCCTGAAGACGGGTTATGCCGGTTCCGGCCCCTACAAGATCCTTGGCTGGAAGGCCAACGAAGCCGTTATTCTGGAAGCCAACCCGAATTATTACGGCGAGAAGCCGAAGCTGAAGCGCGTCGTCTATCGCCACATGAAGGAAAGCTCCGGCCAGCGCCTGGCGCTTGAGAACGGCGATATCGATGTGGCCCGCAACCTCGAGCCGGGCGACATGGAAGCCGTTTCCAAGAAGGAAGGCCTTGCCGTCACCTCCGCGCCGAAGGGCACCGTCTATTATTTCAGCCTCAACCAGAAGAACGAGAACCTGAAGAAGCCCGAGGTCATCGAAGCCTTCAAATATCTGGTCGATTACGACGCCATCGGCGCGACGATCATCAAGGGCATCGGCGAAGTTCACCAGACCTTCCTGCCGAAGGGCCAGCTCGGCGCGCTTGACGAGAACCCCTACAAGCTCGACGTCGCCAAGGCGAAGGAGCTTCTGGCCAAGGCCGGCCTGAAGGACGGCTTTACCGTGTCCATGGATGTGCGCAACACCCAGCCGGTGACCGGTATTGCCGAAAGCGTGCAGCAGACGCTGGCGCAGGCCGGCATCAAGCTGGAAATCATCCCCGGCGACGGCAAGCAGACGCTGACCAAATATCGCGCCCGCACGCATGATATCTACATTGGCCAGTGGGGTTCGGACTATTTCGACCCGAACTCGAATGCGGAAACCTTCACCATCAACTACGACAATTCCGACGAGGGCAAGAACAAGACGCTCGCCTGGCGCAATGCCTGGGACGTTCCTGACCTGACCAAGGAAACCCAGTCGGCGCTTCTGGAGAAGGACAGCGCCAAGCGCGCCGCCATCTATGAAAACCTGCAGAAGGAAGTTCTGGCGAAGGGTCCCTTCGTCATCATCTTCCAGCAGACGGAAGTGGCGGGATATTCCGCCAAGCTGAAGGGCCTGAAGCTCGGACCGAGCTTCGACACTAACTTCGTCTACACCATTTCCAAGGAATGATCCGGAAGGATCGGTCTCTTGAGCATGGTTGAAAGCAACAGCAGGGCGAGGCACGGCAAACGCCGTGCCAATGCCCGCGTGAAAGCCGTTCTCGGCTTCGCCGTCACCGTCATCACCACCTTTCTGGGGCTGATGGCGGTCACATTCTTCATTGGCCGCGTCGTGCCGATCGATCCTGCGCTGGCGATCGTCGGCGACCGTGCGCCTGCGCATGTGGTCGAGCGGGTGCGTGAGCAGCTCGGCCTCAACCTGCCGCTCTGGCAGCAGTTCTTCCTTTATCTGAAACAGGCGCTATCGGGCGATTTCGGCACCTCCGTCCTCACCACCAATCCGGTGATGGAGGATATCAAGCGGGTATTTCCGGCGACGATAGAACTCGCCACGCTCGGCACCATCATCGGCGCCGTCTTCGGCATTCCGCTTGGCGTGCTTGCCGCCGTCAAGCGCGGCAGCTTTGCCGACCAGGTGGTGCGCGTCATCGGCCTCATCGGTTATTCGGTGCCGATCTTCTGGCTCGGCCTTCTGGCGCTGCTGGTGTTTTACGCCCGGCTGCAATGGGTGGCTTATCCCGGCCGCATGGATATCGTTTATGAATTCACCTTCACGCCGGTCACGGGCTTCTTCCTGATCGACGCGATCTGGCAGCGGCAATGGGACGTGTTGTGGGATCTCTTCCGCCACATCATCCTGCCCGCCTGTCTGCTCGGCTATTTTTCGCTGGCCTATATCAGCCGCATGACGCGCTCCTTCATGCTGAACGAGCTTAGCCAGGAATATATCGTCGCGGCCCGCGCCAAGGGGCTTTCGGAAACACGCATCATCTGGTTCCACGCGCTGCGCAACGCCGCCGTGCCGCTGGTGACCGTGATTGCGCTCTCCTATGCCGGTCTGCTGGAAGGTTCGGTGCTCACCGAAACCATCTTCGCCTGGCCGGGGCTTGGCCTCTACATCACCAATTCCCTGCAGAATGCGGATATGAATGCCGTTCTCGGCGGCACGATCGTGATCGGCGCCATCTTCGTCGGCATCAATCTCTTCTCCGATCTGCTTTACCGGACGCTCGATCCAAGGACGCGCAGCCGATGACCCTTTCGACCGATACGATCAAACCCTATAGCCGCGAATGGCTGCTCTCCGACCGGCCGGCCTCGCGCAGGCAGGCGCGGCTTGGCCGCGCCTATGTCATCTGGCGGCGCTTTTCGGAAAACCGTCTGGCGCTGCTTGGGCTGGCCATCATCATCGCGCTGCTGTTCGTGGCGCTGTTTGCCGATGTTCTGGCCCCGCATAACCCGGTGCAGGGCGATCTGCGCAATGCCCGGCTTTTGCCGCCCGGCACGGAAGGTTATCTGCTTGGCACCGACGATCAGGGCCGCGATATTCTCTCGCGCCTCATTCACGGTTCGCGGCTGACGCTGTTCGTAGTTCTGCTGGTCGCCATCATCGCAGCCCCCGTCGGCCTCATCGTCGGCACGGTTTCCGGTTATGCCGGCGGCTGGGTGGATGCGGTCCTGATGCGCATCACCGATATTTTCCTTGCCTTTCCGAAGCTCGTTCTGGCGCTGGCGCTGGTCGCGGCGCTTGGGCCGGGCATCGAAAACGCGGTGCTCGCCATCGCGCTCACCTCATGGCCGCCCTATGCGCGCATCGCGCGCGCCGAAACCATGACTTTCCGCAATTCCGATTTCATCGCCGCGGTCAAACTCATGGGCGCGTCGCCTTTCCGTATCGTGCTGAAGCACGTTATGCCGCTCTGCCTGTCGTCGCTCATCGTGCGCGTGACGCTGGATATGGCGGGCATCATCCTCACTGCCGCAGGCCTCGGCTTCCTCGGTCTCGGCGCACAGCCGCCGCTGCCGGAATGGGGCGCGATGATCGCTTCCGGCCGCCGCTTCATTCTCGATCAATGGTGGGTCGCGGCCATGCCCGGCGTGGCGATCCTCATCGTCAGCCTCGGTTTCAATCTCCTGGGCGACGGTCTGCGCGATGCGCTCGACCCCAAGGAGGCGGGCCAATGAGTGCGCCGCTTCTGACCGTAGAGAACCTGCGCGTGTCCTTTCCCACCCGCACCGGGCTGGTGGAGGCGGTGCGCGGCGTGTCCTTCACGCTCGGGCGCGAGCGTCTCGGCATCGTCGGCGAATCCGGTTCCGGCAAATCGCAGACCGGCCGCGCCATCATGGGGCTGACGCCGAAAAACGCGCGTATCGAGGCGGATGCGCTGCGCTTCGGCGATATCGACCTGCTCAAGGCGTCTGCAAAAGAGCGGCGGATCATGCGCGGCAAGCGCATGGCCATGATCCTGCAGGACCCGAAATATTCGCTGAACCCGGTCATGACCATCGGCCGCCAGATCATGGAAACCCTGCGCACCCACGAAAAGATCGGCGGCGGCGAGGCGCGCCAGCGCACGCTCGCCATGCTCGAAGCCGTGCAGATACGCGACCCAGAACGCGTGTTCGATCTTTACCCGCACGAGGTTTCGGGCGGCATGGGCCAGCGCGTCATGATTGCCATGATGCTGGTCTGCGGCCCGGAATTGCTGATTGCCGATGAGCCGACTTCGGCGCTCGATGTGACGGTTCAGCTGGAAGTGCTCGACATTCTCGACAAGCTGGTGCGCGACCGCGGTATGGGGCTGATCTTCGTCAGCCACGATCTGAGACTCGTCTCCTCTTTCTGCGACCGCGTCCTCGTCATGTATGCCGGCAAGGTGGTGGAGGAACTGTCCTCGGCCAATCTGAAAGAAGCGAAACATCCCTATACGCAGGGCCTGCTGAACTGCCTGCCGGAAATCGGCGGCCACCGGCATCCGCTGCCGGTTCTGGAACGCAAGCCGGAGTGGCGCGCATGAGTTCAGTTCTTTCCGTTCGCGACATGGTGGTCGATTTCGACGGTTACATCGCGCTCGACCGCGTCAGCATCGATGTGGCAAAGGGTGAATCTTTCGGCATCGTCGGCGAGTCCGGTTCCGGCAAGTCGACGCTGCTGCGCGCCATTGCCGGCCTCAACCATTTCGATGAGGGCTCCCTGATGGTGGCCGGACGCTCCTATGCCGGCAAGCGCCGCGACAAGAGCTTCTATAGCGACGTGCAGATGGTGTTCCAGGACCCCTATGGCTCGCTTCACCCGCGGCAAACGGTGGATGCGCTGCTGCTTGAGCCGCTGGTCATCCACGGTCTCGACAATCGCGAGCAGCGCATTGCCCGGGCATTGGACGAGGTGGGCCTCGGTTCCGGCTTCCGCTTCCGTTATTCGCACCAGCTTTCCGGCGGCCAGCGCCAGCGCATCGCCATTGCACGTGCGCTGATCGTTGAGCCGAAAATCCTGCTGCTGGATGAGCCGACTTCGGCGCTCGACGCCTCCATTCAGGCGGAAATCCTCAACCTGCTCGAACAGGCGCGCAAGGACCGCAATCTCACCTTCGTCATGGTCAGCCACGATCTCGGCGTCATCAGCCACATGTGCGATCGCCTTGCGGTGATGAAAAGCGGCAGGGTGGTGGAAATGCTGGAAGCCGAGGCGCTGGAAAGCCGGGAATTCAGCGCGGATTATACAAGGCAGCTGCTGGTGGCGAGCGAGGGCTTCAAGCGCGTTTGAGGTGCCGCTATAGTCGGGTCAAATGACATCTTCCGTCATTCCGGCCTTGAGCCGGAATCCAGCGACCGCGCGTCTGCGCGGTCAGAGACTCTATTGCGATCAGGGACTTGATCGCGCTGGATGCCGGGTCGAGCCCGGCATGACGGACGGTGTCGGCCAAAACAAGGTATCCAGACCATGCAACTGCGCGCCCTGATGTATTTCGACGAACTGGTCCGCACCAATTCCATGCGCGCCGCGGCGGAAAACCTGAATGTGGCACCCACAGCGGTGAGCCGGCAGATCGAGAACCTCGAATATTATTTCGGCTCGCCACTGGTGGAGCGTTCCAGCCGCGGCGTGAAGCTCACGGCTGCGGGAGAGCTGCTCGCCGCCCGCGCCGGCAAGACGCTGCGGGAACTCGACCATGTGCACCAGCTCATCGACGATCTGAAAGGCCTGCAGCGCGGCCGGGTCACGGTCTATGCCAATGGCGCGACGGTGGCCAATCTTCTGGCGCCGGTGCTGGCGCAATTCAGCCTCAAATATCCGAAGCTGCGTTTCGAGGTGCATATTACCAGCGCCCGGCAGGCGATGGAGGCGCTGGGTGCGGCGGAAGCCGATCTCGTTGTCAGCCTGTTCGCGCCGAAGCTTTCCGGCGTAAAAGTGCGCTCGCGCACCCGCATCAGCTACGATGCCATCTTCCCGGCCGGCCATGCGCTCGCGGCACAGCCGGAGGTCTCGCTGAAAGAGCTGGCCGGGCTGCCGCTTGCTTTGCCGGATAAAAGTTTCGCGGCGCGTCAGGCCTTCGATACACTGTTTGCCGATGCGGACATCGAGCTTGATCCCGTCTTCATTACCAGCTCTTTGGAAATGCTGAAGGAACTGGTGCTGGGCCATGCCGCCGCCACGCTTCTGCCGGCGCTTTCGGTGGCGCGGGAAATCCGCAGCGGGCAGATGGTCGCCGTTCCCTTGGCAGGCAAAAAAGGCATTCACACCCAGATCGACCTCTGCGTCGCCCCCGACCGCCAACTCTCCTTCGCCGCCTCCAAGCTCGCCGATTTCATTGAGCGCTTCATGCGCGAGGCGACGGCGGGATAAGCGGGACGGTTTGGTCTTTCCGCCCGGAAGGTTGATTTCCATCTGCATTTCCGTGTAGCCATTTCAGCTACACGGAGCACACAAAAATCGAGATTGTGTGTGCGCCTGCAACATGACACTCTTTTTGCAACGGGCGGTCTTCCGAGGGCAAAAATGCCCCGGCCGCCAGACAGGGGACAATGATGCCACGCACTTATCTTTCGCAGGCGGCAACGCTTTCGCGCCGTACCGCGCTGACCCTTGCCTTGGGCGCGGCGCTCTGGCTGCCGCTTTCGGCAACGGTCGCCGAGGCCGCGCCGAAAACCGCGCTGACGCTTGGCATGGCCGTCGAGCCGGCCGGTCTCGATCCGACCATCGCCGCCCCCGTCGCCATCGGCCAGGTCACCTGGCAGAATGTCTTCGAAGGTCTGGTGAAGATCGACCGCGACGGCAAGGTGAAGCCGCAGCTTGCCGAAAGCTGGGAAATTTCCCCTGATGGCAAGACCTATACGTTCAAGCTGCGCAAGGGCGTGACCTTCCATGATGGCGAGGCTTTCGATTCCTCTGTCGCCAAATTTTCGCTGGATCGGGCGCGTGGTGAAAGCTCGGTCAATCCGCAGAAACGCTTCTTCGCCGCCATAGACACTATCGAGACGCCGGATGCGGCAACGCTGGTGCTGAAGCTGAAGCAGCCGGCCGGCAGCCTTCTTTACTGGCTCGGCTGGCCCGCCTCCGTGATGGTGGCGCCGAAAAGCGCCGAGAATAACCGTACCACTCCTGTCGGCACCGGTCCGTTCAAATTCGTTAACTGGGCCAAGGGCGACAAGGTCGAGCTGCAGAAGAACGACGCCTATTGGGACAAGGCCGTTTCGGTAAAGCTGGACAAGGCGACCTTCCGTTTCGTCTCCGATCCGCAGGCGCAGGCCGCCGCACTGAAATCCGGCGATATCGATGCCTTCCCGGAATTCGGCGCACCGGAACTGATGACCTCCTTCGATGGCGACGCGCGCCTCGGCACCTTCGTCGGCAACACCGAGCTGAAGGTCGTGGCCGGCATGAACAATGCCCGCAAGCCTTTCGATGACAAGCGTGTGCGTCAGGCGCTGATGATGGCGGTGGATCGCGGCACGGTGATCGAAGGCGCCTGGTCCGGCTTCGGCACCGCCATCGGCAGCCATTACACGCCGAATGACCGCGGCTATATCGATACGACCGGGGTTCACCCTTACGATATAGACAAGGCGAGGGCGCTGCTTGCCGAAGCCGGTTATCCGGATGGTTTCAGCTTCACCATCAAGGCCCCGCAAATGGCCTATGCCCAGCGCACCTCGCAAATCCTGCAGGCGATGTTTGCCGAAATCGACGTGACCATGACCATCGAGACCACCGAGTTTCCGGCCAAATGGGTGGCGGATGTTCTTAAAGGCGCGGATTACGACATGACCATCGTTGCCCATGCCGAGCCGATGGATATCGATATCTACGCGCGCGACCCCTATTATTTCAATTACAGGAACCCCGCCTTCAACGAGGTCGTGGCGAATGTGGAAAAAACGGCGGATGCCGGCGAGCAGGAAAAGCTCTATGGCGAAGCCCAGAAAATCCTCGCGGAAGACGTGCCCGCCCTTTATCTTTTCGTCATGCCGAAACTCGGCGTCTGGGACAAGAAGGTGAAGGGGCTGTGGGAAAACGAGCCCATTCCCTCGAATGTGCTGACGGATGTGCATTGGGAAGAGTGACGTTTGTCGACATCCATTTATTCCGTCATGCCGGTCCCCGGGTCGAGCCCGAGGATGATCCGGCATCCAGCCAGCCCAAGTCCTTGGGCTGAAAGGGTTCTCTCCCCGGCGCAGATGCGCGTCGGCTGGATTCCGGCTCAAGGCCGGAATGACGGGAGAGAGGTAACTGGACCTTCGACCGCAGGCGAAACAAAGCAAGGAGAAGATGCCAGATGTTAGCCGTCCTCATCCGGCGTCTTTTAAGCCTCGTCATCACGCTGTTTGCCGTTTCCCTCATCATCTATGTCGTCATGGGCCTGCTGCCGGGCGATCCGGCGGCCATCATGCTCGGAACCTCGGCGAGCCCCGATACGCTCGCCGCGCTGCAGAAGCAGATGGGCCTCGATCAGCCGCTACCGCTGCGTTATCTCCACTGGCTGGCCGGCGTGTTCCGGGGCGACCTCGGGCAATCCTATACCTATGGCGTGCCGGTTGCGGGCCTGATCCTGGAGCGGCTGGCCGTTACCCTGCCGCTTGCGCTGCTGGCCGTTTGCCTTTCGGTGGCCATCGCCATTCCGCTCGGCGTGGCGGCGGCGAGGAGCCGTAACGGGGCGCTGGATTTTGCGGCCGGGCTGTTTTCGCATGTGGGCATTGCCGTGCCCGGCTTCTGGGTCGGGCTGCTGCTCATCATCATTTTTTCCACCACGCTCGGCTGGATGCCGGCTGGCGGTTTTCCCGGCTGGACGCCGAGCTTTTCAGCGGGTCTCACGGCGCTCATCCTTCCGGCGGTGGCGCTGGCGCTGTCGCAGGCCGGCGTTCTCACCCGTGTGTGCCGCTCCGCCGTGTTGGAAGTGATGAATGAGGATTTCGTGCGCACCGCCCGCGCCAAGGGCCTGAGCGAGCGGGTGGCGTTGTGGCGGCATGCGGTGCCGAATGCGATGATCCCTGTCGTCACCATGATCGGCCTGCAATTCACCTTCCTTATTGCCGGCGCGGTGCTGGTGGAGAATGTCTTCAACCTGCCGGGTCTCGGGCGGCTTGCCTATCAGGCGCTGACCCAGCGCGATATCGTCGTCATGCAGTCCGTCGTGCTGTTTTTCTCGGCGCTGGTGATCGTCATGAATTTCGTGGTCGATATCGCCTATCTCTTCATCGATCCGAGACTGCGGGCAGGTGCGCGATGATGCGATTGATCCGCCGTCGCCCCGCTTTTGCCGTCGGCATCGCCGTCACGGTCTTTCTGGTCTCAGTCGCCCTTCTGTCGCTGGTCTGGACGCCGGTGTCCCCCACAAAGATGCAGATCGTCCAGAAGCTGAAATCGCCCTTCGTTTATGGCGGCCTCGGCACGGATCATTTCGGCCGCGATGTGTTGTCCATGCTGATGGCCGGTGCGTGGAACTCGCTGTCCACTTCCATCGCCGCCGTCGTCATCGGCGCATTTATCGGCACGACCATCGGCGTGGCGGTTGCGGCGCTGCGCGGTTTCACCGAAACCGTGGTCATGCGCATCTGCGACATCATCTTCGCCGTGCCGCCCATCCTGTCGGCGATGATGCTCGGCGCTTTCATCGGCACGGGCCGTTTTACCGCCATCATCGCCATCGCCACCTTCATGGTGCCGGTCTTTGCCCGGCTGACACTGGGGGCGGCGTTGCAGATATGGTCGCGGGAATATGTCACCGCCGCCACAAGCATCGGCCAGAACCGCGCCAAGATCACGCTTTTCCATATCGTGCCGAATATTTCCAACCAGATCATCGTGCAGGTGACGACCCAGCTCGGTCTTGCGATATTGACGGAAGCAGGCCTTTCCTTCCTCGGTCTCGGCATGCCGCCGCCCGCCGCCACCTGGGGGCGGATGCTGGCCGATGCCCAGACCTATCTTGGCACCGCACCCTGGCTCGCCATCATGCCCGGCCTTGCGATTGCGCTCGCCGTCTTCGGCCTCAATCTTCTCGGCGACGGCCTGCGCGACCTGCTGGACCCGCGCGATACGAGCTGACCGTTTCAAGCCGATATCGCCCCTATTTCCTGTTTTTCTGACGAGACGATGCCATGACCGATCTCATAGACCTCAACACGCTCGAAATCCTGGCGCTTTACCGGGACAGGAAGCTTTCGCCATCGGAATATTGGCAGGCGGTGGAGGCGCGCATCGATGCTTTCGAACCGGTGGTGAACGCGCTTTATGCTTACGATCCGGAAGATGCACGCAGGCAGGCGCTGGCCTCGACGCAACGTTGGCAAAAAGGCGAAACGCTCGGGGCTCTCGATGGCATTCCGGTTTCGCTGAAGGAATTGATCGCCACGAAAGGCCATCCGGTGCCGCTCGGCACCAAAGCTGTGGAACTGGTGCCCGCGGTTGAGGACGCGCCGGTGGCCGCCCGCTGCCGCGAGGATGGCGCGATTATTTACGCCAAGACGACCTGCCCGGATTACGGCATGCTTTCCTCCGGCCTTTCCAGTTTCCACAAGCTCAGCCGCAATCCGTGGGATCCCACCCAGAACCCCGGCGGCTCCAGCGCCGGTGCTGCCTCGGCAGGGGCTGCAGGTTACGGCACGCTGCATATCGGCACGGATATTGGCGGCTCGGTGCGGCTGCCGGCGGGGTGGACCGGCCTGTTCGGTTTCAAGCCAAGCCAGGGCCGCATCCCGGTCGATCCCTATTATACCGGCCGCTGCGCCGGGCCGATGACCCGCACCGTTGCCGACGCCGCCTATGCCATGGCGACGCTTTCGCGCCCCGACTGGCGCGACGGCACATCGCTGCCGCCCAATGATATCAACTGGATGAACCTCGATATTAATGTAAAGGGCCTGAAAATCGGCCTGATGCTGGATGCCGGCTGCGGCCTGCCGCTGGACGAAGAGGTGCGCGACGCCGTGCTCTCCGCCGCGAAACTGTTCGAGGCGGCTGGCGCCATCGTCATACCGGTCGAGCCAGTGCTGACACGGGAAATGCTGGATGGGCTGGACGATTTCTGGCGGGCGAAGTTCTGGGGCGACATGGCGGCGCTGAGCGCGGACCGTCGCGCCGCGATCCTTCCTTATATTCATGAATGGGCGCAGAAGGGGGCGGATATTTCCGGCGCGCGCGCCGTTTTCGGTTTCAACCAGACCATGGAAATGCGTAAGACCTGCGGGCGGTTGATGCAGTCCGTTGATGCGGTGATTTCACCCGTCAATCCCATCGTGTCCTATCCGGCCGACTGGGCCTCGCCCACCAATGATCCGGAACGGCCCTTCGAACATATCGCCTTCACCGTGCCGTGGAACATGTCGGAACAACCGGCCTCCTCGATCAATTGCGGCTTCTCCAGATCGGGAATGCCCATCGGCTTGCAGATCGTCGGGCCGCGTTACGAGGATTTGTTCGTGTTGAAGCTTTCAAAGGCCTTCGAGAATTGGGGCGGCGGTGTAAGACGCTGGCCACCGCCGCCGCAGGCCCGCTGATCCCACCTTTATCGGCCCTGTAGTATTGCCATAATACCCGCATCTCGATCCCGCCTGTTAGGGTGCCCAGAGGCATTCGAAAACGGGAGGAGCAGACATGCCGAAGAAGATTTTGATGATCGCCGGCGATTTCGCCGAGGATTATGAGACCATGGTGCCGTTCCAGACCTTGGCTGCGGTCGGCCACACGGTGCATGCCGTCTGCCCGGGCAAGAAGGCGGGCCAGACCATTGCCACGGCCATCCATGATTTCGAGGGCGACCAGACCTATTCGGAAAAACGCGGCCATAATTTCGCGCTCAACGCCACCTTCGCCGATATCACGGTTGCGGATTACGATGCGCTGGTCATTCCGGGCGGTCGTGCGCCGGAATATCTGCGCCTCAATGCGGATGTGCTTTCGGCGGTGAAACATTTCTTTGAGGCCGACAAGCCGGTGGCCGCCGTCTGCCATGGCGCGCAATTGCTCGCCGCTGCGGGCGTCTTGAAGGGCCGTACCTGCTCTGCCTATCCCGCCTGCCGCCCCGAAGTGGAACTGGCCGGCGGCACCTATGCCGATATCGCCATTGATGCGGCTGTTACCGACGGTAAGCTGGTAACGGCGCCCGCATGGCCGGCGCATCCGGCCTGGCTTTCACAATTCATGGCCGTGCTCGGCAAATAAGGTCGGCGAAACGGGGCTTTTTCCAGTCCCGTTTTCCGCCTATCTTTCAGGCGTGGTAAGGGAGGAAACCATGTGCAAGCTTTTCATCAAGGCAGACCCGACGCTTTGGGAAAGCCATACAAGGTCGCTCAGGATCGATGGCATGGTCACCAGCGTGCGGCTTGAAAACTTTTTCTGGGCGACGCTGGACGAGATCGCGCGGCGCGACGGCATGAACGGCGTGCAGCTCATCGCCAAGCTTTATAATGAATCGATCGATGCCGGGCACGATCTCGGCAATTTCACCTCATTCCTTCGGGTCTGCTGCGGGCGTTATCTGGCGCTTCAGCTTTCCGGCGATATTCCGGCGCGCAGCGATATTCCGATTGCCGCGCTGGATGCGGACAGCATTCTCGATGCGGAAAAGGTGAATTATCACTAGGGTGCGTCCCGCTTTTGTGCCGGGGCTCCCCTCAACCTCATTCCTGTGCTTGTCACAGGAATCCAGCCGACGCGCGTCCGCGCGACGGGGAGAGTCCTTTCAGCCCAAGGACTTGGGCTGGCTGGATCCCTGTGACAAGCACAGGGATGAGGGAAGGGGAGCGCTCAGCTCTTCAGCGCCCGTGGATCGAGCGCATCGCGCACGGCATCGCCGATGTAATTCACACTCAGAACCGTCAGCGAGATCGCCAGCCCCGGCCACAGCACGCGCGAGGGCGTCAGTTGCAGGAAGTTGGCACCATCGAACAGCAGCCGTCCCCAGGTCGGGAAATCGGATGGAAAGCCGAGGCCGAGGAAGGAGAGCGCGGATTCCGTGATGATGGCGGCGGCAATGCCGAGCGTGGCCGAGACCATGATCGAACTCAGTACATTCGGCAATATATGCCTGAGGATGATGCGGTATTCGCGCATGCCGCTCGATTTCGCCGCCATGATGAATTCCTGGCTTTTGATCGTCAGCACATCGCCGCGCACGATACGGGCCGTATGCATCCAGCTGGTTATCCCGATCACGAAGACGATGAGGATGAAGATGCCGGTTTCCGGTCCGAAGGCGGCACGTAACGTATCGCGGAACAGCATCAGGATGACAAGCAGCAGCGGCAAAAGCGGCAGGGCGAGGAACAGGTCGGTCAGCCGCATCAGCGGCCCGTCGAGCCTGCGGAAATAACCCGACAGCACGCCCACCAGCGTGCCCAGGAACAGCGCCAGCAGCATGGCGGTGATGCCGACGGCAAGCGAAATGCGCCCGCCGGCCAGCACCTGCGCCAGCATGTCCTTGCCGAGATTATCGGTGCCGAAGGGATGCGCGAGCGACGGCCACTGGTTGCGCGCCTTCACGTTGATGGCGTTGGGCGCAACGGTGTGAATATAGGGGCCGACATAGACCGCCAGCAGGATGAAGACAAAGACGAAGAGCCCCGCCACGCCGCCCTTGTGAACGCGGAACTGTTTCCAGATATCGGCAAGGGCGGATTGCGTGGGGGTGGCCGCAACCGTCGGCGCTGCGATGGTGGCGTCAGTCATAGCGGATCCTCGGGTCGAGAATGCCGTACAGCACGTCGGCAATCAGGTTGAAGAGCACGATAAGCACCGCGAAAATGAAGGTGAGCGTCTGCACCAGCGGAATATCCGCGCCCTGAACGGCGGTGATCAGCAATTGGCCAAGCCCGTTCACGCGGAAGATTTGTTCGGTGATGATGGCGCCGGAAAAGATGGTCGGCACGCCGAGCGCAATCACGGTCACCACCGGGATCAGGCTGTTGCGCAGCACGTGCACGAGCAGCACGGATTTTTCCTTCACGCCCTTGGCGCGCGCGGTGCGCACATAATCCTGGTGCAGGTTGTCGAGCATGGAGGCGCGCACGAAGCGGCTGATCTGCGAGACATTATAGAGCGTCAGCACCAGCACCGGCAGGAACATCTGCTTTACCTGCGCCACGAAACTGCCCCAGTCGGTCACCTGAAGGTTGGTGTCATAAACGGAAGGGAACCATTGCAGGTAAGAGCTGAAGACGACCACCAGCAGCACGCCGGTAAAGAAGGTCGGCACCGAATAACCGACCATGGAAACGAAGGTGCCGATCTGGTCGAAGATCGAATATTGCTTATAGGCGGAGATGACGCCGATCGGGATCGCCAGCAGCGCACCGAAGAGATAGGCGAGGCCCACCACCCACAGCGTCTGCGGCATGCGCTGAATGACGAGATCGACCACCGGGCTGCGTGTCGCCCAGGAGAGCACCCGCATGCGGCTGCCGTCGCCGATCTGCCAGCCGGTCAGCCTTTCAATGAGGTTCAGCGGTTCGTTGATGAAGAATTGCTGCAGCCACATCAGGTAACGGATGAAGAACGGCTGGTCGAGGCCGAGCGAGGCGCGGATTTGCTCGCGCACTTCCGGCGGGATGGTGAGCGGCAGGTCGCCGGTCGGGTCGTTGGGCGCAAGATCGAGCAGCGCGAAGATGACGAAGCTGATGACAAGCAGCGTCGGTACGGCAAAGGCGAGCCGCCGGAGCGTAAAGGTAAACATCTGAAACTCTCCAGACCCAGAGCGCGGCAGAACGAAAATTGGGAGCGTTTTCGCCTTAACGCGGCAAATGTGTCTTCAGATCATGGTCCAGGGGCATGCAGAAGGCCGCCCCCTGCAAGGAGAGAAGCCGGCCCATCTGCGTGTTACTTCTTGCGGGACCAGTCCGCGACGTTCCAGAGTTCCGAATCCCAGGCATTCATGCGAACGCCTTCCAGCGTCAGCGAATGCGAGGAAACGCTGCCGCGGTGGATGAGCGGAATATGCGCGCCTTCCTCCGTCAGCATGTCATTGAGCTGTTTGGAAATCTCTCCACGCTTGGCAAGGTCCGCGGTCTTGGAGAGTTCGCCGACCAGCTTGTCGAATTCCGGGTTGCAATAACGCGGAATATTCTGGCCCTGCCAGCCGTTTTGCGGCGCCGGGATCTTGTCGCACAGCCATTCCGCCAGATATTTCTCCGGGTCCGTGCCGTCGAAATTGTTGGTGTACATTTCAACGTCGGCATAAAATTTCTGGAAGGTATCCGGGCTTGCCGGATCGCCGCCGAAGAAGACCGAGGCGCTGACATTGCGCAGTTCGGAGGCAACGCCGATCTGCGACCACATGTCCTTCACCAGTTCCTGCGTGGCCTGGCGAACCGAGTTGGTGGAGGTCTGATAGAGGAAGGAAAGTTTCACGCCATTCTTGGCGCGAATGCCATCGGCGCCCTTCACCCAGCCGGCATCGTCGAGCAGCTTGTTTGCGCCTTCCACATCCTGTTTCAGGCACCAGCTGTCATTCTTGGTGGAAGCGACGGCTTCCGGAGCCGGCACGATGTTGCAGGTCGGCTTACCCGCTTCGCCATAACCCGCTTCGTCGATGACATCGCGGTCGATGGCAAGCGACAATGCACGGCGCACGGCCGGATCGGAAAGGGCCGGGTGCGGGCCGCCCTCCTTGGTGGAGCGCTTGTCGCCCAGCGACGGATCGGCATTGTACCAGTTGAGATTGATACGCTCGACCTGGGTGCCGAAGGCGGTTTCCAGCTTGCCTTTGCCGGCAGCCACCATGGTGGCGAGGATTTCCGGCTCCACCTGCATGTTCCAGGCATAGTCGAACTCGCCGGTTTCCAGCACGGCGCGTGCGGCGGAAGCGGCATCGCCGCCGCCCTTCAGGGTCGCCGTGGCGAAGGCGGGCTTGGCCGGGTCGCGATAATTGGTGTTGGCGACGAAGCTGATCACGTCATTCGGCTTGAAATCCTTGACCACGAAGGGGCCGGTGCCGATGGGACCGAAATTGGCGGATGTGCAGCCGGGTGCGGCAGCGCCGACGCATTTTTCAAACTGCTTCTTCTGGATGACCGGCGATTGTGCGCCGACGAATGCGGAATAGGGGTAGGGTTTCGGTTCGGTGAAGCTGACCTTGACGGTGTGGGCGTCGACGGCCTCGACATTCTTCACGCCCTCATATTGCGCGGCCTGCGCGCAGCCGCCATCCGGTGCGGTGCAATATTTCCAGGTGAAAATGACGTCCTCGGCGGTAAACGGCGTGCCATCCGACCACTTCACGTCGCTTTTCAGCTTCCAGGTCATGCTGAGCAAATCCTTCGCGACGCCGCCATTGTCGATCGTCGGAATTTCGGTGACCAGCATCGGCACCAGCTCGCCCTTTTCGTCGTAGCGCGCCAGCGGCTCAATCACCATGGACGAGCTGTAGACTTCCTTCGTGCCACCGGAAAGATAAGGATTGAGTGTCGATACGGCCTGCCAGAACAGGATTTTCAGTTCGCCGTCACTGCCACGCTCGGCATGGGCGGCAGAGCCTGCCAAGGCCATGGCCGCCACCGTGCTGGCAAAGAGAACGCTGCGCTTCTTCATTGTAGTTTTCCCCTTTTTGGATTTTATCTATTTGAATGTTTGACGCTTTTCCCGTCGTCATGTGCAAGGTCTGTTATTCTAAGTATTTGACTTTGCTAAGGAATACTCCTCCATTCCCGATGATGCTATTGTCAGTTTTTTTGAAAAGCAAGTCCCAATGTTTCTTTGATGAACAAAAATTGAGCCATTCAGTTTTGGGCCTATTTTTCGCTCATGCAGCAAATTTCATGCTTGCAAAACGAGAAATTCCAAACGCAATATGGCGTCCGACAACCCGGCGGGGAACAAAAAAAGGGAAAAAGAGAATGCCGATATTGAACCGTGTGGCTGAAATGCAGGAAGAAGTTGCCGGCTGGAGGCGCCATCTGCATGAACACCCGGAACTGCTCTACGATGTCTTCGAAACATCGAAATTCGTGGCGGAAAAACTGAAATCCTTCGGCTGCGACGTGGTCGAGACCGGCATCGGCAAAACCGGCGTGGTCGGCATCATCAAGGGTCGGCACGGGGATGGCCCGACCATCGGTTTCCGCTCCGACATGGATGCGCTGCCGATCCTTGAGACGAGCGGCAAGCCCTGGGCTTCGAAGACGCCGGGCAAGGCCCATTCCTGCGGTCATGACGGGCACACCGCCATGCTTCTTGGGGCGGCGCAATATCTGGCCGAGACCCGCAATTTCAAGGGATCCGTGGCGGTCATCTTCCAGCCGGCGGAAGAGGGCGGCGCGGGGGCGCTCGCCATGCTGAACGACGGCATGATGGAGAAATTCGGCATTTCGCAGGTCTATGGCATGCATAATGAGCCGGGCATTCCGGTCGGCAATTTCGCCATCCGCAAGGGGTCGACCATGGCGGCGGCGGATAGTTTCGAAATCGTCATCACCGGCAAGGGCAGTCATGCGGCCGCCCCGCATCTTTCCATCGATCCGGTGCTGACCTCGGCGCATATCATCATCGCCCTGCAATCCATTGTCTCGCGGGAGACGGATCCGCTGAAATCGCTCGTCGTCACCGTCGCCACCACCCATGGCGGCACGGCCGTCAATGTCATTCCCGGTGCGGTGACGCTGACGGGAACGGTGCGCACTTTGCTGCCGGAAACCCGCGATTTCGCCGAAAAGCGCCTGAAGGAAGTGGCGACCGCCACCGCCATGGCGCATGGCGCCACCGTGGAGGTGAAATATCATCGCGGTTATCCCGTCACCTTCAACCACAGTGACGAAACCGAATTCGCCACCGGCGTGGCGATGGGCGTGGCCGGTGCGAACGCCGTCAACACCAATCCGAACCCGCATATGGGGGCGGAAGATTTCTCCTATATGCTCGAAGCGCGCCCCGGCGCCTTCATCTTCATCGGCAATGGCGATACCGCCGGGCTGCACAATGCGGCCTATGATTTCAACGACGATGCGCTGCCTTACGGCATCAGCTACTGGGTTTCGATGGCCGAAACCGCACTTGCTGCGTAAGACATCCGGCGGCCTTCATGGCCGCCTTTTGCTTTTCAGGAGATTGGCATGCTTTTGGCGGCGACGTCCATGGAACAGACCGGCGGTTCGGTAAGCCCGGTTTTATCGGTTCAAAATCTCACCACATCCTTCCGCGTCGATGGCGGCTGGAAATCCGTGGTCCGCAATATGAGTTTCGAGATAGCGCCGCGCGAAACGGTGGCGATCGTTGGTGAGAGCGGCTCGGGCAAAAGCGTCACCTCGCTCTCCATCATGCGGCTCCTCGATAAAAAGACGAGCCGGATGGAAGGCAAGGTCATGCTCGGCGGGCGCGACCTGCTGGCGCTGCCGGAAGAGGAGATGCGCAAGGTTCGCGGCAAGGACATTTCGATGATCTTCCAGGAGCCGATGACCAGCCTCAACCCGATCTTCCCGATCGGCAAGCAGATCGCCGAGGCGTTGACCGTGCATCAGGATATTTCCTCTTCCGCCGCGCGCGCCGAGGTCATCCGCCTGCTTGAGAAAGTCCGTATTCCCAACGCGAAGAACCGTTTCGACGATTATCCGCACCAGTTTTCCGGCGGCATGCGCCAGCGCGTGATGATCGCCATGGCGCTCGCCTCCAAACCGAAGCTGCTGATCGCCGACGAGCCGACGACGGCGCTGGATGTGACCATTCAGGGCCAGATTCTCGACCTCATCAAGACGCTGCAGGAAGAGGAGGGCATGTCGGTCCTGTTCATCACCCATGATATGGGCGTGGTGGCAGAAGTCTCGGACCGCACCATCGTCATGTTCCGCGGCGATGTGGTGGAAACCGGCGCCACCGACGATATCTTCCATCGCGGCCGCCACCCTTACACACGCGCTCTGCTTTCGGCGGTGCCGAAGCTCGGTTCGATGAAGGAAAGGGCGTTGCCGGCGCGTTTCCCGATCATCGATATCAAGACCGGCGAGAGCCAGCCTGTGGTCGAGGTCAAGGATACTGTTTCCGGCGGCCGCACGCCAATTCTCTCGGTCAAGGACCTGACAACCCGTTTCGATATCCGCACCGGCCTTTTCGGCCGCAAATCTGGGGCCGTGCATGCGGTGGAAAAGGTCTCCTTCGATCTCGCCGAGGGCGAAACCCTGTCTCTGGTGGGCGAATCGGGTTGCGGCAAGTCGACCACGGGCCGCTCGATCACCCGGTTGATCGAGCCGACATCCGGCAATGTCATGCTCGATGGCTACGAGGTGCTGAAGCTCGACAAGACGACGCTGCGCACCATGCGCCGCAGCGTGCAGATGATCTTCCAGGACCCTTTCGCCTCGCTCGATCCGCGTATGAGCATCGGCACGGCGATCATGGAGCCCTTTATCGAGCATCGCCTCGGAACCAAACAGCAGGCCCGCGAAAAGGCGGCCGATCTTCTGGAAAAGGTGGGCCTCAGCCCGGATATGATGCGGCGTTTCCCGCATGAGTTCTCCGGCGGACAGCGCCAGCGCATCGCCATCGCCCGCTCGCTGATGCTCGACCCCAAGGTCATCGTCGCCGATGAGGCGGTGTCGGCGCTCGATGTTTCGATCAAGGCGCAGGTCTGCAACCTGCTGCTCGACCTGCAACAGAGCCTCAATCTCGCTTTCCTGTTCATCAGCCATGACATGGCGGTGGTGGAACGCGTCAGCCATCGTGTGGCGGTGATGTATCTTGGCGAGATCGTCGAGATTGGCCCGCGTGCGGCGGTTTTCGACAATCCGCAACATCCCTATACGAGGAAGCTCATGTCCGCCGTTCCGGTGCCGGACCCGGCGCGGCGGCAAATCCGGCGCAACATGGCGACCGACGAGATCAAAAGCCCGATCCGGCCGGTGGACTATGTGCCGCCGCAGCGCCACTACCGCGAGGTTTCCGCAGGGCATCTGGTGCAGGAAGCGGCGTGAATGAGGGTGCGGGCATAATCCAGCATCGTCACCCCGGACTTGATCCGGGGTCCAGCGCGATCAAGTCCTTGATCGCAAGAGACTCTTCTCACGGTGCAGACGCGCCGTGGCTGGATTCCGGCTCAAGGCCGGAATGACGAAAAATAACGACACGGACGTATAAGCCCGTCGTTCACCGTTCCTCATCCGCCGATTTTCGCGCCGTATAGTCTTTGCGCACATCCGCCGTTTGACAGCCGACGCAAAAAAATGCCAGCAAATGCGCAAGCAGAATTCGGAAAAGGGCAGCGGCATGGCCAGACGAAACGACGCACATGGACGGCTGGACGATGCGGCCCGCGCCGGCTGGCTTTATTATGTCGCCGGCCGCACGCAGGATGAGATCGCCGCCGCCATGAGCATCTCCCGGCAGTCGGCGCAGCGGCTGGTGTCACTGGCCGTCGCCGAGCGGCTGATCAAGGTCCGGCTCGATCACCCCATCGCCGCTTGTCTCGAAAAAGCCGAGCGGTTGAAAGAGAAATTCGACCTGAAATATATCGAAGTGGTGCCGAGCGATCCGGCCGGGGTCTCCTCCACTGTCGGCATTGCCGAGGCCGGGGCGGCGGAAATCGAGCGCTGGCTGAAAAATGCCGATCCCATCGTGCTCGCCATCGGCACTGGCCGTACCTTGAAGGCCGCCGTGGACCAGTTGCCGCCGATGGAGTGCCCGCAGCACCGCATCGTGTCGCTGACGGGCAATATCGGGCCGGATGGCTCGGCCGCCTATTATAACGTCATCTTCAGCATGGCCGATGCCATCAAGGCCCGGCATTTCCCAATGCCGCTGCCGGTTCTATGCTCTTCTGCGGAAGAGCGCGAATTGCTGCACGACCAGTCCATGGTGCGTTCCACGCTGGCGCTGGGTTCTGCCGCCAATGTCACCTTCGTCGGTGTCGGCGAACTTGGCGAAAACGCACCGCTCTGCGTCGATGGTTTCCTCGGCGTGGATGAGATGAAGGCGCTGATGGCCAGCGGGGCCGTCGGTGAGATTTGCGGCTGGATGTATGATGCCAATGGCCGCATTCTCGAGCATTCCGTCAACGAGCGCGTCGCCTCCGTTCCCATCCCTTCAAGAGAGACCTGCACCGTC
Source organism: Agrobacterium sp. LMR679 (assembly GCF_027157905.1). Taxonomy (NCBI): domain Bacteria; kingdom Pseudomonadati; phylum Pseudomonadota; class Alphaproteobacteria; order Hyphomicrobiales; family Rhizobiaceae; genus Agrobacterium; species Agrobacterium sp. LMR679. Next base: position 266,953 of record NZ_JAPVOJ010000001.1, on the reverse strand, counting down.
ATCGGCATGGCGCAGGGCGCACGCAAGAACGCCTCGATTCTGGCGGCGCTGAGGGGTGGTCTGCTGAACGGCCTAATCACCGATGAAGTCACAAGCGAATATTTGCTCACGCACTGAGCAAAAATTAAACACATAAAATCAATGGCTTGGTTTTTCCATGTGCGTCGCAGCACAGGATGTCGCTTGACTTTTTTGCTGATGAGGTGAGTAAATGCCCTAGAGCAAAGCGAATGCTCATCATTTTTCTTCTGGGAGGAAGATATGACATTGAAGACCATTTTGCTGGGCGCATGCTCGGCACTCGCCTTTTCGACCCTTGCTTCCGCCGAGACGCTGACCATCGCCACCGTCAACAACGGCGACATGATCCGCATGCAGGGTCTGACCTCGGACTTCACCACCAAGAACCCCGACATCAAGGTCGAGTGGGTGACGCTTGAAGAAAACGTCCTGCGTGAGCGCGTGACGACCGATATCGCCACCAATGGCGGCCAATACGACATCATGACCATCGGCAATTACGAAGTGCCGATCTGGGCCAAGCAGGGCTGGCTGCTGCCGCTCGAGAAGCTCGGCGACAAATATGACGTCGACGATCTGCTGCCGGCGATCCGCGGCGGCCTCTCCAGCGAAGGCAAGCTTTACGCCGCGCCCTTCTATGGCGAATCCGCCATGATCATGTATCGCAAGGACCTGTTTGAAAAAGCCGGCCTGAAGATGCCGGATAACCCGACCTGGGAATTCATCGGCGACGCCGCCCGCAAGATCACCGACCGCAAGGCCGATATTAACGGCATCTGCCTGCGCGGCAAGGCCGGCTGGGGCGAAAACATGGCCTTCATCAGCGCGCTCACCAACTCCTTCGGTGGCCGCTGGTTCGATGAAAACTGGAAGCCGCAGTTCGATCAGCCGGAGTGGAAAAGCTCCCTGCAGTTCTACGTCGATCTGATGAAAGATGCCGGCCCTTCCGGTGCATCCTCGAACGGCTTCAACGAAAACCTGACGCTGTTCCAGCAGGGCAAATGCGGCATGTGGATCGACGCTACGGTCGCTGCCTCCTTCGTTTCAAACCCGAAGGATTCCACCGTTGCCGACAAGGTCGGTTACGCCATCTTCCCGACCCATGGCGAGCTGAAGAACCACGGCAACTGGCTGTGGTCGTGGAACCTCGCGATCCCGAAGAGCTCGCAGAAGGCGGAAGCGGCCGAGAAGTTCATCTCCTGGGCAACCAGCAAGGAATATACCGAGCTCGTCGCTTCCAAGGAAGGCTGGGCAAACGTGCCTCCGGGCACCCGCACCTCGCTTTACAAGAACGCCGATTACGAAAAGGCCGCAGCCTTCGCCAAGCCGACGCTTGCCGCCATGGATGCCGCTGACATCACCAAGCCGACCGTAAAGCCCGTGCCTTACACCGGCGGTCAGTTCGTGGCGATCCCTGAATTCCAGGCGCTCGGCACCACGGTCGGTCAGCTGTTCTCGGCGGTCGTTGCCGGTCAGTCCAGCGTTGACGATGCGCTTGCGGGCGCCCAGTCGACCGCGACGCGTGAAATGACCCGCGCCGGCTACATCAAGTAATCCTCCCGAAGATCGCTGCCCGGCGCCAATGCCGGGCAGCGATCCTTGGGGACGGCAAGCCGCCGGTCTGTATGGTGGCGTTTAAGCCTTTCAAATCAAAACAAGAATGAGCCGGTTCTTCCGGATATGCCGGGCGCATGTCGTGACGCCCAGGCCCAAGGGGAGGTGAGTGCAATGGCAACCCGAAACACAAGCGGATTAGCGCGGGTCATGCTTGCGCCATCGGTGCTGTTGTTGCTGGTGTGGATGATCGTGCCTCTGGCGATGACGCTCTGGTTCTCGTTCCAGAACTACAATCTCCTCAACCCGGCCAATGTCAGCTTCGCTGGTCTCTTCAATTACCAGTATTTCTATACCGATCCGGCCTTCTTCCAGTCGATCTGGAACACGCTGTTGATCGTCGGCGGCGTGCTGCTCATCACGGTGGTTGGCGGCATCGCCATTGCGCTTCTGCTCGACAATGACATTTTCGGCCAGGGCATCGTGCGCATCATGATCATCTCGCCCTTCTTCGTCATGCCGCCGGTGGCCGCACTGGTCTGGAAGAACATGATCATGCATCCCGGCTACGGCGTGCTTGCCGATCTGTCGCGTTTCTTCGGTTTCCAGCCGGTCGACTGGTTTGCGCAGTTTCCGCTCTTGTCCATCATCATCATCGTCGCCTGGCAATGGCTGCCCTTTGCAACGCTGATCCTCTTGACCGCCCTGCAGTCGCTCGATGGCGAACAGAAGGAAGCGGCCGAGATGGATGGCGCCAACTTCGTCAACCGCTTCGTCTATCTGACCCTGCCGCATCTGTCGCGCGCCATCACCGTCGTCATCCTCATCCAGACGATCTTCCTGCTTGGCGTCTATGCGGAAATCCTCGTCACCACCAATGGCGGCCCCGGTTACGCCTCCACCAACCTCGCCTTCCTCATCTATCGCACAGCACTTCTGGGCTACGACGTCGGCGGCGCTTCGGCCGGCGGCATCATCGCCGTCATCCTCGCCAATATCGTCGCCATCTTCCTGATGCGCGCCGTCGGCAAGAATCTGGATCGGTAGGGGGAGCGCGATATGACCATGGTTTTGTTCTCTGGACTGCCTTCCAACCTCCCTCATTCCTGTTCCCCGGAACAAGCCCGAGGACGTCACAGGAATCCAGCCGACGTGCGTCGGCGCGGCGGGAAGACTCTTTCTCAGCCCAAAGACTTGGGCTGGCTGGATCCCTGTGACAAGCACAGGGATGAGGGTGGAGCGGATGTCTCCGTCTCCACACAAAAACAGCGCCGTGCTTTTGCCGCTATCGCTTCAGGGGAGGTCTAATCATGGCCCGCAAGACAACCACTCGCGCAAAGATCGGCTTTTCCATCGCGGCCTGGGCCGTGGCGCTGCTGCTGTTCTTCCCGATCCTTTACGCCTTCCTCACCTCGATCAAGACCGAGCCCGAGGCAATCGCCGGCTTCAGCCTCATTCCGTCGGGCACGCTCGAGAATTACGTGACGGTCCAGACCCAGCGCGATTACTTCAAGCCGTTCATGAACTCGGTGGTGCTGTCGCTCGGCTCGACGATCATCGCGCTGATCATCGCCATTCCCGCCGCCTGGGCCATGGCGTTTTCGCCGACCAAGCGCACCAAGGACATTTTGATGTGGATGCTCTCCACCAAGATGATGCCGGCCGTCGCCGTGCTGGTGCCGATCTATCTGATCTTCCGCAATGCCGGCCTGCTCGATACCCGCATCGGGCTCACCATCATGCTGACCTTCATCAACCTGCCGATCGTCATCTGGATGCTCTACACTTACTTCCGGGAAATTCCCGGCGAGATTCTGGAAGCCGCCCGCATGGATGGCGCATCGCTGTGGAACGAGATCGTCCATGTACTGACCCCGATGGCGGTTCCGGGCATTGCCTCGACGCTGCTCTTGAACGTCATCCTCGCCTGGAACGAATCCTTCTGGACCATCCGGCTGACGACCACCAATGCCGCCCCGCTGACGGCCTTCATCGCCTCCTTCTCAAGCCCACAGGGGCTGTTCTGGGCAAAACTCTCGGCCGCCTCGATGATGGCGATCGCCCCCATTCTCGTCATCGGCTGGTTCTCGCAGAAACAACTCGTGCGTGGCCTGACCTTTGGCGCCGTGAAATAAGGAACGACAAACATGGGCAGCATTTCCCTTCAGAACGTGTCCAAGGTCTTCGGTGAGGCAAAGGTCATCCCGTCGATCGATCTCGATATCCACGACGGCGAGTTCGTCGTCTTCGTCGGTCCCTCCGGCTGCGGCAAGTCCACGCTGCTGCGGCTGATTGCCGGGCTGGAAGATGTCTCCGGCGGAAAGATCGTCATCGACGGCAAGGATGTCACCGAAAAGGCCCCGGCCGAGCGCGGCCTTGCCATGGTGTTCCAGTCCTATGCGCTTTATCCGCATATGAGTGTTAGGAACAACATCGCCTTCCCGCTGAAGATGGCTAAGCTCGACAAGGCGATCATCGATAAGAAGGTGGAAGACGCGGCCCGGGTGCTGAACCTTACCGATTATCTCGAGCGCCGGCCCTCGCAGCTGTCGGGCGGCCAGCGCCAGCGTGTCGCCATCGGCCGCGCCATCGTACGCGAACCTTCCGCCTTCCTGTTCGACGAGCCGCTTTCCAACCTCGATGCGGCGCTGCGCGGCACCATGCGGCTGGAAATCTCAGAACTGCACAACACGCTGAAGACGACGATGATCTACGTCACACACGACCAGGTGGAAGCCATGACCATGGCCGACAAGATCGTCGTGCTCAACCGCGGCAATATCGAGCAGGTCGGCTCGCCGATGGAGCTTTACCGCTCCCCCGCCAACCTCTTCGTCGCCGGCTTCATCGGCTCGCCGCGCATGAACCTCATCACCGGCGACTTCGCCCGCAGCAAGAACGCCACCACCGCCGGCGTGCGGCCGGAGCATCTGGTGCTGTCGAAGGAAAGCGGACTGTGGCAGGGCAAGGTGACGGTGGCCGAACATCTCGGATCGGATACCTTCCTGCATCTCGAGGTGAACGGCATCGGGCCGATTACCGCAAGGACCGATGGCGAGTTCGAGTGCAAACACGGCGATACCGTCTTCATCACGCCCGATGACACCAAGATCCACAGGTTCGATGAAAAGGGTGTGGCGATATGACGGGAAGACTGGAAGGCAAATCCGCGCTGATAACGGGTTCGGCGCGCGGCATTGGCCGTGCCTTTGCCGAAGCCTATATACGCGAGGGGGCAACCGTCGCCATTGCCGATATCGATTTCGAGCGCGCCAGCAAGACCGCCCGCGAGATCGGCGAGAATGCCTATGCCGTCGAACTCGACGTGACCAAGCAGCATTCCATCGACACCGCTATCCGCACGGTGGAGGGCCAGACCGGTGGGCTCGATATCCTCATCAACAATGCCGCGCTGTTCGACCTCGCACCGATTGTCGAGATCAAACGCGAGAGCTACGAAAGACTGTTTTCGATCAACGTGTCCGGCACGCTGTTCATGATGCAGGCCGCCGCAAAAACAATGATCGCTCGGGGAAAAGGCGGCAAGATCATCAACATGGCAAGCCAGGCGGGCCGGCGCGGCGAGGCCTTGGTGGCGGTTTATTGCGCCACCAAGGCCGCCGTCATCAGCCTCACCCAGTCGGCCGGGCTCGATCTCATCAGGCACGGCATCAACGTCAATGCGATTGCGCCGGGCGTGGTGGATGGCGAGCACTGGGACGGCGTGGATGCGCTGTTTGCGAAATATGAAAACCGCCCGGCCGGCGAAAAGAAGCGGCTGGTCGGCGAGGCCGTACCTTTCGGCCGTATGGGCCGTGCCGAAGACCTGACCGGCATGGCGATCTTCCTTGCCTCCGATGAGGCCGAATACATCGTCGCCCAGACCTATAATGTCGATGGCGGCAACTGGATGAGCTGAGTATCGGGCGCCTGTCGCCCGGCCTTGGCACGAACAACGTTTCCCCTTCGAGGATCGTGACATGACATGCAAACTCTCCCTCGCAACGCTTGACGACGCCAGAAAAACGGCGGCGGTTCCGGCCTATTCCCGGGCCGATCTTTCCGCCGGCATCGTGCATTTCGGCGTCGGCAATTTCCACCGCGCCCATCAGGCGGTTTATCTGGATGACTTGTTCAACACAGGTGCGGACCATGACTTCGCTATCATCGGCGCTGGCGTTCTGCCGTCCGATGCGGTGATGCGCGAAAAGCTTGCCGCGCAGGATTTCCTGACGACGGTGGTGGAGCAGGACAATAACCGCACCGGCGCGCGCGTCACCGGGCCGATGATCGACATTCTGAAGGTCGGCGACACGAAGGCGATCATCGACACGCTCGCCGATCCGAAAATCCGCATCGTTTCCATGACGATTACCGAGGGCGGTTATTTCATCGATGCTTCCGGTTCCTTCAACCCGCAGCACCCGGCCATTGCCGAGGATGGCAGAAACCCGGCTTCACCGAAAACCGTGTTCGGCCTCATCGTCGCCGGGCTAAAGGCGCGCCGCGACAAGGGGCTGCAACCCTTCACCGTCATGTCCTGCGACAACATTCCGCATAATGGCAAGGTCACGAAAAATGCCGTGGACGGGCTGGCGGCCTTGTCCGATCCGGCCTTTGCCAACTGGATCGGCGAAAACGTCGCTTTCCCCAATTCCATGGTCGACCGCATCACGCCCGCGACAGGCGAGCGCGAACGCAATATCGCCCGTGACGATTTCGGCATCGAGGACAATTGGCCGGTCTTCTGCGAGGAGTTCAAGCAATGGGTGATGGAGGATAACTTCCCCGCCGGCCGCCCGGCGCTGGAAAAGGCTGGCGTACAGTTCGTGAAAGATGTCGCGCCCTATGAGCATATGAAAATCCGCATCCTCAATGGCGGCCATGCGGCAATCGCCTATCCGGCGGCGCTGCTCGACATTCATTTCGTGCATGAGGCGATGGAACATCCGCTGATCCGGGCATTTCTGGCAAAGCTTGAAAATGACGAGATCATACCGGTCATTCCGCCGGTTCCCGATACGAATCTTGCCGATTATTTCGCGCTGATCGAGCGGCGTTTCCTCAATCCGAAGATCGGCGACACCATTCCGCGTCTGGCGCAAGACGGTTCCAACCGCCAGCCGAAATTCATCCTGCCCTCCACCGCCGACCGTCTGGCGCGCGGCGAGGATATTGTCGGCCTTTCGCTGGTTTCGGCGCTCTGGTGCCGTTATTTCCAGGGCACCTCCGATAGCGGCAAGGAAATTGCCTTCAACGACGCCAGCGCCGACCGGCTTCAGGCAGCGGCGATCAAGGCCAAGGACGATCCGATGGCCTTCCTCGCGCTCGAAGACATCTTCGGAACGGTTGCCGAATCGGAGCTTTTCCGTAAACGCTTTGCCCATGCATTGAAGACGCTGTGGCAAGAAGGCACGGCGAAGACGTTGCAGCTTTATCTGGATGACAAGCTGGCTGAAAAGTGACCATGAGATGGAAGACGAGACCGGGCCCCTTTTGATTTTCGATTGCGACGGCGTTCTCGTCGATAGCGAGCCGGTCTCCATCTCCGTCCTTCTCGATATGCTCTCCCATCTCGGCGTTACGATGGGAGAGGAAGAGGCCTATGAGCGCTTCCTCGGTCGCAGCGTCGCCAGCATGACGGCGACTTTGTTTGAGGATTACGGTGTCGAAACCGACATCGATTTTCTCGACCATATGCGGGCAACGCTGTTTGAGCGTTTCCGCACCGAGCTTCGGCCGATTGACGGCATTAGCGAAACGCTGGACAGGCTCCTGCCGCTGCGGCGCTGCGTCGCTTCCTCAAGCCAGCCGGAACGCATCCGTTATTCGCTGGGGTTGACGGGCCTGATCGACAAATTCGAACCGCATGTCTTCAGCGCCACCATGGTGAAGAACGGCAAGCCGGCGCCCGATCTTTTCCTTCATGCGGCGCGCGAAATGGGCGTCGAGCCGCGTCACTGCATCGTGATCGAGGACAGCCCGGCCGGCATTGCCGCCGCAAAGGCGGCCGGCATGGGCGTTTTTGCCTTTACCGGCGGTTCGCATGCGCGCTTTCCCGCATTCCGTGAAAAGATCGCCGGGCTTGGCGCGGATGCGGTGTTTGACGCGATGCCGGATTTGGTCCAACTTGTCCGTAGCTATGTGGGGAAGGGCGGTTTTGACGGCCAAATGGAACGTGATGCGGGCTGAAGCAGATTTTGCCTGCCGCCGTCGCCGGGTCGTTGCGCAAGGGATGGAATTGCAGTCTTGATGCGTCAAAATCTCGTCGCTGTCGATGTCGGCACCGCCAGCGCCCGGGCCGGCATTTTCGATCCGGCCGGCCGGCTGCTTGCCCGCTCCACCCATCCCATCTTGATGCAGAGGCCGCAGGAAAACCACGCCGAACACGATTCCACCGACATATGGAAGGCGGTCTGCAGCGTGGTGAGGGCAGCGCTTGCCGAGGCCGGTGTTTCGCCGCAAAGCATCGCCGCCATCGGTTTCGACGCCACCTGCTCGCTGGTCATCCGCGATGGGCGGGGTGAGCCGGTTTCGGTTTCCGTTACCGGTGAAGATCGGTTCGACACCATCGTCTGGCTCGATCACCGGGCGATATCGGAGGCCGATAGCCTGACGGCGTCCGGCCACCGGGTGCTGGATTTCGCCGGCAACAGCGTCTCGCCGGAAATGCAGATGCCGAAGCTGATGTGGCTGAAGACGCATATGCCGGCAAGCTGGTCGCGCATGTCCTTCGCTTTCGATCTGGCGGATTTTTTGACGTGGAAGGCGACCGGTTCAGCGCAGCGTTCAAATTGCACGCAGACGGCGAAGTGGAATTTTCTGGCGCAGGAAAATCCCGGCTGGCAGGCGGATTATCTGGAACTGGCTGGCCTTGCCGATTTGAGAGAGCGGGCAGGGCTGCCGGAGACCACGGTAATGCCGGGTGATAGCATCGGCCCGCTTTCGCCCGAAGCTGCCGCCGAACTGGGTCTCGATACCGGTTGCCAGGTGGCGGCGGGCATGATCGACGCCTATGCCGGCGCGCTCGGCGCATTGGGCGGCTGTCTGTCTGCGGATGTGGGCCGGCATGTGGCGCTGATCGCCGGTACGTCGAGCTGCCTTGTCGCCATGTCGGAGCGGCAGATGCCCGGCCACAGCCTCTGGGGTCCCTATTGGCAGGCGATCCTGCCGGGTCACTGGCTGGTGGAGGGCGGGCAATCGGCCACCGGCGCGCTGCTCGACCATATTGTGCGCATGCACGCGGCTGGCGGTGAGCCGGATACGGCATTGCATGCCCGCATCGTTGCGCGGGTAACGGAATTGCGCGCGCTTGAGGGCGAGGCCTTCGCCGAGCGGCTGCATGTGCTGCCGGACTTCCACGGCAACCGCTCGCCGCTTGCCGATCCCCATGCGGTCGGTGTCATCAGCGGGCTGACTTTGGATACGTCTTTCGACAGTCTCTGCCGTCTTTACTGGCGCACGGCCGTCGCCATTGCGCTCGGCGCGCGCCATGTGCTCGATGCGATGGAGCGTTTCGGTTATGCGGTGGAAAGCCTGCACGTTACCGGCGGGCATGTGAAGAACCCGCTGCTGATGGAGCTTTATGCCGATGTGACGGGCAAGCGCATCGTCGTTCCCGCCACCGCCGATGCGGTGCTGCTCGGCACGGCGATGACGGCGGCGACGGCCGGCGGGGTGCATGCGAACCTTGCGGCTGCAGGGGCCGCCATGTATCCGGGCAATGCGGAAATATCGGGCAATCCGGCGCGTGGCCCCCGATATGAGCGGGATTATCGCCGCTTTCTCGCCATGTACCGCCATCGTCAGGAACTCGAGAGCCTTTGATTTTCTGAAGGCAAGGCCGAGTAGGTGCCGCGCGTTTCTTCTCCCCGCCGGGGAGAAGGTGGCCCGAAGGGCCGGATGAGGGAGAACGCCAGCGATGAACGCACTCCAGCCCCCTCATCCCGCTGCCGCGGACTTCTCCCCGGCGGGGAGAAGAAACAAGCGGCAACCGCTCGATTTCATATGCCGCCGCTGCCGCTAAACGCAATCAGCCACGCAGCGAGCGTTTCAGGGCGGTCAGGTTCTTTGCCCTTGCCCTGCCGCTGTCATCGGCGCTGGCGCCAAGCGCACAGAGGGTGAATTCCAGCAGGGAGACCAGTTGCAGCAGGCCCTGGCCGCCATTCTGCGCCTGCGGCATGGCAAGGCAGAGATCTGCGCTTTCCGGTCCCCATTCATAAAAGCGTGTGGTGATCAGCAATGTCCTGTAGCCGCTCTTGCGCGCCATTGCCGACAGGCGTTGCAGCGGCGACAGGGCGCCGCCGCAATCCATGATGACGAGCAGCGCCTGCGCGGGGTCGAAATCCCACAGGGCGACATAGGCCGCGCTGTCGCTGCCGAGATAATGGATATGGCCCCGGCTCTCCAGAAGCCGCCCGTAAAAATGCCGCCCGGCATCGAGACCTTCCGGAGAGGTTGCCAGAAAAACATTGCCCGCCGTGGCGATCTCGTTCATGGCAACCCGCCAGATCGATTGGGTGGTCATGTCGAAAGCGGTCTGGATGGCCTGAATCTGCTGCGACAGAAGCTGCGAAAACGGGTTGGAATGGCGTTCGCCGCCTTCGGTCATGGCGGGCTGGTCCGCGCCGGCCGTTTCTTCGGCATGGCGCAGATCGGCGCGTATATCGCTGAATTGCCGGTATCCCAGCGAGCGCAGGAAACGGCCGACCGTCATTGGACTGAGGCTGAGCTTGGCGGCCAGCGTCTGCGCCGTCTCGAACGGCAATTCGTCCAGATGTTCGATCAGATATTTGGCGATCTTGCGCTCTGAAGGGGTGCCTGCCTTCATGGCGCGCGTAAGGTTCAACAGCAGCTTTTCCACCAACGCCTCATTCTTTTATCTTTATTGAACGATGATGCATGCGCGCGCGCAAACGAGCGTGCGAACCGCAATTTGACGGTGGGGGATAGCTTTTCCGGCCTTGTCCTCCACCGGACCGGAATGCGAAATATAATAGGTATATTATTATATTTTAGAGATACCTTTTATTCAAGAGAAATTCCATCTGCGGTTTAAATCCAGCCATTTGGCATCTTTCCGTCCGTCTTGCGAAGCGGGCGGGCAGCGCTTATCTCTCGTCTGGTAAGTGTGTTTCAACGCGAAAGGCGTCGAGGAGTTCCGGATGATTTTTGATGCGGCGAGGCTTGCTTTCCACAATCTCTTTGCCGCCGAAACCCGGTCGGTATTCTGGAAGGTTCTGGGGCTCACGCTTCTCGTGCTTGCGGCGCTGTGGTTCGCCATCCGCTCGATCTTCATTTATTTCGCCCTGCCGTGGGTGGATACGCTTATCCCCGGCGTGCCGGACTGGGCGGGCTGGCTGACCTTCGTTTTCGCCATTTTCGCCGGCATCGGGCTGGCGCTGGCGCTCGCGCTGCTCATTTCGCCGGTCACCGCCGTCATTGCCGGCCTGTTTCTCGACGATGTCGCCGAAGTGGTCGAGAAAGAGAGCTATCCGAACGATCCGCCGGGCAAGGCGATGCCGGTCGGCGAGGCCGTTCTGTCCTCCATCAAGTTCTTTGGCGTCGTCATTGCCGGCAACCTTGTCGCGCTGTTGCTGCTTCTGGTGCCGGGTATCAATCTCATCGCGTTTTTTCTGGTGAACGGTTATCTGCTCGGCCGGGAATTCTTCGAATTCGCGGCGATGCGTTTCCGCTCGCCCGCCGAAGCGAGGTTGTTCCGCTCAAAACACCGCACCACCGTCTTCATGGCCGGGCTGGTGATAGCGGCCTTCCTGGCGGTGCCGTTTCTCAACCTGTTGACGCCGCTTTTTGCAGCCTCGATGATGGTGCATCTGCACAAGGCCGTCAGCCGGCGCGATCCCTCATTCGCCGCTGGCCGCACTGAACAGCTGCGGGGGTAATTCCACCAGCGGCGCTGGGATATCGAAGGTCTTTTCCGGCGATTTGCAGATATCGGCAATCACGCAGCGTTCGCATTCCGGCTTGCGCGCCTTGCAGCAGTAACGCCCGTGCAGGATCAGCCAGTGATGGGCATGGAACAGATATTGTTCTGGAATGATGCGGATCAGCCGGTCTTCAACCTCGTCAGGGGTTTTGCCCGGCGCAAGACAGAGCCGGTTGGCAATGCGGAAGACGTGGGTATCCACCGCAAGCGTGGGCACGCCGAAGGCCATGGACATCACCACATTGGCCGTCTTGCGGCCCACACCCGGCAGCGTCACCAGCTCCTCGCGGGTTTTCGGCACCTCGCCGCCGAAATTGTCGATCAGCATCTGCGACAGGGCAATGACGTTTTTCGCCTTGTTGCGGTAAAGCCCGATGGTCTTGATATAACCGATCAGGTCTTCCTCGCCGAGCGCCAGCATCTTTTCCGGCGTATCGGCCACCTTGAACAGCGCGCGGGTCGCCCGGTTCACGCCCACATCGGTCGCCTGTGCGGAAAGCGCCACGGCCACCAGCAGGGTGAAGGGATTGGTATGTTCCAGCTCGCCTTTCGGCTCCGGCCGCTGAATGGAAAAGCGGCGGAAGATCTCGGTGAGTTCGTCCTTCGAATAGGCCGTTTTCACCCGCGCCGGCTTGCGCGCGGATGCCGGATTTGACTTTTTCAATGTTTGGGTGCTGGATCGTTTTTTGGCGACTGTCATGGACTATCTATAGCCAGCCCGCCCTGAGGAAAGCAACGTGGATACGCTCAACGACCAGCCGATTTTCGCGGCGGAACTCGTTCCGCACCGTTCGCTTGGCAGAAGGGGTTTCCGGCTGCTCCTGCTTTTCTCCGGCCTGGCCTGCCTTGTCTATGGCGGCTTCTTCCTTGCCACCGGGGCATGGCCAGTCGGCCTGTTCTTCGGGCTGGATTTCCTGCTGCTTTATGCCGCCTTCCGCGCCAACTACCGGGCGGCGAAGGCGCGGGAAGAGGTCAGCGTCTCGCGCACCAGCCTGTCTATCCGCAAATTCTCTCCGGCCGGGCGGATGGTGGAACATCGCTTCAATCCCTTCTGGGCGCGTTTCAGGGTGAGGCGGCACGATGAGATCGGCATCGTCTCCATGCATGTGACGGGCGAGGGGCGGGCGACCGATATCGGTTCGTTTCTCAACCCGGATGACAGGGAGAGCTTCGCGAAAGCTTTCGGCGGCGCGCTGGCGACTGTCAGGCGGCGGATGTAAAAGGATAATCCAGCTCTCCCTCCGTCATTCCGGCCCTGAGCCGGAATCCAGCCGACGCGTGTCCGCGCGGCGGAAAAGACTCCTTTCAGCCCAAGGACTTGGGCTGGCTGGATACCGGCTCGAGGCCGGTATGACGGTAGAAACTGAGTACGGCGCAAGAAACGGGTGGAGACGAAGTCGCTTTAATGGTTTTCTCTTACCCGTTAGGAGATTTGCGATGAACGCCAATATTATGCTGAACGAAGACATCACCCCCATCGGAACGGATTACGACACGGTGCGCGGGGTTATCGAGCTTTTGACGCTGGATTATCGCGAGCAGCCCTCCCTCGAAGCCATCGCCGCTGAGCTCGGCCAGTCGCCGACGCAATTGCAGAAGACCTTCACCCGCTGGGCCGGCCTTTCGCCCAAGGCATTCCTGCAGGCCGTAACGCTCGATCATGCCAAGCGGCTGTTGCGCGAGGAGGATTTGCCGCTGCTGGAAACCTCTATCGAGGTCGGCATGTCGGGGCCGGGACGCCTGCACGATCTGTTCGTCACCCATGAGGCCATGTCGCCCGGCGAATGGAAGGCCAAGGGCGGCGGGCTGACGATCCGTTACGGTTTCCACACCTCGCCCTTCGGCCTTGCGCTGGTCATGGTGACAGATCGTGGCCTTGCCGGCTGCGCCTTTGCCGATCCGGGTGAGGAAAGGGCTTGTTTCGAGGACATGGCCGGCCGCTGGCCGAATGCCGATTATGTCGAGGATCGCGAAGCGACGGCACCCTACGCCGCCCGCATCTTCGATCCGTCCATGTGGTCGGCGGACAGGCCGCTGCGCGTGGTTCTGCTCGGCACGGATTTTCAGGTGCGGGTCTGGGAAAGCCTCCTGAAAATCCCGATGGGCCGCGCCGTCACCTATTCGCACATCGCCTGCGATATCGGCCAGCCCACCGCGTCGCGTGCGGTTGGTGCGGCGGTCGGCGCCAACCCGGTGTCCTTCGTCGTTCCCTGCCATCGCGCCGTGGGGAAAAGCGGGGCTCTGACGGGGTATCACTGGGGCCTGACCCGCAAGCGGGCTATGCTCGGCTGGGAAACGGGGAAGGTGTGAGTTTGGTCGACCGTTCGAGCCCCGCAACAAAACGCACCAACGAAGATGCGCTGCCGCATGGGCTTTCTCCGGCATGGCATGAGAAATGGAGGAGCGGCGTGAGGGCAGGGTTGGCAGAGGCCGCTGCCGGAGAGTTCGTTACTGCAGAAGAGATCGGCGTTGTGTTGAGCAAATATGCCAAGGCATGAAATGCCCGGAGTTCTCGCGTATCGTCATCCTCGGTCCTGTGCCGAGGATCTACTCACGTCGAATAAAATCAATCGGTTGCAGATCCTCGGGACAAGCCCGAGGATGACGGCGGAGGTTGGATGACTGCCCGCCAATGGCCCGACGAGGCCTAAACCAGCTCCATCAACGCTCTTGCCGCCGCCTCGTCTGTTATCAGCGTATTGCACCCGATCCGCTTGATCGTGGCGCGGATGGCGATGGCGCGGTGGGCGCCGCCGGAGGCCAGCACGATGTGTTTGGCCTTGCGCAGCGTATCGAGATCGATCGCCATGGCGCGCTGGTTGATCGGATGATCGACGGAGCGGCCTTCGGCATCGATAAAATTGAACATGGTGTCGCAGACGCAGCCGGCATCGATGAGTTCCTGCAGCGTCGCCTTGGAAATGAAACCTTCCGACAGCGATGTCGAATGCGGGCCGATATCGCCGCAGGAGACGATGGCGAGATCGAGCGTTTCGGCGAGATCGTAGAGCGTCGCGAGCCCGCATTTTTCAATCAGCGCCCGTTTAGTCTCGACGGAATCCACCAGGAGCGGCGCAAGGAACATGTAACATTCCGCCCCGAGCGCGCTCGCCAGCCGCCAGGTGTAATCCAGCGGGTTGGTCTGGTGCACGGCGACGATACCGCCGAGCAGCGACACGACCTTGCAATTTTCCCGGCGCGGCGGGCGGAAGCTGGAGAGCGAGGCGGTCATTGTGCGGCCCCAGCCGACGCCGATGGTGGCCTCGTTCGGCACCGCTTCGGAGAGGAATTGCCCGAGCGCCAGCCCGACCGCCTTGGCCGTGCCTTCGGCGTTCGCCTTGTCCGGAGATGGGCCGGGGGAAGGGATGATCACCGCCTCATCCAGCCCATAAGCCGCCTCCAGCCGGCCGGCCAGCTCGACGAAATCCTCGATGCCTTCGTTGATCCAGATCTGCACTTCGGAGCGCTTCATCGCCTCGTCCAGCAGGCGGATGACGGTGGAGCGGCTGATGCCGAGTTTTTCCGCGACGTCTTTCTGCGTCATGCCCTGATTATAATAGAGCCATGCGGCGCGCAGCCGCAGAGACGCCGCTTCCGAATAGGCCGTATGGGTTTCTCTTCTCAGTTTCGCCACGGTTTCCGCCATTCTTTATTAGCGACCGAGTATCGCAGGCGTGAAACTTATGTCAATTGCGATGCGCAAATGTCTTGACTTTCGTGCCGCTTGCGATAGTTGGAACCGACGAAACCGCGATTTCGGCCTTGGGCGCACCCTCGGTGCGGGAACGAAATGACGGCTGAGCAAGTTTTCAAGAGATCATGAAGGATCATCAGATATGACATCCAAACTCGAACAACTTCGCGCCATCACCACGGTCGTTGCCGATACCGGCGATATCGAGGCGGTTGCGCGCCTGAAGCCGGTGGATTGCACCACCAACCCGACCATCGTTCTCAAAGCGCTCGGCACGCCGGCCTTTGCGGATGCGGTGAAGGAAGCCGTCGCATGGGGCAAGAAGCAGGGCGGCCAGTCCGACGCCGTGGTTGCCGCCGTTGCCGACCGTCTGGCCATTTCCGTGGGCGCGGCCCTTGCCGGCCTCGTTCCCGGCCGCGTGTCGACCGAAGTCGATGCCGACCTTTCCTTCGATACGCAGGCCTCGATCACCAAGGCGCGCCACATCATCGCCGCCTACAAGGAGCGCGGCATCGAGCGTGAACGCATCCTCATCAAGCTGGCCTCCACCTGGGAAGGCATCAAGGCTGCCGAGGTTCTCCAGTCCGAAGGCATCGACTGCAACCTGACGCTGCTTTTCTCCCAGGCCCAGGCGATTGCCTGCGCCGAAGCCAAGGTCTTCCTCATCTCGCCCTTCGTCGGCCGTATTCTCGACTGGTACAAGAAGTCGACCGGTGAGAACTACACCGCCGAGACCGATCCGGGCGTCGTTTCGGTGCGCAGCATCTACAATTATTACAAGGCCAATGGCATCGGCACCGTCGTCATGGGCGCCTCCTTCCGCAATGTCGGCGAAATCGAAGCGCTCGCGGGTTGCGACCGCCTGACGATCAGCCCGGCGCTGCTGGAAGAGCTGGACAAGGACAGCGGCAAGCTGGAGCGCAAGCTTTCGCCTGACAATGTCAAGGCAGAGCCGCTGCAGTCGCTCGACGAGAAGGCCTTCCGCTGGGCGCTCAACGAGGACGCGATGGCCACCGAGAAGCTTTCGGAAGGCATCCGCCTCTTCGCCAAGGATCTGGTGACGCTGCGCGAGATGGTCCGCAAGGAACTGACGCTGGCTGCCGCTTAAGGGGTGGAGCTAAGGCTTCCGGTGGCCTTGCCACACACATGACGTCATCCTCGGGCTTGTCCCGAGGATCTATCCACGTTGCGTGAAATCAATCGGTTGCAGATCCTCGGGACAAGCCCGAGGATGATGAAAAAAGGGAGGTCGTCTCCTCGTCTTTAACCTCGGCGGAACATTTTATGCTCTCACCGCGTTTAAGAGATATAAATCTCCAGTCACTCAAAACGCGATCGGGTCCCTGCCGGTCGCGTTTTTTTGTGCGTCTCAGGAATTTCCGTTTCCCGTCGCCACTTCGGAAATCCGCTTTGCTGCCTCGCGGATCAGCGCTTCACAGGCCTCGCGTGTCGGGGCCTTGCCGCCAAGCGGCGTGATATAGGGGCAGGTGATGACGGCAAGCGCCGTGCCGTCGAGCGTCAGCACCGGGGCGGAAATATTGCGGACACCGGCGGTCTGAAGGCTGTCCATGGATTCGAAACCGTTTTTGCGCACCTCCGTCAGCCGCCCGGCAAGGTCCGGCGGCACGGTTTCGCCGCTGCCGCGCACCTGTTCGGTTATCATGATCTGGCGCTGCGCCTCGGTCTGGAAGGCCAGAAGCACATGGCCGGAGCCGGTGTGGAACAGGCTCATCTGCGCGCCGACCCGCATGGACATGGCCCAGTAAGTGGACGATTCCTGTTGGGCGATAACGACGACGCTGCCGCGATCATAAACCGCCAGATGACAGGCCTGCTCGGCGCTTGCCGAAAAATCGCGCATGACCGGTGCGGCGAAAGAAACCAGCCGGCGGATCGGCGCGTGGAAATGCGCCAGCCCGAACATTTTCAGCGTCAGTGAGAAGCGGTCTCCGTCAAGTCGCTGCACATAGCCGCGGCGCACCAGCCGGTCCAGCATGCGATAAAGCTCGTTCGGGCTTTTGCCGATAGACTTGGCGATCTCGATCTGGGTCAGCCCGCCATCGGTGCGGGCCAGAAGTTCGAGAATATCCAGACCCTTGTCGAGGGCGGGAGCGCGATATCTTTCGCTGTCGTCGTCGGTCATCTGGCCTCGAAGGTGTTTCGTGCGGTCGCCGAGTGGGCAGCCTGAAAATATGGTTGCCCGATACCCGCCATCCACGCAAGTTTGCTTGACGCCATATGAATACCGCGTTTACATATGAATTGTCGATCCATATTTGAGATCATCGAAATTCAGCGGTCCGGTGCCTGAAGGGCGGGCGGGCCTTAGCGGGAGGCTATTCATGGTGCAGGATTTTAACGGCCGGACAGTGGTGATCACCGCCGCCGGTCAGGGTATCGGCCGGGCGGCGGCGGAGCGGTTCGTGTCGCTCGGTGCACGCGTCATCGCCACCGATATCAACGAACAGGCGCTTTCAACGCTGAAGGGTGCGGAAACCCGGGTTCTGAACGTGCTGGATGGCGATGGCGTCAAGGATTTCGCCGCCGATATCGGCCATGCGGATGTGCTTTTCAACTGCGCCGGTTTCGTTCATTCCGGCACCATTCTCGATTGCGAAGAGAAGGACTGGGATTTCTCCTTCGATCTCAACGCCAAGGCCATGTATCGCACCTGCCGCGCCTTCCTGCCCGGCATGCTGGAAAAGGGCAAAGGCGCAATCGTCAACATGTCCTCCGTCGCTTCCAGTGTGAAGGGCGTGCCGAACCGTTTCGCCTATACCGCCTCCAAGGCGGCCGTGGTGGGTCTGACCAAAGCCATCGCCGCCGATTTCGTTACCAAAGGCATTCGCTGCAACGCCATCTGCCCCGGCACGGTCGATAGCCCGTCCCTGCATGACCGCCTGCGCGCCACCGGCAATTACGAACAGGCGCTGGCCGATTTCATCGCCCGCCAGCCGATGGGCCGTATCGCCACGCCGGAAGAAATCGCGGCGCTGGTTACCTATCTCGCGTCGGACGAGGCAGGTTTCACCACCGGCCAGATTCACGTCATTGACGGCGGCTGGACTGGCTGAATCTTTTTTAGGGAGAGGAGAGAGGCGACCGGCGTAAAAGCCGGTCGCCTTTTTTCATTCAGACGACGGCGCTTCCGGCCATCAGTGCAAGCACGAGGAAGACCAGGAAGATCACCACGGCGATGAAGAACAGGATTCGGGCCACGCCCGCCGCGGCTGCCGAAATGCCGGTAAAGCCGAATACGCCCGCGATCAAAGAGATAACAAAGAAAATAAGAGCCCACTTCAGCATGGCGCTTCCCCTTTTGCATAATTTCCCGAGCCCGCCGCCCCGCGACAGGCTCGGTAAAATGACGCGCAAAAGGCGAAAATGTTCCATACGCCCGCAAAAATCGTTATTTTAGAGTGTTTTCGCTTTTCTTCGAATAGCGAAAACACTCTAACTTTGTTTTGGCGCATTTCCGGACGGAAAACCGGGGTCCACTTTTCCTGGAAATGCTCTAGAAGCCTGTTTCCCCTGCCGCATCGATCCTCCTCGCCTTCAAGGTGGTGCGGATGAAGGTGGCAACGAAAGCAAGGCTCATGAACATGACGATGGTGGGGGCCGGCGCGCTGTCGATGAGGAAGCTCAGCCATATGCCTGCCAGCGATGAGGTTATCGCCACAGCAATGGCCACCAGCAGCATGGCGGAAAAACGCCGGGTCAGCAGGAAGGCGATTGCGCCCGGCGCGACCAGCATGGCGACCGAGAGGATGATACCCACCGCCTTCAGCGCCCCGACGACGGTGAGCGACAGAACCATCAGCAGACCGTAATGCAGCAGCCGCACCGGCAGGCCGATGGCTTTCGCATGCTGCGCATCGAAGGCGTTGACCAGCAGGTCCTTTCGCAGGATGCCGAGAAATAGGGTGGCGAAAAGCGCGATCAGGCCCGTCTCCAGCATGTCCGAGGGCGCAATGCCCAGCATGTCGCCGAAGAGGATGTGGTCGAGATGTACGTCGCTCTGCACCTTCACGTAAAGCACCAGTCCCAGCCCGAACATGCCGGAAAAGACGATGCCGAGCACCGTGTCTTCCTTGATGCGGCTGTTTTCCTTGATGAAACCGGTGCCGAGCGCGCAGATCATGCCGGCGATGAAAGCGCCGATGGAAAGCGGGATGTTGACGATATAGGCCAGCACCACACCGGGCAGCACGGCGTGGGAAACCGCATCCCCCATCAGCGACCAGCCCTTCAGCACCAGAAAACAGGAGAGCATCGCCATAGGCACCGCGATCATCAGGGTGATGATGAAGGCATATTGCATGAAGGGCAGCTGAAACGGCAGGATGGCGAGTTCGAGATAGTCGCTCATGGCGTCTCCTCCAGCGCCCTGCGGGCCTTGGCGCGGGAAGCGAGAAGCCCGTGCTTGGGCGCAAAGACGAAGGCAGCAAGGAATATCGCCGTCTGCAGCACGACGATGACGCCGCCGGTCGCGCCATCGAGGAAATAGCTGAGATAAGCGCCAACGAAGCTGGTGGCCGCGCCGATGATGAGGCTCATCAGGATCAGCCGTTCGAAACGGTCGGTCAGGAGATAGGCGGTAGCGCCCGGCGTCACCACCATGGCGACGACGAGGAAGGCCCCAACGGTCTGGAGGGCGGCAACCGTGGAGGCGGCAAGCAGGGTGAAGAAGATCACCTTCAGCACTTCCGGCTTCAGCCCCACGGTGCGGGCGTGGTTCTCATCGAAGAACACCACCATGAAGTCTCGCCATTTCAGCGCCAGCACGATGAGGCTGATGCCGCCGATCAGCGCCAGCTGAATGGTGTCTTCGGCGGTGATCGCCAGAATATTGCCGAGCACGATGGTCTGAATATTGACCGAGGTGGGCGAGAGCGACACCATGAACAGGCCAAGCCCGAAAAACGAGGTGAAGATCAACCCGATGATCGCGTCTTCCTTGAGCCGTGTCTTCTGATTCAGGAACAGCATGGAGCCGGCCGCAAGCCCGCCGGAAAGGAACGCGCCGAGCGAAAAGGGCAGGCCCAGCATATAGGCGCCCGCCACGCCCGGAACGATGGCATGGGACAGCGCATCGCCGATCAGCGACCAGCCCTTCAGCATCAGATAGGCCGAGAGAAAACCGCAGACGCCGCCCACCAGTGCACTGACCCAGATGGCGTTCAGCATGTAACCATAGGTGAAAGGCTCAAGAAGGCTGTTTATCATCGACTTTTTCTTTCGGAGCCTCAGGATCGCGCCCGTTCTGGCCATTCTTGCCGTAGATCACGAAAGGCCGCTCGTCATCGGTAATGACCTTCACCCGACGCGGATCGGCGTCGTTATGCAGGTCTGCCCCGCCCAGCACGAAGTGGCGCAGGCTGCCGCCGAAGGCTTTTTGCAGGTTCTCCTCGTTGAAGGTATCCACCGTCTTGCCAGATGCCAGCACCGTGCCCTTGACGAAGACGGCGCGGTCACAGAATTCCGGCACGCTGCCGAGATTATGGGTGGAGACCAGCATGACGCGGCCCTCGTCGCGCAGCGCCTTCAAAAGTGCGACGATCTGCTCTTCCGTCGTCACGTCGACACCGGTGAAAGGCTCGTCCAGCAGGATCACCTGACCCTCCTGCGCCAGCGCGCGGGCCAGAAACACCCTCTTCTTCTGCCCGCCGGAGAGTTCGCCGATCTGGCGCTTGCGATAGTCCAGCATATTGACGCGTTTCAGCGCCTCTTCGACCATGTGATGGTCACGTTTCGAGGGGATGCGCAGGAAATTCATGTGGCCGTAACGGCCCATCATCACCACATCCTCCACCAGCACCGGAAAGCTCCAGTCCACCTCCTCGGCCTGCGGCACATAAGCGACGAGGTTTTTCCTGAGCGCTTCCTTCACCGGCAGGTCGAAAATAGAGACTGAACCGGCGGCCAGCGGCACGAAACCCATGATGGCCTTGAAAATCGTGGACTTGCCGGCGCCATTGACGCCGACAAGTGCAGTGATCGTTCCGCGGGGGATGGAAAAGCTGGCATTTCTTAATGCGGTGTGGCCGTTTCGATAGGTCACTGTCGCATTTTGAACCGTCAGGCCGCCGCCTGATTTTTTACTGCCCATTCTCATGAAGACAGCCCCTTGGCAATGGTTTCGCTGGTCACGCGCAAAAGGTCCAGATAGGTCGGAACCGGGCCGTCCGCCTCGCTCAGCGAGTCCACATAGAGGATGCCGCCATAGGCCGCGCCGGTTTCCTTGGCCACCTGCTCTGCGGGATCGGCGGAAACCGTGCTTTCGCTGAAGATGACGTGGATATTGTGCTCGCGCATGGCGTCGATCACGCCGCGCACCTGCTGCGGTGTGCCCTGGCTGTCGGCATTGACCGGCCACAGGAACAGTTCCTTCAGGCCGAAATCGCGGGCGAGATAAGAAAACGCGCCTTCACTCGTTACCAACCAGCGCTTGTTTTCCGGCAGAACGGAAAGCGCGTCGCGGATCGGCTGCACGGTGGCTCTGATCTTGTCCGAATAGGCCTTGGCATTGGCGGCATAGACATCGGCATGGGCAGGGTCGATTTCGGTCAGGCCCTTGCGGATATTTTCCACGTAGATCAAGGCGTTATCGGGCGACATCCAGGCGTGCGGATTGGGTTTTCCCTGATAGGCGCCGCCGCTGATGGCCATGGGTTCCACGCCGTCGCTCACCGTCACGCTCGGCACGCCGGAAAGGTTGGCCAGGAACTTTTCAAACCACAATTCCAGATTGAGGCCATTGCGAAGCACCAGATCGGCCTTGCGGGCTTTGAGAATATCGCGCGGCGTTGGCTGGTAGTTGTGAATTTCAGCGCCCGGCTTGGTAATGCTTTCCACCTCCGCCGCATCGCCCGCCACATTGCGCGCCATGTCGGCGATGATGGTGAAGGTCGTCACGACAGTCGGCTTTTCCTGAGCAAGGGCAGCGCCGGGAAGAAAAAGCGAACAAGCGAAAATCGCGTGGCGGATTTTATGGAAGTTCACGGGGCTCACCAGATTTTGTTGCGATTAATTCGCAATACCATCTGTTATAAAATCACGCTTGTCAACGCTATTGCAAATCATTCGCAAATTAGTGCATTTCGCAAATGTCCGAAAATGGTGCGTTTTTGCCGGTGTTGCACCGGCGGGATTAAACTTTTTTCAATGAGAAAGCGGCACTATCGCAAGGCTCGGACAGCGTGGTCCGAAGCTTGTCCCGCGTGTGTTCCTCATCCTTCGAGCCACGTTTTGGGGTGAGGGCGAGAGGCGGGGTACTTGATGTCAGGATGTTGCGGGTGAAAGCTGTATTCGGACGAATGCGGTTTTCGCGCAAGCTAGTTATGATTGGAGGCGGGATCCTGCTTTTGGCGGGTGCGACCGGCTCTGCTGCCGTATTTATCGGCAGCGAGCGGCTGCTCGGCCCATCCTATGCCTCCACCAACGGGCTTTCCTGCGACGCGGTCCAGACGGTCAATATCCGCAAGAACGGTTCCCTTTGGGTCCGCAAATTCATTCGTACCCAGGGCGGTGACGGCACAGAGCGGCTGAAGACTGCGCTTCGTGTCGCAAGGGCGGTTTACGACAAGCAGAAACCCGATCTGGTTCAGGTCTCCGTGCTCGATAAGAACGGTCCGCAGCTGCGCTCGGAAATGCGTGGCCGTTCCATTGCCGCACAGGTGGTTTTCATTCCCGATCCGGCAAAAATTCCCGAAGGCGCGGATGCCCATCGTTATTCGGCCTTTTATTACGATGGCGCCGCCAATGCCAGCGGCCAGTTTTACGGCCTGCGCATCGATCTGCCGCTGGAAGATGCCGAGGCGCTGGCGGCAGGCCTCAGCGATTCGGCCGATTGTGCGACCCCGGCTCTGGATGGCGGTTCTGAAGGCCATGAAGCAAAACCCGCGAAAACTGCGACGGGACACGGCGAAACCAAAGATGACGGCGCGGGCGGCCACGGCGGCGCGCCGGCGGAAGCCAAAGACGGCGGGGCCGCCCATGGCGAAACCCCGTCTCCCGAAGCGCATGGCGAACCGGCTGCCGACGAACTTCTGACCTCGACGCCGGAAGCCGATGGCGGCAGCATCTTCAGCCTGTCCTATCTGAAATCGCTGATCTTCGGCAAAGGCTCGACAACCGCACAGGCGGCGGAAGAAAAGCCGGCTGCCGAAAATGCGCCGGCGGAAGAACCCGGTGCGGAGAAAAAGGCCGCGAGCCACTAAGCGGGCGAGGGCGGTTTCTCCCCCGAACCCTGCCGTGGCTCGCATCTGACCTGTCATATATCCGGCCCGATCCGAAGTCGGCCAGCCGGATTTGGAAATTTCTTCCGTTTGTTGACGATTGCCGGAGAGAAACTCTGCGACAGGGCGGCAAAGGCGGCAATGCGGGCGATCAGCTTTTCCCGATCGCCCTTTGTCACGGCTTCGTAGCTCTCGATCTCGTCGATATAACCCGTCAACCAGTCTTGATATTTGCCTTCGTTCCAAAGGCGCTCAGTCGCAAACACCGTGTCTTCCAGCCGATCATAGGCAACGAGCGTCCGTCGCCAGCGATGCTCGTCGAAATCCAGCGCGCCGTTGGCGAAGAGCGATCCGACCTCGAGGCCGTAACTCATCAGCTTCGCAGAGCGTTCCGGCGGCATGGTGAGGTTCAGCCCGCCTTCCTCTTCGTTGAGGAAAACGCGGGCGATACGTTCTCTCTGGCCCGGCATGGTGGCGAGCGATTGATCCTGCCAGTCCTTCGCCGAACTGAGGATGCTGCCGAGAAAGCCGCTCATTTTTTCCATCTTGTGAACGGGCACGCCGATCCCTTCGCCCGCCGCCTGCGGGATCGTAACGCGCTTGCCGCTGCCGGCGATGGATTTCGGCAATTCATCGAGGCTAAGCGCGAAAGTGGGGCGCGACGGAAGCAGGGCATCGAAAAGATGAATGGGAAAGTTGCTGCTGATGCCGCCATCGGAGAACCAGATTTTCGCCTTCATGACGGGCCGCGCTTTGCCGCCGAGACGCTGCAGGATATCCAGCGTGCCGCGATCGTTGGTATAGGCCGGAATGGCCTTGAACAGCACCGGAAAGCTCAGGCTCATGCGCGTTGCGATGATGACCGGCAACTGGGCGGGCTCCGGAAAAGCCTTGAGTTCGGGAAAGGGGCCGCCCGGTGTTGCGATCTGCTTCAGCCAGTTCATCACGGCCGCGGGAAAGAGCTGGCTCCATTCCGTCGGGTCGTAAGCCACCATGAGACTGGTGGTCGGAAGCGTGTGCGGCCGTCGCATCGACAGGTTCGTCGTGACCATTTTCAGATTGATGACCGGCTTCTCCGGCTCCGCGCCGATGAGGTCGCCGAAGGTCAGCGGTGGCGCGGTTGCGGCGTCGCTGCCGAAAGCGATGTCCTGGATCGATGCATGAAGCCATTCCGTCAGGCCCGGAACCTCGGCATCGGAAACCGTCAGTCCCGAGCAGAAACCGAAGCCGTCTCTTGGCAACCGGTAGAAAACCAGCCACAGGATCTGGCCGAGGATGCCGGCCAGCATCCCCACCAATCCGCCGAGAACCGACCCGGCCCAACCGCCGCCCAGAACCCACAGGGCGCCGGTGCCGATGACAATGCCAACTATGGCTGCCAGCGGAAAAGCCAGGAGCAGGCCCAAAACCTTGCCCGGCCAGCCGCCGGCCTGCGCCCACAGCAGGTAACGCATCAGCGGGCGAAAACGGCGCTGCGGCTGGAAAAGCCTGTCCAGAATGGTGGGTATCGTGTCGCAATGAGCCTGCAGGCGGGTGAAGCCATCCGGATCGTTTCTGACCGTGCGGGAATATTCCGCTGCCGCCGCAAAGGCGGCGGCAATCGCCCCGGCCGATGTGCCGCCTATCGAGCGGAAGCGATATCGGCGCGCCAGTTCCAGAACGGCATAGGGATAAACGACACCGGAGGTGATGCCGCCTTTCATCACCACGTCGCATTCCTTTTCAGGTGCGGCGAACATATCGGGCTGGTATCTGGGAAGCTCATTCTCGGGCATGCGTATCTCCCCCCCGGCGGCTCCTGATCGAAAGCCGTCAAACACAGTGCGAATGATGGAGAATGGGTATCACAAGTTGAGGCGATATCGCCAGTATATTCTACTGAAAGTTAAATAAACTGACGCGATCCGTTCGCTGAAAGCCGGATAATTACTTGCGAGCGTCTATGTATGGAGAGGAAAACCGACAGACAAACGGGGCGAAACCTCGCCACACTCTCCGACGTCAAGAAAATACGCCCCTTCGCCACTGGCGAGAGAATCGGGGCGCGGAAGGCGGCCGCGAGGCCGCCCCGGGTTTCGTCCGATCAGTCCGCCTTGTTACGGCGGGCCGGGAAGAGGATGACGTCGCGGATCGACGGGGCATTGGTCAGAAGCATGATCAGGCGGTCGACGCCGATGCCGAGGCCGCCGGCGGGCGGCATGCCCTGGTCGATGGCGTCGAGGAACTCGTCATCCAGCTGCTTGTCCTTTTCACCGCGTGCGTGCGCCTGCTCCAGCTGCTCCACCATGCGGCGGCGCTGTTCTTCCGGATCGTTGAGTTCGGAGAAGGCGTTGCCCACTTCCCAGGCGTTGCAATAGCTTTCGAAACGCTCGACGAGGCGCGGTTCGCCCGGCACTTCCTTTGCAAAGGGCGAAATGTCCTTCGGGAAATGCGTCACATGGCTCGGCTGGATCAGCGTGCCTTCCACCTTTTCTTCAAAGATGAAGGCAAGGCATTCACCCCAGGTCCAGTCCTTTTCGACAGCGAACCCAGCAGCCTTGGCGGCAGCGCGGGCTTCTTCGTCGGTCTTGAGGGCAAGGAAGTCGATACCGGTCGCTTCCTTCACCGCGTCGGGCATCGGCACGCGCTTGAACGGGCCCTTGAAGGAAATCGTCTGGCCCTGGAATTCAACTTCGGTCGTGCCGTGCAGGGCAATCGCCAGCGTCTCGAACAGCCGCTCCACGAGACCCATGATGTCTTCGTAGTCGGCATAGGCCCAGTAGCACTCCATCATGGTGAATTCAGGATTGTGCCTGGTGGAGACGCCTTCGTTGCGGAAGTTGCGGTTGATTTCGAAGACCTTGTCGGTCAGGCCCGAAACCAGCGTGCGCTTCAGGAACAGTTCCGGCGCGATGCGCAGATACATGTCCATCTTCAGCGTGTTGTGGAAGGTCTTGAACGGATCGGCCGTCGCGCCGCCATAGATGGTCTGCAGCATCGGCGTTTCCACCTCGAGGAAGCCTTCGGCCTCCATGAAACGGCGAATGCCGGAAAGAATCTTCGAGCGCTGCAGGAAGCGCAGCTTGGATTCCTCGTTGGAGAGAATGTCCAGATGACGCTTGCGGTAACGCAGCTCGATGTCGGAGACGCCGTGCCACTTTTCGGGCATCGGCAGCAGCGACTTCGTCAGCATGGTGATTTCTTCGGCATTGATCGTCAGCTCGCCGCGCTTGGTGCGGCGTACCTTGCCGGTCACGCCGATGATGTCGCCGATATCGATCATCGGCAAAAGGTTGCGCGCCGCTTCCGGAGTCGTATCCTTGTGGGAGAAGATCTGCACCTTGCCGGATGCATCGTGGATGTCCATGAACATGCCGGAATTGCGCGAGGAATAAACGCGGCCGGCCACCGTCACCGTATCGCCGGTTTCGACGTCGGCTTCGATATCGGCATATTTTTCCGCGAGCTCCGCATTGGTCAGCGTGCGGTGGAAATGCGCCGGATAGACATCGCCGATCTGCTCGCGCAGCAGCGCGAGTTTCTGGCGGCGCACTTCGGTGGCGTCGGAGGAGAGGGCGGTGGTTTCGGTCGTCTTGTCGTTCATCGTATTCGCCTTCAGCGGGCTTGTTCGTTGCGGTTACCCTGTGCGCTCCGGGCTTACCCCCTCTGTCCTGCCGGACATCTCCCCCTCAAGGGGGAGATCAGATGCCGCGCCCACCCGTTCCATGGGCAAGGTGTCAGCCGCTTGTCGATCTCCCCCTTGAGGGGGAGATGCCCGGCAGGGCAGAGGGGGTAAGCCCCAAGCAGAGGGGGTATTCTAGGATGCCGGCGTCACCGCCAGCACGTCATCATCAGCTTCCGCTGCCAACCATCGTGGCCACAACGGCAATCGCCATCTTCAACCGCTGGCGCACAACGGAGCGGCCAAGCAGCGCCATCGAGTCAAACAGCGGCAGCGAGCGCGAGGAACCGGACATGGCCACGAAAAGCGGCGGCGTCACGACGCGCAGCTTCTTGCCCGTGCGTTCGGCAACATCGCGCAGTTCGGCCTCGATCGCTTCCACGTTCCAGTCCGGCATCTTCTCGAGGTCGGCGGCAACCGTCGTGAGGATCTCGTGGATTTCCTCCGGTTTGCTCTTCAGCCCGGCAAAGGAAGCCGGCGTCAGGCCGACATCGCTCGCCAGCAGGAAGCCTGCAAGGTTCGGCAATTCGCCGAGTCTTGAAATGCGGCTCTGGGCAAGCTTCAGACCTTCGGTCAGGCGGGCATTTTCCATCGCCCATTCCAGCGTGCGGGCAATGAACTCCTCCGGCGAAAGCTTCTCGCGCAGCCAGCGGCCGTTCAGCCAGTCCAGCTTCTGAATGTCGAAGATGGCGCCGGCCTTGGACAGCGCTTCCGGATCGAACTTCGCCGCCAGCTCGTCCATGGTCAGAAGTTCTTCGCCTTCGGCGATCTGGATGAAGAACAGGCCAAGGAAGTTCATCAGCGCTTCCGGCAGGTAACCGAGCGCGGAATAATAGGAGATCGAGGTCGGGTTCTTGCGCTTGGAAAGCTTCGACTTGTCGGCGTTGCGCATCAGCGAGAGATGCATGAACACCGGCTGGTCCCAGCCGAAATAACGGTAAAGCAGGATGTGCTTCGGCACGGATGCCAGCCACTCTTCGCCGCGCGCCACATGGGTGATCTTCATCAGATGGTCGTCGATGACGTTGGCCATGTGATAGGTCGGCATGCCGTCGGCCTTGATCAGCACCTGCATGTCGACCGAATCCCACGGGATCGAGACATCGCCATAAACGCCGTCATGGAAATCGCACGAACCTTCGGTCGGGATTTTCATGCGCACGACGTTGGGCTCGCCGGCGGCGACGCGGGCGGTGACTTCTTCGGCCTTCAGGTTGAGGCAGTGGCCATCATATTTCGGCGGCTTGCCGGCGGCGCGCTGAGCTTCGCGCATCTGCTCCAGCCGCTCGGGCGTGCAGAAACAGCGGAAGGCATGGCCTTTTTCGAGAAGCTCTTCGGCATAGGGCCAGTACATGGCCTTGCGCTCGGACTGGCGATAGGGACCGTAGGGTCCGCCGACATCGGGGCCTTCCGACCAGGTGAGGCCGGTCCAGCGCAGCGCTTCCAGCACCTTCTGCTCATATTCAAGGGTCGAGCGGGTGGCGTCGGTATCCTCGATGCGCAGGATGAACTCGCCGCCGTGTTTCTTGGCGAAGAGATAGTTGAACAGCGCGATATAGGCGGTGCCGACATGCGGCTCGCCGGTGGGGGAAGGTGCGATGCGGACGCGAACGCCGGAAGTGGTCATGAAATTCACTCGTCGTGACGTGGCAGTGACATCGGGGCGGTTTCACCCTTCTGTCACGATGTTTTCGTTTGGATGCGGCAGGAAATCATGTTGGAAGACGCAATGAAAGCGCCTTTTGCACATTCCCGTTCGGCTTCGGCTTAGGCCATATTCTGCCGCAGGCGTCAAGGAAATACGAAGCCCGCGCTGGTTCAGGGCCCTAGCTGAGAGTCCTAGCTCACTGGCCAGACGTAAAGCAGCATGGGAATGCTGGCGATGACGATCATGATCGACAGCGGCAGGCCAAGGCGCGGATAGTCGCTGAAGCGATAACCGCCGGGGCCCATGACCAGCGTGTTGCACTGGTGGCCGATGGGGGTGAGGAAATCGCAGCCCGCGCCGATAGCCACCGCCATCAGGAAGGCCTCCGGCCGGAAACCGAGTGTGGTGGCGAAACCGGCGGCGATGGGGGCCATGACCAGCACGGTGGCGGCATTGTTGAGAAAGGGCGTCACTGCCATGGCGGTGAGCAGGATCATGCCGAGCGCCGCAAAGGGCGGCAATCCCTGCGCGGCATGGCCGAGCCATGCGGCGATCAGTTCGCTTGCCCCGCTGGTACGCAGGCTGTCGCTGACGGGAATAAGGGCGGCGAGCATGACGAGGAT
The DNA here is from genome assembly GCF_027157905.1 of Agrobacterium sp. LMR679. Lineage (NCBI taxonomy): Bacteria > Pseudomonadati > Pseudomonadota > Alphaproteobacteria > Hyphomicrobiales > Rhizobiaceae > Agrobacterium > Agrobacterium sp. LMR679. Next base: position 237,569 of record NZ_JAPVOJ010000001.1, on the reverse strand, counting down.
CGGCCCGTCGATGGATTTATAGACTTCGGTGAGCGGGATGGCGCCGACGACGATCATCATGAACGCGGCGGCGAAAAAGGCGACGGAGACCGGCACCAGCCCGCTGCCGGCGGCGATCATGGCGGCGGCGAGCACGATGACGGGCAGAAGCGCGCGGCGCTGCACGCCCAGCAGGATTTCCCGCTGCGCCAGCGGCAAGAGCGAAAATTCCTGCAATACCTGCGGCAGGTTCTTGCGGCTGCCCTGCAAAAGAATGACGTCGCCCGCCTGCAATGTCAGCTCGGAGAGCCGCTGGCTGACGCGCTGGCCGCGCCGGCTCACCGCGATCAGATTGACGCCGCGCGTATAGGAGAGCGAAAGCTCGCGCGCGGAAATGCCGCTCAGCACCGATTCATTGCTGATCACCGCTTCCATGGAAATGAGATCGGCGGTTTTTTGGCCGTTTTCCATCAGCGGCTTGCCGGAAAGCAGAAGCTTCGCCTGCGAGACGATGCGGTCCAGCCCCTCCGGGCTTCCTTCGAGAAGAATCGTGTCACCCGCCTTCAGCGTCACGTCGGGGAAGGGGGAGATGCGCCGCGGTCCGCGCAGGATGGTGCTGGCGATCACATCGCCGTCGGCCTGTTTCAGCAATTCGCGCAGCGGCTTCTCCGCATGGGTGCTGTCGGCGGGCAGGGTGGCTTCAGCGGTATAGGCGGACTGGTCGAGAATATCCTCCACCGATGCCTGCTGGCGGTTGCGCACCGGCAGCAGCCGGTAACCGAAGGTCAGGAAGATGATGCCGATGACGGTCAGCCCCGCGCCGACGGGGGTGAAGTCGAACATCGAAAAACTCTGTCCCGTCATCTCCTCGCGCAGCCGCGAGACGACGATGTTGGGCGAGGTGCCGATCTGCGTCATCAACCCGCCCAGCAGGGCGGCGAAGGCCATGGGCATCAGATAATAGGAGACCGGGCTGCCGGATTTGCGGGCGAACTGGAAGGCGACCGGCATCATGATGGCGAGCGCGCCGATATTCTTGATGAAGGCCGACATGACGGCGACGACGATCATCAGGAAGGCCAGCTGCAGGCTCTTGGAGTGCATTTCGGGGAAATATTTCTTGATCGTCATATCGACGATGCCCGACCGCGCCACCGCCGAGCTGACCACCAGCGCACTGCCGACGATGATGACGATATCGTCCGAAAAACCGGAAAAAGCTTTTTCGAAAGGCACGACGCCGAGTGCGACAGCCACGAGCAGCGCACTGCAGGCGACGACATCGTAACGCAGCCTGTCCCAGATGAACGCGACCATCATGCCGGCGATGACGGTGAAGGCGAGGATCTGGTCTGTCGTCATGCTGGCTTATGCTTTCGAAGGAGAGACGGCGGGAATGACTCTATCGATGAGGATATCGAAGAACGCAAGCCGGGGTGAAGCGGTTCCGGGCTGGATGTCATTCCTGTCTCTTCGTCATGCCGGCCGTGAGCCGGTATCCAGCCGCCGCAGCCCTCACGTGACGAGAAGAGTTTTTCAGCCCAAGGACTTGGGCTGGCTGGATGCCGGATCAAGTCCGGCATGACGGAGCGCAGGCATCGTCAGAGAAGAAAATGGGCAATGTCGTCCCAGGCTGGATTGAGATCTTCAATCAACTTGATCTTCCATGCCCGCGGCCAGTTTTTTATCGTCTTTTCTCTCGCAATTGCGTCCGTAACGAGATCGTATGTTTCAAACCACACAAGCGTCTTAACGCCATAACGGGTTGTGAATCCGGGCGTCAGGTTGTTCTGATGTTCATATAAACGGTGAGAAAGGTCGCTTGTTACGCCAGTATAGAGCGTACCGTTTCTTTTGGATGCAAGAATATAAACGTAACCTTGGCGCATGAGAAAAGCATGCGCAAAGGTCATTGTTTTTGGCAAGAGGCGAAATTATTTCCGTCATACCGGACTTGATCCGGTATCCAGCCGCCGCGCGTCTGCGCGGCGAGAAGAGTTTTTTCAGCCCAAGGACTTGGGCTGACTGGATGCCGGATCAAGTCCGGCACGACGGAAGGAAGTGCGGTCAATGCGCCTCTTCCGCACTCGCCTTCTTCCGACGCCTCGCATTGCGGGCCAGCATGTTGAGCAGCTCCACCAGCGCCGAGAACGCCATGGCGGCATAGACGTAGCCCTTCGGAACATGGAAGCCCATGCCTTCGGCGATCAGCGTCGTGCCGATCATCATCAGGAAGGCGAGCGCCAGCATGACGATGGTGGGGTTGCGCTCGATGAAGTTGGCGAGCGGCGTTGCGGCCAGCAGCATGACGGTGACGGCCACGATGACCGCGACGATCATGATCGGCAGATGCGGCGTCATGCCGACGGCGGTGATGATGCTGTCCACCGAGAAGACGAGGTCGAGCAGCAGGATCTGGCCGATGGCGGCACCGAAATTCATGCCGACGGGGCCGCCCACCATGTCTTCCTTGTGGTCTTCCGGGTCGACATTGTGATGGATTTCCTTGGTGGCCTTCCACATCAGGAAGAGACCGCCGGCGATAAGAATCATGTCCTTCCAGGAGAAGGCGTGGCCGAAGAGTTCGAAGACCGGTGTGGTGAGCTGCACGATCCATGCGACGGTGCCGAGCAGGCCGAGACGCATGATGAGCGCAAGGCCTATACCGATCTTGCGGGCTTTTTCGCGCTGTTCGGGCGGCAGCTTGTTGGTGAGGATGGAGATGAAGATCAGGTTGTCGATGCCGAGCACGACCTCCATGACGATCAGCGTGACGAGCGCCACCCAGGCGGCGGGGTCAGATAGAAGAGGGAGAATGGACTCCATCAGGTAGGTTTTCCTTTCAGCAACAAGGCCAGCCGAAACATTCGGTGGGTGGAATTTATAGCGCAATACGCGAGAAACAAGGAGTTGATGGCTCCGGGGCGCAAGATTTCATCGAAATTTCGCGCAGACCGCGTATTGGCGTTCACGCCGTTGCAAGTGCATTTCCAGGAAAAGTGGCCCGCGGTTTTCCGTCCGGGAATGCTCCGAAACAAAGAGCTGGAGTGTTTTCGCGATTCGGAGAAAAGCGAAAAAACTCTAAATGATCTCAGGCCTTGTCGGTTCCGTAGGCGGCCATGAATACCTTGATGGCGCTGGCGATCACCCGGTCCAGTTCTTCTTCCGGAACCGGGCCTTCGATCTCTCCGAACAGGCGCAGCTTGAAGAAGGTGCCGGTGGAAAGTTCGATATATTGCCGGGCGGCCAGTTCCACGTCATCGACCTTCAGATGGCCGAGCGCGACATGGTGCTCGATGAAATCCTGAAGCACGGTACGGACATTGTTGGGTGCGGCGATGAAGAAGCGCTGCGCCAGCTTCGGCATGCGGTCGATGACGCCGATGACCGAGCGCATGGCCGGGACCATGTCCGAGCAGATCATCTTGTTGGCGAAGGCCTTGCCGAATTGTTTCAGCCCGTCGCGCACCTCTTCGGTGCCGGCCAGAATATTGCGCATGGAGGTGGCGAATTCCTGCCGGTGCTGGTCGACCAGCGCCGCGAACAGATCCTCCTTGTTGGAGAAATAGACATAGATCGTGCCCTTGGAAACGCCCGCTTCACGCGTGATGTCGTTCATGCTGGCCGCATCGAAACCTTTGCGCTTGAACACACGCCAGGCGCCCGCCAGAATCTGCTCGCGTTTGGCCGGGTCTTCACCCGCCGCAAAACGCCCGGCGGCATTGCCCGGACAGCCCGTTTCCGTTTCCGTCTCCATATCCCTGTCTTCACCTGCCATCGCTACCGTCTCTTAGCATCGCAATGGCGTAAAAAAAATTAACCGAACGTCGAACCAATCGGTTCGATAACACTTGATATGTGTCAGGAAAGAGATTATGTCAATCGAACCGAACGGTTCAGTTCGAAAAACTTTCTTCAATTTATCACGGTAAGCTCCCATGTCGGCCCAGAAGAATAGCGCGGTTCGCGCCGTCAACGATGCGGAAGAGGCGGATATCTCCGCCAAGGCCGAGACCTCTCCGGCAAAGCCGGCTGAGGCCGCGCCGCCGCAGCCGCCCCAGACCATCGCGGCGCCGAAGCAGAAGAAGCGTTCGAAGCTTCTGCCGGTCATCGCCGTTGCCCTTCTCGCCGGCGCCGGCTGGTACGGTTACAACTGGTGGGTCGACGGCCGCTTCATGGTCTCGACGGACGACGCCTATATAGAAGGCGATATCGCCGTCATCGCACCGAAGGTTTCGGGCTATGTCGCCAAGGTGAACGTGGTCGAGAACCAGGAAGTCAAGGCGGGCGATCCGCTGGTGACGCTGGACGATGGCGATTATCGCATTGCGCTCGATCAGGCCGAAGCCCAGATCCGCACCGAAGAACTGTCGCTGAAGCGCATCGATGCGCAGATCGTCGGCGGCGAAGCTTCGCTGGAACAGGCCGTCGCCCAGAAGGGCGCGCTGGATGCCGCCCTTCGCGGTGCCGAAATCACCCAGAAGCGCGCCAGCGAGCTGCAGGCGAAGGATGTCGGCACGGTTGCCGCTTCCGACAATGCGCAGGTCGCGCTCGATCAGGCCAGGGCGAATGTCGTGGCGGGCGATGCCGCCATCTCCTCGGCCAAGGCCAATGTGGAACTCCTGCGCGCCCAGCGCGAGGAAGCCGAAAGCACGATCCGTTCGCTGCAGCTTTCCCGCGACAAGGCCGCCCGCGATCTTTCCTTCACTGTTCTGAAGGCGCCCTATGACGGCGTCATCGGCAATCTGGCGGTTCAGAACGGCGATCTGGTTTCGGTCGGCAAGCGTCTGGCTTCGCTGGTGCCGATGAACGAGCTTTATATCGACGCCAATTTCAAGGAAACGCAGCTTGCCCGCGTCGTGCCCGGTTCGAAGGTGCGCGTGCATGTCGACGCCTTTGACGATGCGACGATCGAGGGCACGGTGCAGTCGATTTCGCCCGGCTCGGGCTCGGTCTTCTCCATGCTGCCGCCGGAAAATGCGACCGGCAACTTCACCAAGGTCATCCAGCGCGTGCCGGTGCGCATTGTCTTCTCGAAGGAAGACCTCGCCAGGCACAATCTGCGCGCCGGCCTCAGCGTCGTTGTCGATGTCGATACCCGCACGGCGCCGGAAACCACGAAAACCGCGCAAGTTAACCCGGAAGCCAAGTAAGGCGCATCGCTGATGCGCCGTTGAGGTCAAGATCATGGCGGCTACGGTTGTCGGTACGGGCGGGGCGTCCATCCCCGCCGATCCCCCGATGGACAGGCGCAGGCTCATCGCGTTCTTCGCGATGGTCTTCGGCATGTTCATGTCCATCCTCGACATTCAGATCGTCTCCGCGTCGCTCGCGGAAATCCAGGCGGGCCTCGGCGCGGGTTCCGATGAGATCGCCTGGGTGCAGACGTCCTATCTGATCGCCGAAGTCATCATGATCCCGCTGTCGGGCACGCTGGCGCGTATTCTCTCCACGCGCGTGCTCTTCGCCACCTGCGCGGCCGGCTTCACCATATCGAGCGCGCTCTGCGCCACAGCCACCAATATCGACCAGATGATCGTCTACCGCGCGATCCAGGGCTTTATCGGCGGCGGCATGATCCCCTCCGTCTTCGCCGCCGCCTTCACGATCTTCCCGCCCTCGAAGCGTTCGGTCGTCTCGCCGATCATCGGTCTCGTCGCCACGCTTGCGCCGACCATCGGCCCGACTGTCGGCGGTTATCTCTCCAATGCCTTTTCCTGGCACTGGCTGTTCCTCGTCAACATCATCCCCGGCATCATCGTCACCATCCTCACCTGGAGCCTGATCGATTTCGACAAGCCGGAAAAGTCGCTCTGGAAGAAGTTCGACTGGTGGGGGCTGATCTCCATGGCCGTCTTCCTCGGCTCGCTGGAATATGTGCTGGAAGAGGGCAACAACAAGGACTGGTTCAACGACGAGCATATCGTCATGGGAACGGTCGCCATGGTCATCGGCGCGGTCGTGTTCTTCTGGCGCGCCTTCAAGGTGGAATTCCCGGTCGTGGATATCCGCGCCTTCGCCGACCGCAACTTCTCCATCGGCTCGCTGTTTTCCTTCGTCATGGGCATCGGGCTTTACGGGCTGACCTATCTTTACCCGCTCTATCTCGGCCGGGTGCGCGGTTACGATGCGCTGATGATCGGCGAGACCATGTTCGTCTCCGGTCTAGCCATGTTCTTCACCGCGCCGATTGCCGGCAAGGTCTCCACCAAGCTCGATCCGCGGGCGATGATGGCCATTGGCTTCATCAGCTTCGGCTGCGGCACATGGATCATGACGCATGTGACGACCGACTGGGATTTCTACGAGCTGCTGATCCCGCAGATCCTGCGCGGTTTCGGCCTGATGATGTGCATGGTGCCGATCAACAACATCGCGCTCGGCACCCTGCCGCCGGCCCGCATCCGCAATGCGTCCGGCCTGTTCAACCTCACCCGTAACCTCGGCGGCGCGGTCGGTCTTGCCATCATCAACACCATGCTGTCGCAGCGCACGGACGACCATTATGTGCGGCTGGCCGAACATGTGAGCTATTCCAACCCGCAGGCGCTGGAATGGCTGAACAGTGTCGGTGCCAACTACGATTCCTACGGGCTGGACGGCGCGTCCGTCGCCGTCAAGAAACTGGTCGGCATGGTCTCGCAGCAGGCATGGATATTGGCCTTCGCGGATGTGTTCTTCGCGCTGACGCTGTTGTTCTCGAGCCTGATCTTCATGACCGTACTGATCCAGAAACCCAAGGCAGCGCCGCCGCCAGACGCGGCGCACTAACAAGAATCCCCTCCCATCCACCGCAGAGCTGGGGTCGTCGGAAATGACGGCCCCTTTTTTGTTTTGAATACGGAGCGAGCGAGGGCGGCATATTTCTTCTCCCCGCCGGGGAGAAGGTCGCGGCAGCGGGATGAGGGGGCGCGCGCTCGGTCTATCGCTGGGTTGCCCCCTCATCCGACCCTTCGGGCCACCTTCTCCCCCTCGGGGAGAAGAAACGCGCGGCGCCGTTTCGCGAAGAGCCGCCAACCCGATACCGCCTTTCCGCGAAATATGAGGTACGTACATCATTTTTCAGTTTACCTCGACTGCAAAGCTGGATATGCAAGGGGAGGGAGGAGCCATGAAGCCGACAGTTCACGATATCGCAGAGCGGGCGGGCGTCAGCCTCGCCACCATCGACCGGGTGCTGAACATGCGCCCCGGCGTGCATGCCGCCACCCGGGCGCGGGTGGAGGCGGCGATTGCCGAGCTTGGTTATGTGCGCGATATTGCCGCTGCCAATCTGGCCAAGGGCCGCAATTATTCGCTGGTCTTCATCCTGCCGGGCAATGACAATTCCTTCATGGCGACGCTGCGCGCCGAAGTGCGGGCCGCAGCGGCGCGGGCGCATCTGGAGCGCACGGCGATCCGCGTCATCGAGGTGCCGCCCTTCAATGCCTCCGCGCTGACGGAGGCTCTGGAAGTCGCGCGGCGGGAAAAGCCCTCGGGCGTCGCCTTCGTCGCCACAGATTCCGAAGATGTGGCGGAAGCCGCCGACCGGTTGGCCGAAGACGGCATCGCCACGGTGACGCTGGTGTCCGATCTTTCCGGTTCGCGGCGGGATCATTATGCCGGCGTGGACAACGTTGCGGCCGGGCGTACGGCGGCGAGCCTGATGGGACGTTTTCTCTCCGGGCGCGGCGGCGATGTCGCGGTTGTCGCCGGCTCCATGCTGGTGCGCGACCATCGCGAACGTCTGGAAGGATTTCGCGCCGTCATCGAATCCGAGTTCCCGCAATTGCGGTTGCTGCCGGTGCTGGAGGGCAGGGACGATCCGCTGACCGTCGAGACGCTGGTGCGCAAGGCGCTCGGCAATGCCGCGCTCTCCGGCATCTACAGCCTCGGCGCGGGCAATCGCGGCCTCATCCGCGCGCTTGGCGCGGCCGAGGGCGAAAGAGCGCTTTCGGTCATCGCCCATGAGTTGACGGAAAACACCGCCAATGCGCTGCGGGAAGGGCTGCTGGATGCCGTGCTCAACCAGGATGCCGGCCACGAGGTACGCAGCGCCATCCGCGTCTTGAAGGCGCGGGCCGACGGTCTGCCCGTCATCGCCGCGCAGGAACGTATCCGTATCGACATATTCCTCAGGGACAATCTTCCCTGATGAGAGCATTTCCAGGAAAAGTGGCCGCCGGTTTTCCGTCCGGAAATGCGGCTACTTTTAAAAAACGCTGAAAGCGGCGCATGGCGCGCCGGAATGGAGAAATACATGTATCTCGGTCTCGATCTTGGCACATCCGGCGTCAAAGCCCTGCTGATGGACGGCGATCAGAAAATCATCGGCTCGGCCAACGGCTCGCTGGACGTTTCGCGCCCGCATCACGGCTGGTCGGAACAGGACCCGGCCGACTGGATTGCCGCGACGAAAACCGCCGTTGCCGGCCTGAAGCAGAAGTTTCCGAAGGAGCTTGCCGCCGTCAAGGGCATCGGCCTTTCCGGCCAGATGCATGGCGCGACGCTGATCGATGCGGCTGGCAAGGTGCTGCGCCCCTGCATCCTGTGGAACGACACGCGCTCTTATGCCGAGGCCGCAGCGCTGGATGCCGATCCGCGTTTCCGCAAGATCACCGGCAACATCGTTTTCCCTGGCTTCACCGCGCCGAAACTTGCCTGGGTGGCGAAGAACGAACCTGAAATCTTCGCGAAAGTGGCCAAGGTGCTGCTGCCGAAGGATTATCTGCGTCTGTGGCTGACGGGCGAATACATCTCCGAAATGTCCGATTCCGCCGGCACCTCCTGGCTCGATACCGGCGCGCGCAAATGGTCTTCCGAACTTCTCGCCGCCACCGGTCTGGATGAAAAACACATGCCCTCGCTGGTGGAAGGCACGGATGAGGCGGGCGTGCTGCGCGCCGAACTTGGCTCCGAATGGGGCATTTCCGGCCGCGCCGTCGTTGCCGGCGGCGCGGGCGACAATGCCGCTTCCGCCTGCGGCATGGGCACGGTGAGGCAAGGCCATGCCTTCGTGTCGCTCGGCACATCCGGCGTGCTTTTCGCCGCCAATGCATCTTACCTGCCGAAGCCGGAAAGCGCCGTGCACGCCTTCTGCCATGCGCTGCCCAATACCTGGCACCAGATGGGCGTCATCCTCTCCGCCACCGATGCGCTGAACTGGTATTCGCGCCTCACCGGCCAATCCGCCGCCGATCTGACCGGCGAGTTGGGCGAGACGCTGCTTGCACCGACCGGTGTCACCTTCGCGCCCTATCTCTCTGGCGAGCGCACACCGCACAACGACGCCGCCATTCGCGGTTCCTTCATCGGCCTTTCGCATGAAAGCGACCGCAAGGCGCTGACCCAGGCGGTGCTGGAAGGCGTGACTTTCGCGATCCGTGACAATCTCGAAGCGCTGAAGTCGGCCGGCACATCCATCTCCCGCGTCACCGCCATCGGCGGCGGCTCGCGCTCGGCCTATTGGCTGGCCTCCATCGCCACCTCGCTCGGCGTGCCCGTCGATATTCCAGCCGAGGGCGATTTCGGCGCCGCCTTCGGTGCGGCCCGCCTCGGCCTCATCGCCGCGACCGGGGCCGATCCGGTGGCGGTCTGCTCGCAGCCGGAAACGGCGCGGACCATCGAGCCGGTGGCGGCGCTGGCCGGCGCCTATGAGGAGGCTTACCGCCGCTATCATGCGCTTTATCCGGCTATTCGGGCGCTTTCGCATTGAGACACGGCGTGTGCGGCTTCACCCCCCTCTGCCCTGCCGGGCATCTCCCCCTCAAGGGGGAGATCAGCAGGACGCTATCTATCGCTCCATACTCAGCCTCGCATGAGGACGAGATGTAGCCGCTTGTCGATCTCCCCCTTGAGGGGGAGATGCCCGGCAGGGCAGAGGGGGTGAGCCACACCCTCCAACCTATACCGCACACCATCTAAACCCACCCCAAGAGGAGGATCACCATGAGCACAGGTTTCTTCGGCGATATTGCCAAGATCAAATATGAAGGCCCCGACAGCACCAACCCGCTGGCCTTCCGTCATTACAACCCCGACGAAATCGTCGCCGGCAAGCGCATGGAAGATCACCTGCGCTTCGCGGTGGCCTATTGGCATACCTTCACCTGGCCGGGCGGCGACCCCTTCGGCGGCCAGACATTCCTGCGCCCATGGTTCGAAGATACGATGCAGGCGGCGAAACTGAAGGCGGATGTGGCTTTCGAATTCTTCTCGCTGCTCGGTTCGCCGTTCTACTGCTTCCACGACGCCGATGTGCGCCCGGAGGGCCGGAACTTTGCGGAGAATACCAAGAACCTCAACGAGATCGTTGATTATTTTGCCCAAAAGCAGGCCGATACCGGCGTGAAGCTTCTGTGGGGTACGGCGAACCTCTTCTCCAACCGTCGCTTCATGTCGGGTGCGGCGACCAATCCGGACCCGGATGTTTTCGCTTTCTCCGCCGCGACCGTGAAGACCTGCATGGACGCCACCAAGAAGCTCGGCGGCGCGAACTATGTTCTGTGGGGCGGCCGCGAAGGTTACGAGACCCTGCTCAACACCGATCTGTCGCGTGAACTCGACCAGCTCGGCCGCTTCCTCAATCTGGTGGTGGAGTATAAATACAAGATCGGCTTCGAAGGCACGATCCTGATCGAGCCGAAGCCGCAGGAGCCGACCAAGCACCAGTATGACTACGACGTCGCCACCGTTTACGCCTTCCTGCAGAAGAACGGTCTGGAAAAGGAAGTGAAGGTCAATATCGAGCAGGGCCACGCCATTCTCGCCGGCCATTCCTTCGAGCACGAACTGGCGATGGCCAATGCCTTCGGCATTTTCGGCTCCATCGACATGAACCGCAACGATTACCAGTCCGGCTGGGATACCGATCAGTTCCCCAATAACGTGCCGGAAATGGCGCTGGCTTATTACCATGTTCTGGCCGGTGGCGGTTTCAAGAACGGCGGCACCAACTTCGATTCCAAGCTGCGTCGTCAGTCGCTCGATCCGCAGGACCTGCTGATCGGCCATATCGGCGGCATGGATTGCTGCGCCCGCGGCCTGAAGGCGGCGGCGAAGATGATCGAGGACGGCGCGCTTTCGAAGCCGCTCAAGGACCGTTATGCCAAGTGGGAGGAGCCGGAAGCCCAGAAGATGCTGCGCGGCGAACTGAAGCTGGAAGAGATTGCCGCCCTGGTCGAGCGCGAGGATATCAATCCCGAGCCGAAGTCCGGTCGTCAGGAATATCTCGAAAACGTGGTCAATCGTTACGTTTGACGCGATGGAGGGGATGGCAACGTCGCCCCCTCATCGCCTCGCTACGCTCCGGCACTTCTCCCCGGCGGGGAGAAGAACAAGCTCCACACTCCTTGCCACGCTGAGGGCACGGCATATTTCTTCTCCCCGCCGGGGAGAAGGTGGCCCGAAGGGCCGGATGAGGGGGCTTGCTCTCCGTTCTGCTCCAAAAGATGCGGAAAACTCTGCGCCAGCATTCCATCCTTTTCAGCCACTTCCGAAAAAATCCTTCCCCACTCATCCCCATCTCCCCCTTTGGCCGCATCATTCCTCCCGCAACCGGAACGGAGGGGCGATACGCGCGGCGCCTTTCGCGAACCGGAGGCCGGCATCGACAAGCATGGTTCTGGCAGACCGTGTTTCGGAAAGGCATTCCGCCGGGCCAGAGGCGGGAAGGACCGATCCGATAGGTGCCGTGAAAAGGCTGTGACCGATGGGCTGCCCAGGCTGCCCTGATGATACGGCCCGGTGAATGCTACGACTTCCACCACCTCCCATCTCCCACCCGCATTCGCCGGGTCGATGCCTTGCGCCGCCGGCAAACCGCTGCGGCGGTACGCCCGCATGCAAAGCGCTTTGGACTTGTTAACTGCGCATCCTGAAACGTTGTAGATTCCTGCCGCCCACGACTGTACCTGTCGGCCGACATGGTCTAAACCGCTGCTGATCTTTTCACGCTCGATGGACAGAGAAGGGCCTCGTAGATGACCGATCCCAAAACGCTAGCCGCCCGTTTCCCCGGCGATTTCCTGTTCGGTGTCGCGACCGCCTCTTTCCAGATCGAAGGCTCCACGAAGGCGGATGGCCGCAAGCCCTCCATCTGGGACGCCTTCTGCAACATGCCGGGCCACGTCTTCGAGCGTCACAATGGCGATATTGCCTGCGATCATTATAATCGCTGGGAGCAGGATCTCGATCTCATCAAGGACATGGGTGTCGAGGCCTATCGGTTCTCCATCGCCTGGCCCCGTATCATTCCGGATGGTTTCGGTCCGATCAACGAAAAGGGGCTCGATTTTTACGACCGCCTCGTCGATGGCTGCAAGGCGCGCGGTATCAAGACCTATGCGACGCTTTACCATTGGGATTTGCCGCTGACGCTGATGGGCGACGGCGGCTGGGCCTCGCGCTCCACCGCGCACGCCTTCCAGCGATACGCCAAGACCGTGATGGCCCGCCTGGGCGACCGGCTGGATGCGGTGGCGACCTTCAACGAACCCTGGTGCGCGGTGTGGCTCAGCCATCTTTATGGCATTCATGCGCCGGGCGAGCGCAACATGGAGGCGGCCCTTGCCGCCATGCATCACATCAATCTCGCCCATGGTTTCGGCGTGGAAGCCTCCCGCCATGTCGCGCCGAAAGTGCCGGTGGGGCTGGTGCTGAACGCCCACTCCGTCATCCCGGCTTCCGATAGCGAGGCCGATCTCAAGGCCGCCGAACGGGCCTTCCAGTTCCACAACGGCGCGTTTTTCGATCCGGTCTTCAAGGGCGAATATCCGGCCGAGATGATGGAAGCGCTGGGAAGCCGCATGCCGGTGGTGGAGGCGGAAGACCTCGCCATCATCAGCCAGAAGCTCGACTGGTGGGGCCTGAATTATTACACGCCGATGCGCGTTGCCGACGATGCGACACCGGGCGCGGAATTCCCCGCGACCATACCGGCCCCGGCCGTCAGCGATGTGAAGACAGATATCGGCTGGGAGGTCTATGCCCCGGCGCTGCAGTCGCTGGTCGAGACGCTCTACAAGCGTTACGACCTGCCGGAATGCTACATCACCGAAAACGGCGCCTGCTATAATATGGGCATCGAAAACGGTGAGGTGGATGACCAGCCGCGGCTCGACTATTACGCCGAACATCTCGGCATCGTCGCCGATCTCATCCGCGAGGGTTATCCGATGCGCGGTTATTTCGCCTGGAGCCTGATGGATAATTTCGAATGGGCCGAGGGCTATCGCATGCGCTTCGGTCTCGTGCATGTGGATTACGACACGCAGGTGCGCACGCTGAAGAACAGCGGGAAGTGGTACAGCGCGCTGGCTTCGGGCTTTCCCAAGGGGAACCATGATGTGACGAAGGGGTGATACCTCTCCTCGTCACCATCAATGCAAGGCTCAAAGACGACAAGTTTCAACAGAGTTGATGACGTCGCGTTGGGAGAGGCTTCCGATAACCTCAACGCGCCGCCCAGTTGGCGCCGCGGCGGAACATGGTCTTCATCTGCGGCACGGAAAACTCCTTGGCCTGATGGCCGAGCGCCGAATAGAAGACCCGGCCCTTGCCGTATTTGCGTTTCCAGACCACCGGCATCACCACGCCGTCGATCCACCATGCGTGGTCGCCTGTAAACTTCGTCGTCGCCAGCACCTCGTTGGAGGGGTCGACATGCATGTAATATTGCTCCGACGTATAGGGGAAATCGGAAATCCCCTCCATCAGCGGATCGTCGGGGCGGGTGATGTTGACATGGTAGTCGATGATATTGCCGGGATGGGCAACCCACTGGCCGCCGATCATGAACTGATATTCGACGCATTCGCGGAAACTGTCGCCCGCGCCACCGTGAAAGCCGGCAATTCCGACGCCGTTTTCCACGGCGGCCGTCAGGTTCTTGATCTCTTCCTTTTCGATCTTCGACATAGTGACGATGGGCACGACGAGGCTGAGATCATGCACTGAAGGATCGGCGAAGGCCTCCGTGCTGTGCTCGACATAGACCTTGAAACCGTCCTCTTCCAGCATGTCCTTTACGATGGTGGCGCATTCCTGCGGTTCGTGGCCGCTCCAGCCGCCCCAGACGATGAGTGCTTCGCGCATTTATTTCCTCCTCAGGATTATTTGCCGAGCTGGCCGTCGACCAGCGATGTTTCAAGCGGGGCAGGGCGCTCCGCCTTGGTGGTGATGGAAACGGCGGCGCCGCTGTCCGATGCCGTCTGGAAGGCTTCCATCACCTCCAGCACATGCAGGGCAAGATCGCCATTGGCGCGATGCGGGCGGTTTTCGCGGATCGCATGGGCCATATCCGCGACGCCTATCGAGCGGTAATTGCCGTCCGCATAGGGGGATGACAGCGCCTGCGGCTCGAACTGGCCGCCCTTCTTCAGCAATTGCACTTCGCCGCCGAAATGGTTTGGATCGGGAACGATCAGCGTGCCTTCAGTGCCATAGAGTTCCAGCGGCACATGTTTGTGGCCCGCCACATCGAAGCTCATGCCCACCTGTACCACAGCGCCGTTCTCAAAAGCCAGCACGCCGGACACATGTGTGGCGACATGGACAGGGATTTTTTCACCGTTCTTCGGTTCGCTGGTGATGAGGCGTTCATTGCGCGGCGCGATGGCGAAGCCCGCCACCCTGGCGACCGGGCCGAACAGGTTGACGAGATCGGTGATGTAATAGGGTCCCATATCCAGCATCGGCCCGCCGCCAACTTCGTAATAGAAGGCGGGGTTGGGGTGCCAGCGCTCGTGGCCGGGGCACATGAAGGTGGCCGTGCCGCCAACCGGTTGGCCCAGCACGCCCTCATCGATCAGCCGGCGTGCGGTCTGGTGCCCGCCGCCGAGGAAGGTATCCGGGGCCGAGCCGATGCGCAGGCCCTTTGCCTTTGCCGCATCGGCAAGGCGTTTGCCCTCGGCGAAATTGATGCCGAGCGGCTTTTCGGAATAGGCGTGCTTGCCGGCGTCCAGCGCGCGCAGCCCCACCTCCACATGCGCCTTGGGAATGGTCAGATTGACGATGATCTCCACGGAAGGATCGGCGAGAAGCGCGTCGATGCTGGTTGCCTGAAGGCCGAATTCATCGGCGCGGGCCTTCGCAGCCTCCTCATTCATATCCGCGAGACCGCGAATGTCGAGAATGGGAAACGACGCCATGGCCTTGAGATAGGCGCTGGAAATGTTGCCGCAGCCGATGATGCCGATACCGACCCTGTTCATGTGATTTCCTCCCGTAAATCAGAAATGCCGAAACCCGTGCTCAACCCGTGGGTTAAAGCGCCGGCCCCGTGGTGTTCCATGGCGATTCGTAAAGCTCGTAAAGCGCGACGGCCGCTGCCCCCTGCGCCCATAATTCGTCGCTCGCAATATCGAAAACCAGCTCGGCGACGCCGGCCAGCGAAGGCGGCACGGCGGCGTTGTAGCTGTCGCGGATGCTGGCGATGAAGGGTTCTCCGAGCTCGAGGCTGGAGCCGGTGATGATGACTCGCGGCGGCGCAAACAGCGTGACGATATTGGCAAGTGTCAGGCCCAGCGCCGCGCCGGCGCGCAAAGCGGCCGCGATGAGATCGTGGTCTTCCGCCGCGATCAATGCATGGGCATGCTGCATGCCACGGCCGAGCCGGATCGCCTCGGCAAAGCGCCCATCCGCAGGGCGTGAGCCCAGAATGGCGTTTTCACCCGCCTGACTCGCCAGCCGCACAGTGCCCTCATTGGCAAGGCCGATGACAAGATCGCCGAGATTGTGGCTGAGACCGCCGGCACCACGAAACAGCTGGTTCTGATGCAGCACGCCAAGCCCGAGCGTCTGTTCGAGCGAAATCAGCACCATGTCTTCCAGATCGCGCGCATGGCCGAACCAGTGGTGGGCGAGCGTGATGGCGTGGGCGTCGCTTTCGATGATGGTCGGCGAATTCAGCCGTGCGGTCATTTCCTCGGCGAAATTGACGTTTACTTCCCGCAAAATCGGGCTGCTGCGGATTTTCCCGGTGCGATGTTCGATGACGCCGGGCAGGCCGAGGCAGACCATATCCACATCTTCCAGCGAAAGACCGGCATCGACGACGCAGCGCCGCACCCCGTCCTCCACCAGATCGGCGATGACGCCAATGGGCTGGCGGTCGACGCGGATCGGCAAAGCAAGCGTCGAAAGCACGTTGCCGCAGAAATCGGTGACGACGAAGACCATGCGGCTTGCGGCGATCTTCGCGCCCACCACGCGGGCGGCATCCGGGTTCAGTTCCAGCATCACGCGCGGCCTGCCGCGTGCGCCTTCGGTGCGGATATCGCCGATATGGCGGGTGAGAATCAGCCCGTCATCGAGCAGGGAGGCGGTGATCGCCGAAACGGTGGTGGTGGAGAGCTGCGTTCTTTCGCTGATTTCCACCCGCGAGATCGGCCCATGGCGGCGGATACTGTCCAGCACGCTCAGCCTGTTGATCGCGCGCATTAATTCGGGGTCTGCGGTCTTCATGGGGTCCTGCTGCGATCGGGTTCGATCTAAAACGAATTTATATCGGATTGCGGATTAAATAACGTCTGCCGGGAGGGGTGTGTCAAGCCATCAGGGTAAAAAATCAGCAACCCGCCTTGACATTGGGCAGGGTGTGGGGTGAATTAATCCGCATTGGGGAATAAATGGTGAGGAACCCCAGGGAGGATCACGAACATGACCTATTGGCACGCAGGCGCAAGCCTGAGCGGCAGGCGGATCGCCTTTGCCGCAACGACAAGCATAGCCCTGATGCTCGGCGCGGCCAGCGCCTCGGCGGCGACCGTCGTTAAATGGATGCATGTGGAACTGGACCCGAAATCCGTGGCTGTCTGGGAGGAGATTGCCAAGGAATACGAGGCCAAGCATCCCGATGTCGATATTCAGCTGCAGTTCCTCGAAAATGAGGCTTTCAAGGCAAAATTGCCGACGCTGCTGCAATCCAACGACGTGCCGGATTTCTTTTATAGCTGGGGCGGTGGCGTTCTTGAGGAACAGTCCAAAACCGGCGCACTGAAGGACCTGACCGAGGTTTTCGACGCCGATGGCGGCAAGCTGCGTCAGGCCTACAATGCATCCGCAATCGACGGCCTGTCTTTCGATGGCAAGGTCTGGGCCGTGCCCTACAAGGTCAGCCTCGTCAGCTTCTTCTATAACAAGGAGCTGTTTGCCAAGGCCGGCGTGAAGGCGGAAGACATCAAGACCTGGGACGATCTCGGCACCACGGTCAAGAAGATCAAGGAAGCGGGCATCGTCCCGATTGCCGGTGGCGGCGGTGAAAAATGGCCGATCCATTTCTACTGGAGCTATCTCGTCATGCGCAATGGCGGGCAGGCCGTGTTCGATGCCGCCCGCAAGGGCGAAGGTGAAGGTTTCATGGATCCGGCCATCATCAAGGCTGGCGAGCAGCTGGCCGAATTCGGCAAGCTCGAACCCTTCCAGCCCGGTTATCTCGGCTCCACCTGGCCACAGGCGCTCGGTGTCTTCGGCGACGGCAAGGCGGCGATTATTCTCGGTTTCGACAATACGGAAGCCAACCAGCGCAAGAATGCCGGTGACGGCAAGGGGCTGGCCGCAGACAATATCGGCCGCTTCGCCTTCCCGGTCGTCGAGGGCGGTGCGGGCAAGGCCACAGATACGCTGGGCGGCCTGAACGGCTGGGCTGTCACGAAAAATGCATCCAAGGAAGCCATTGATTTTGCGACATTCCTGACCAGCAAGGAAAGCGAAGAGAAGATGGCGGCTGCCGGCATGATCCTGCCGGTTGCGAGCGGAGCGGACGGCGCGGTCAAGAACCCGCTGCTGGCGGATTCGGCCAAACAGCTTGCCGGCTCCACCTGGCACCAGAACTTCTTCGACCAGACGCTGGGGGCCGCCGTCGGCCGTGTCGTCAACGACGTCTCCGTCGAGATCGTTTCCGGCCAGATGAGCGCGGAAGAGGGCGCCAAACAAATTCAGGACGCTTTCGAGCTTCGCTGATTGTGTTCCATGACGGCGCCGCGCGGGATGCGGCGCCGCAATATCTGCCTCCATGAAAGCGGATAGAGATGACGGATATTTCCATGACTTCTGCGTCGATACCGGCGCGCGGCGCGGCGAAGACAAAGCGCAAGCAAAGTTCGGTTGCGCATGACCGGGCGCTGACCCTTCTGGTCTTCCTGCCGCCCGCCCTGCTGCTGTTTACCCTGTTCGTCATCCTGCCCATGGGCGAGGCGGCGTGGTACAGCCTTTATCGCTGGAACGGCTATGGCACGCCGACCGATTTCGTGGGCTTAAGGAATTTTCAGGTCCTGTTCGGCAATGCCGCCTTCTCGCAGGCCCTGCTCAATAACGGCCTCATCATCCTGATCTCGGTTCTGATCCAGATCCCGCTGGCGATCTGGCTTGCGATGATGCTGGCGCACCGTATTCCCGGCGTCGTCGCCTTCCGGCTCGTTTTCTTCCTGCCCTATGTGCTGGCGGATGTCGCGGCCGGTCTGATCTGGCGCTTCGTTTATGACGGCGATTACGGCCTGTTTGCCGCCATCTCCAATTTCTTCGGCTTCGCCAATCCTTACGTGCTGGCCGACAAGGATGTGGCGATCTATGCCGTGCTTGGAGTCATCGTCTGGAAATATTTCGGCTTTCACATGATGCTGTTCATCGCCGGACTTCAATCCGTCGACAAGAATGTGCTGGAAGCCGCCGAAATCGATGGCGCTTCCGGCTGGCAGAAGTTCCGTTATGTCACCCTGCCGATGCTCGGCTCAACCGTTCGCCTTTCCGTCTTCTTCGCGGTTATCGGCTCATTGCAGCTGTTCGACATGATCATGCCGCTCACCGGCGGCGGGCCATCCAACTCCACGCAGACCATGGTCACGTTCCTCTACACCTATGGCGTCATGCGCATGCAGGTGGGACTCGGTAGCGCGGTCGGCGTCGTTCTTTTCATCATCTGCGTGACGCTCGCCTTCGGTTACAAAAGGATTTTCATGCGCCATGACTGACACATCCACCTCCGTCCGCATGCCGCTGCAAACCAAGCTCTACCTTTACATTTCGCTGAGCCTGATCGCGGCCATCGTGCTCATCCCGTTGCTCACCACCGCGCTTGGCGGCTTCAAGACGCTGGGCGACCTGCGCGTCAACCCGTTCGGCATTCCTGCCGAATGGCAATGGGCCAATTACGGCGATATCCTTTTCGGCAAACGTTACTGGCTGCAAATCTTCAACTCGCTTGTCATCGCGCTGTTGACGGTGTTCCTGACGCTGACCGTTTCGGCCATGGCCGCCTTCACCTTCGCGCATGTGAAATTCTTCGGCTCGTCCTTCCTGCTGAATTATTTCCTGCTGGGGCTGATGTTCCCGGCGGCCACCGCCATCCTGCCGTTGTTCATCCGCATCCGCGATCTGGGCCTGCTCGATACCTATTGGGGTGTGGTGCTGCCGCAGGTGGCCTTCGGGCTGGGCATGAGCATTCTTCTGTTCCGCAATTATTTCCGCAATCTGCCGGAGGAGCTGTTTCAGGCCGCCTTCGTGGATGGCTGCGGGTATCTGCGGTTCTTCTGGCACATTTCCGTGCCGCTTTCGCGGCCGATTGTGGCGACCGTCGGCATCGTCTCCTTCGTCGGCAGCTGGAACAGCTATATCCTGCCGCTGATCATGCTGAACTCGGAATCGAAATATCCCTGGCCGCTCGGCATCATGGTGTATCGCGGCGAATTCGGCACGGAGTGGCAGCTCGTTCTCGCCTTCATCACGCTGACGATCCTGCCGACCGTCATCGTTTTCTTCCTCGCACAGAAACACATCATCGCGGGCCTGACGGCCGGTGCCGTCAAATCGTGACTTGAAAGGAGCAAAACATGGCTTCCGTCGAACTCAGGGATATCGCCAAGTCCTACGCCGCGCTCGATGTCATTCACGGCATCTCGCTTGGTATAGCGGATGGTGAATTCATCGCGCTGGTCGGGCCTTCCGGCTGCGGCAAGTCCACCCTGCTGCGTATGATAGCCGGGCTGGAGGAAATCACCGATGGGGATATTCTCATCGGCGACAAGGTGGTCAATGGTATGACCCCGCGTGAGCGCAACATCGCCATGGTGTTCCAGTCCTATGCGCTTTATCCGCACATGACGGTGGCCGAAAATATGGGCTTCAACCTGAAGCTCGCCGGCCAGCCGAAAAACGTCATCGAGGAGCGCGTGGCGGAAGCCGCCCGCATGCTCGACCTCGGCAAGCTTCTCGACCGCAAGCCCTCGCAGCTTTCCGGCGGGCAGCGCCAGCGTGTCGCCATGGGCCGTGCCGTGGTGCGCAACCCGGCCGTCTTCCTGTTCGATGAGCCGCTGTCAAACCTGGACGCCAAGCTGCGCGTGCAGATGCGCAGTGAAATCAAGGCGCTGCACCAGAAAGTTGGAACGACATCCATCTATGTCACCCATGACCAGATCGAGGCGATGACCCTGGCGGACCGGGTTGTGGTGCTCAATCACGGCCGCATCGAACAGCAGGGCACGCCGCTCGAACTTTACAAGACGCCCGCCAATCTCTTCGTCGCCGCCTTCATCGGCTCGCCGGCCATGAACCTCATCGAATGCGTGGTCGATGGTGAGGGCGATCAGCCGGCGGCCCGGCTGAAGGACGGAACCGCGATCCGCATCGCCGCCTCCCGAAAGGTCAAACGCGGCCAGCCGGTAACGATTGGCTTGAGACCGGAACATATCGGCTCGGCCATCGGCGGTGATGTTTCGCTCTCCGGCCGGACGCTGCTGGTGGAGCCGACAGGCGCACAGACCCATGTGATCTTCGAACTGGCGGGCGATCATGTGACGGCGGTGGTGGATGGCGAGCAGCCGGTCAAGGTCAACACTCCCTTTGCCGCCACCGTGCACCATGAGCGGGTGCACGTCTTCGACAGGGCGAGCGGACTGGCGCTTTAAGCGCCTTCCGCATTTTCAACGAAATGCGGAAATTCTCTCGTCCCTCCGTTTTTGGGGCTTGTTTGAAAATCATGAGCGGTTAGCTTGGCGCTTGGGAAAAAAGCGGATTACCGCGAAACTGTATCGATACAGGAGGAGATTTTTATGAGAACGATCAAGGGGCCGGGTCTTTTTCTCGGCCAGTTTGCCGGCGATGCCGCACCCTTCAACAGCTGGGACGGCATTACCAAATGGGCGGCGGAAAAAGGCTACCTCGGCGTGCAGGTGCCGACCTGGGCCGGGCAGCTGATCGATCTCAAAAAAGCAGCGGAATCGAAGGATTATTGCGATGAGTTCGCCGGTGTCGCGCGCCAGAACGGCGTGGAAGTGACCGAGCTTTCCACCCATCTGCAGGGTCAGCTCGTCGCCGTTCATCCCGCCTATGACGAGGCCTTTGACGGTTTTGCCGCACCGGAAGTGCGCGGCAACCCCAAGGCGCGTCAGCAATGGGCGGTGGAGCAGGTGAAGCTGGCGCTGAAGGCGTCGAAAAATCTCGGCATCAAGGCGCATGCCACATTTTCCGGTGCGCTTGCCTGGCCCTTCGTCTACCCGTGGCCGCAGCGCCCGGCCGGTCTGGTGGAAACGGCCTTCGATGAGCTGGCGAAACGCTGGACGCCGATCCTCGATTACGCCGATGAGCAGGGTGTGGATGTCTGCTACGAAATCCATCCGGGCGAAGACCTGCATGACGGCGTGACCTTCGAGATGTTCCTGGAGCGGGTGAAGAACCACAAGCGCGCCAACATGCTCTACGACCCCTCGCATTACATTCTGCAATGCCTCGATTATCTCGACAATATCGACATCTACAAGGACCGCATCAAGATGTTCCACGTCAAGGACGCGGAGTTCAATCCGACCGGACGGCAGGGCGTTTATGGCGGTTATCAGGGCTGGGTCAACCGCGCGGGTCGGTTCCGTTCGCTGGGCGACGGGCAGGTGGATTTCGGTGCGGTCTTCTCCAAGATGGCGGCCAATGATTTCGATGGCTGGGCCGTGGTCGAGTGGGAATGCGCGCTGAAGCACCCTGAAGATGGCGCCCGGGAAGGGGCCGAATTCGTCAAGGCGCATATCATCCGCGTCACGGAAAAAGCCTTTGACGATTTCGCATCGAGCGGCACGGACGATGCGGCCAACCGCCGTATGCTTGGGCTTTGAGAGCATTTCAGGGGAGATATTATGGCTATTGAAGGAAAGACAACCGACAAGGCGAACAAGCGGATTCGCCTTGGCATGGTGGGTGGCGGTTCGGGTGCATTTATCGGCGGCGTTCACCGCATGGCCGCGCGGCTCGACAATCGCTTCGATCTCGTGGCGGGGGCCCTGTCCTCGACGCCGGAAAAATCCCTCGCCTCCGGCCGTGAGCTGGGGCTAGATCCCGAGCGTTGCTACGGTTCGTTCGAGGAAATGGCCGAAAAGGAAGCGCTGCGTGAGGATGGCATTGAGGCGGTGGCGATCGTCACCCCCAACCATGTGCATTATCCGGCCGCCAAGGCGTTTCTGGAGCGCGGCATCCATGTCATCTGCGACAAGCCGCTGACCTCCAACCTGGAAGACGCCAAAAAGCTGAAGCAGGTGGCCGACAAGGCCGATGCCCTGTTCATCCTCACGCATAATTATACCGGCTATCCCATGGTGCGGCAGGCGCGGGAACTGGTGGAGGCCGGTGAACTCGGCACCATCCGTCTGGTACAGATGGAATATCCGCAGGACTGGCTGACGGAAGCGGTGGAACAGACCGGTGCGAAACAGGCTGTCTGGCGTACCGATCCGGCGCAATCGGGCGTCGGCGGCTCGACCGGCGATATCGGCACCCATGCCTATAATCTCGGTTGCTTCATTTCCGGTCTGGAAGCGGATGAGCTGGCGGCGGATGTGCACACCTTTGTCGAAGGCCGCCGGCTGGACGACAACGCGCATGTGATGCTGCGCTTCAAGCAAAAGGGCGGCAAGCAGGCGGCCAAGGGGCTGCTCTGGTGCAGCCAGGTTGCGGTCGGTCACGAAAACGGGCTGAAGGTTCGTGTTTATGGCGACAAGGCCGGCATCGAGTGGACGCAGGCCGACCCGAACTATCTCTGGTTCACGAAGCTTGGCGAGCCCAAGCAATTGATCACCCGCGGCGGTGCCGGGGCAGGGGCTGCGGCAGCACGCGTCACCCGCATTCCGTCCGGCCACCCTGAAGGTTATCTCGAAGCCTTCGCCACCATCTATACCGAGGCGGCGCATGCCATCGAAGCCCGCCGCACCGGCTCGGCGCTTGACGCGGCGGTGATTTACCCGACCGTGGATGACGGGGTTAAAGGTGTCGCTTTCGTCACGGCCTGCATCGAGTCCGGCAAGAAGAATGGCGGCTGGGTGAAGCTATAAGATTGCGCACGGGGGCGCGGCAAGCTTCTTCTCCCCGGCGGGGAGAAGGTGGCCCGAAGGGTCGGATGAGGGGCAACGTTGCCGAATATCTCGATCCTTGCCCCCTCATCCCGCTGCCGCGGACTTCTCCCCGCCGGGGAGAAGAAACAAGTGGCATGCGCTCGCGTCATCGCTTGGCTCTGGGTTCAGGATTATTTGTCGGAACCGGAAGGATGAAGGCTGTGGCGATACGCGGCTGCGATGCAGAGCTTGGCCTGCCTCCACCCAACGCCATCAATTGACGCGGCTTGACTGCGTCTGCGCCCGTTCCGTTATGGGGCAACCGTCCTCAATCTTTGTCCAGGACGAAACGTTGAGCTTCATCTCGCAGCGCGCGAGATAAGAGCCGCCATCGACCTTCAGGCAGGATGTCTGGCCGAGCTGGAACATGACGCCGCGATTTCGGCATTTGCAATTGTGGGCATCCGCCAAAGTTGGAATAAGGGCCATGATCAGGCCAAGTATGAGCACTCCAGAACGCATGGCTGAGGCTCCAAAGGATATCCCGCCAGATTACTCCTGTCCGAGGGCATAGTCAAAACGTCTTCCCTCCACGACGCCCACGCCTGAAGGCCGGTAATCCCTGCGAACTCCCCCGCTATCACCCGATCAAAATCGCGCGGATATCATTCACATTCGTCAGTGTCGGCCCCGTCACGACAAGGTCTCCTGCTGCCCTGAAAGCGGTGTAGCTGTCGTGGCCCACAAGCGACTGGCGCGGATCGATACCGGCTTCGCGCATGCGGGCAAGCGTGTCCGGTGTCACCACCGCACCCGCCGCATCCTCCACGCCGTCTATGCCGTCGCTATCGCCGGCAATGGCCCATATGCCGTCCGCACCTTTGAGCGTCAGCGCGAGGCTCAGCAGGAATTCCGTGTTGCGGCCGCCCTTGCCGGCCGGCCCCTTGCCGCCAACGCCCCTGTTCAGCGTGACCGTGGTTTCGCCGCCGGAAAGCAGCACGGCCGGGCCTTTCACCGGCAGGCCCTTGCGGCTGGCGGAAAGGGCGATGCCGGCCATGACGGCGCCGACATCTTTGACTCGCCTTCCAGCGAATCTCCGAGGATAAGCGGCGTAAGCCCGAGTTTCACCGCCTCATCCGCTGCCGCCTGCAGGGCGAGCGAGGGGGCGGCGATGAGCCGGATATCTTCCTCGATATCGCCCGCCTTCGGGGTTTCCTCGCCTTTTTCCAGCACCTTGCGCACGTTTTCGGGAAGATCGAGCGCATAACGGGAGACGATTTCCCGCACGGTTTCGATGTCGCTTGGATCGGCAACCGTCGGGCCGGAGGCGATCTCGGAGGGTCGTCTCCGGGCACGTCGGAAATCAGCAGTGAAACAACCCTGGCCGGCTTGGCGGCCAGCGCCAACCGCCCGCCCTTGATGCGGGAGAGGTGCTTGCGCACGGCGTTCATTTCCGAAATCGTCGCGCCGCTGGCCAAAAGGGCGCGATTGACGGCCATCTTGTCGGCAAGCGTCATGCCTTCGGCAGGTGCCACCATCAGCGCCGAACCGCCGCCGGAAATCAGCGCGATCACCATATCGTCGGAGGTCAGTTCCTCGACGGCGGCGAGAATGCGTTTTGCCGCTTCCGCACTTTTGTCATCAGGCACGGGATGCGAAGCCTCGATGATCTCGATGCGGCCGGCCGGAACGGCATGGCCATAACGGGTCACCACCACACCGGAGAGATCGACATCCGCCCAGGCCTTGTCGAGTGCTGCGGCCATGGCGGCCGAGGCCTTGCCCGCCCCCACCACCACGCAGCGGCCTTTGGGCGGGGAGGGAAGGTGGTGTTGCAGCACCTTTGCCGGATCGGCGCTTGCGACTGCCGCCATGAAAATCTGGTTGAGGGCGTCTGTGGCGCGGCTGTCATTCCATGCGGTCATCGGTTCATACTCCAATCCAGAGTGCGCCAAGCGCCAAAAGGGCGGGCAGCGCCTGAATGAACAGGATCTTCATGGTATTGGCGGTAACGGCACCGAAAATACCGGCCACCAGAACGCAGGTGAGGAAAAAGACCTTGAAGCTCAGCCCGGTATCGCCCTGCATGAGCCCATAGATCAGCCCGGCTGCCAGAAACCCGTTATAAAGCCCCTGATTGGCGGCCAGCACTTTCGTCTGCCGGGCGAAATCCGCCGAGAGACCGAAGGCCTTGCGGCCAGCCGGTTTTTCCCACAGCAGCATTTCCAGAATGACGATGTAAATGTGGATGGCCGCAACCACGGCAATCAGAATGCTGGCGATCATCGGCGGTTTCCTCCAAAACCCTGATGTCCGTGGCGCATCGGTTCTCGTGAGAAGAACGGCAGCGAACGGACAATTCCGTTTTAACGGCGGGACGAAGCGCTGCAAGGGCTTAATCCTCTCTTCCCGTGCAAACTGTTGATGAGCGACAGCCTGTTGCTTGACTCTTTGCTGAAATAGGAACAAAACAAGAACAACAAGATTGAGAATCCGGAATTGAAAACCGTCATGCCATGCAAAAGCGCGCGGACCAGTTGCTCGTTGTCGAAGAGCTGCGTGAAAGGCTGGAAAGGATCGGTAACGGCCCTGAGCGGCTGCACGAGACCTTGCCTTTCGGCGTGGATGCCATCGACCATCACCTGCCGGGAGGCGGGCTGAAGCTCGGTTGCCTGCATGAGCTGAGCGGCGGCGGCAATGGCGCTGCCGATGGTGCAGCGGCAGCACTGTTTGCTGCCGGTGTGGCGGCACGGCTTTCCGGCAAGGTTTTATGGTGTGTCACCCGGCGGGATCTGTTCATGCCGGGCCTGACGCAGGCCGGCCTGTCGCAAAACCGGCTCATCATCGTTGAATGCCGCGATGAGAAAGGCGTGCTCGACTGTTTCGAGGAGGGCTTGCGTTGCAATGGTTTCGGCGCGGTGATGGGTGAAGTGGCGAAACTGCCGATGACCGCCTCGCGGCGGTTGCAGCTGGCGGCGGAAACCTCTGGGGTTACCGGCATCGCCATCCGCCGCTTCCGGCGTCAAGCCGATGCGGCGCTGTTCGGGGAGCCGACGTCGGCGGTGACCCGCTGGCGCATTTCCGTGCGGCCTTCATCCCCCCTGCCGGTGCCGGGGGTGGGCAGGCCGCGCTGGTTTCTCGAACTTTTGCGATGTCGCGGCGGCGAAAGTGCCGAATTTGAAGTGGAAGCCTGTGATGCAAAGGGTCGTCTCGCTCTACCTGCCGACATGGCCGACGGATCGTTTCCGGCGTCTTTCGGGCAAGAACGCGCCGCCGGCTGAAAAGCCGCTGGTCATGATTGGCCGTCAGGGCAGCCGCCGGCTGGTGCTGGCGCTCGACAAGGCGGCAAAGGCGGCGGGCATCCGCCCCGGCACACCGGTCAGCAAGGCGCAGGCGCTGGTGCCGGGTCTTCTCGTTGAAGATCTGGATGCGGCTGGTGATGCCCGCGCCCTGCAGCAGCTGGCCTTTCATTTCCTGCGTATCTATGCCCCGATCGTCGCCGCCGACCCACCCGACGGGCTGGTGCTGGACACGGCGGGTGCGGACCATCTGCACGGCAATGAGACGCTGATGCTGAGCGGCATGGTCAACCGCCTGCATGCCGCCGGCTTTGCCGCCCGCGCCGCCATTGCCGATAGCTGGGGTGCGGCCCATGCGCTGGCGCGGTTTAGCCGTGACGCGATCAGCATCGTGCCGCCGGGCGGGCAGCGTGCGGCGATCAGCTGCTTGCCGCTTGCTGCGCTCAGGCTGGAGGAGCGTATCGTTTCCGGGCTGAAGGTGCTCGGTTTCCGCAGCATCGGCGAGCTTGCCGAAGCCCCGCGCGCGCCGCTGACCCTGCGTTTCGGCCCCGAGCTCGTTCGCCGCCTTTCCCAGGCGCTCGGCGAGATCGGCGAACCCATCGAACCGGTACGCGTGGCTGATCTGGTGGAGGTGCGGCGCGCCTTTCCCGAACCCATCGCGGCGGCGGAAACGATTGCCCGTTATAGCCAAAAGCTGGTTGCCGAACTTTGCGTCGCGCTGGAAAAGCGCGGCCTCGGCGCGCGCCGGGTCGATCTGGTGCTGCACCGGGTGGATAGTGGCCTGCAGGCCATCCGGGCCGGCACGTCCAGACCGGTGCGCGATGTCAAACAGCTTGTCCGGCTTTTGACCGACCGTATCGACACCATCGATCCCGGTTTCGGCATCGAGATGATGGTGCTGACCGCCACCCATGCCGAGCCGCTTGTCGCCGCGCAGGCCCGTTCTTCGCTTCTGGAGGAAGGCCGTGCGGAAATCGCCGATACGGTCGATGTCATCCTCAATCGCGGCCACCGGGTCTATCGTTATGCGGCGGTGGCAAGCGATGTGCCGGAACGCTCCCTTACTTCAGTTGCGGCGCTGGCGGTGGAGGATACGCTCGGCTGGCCCAGCCATTGGCCGCGTCCGGTCAGGCTGTTTGCAAGGCCGGAACCCATCGAGACGCTGGCGCTGCTGCCCGACCATCCGCCGCGTTATTTCCTCTGGAAAGGCGTGCGCCATAACGTGCGGCGCGCCGACGGGCCGGAACGGGTGTTCGGCGAATGGTGGAAACGCGACCGGGAAAAGGCCGCCGTACGCGATTATTTCATGGTGGAAAACGAAGGCGGCGAGCGCTTCTGGATTTTCCGCTCCGGTGATGGCGAACATGCCGAAACGGGTTCGCAGGGCTGGTTCATTCACGGGGTCTTCGCATGAATACGCCCCGTTATGCCGAGCTGCAGGTGACCACGCATTTTTCCTTCCTGCGTGGGGCAAGCTCCTGCGAGGAGCTTTTCGAACAGGCCAAAAGCCTCGGCATCGAGGCGCTGGGTATCGTGGACCGCAACAGTCTTGCGGGCATTCCCCGCGCTTATGAAGCCGCCCATAATCATGGCATCCGCCTCATCATCGGCTGCCGGCTCGATCTGGATGACGATCTTTCCGTGCTCGCCTATCCCATGGATCGCCCGGCTTACGGGCGGCTTTGCCGGCTGCTTTCCATCGGCAAGAAAAGAGGCGGCAAGGGCAAATGCCGGCTGGCTTGGGACGATCTCGTTGCCTATGGCGAAGGCCTGATCGTCGTGCTGCTCGCTGACCTCGCGGATGATCTTTGCGCACTGCGGCTGCGACGTCTCAAAGCCGCCTTTGCCGACAGGGCCTATATGGCACTCAGCCTCAGAAGACGCCCCAACGACCAGATGCGGCTTTTCGAGCTATCGGAGATGGCGCAGGTCGCAGGTGTACCGACTGTTGTCACCAATGACGTGCTCTTTCATGTGCCGGAGCGGCGAATGCTACAGGATGTCGTCACCTGCATAAGGCACAATTGCACCATCGACGAGGCGGGTTTCCGCCGCGAGCGCCACGCCGATCGTTACATGAAACCGCCGGAAGAGATGCACCGGCTGTTTGCCCGTTACCCTGAAGCGCTTTCCCGCAGCCTTGAAATTGCAAAACGCTGCAAATTTTCGCTGAAGGAACTGGTCTATCAATATCCCGAGGAGCGGAGCCTGCCGGGGCTGACGGCGCAGCAGGCGCTGGAGAAGATGGTCTGGGAAGCGGTGCCGGGGCGGTATCCAAAGGGTTTGCCAGAGAAGGTGGAAAAGGCGTTGCATCATGAGCTGGCGGTTGTCGGCAGGCTGCAATATGCCTCCTATTTCCTGACCGTGAATGCCATTGTCCGTTATGCGCGCTCAAAAGATATTCTATGTCAGGGGCGTGGTTCGGCGGCCAATTCGGTTATCTGTTTTGTGCTTGGCATCACCGCCATCGATCCCGCTCTTTTCAGCAATCTCGTCTTTGAACGGTTCGTTTCCGAGAACCGGGGAGAACCGCCGGATATCGACGTGGATTTTGAACACCAGCGGCGCGAAGAGGTCATTCAGTGGGTCTATGACACCTACGGCCGTGACAAGGCCGCACTTTGCTCTGTCGTTACCCGTTATCGCGGGCGCGGGGCGCTGCGCGATGTTGGCAAGGTTCTGGGCCTGCCGGAAGACCTGACCAAGCTTCTGTCTTCGCAGGTCTGGCGCTGGAGCGAAGGGGTGGGTGAAAAGCAGGTAAAGGAACTGAACCTCAATATGGAGGATCGCCGCCTGAAGCTTGCCTTCGAACTGGCCAACCAGCTTGTGGGCACACCGCGCCATCACAGCCAGCATCCGGGCGGCTTTGTTCTGACCCATGACCGGCTGGACGAGCTGGTGCCGATCGAACCCGCCGCCATGGATGATCGCCAGATCATCGAATGGGACAAGGACGATATCGATGTCGTGAAGTTCATGAAGATGGATTGCCTGGCGCTTGGCATGCTCTCCTGCATGAAGCGCGGCTTCGACATGCTGGAGGCACGCACGGGAGAAAAATACGATCTCGCCGCCATGCCGCCGGATGACGGGCCTACCTATACCATGATCCAGAAGGCCGATACGCTCGGCACGTTCCAGATTGAAAGCCGGGCGCAGATGTCGATGCTGCCGCGCCTGAGGCCGAAGGAGTTTTACGACCTCGTCATTCAGGTTGCCATCGTTCGCCCCGGCCCCATTCAGGGGGATATGGTGCATCCCTATCTACGCCGCCGGCAGGAAAGGAGCCGGTCCTTTTTCCGAAAAAAGAACTTGAAAGCGTCTTGGGAAAGACGATGGGTGTTCCGCTGTTTCAGGAGCAGGCGATGCGGATCGCCATGGATTGCGCCGGTTTCACTGCAGATGAGGCTGACCAGCTGCGCCGGGCCATGGCGACTTTCAAGAATGTAGGCACCATTTCCAAATTCAGGGAGAAACTGGTCACGGGCATGGTAGAGCGCGGTTATGAGCAGGAATTCGCCGAACGCATCTTCAAGCAACTGGAAGGTTTCGGCAGTTATGGTTTCCCCGAAAGCCATGCGGCTTCCTTCGCGCTGATTGCTTACGCCTCCTCATGGCTGAAATGCCATCATCCCGATATTTTCTGTACGGCGCTTCTCAACTCGCAGCCCATGGGTTTTTACGCCCCGGCGCAGATCGTGCGCGATGCGCGTGATCATGGTGTCGAGGTGCGTCCGGTCTGCGTTAATAACAGCCGCTTTGATTGTACGCTGGAGCCTACGGGCAAGAAGAATGGCAAGGGTGAGGACCGCTTTGCCGTGCGGCTTGGCCTGCGCATGGTGAAGGGGCTTTCCAATGACCATGCTGCAAAAATCGTCGCCTCCCGGCAGGATCGGCCTTTGCCTCCGTCGACGATCTGTGGCGAAGGGCGGGCGTTCCTGCCGCCGCCCTTGTCTGTCTGGCGGAGGCGGATGCCTTTCTGCCGTCGCTTTCGCTTGCCAGACGAGAAGCGCTCTGGGCCATCAAGGCTTTGCGGGATGAGCCGCTGCCGCTTTTTGCCGCCGCCGCCAGCCGGGAAAATGCTGTCGTGGACGAACTTCAGGAACCTGCCGTCGCGCTCCGGCCCATGACGGATGGCGGCGAGGTTGTGCAGGATTACGGTCATGTGGGGCTGACCCTGCGCGAACATCCCATGACCTTCCTGCGGCGCGATCTTTCCCGCCGGCGCATCGTCACCTGTGCGGAGGCGGTGCGCGTTCGGGATGGCACATGGCTGGAAACGGCCGGTCTGGTGCTGGTGCGCCAGCGCCCCGGTTCGGCAAAGGGCGTGATCTTCATGACACTGGAGGACGAGACCGGCATTGCCAATGCGGTGCTGTGGGTCAAAACCTTCGAAAAATACCGCCGCGTGGTGTTGTCCGCCGGCATGGTCGGCATTTACGGCAAAATCCAGCGGGAAGGTGAGGTGGTGCATCTGGTCGCCCACCGGCTGACCGATCTGTCAGAGGCGCTGGCAAGTGTGGGCGAGCGCAATCGCGCTTTTCCCCTGCCGCATGGGCGGGGCGATGAGTTCCACCACGGCATGCCGCCGGAAGATCATCGCACTATCAGGAAACACGCGCCGGCTACGGTCGATGATGACGATGAGGTGGAGCGGATAAAGGTCATTTCCCGCAATTTCCACTGAGACACATTCCTATGCCGCATCCTCCAGCCCGGCCGTGTCCTTCCTGCGGAACTGGCTGGGCGGCGCGCCGAGCACACGTTTGAAGGCGCGGCTGAAGGAGGCTTCGGAATCGTAACCGAGCTTTTCCGCCGCCACTGTCACGCGCATGCCTTCGCGCAGCCACAGCCGCGCCTGATGCATGCGCACGCGCACCACATAACGGGCCGGGCTTTCGCCCACCACGCGGGTGAAACGTTCCGCGAAACTGGAGCGGGATGCGCCCATCAGCGAGGCAAGCTCCTCCACGCTCCAGTCCTTTTCGGGGTTGAGGTGGATGGCGGCCAGCACCCGCCCGAGTTCGGGATTGCGCACGGCGGCCAGCCAGCCGCTGGAATCGCCGCAGCCATATTCCACCCATGTACGGATCAATGTCGCGGTCAGCACATCGGCAAGCCTTGCCAGAATGCCGCCCGCACCGACGCGGTTCAGTTCCACCTCGCGCGTCATGGCTTCAAGCAGATGGGGGATGGCCGGGTCGCTTTTGGCCAGATCGCTGGTCAGCATCACATCCGGCATCAGCTGCAACAGCGGGTGCAGATTGTCCATGTTGAACCGCATGGAAGCGGTAAAGGCCACGGTATCGCCGCCGGCGCTCGCGCATTGCAAGTCGAAAACGCCCTGGCACACTTCCTTCTTGCCGAAACGGTCGAAGGGGGAAGGCGTCACATTTTCGCCGCTGCCCAGCACATGGGCGTGGCCACGGGGCAGGAGCACGGCGTCGCCGCAGGTCAGCGTCAGCCATTCCCCGGAAGGTTTCTGCAATTTCGCCTGACCGACGCCGATGAAATGAAACCGCGCGGCTTCCTGTTCGGGAAAGGCTGTCGCCCAGGGTGTGGCCATGCGGCACCGGCCGTATTCGACACCATCGAGCCTCAGGCCACGCAACATTTCGGTCAGGGCATCATTCATGGCGCTCTCGCAAATTCGGATGTTTGGTTAAGGAATATGGATTTTTTAGCATGGAAACGCCGGGATGTCACGCATAGCTTATGTGCATCGATTTGCGGTTGTTGAACCAGGCTCCCACCGGTTTCACCATTTCGCCTTTCCGTTTCAGGACGCATTCCGGGAATGCGCGTCAGGAGATTTTCATGAACAACCGGACCATAAACGAGCTTGAATATGTGCCGCGCAAGACAGAGCCGGATGCGAAATGGGCGGCCGTGGTTTCGCTTTCGCTCGGCGTTTTCGGGCTGGTGACGGCGGAATTCCTGCCGGTCAGCCTTCTCACGCCGCTTTCGGCCGATCTCGCCGTCAGCTCCGGCATCGCCGGTCAATCCATCACCGTTACGGCGCTGGTCGCGGCGGTCGCCGGCCCCGGCGTCGTCATCGGCACACGCAGCATCGACCGCCGCTGGACATTGCTTGGGCTGACCACGCTGCTGATCATTTCCAGCACGCTGGCCGCCTTCGCCAACGGTCTTTTCATGCTGTTCGCCTCGCGCGTCCTGCTCGGCATCGGCCTTGGCGGCTTTTGGGCCATGTCGGCGGCGCTGGCGCTGAGGCTCGTGCCGCTTGAGAAGATGCCGCGCGCCATGGCCATCATCCTGACAGGGGTTTCGGTCGCCACCGTCTGTGCAGCGCCGGTGGGCGCGTGGATCGGCGCGACGCTTGGCTGGCGCTCGGCCTTTGTGGTTGCGGGCGCGCTCGGTGTCATCGCACTTTTCGTGCAATTGCTCACCGTTCCGTCGCTGCCGCCGGCTGGCGCACCCGGTCTTTCCACCATGTTCCGCCTGTTGCAGCGGCCGCAGGTGCGGATCGGCCTTCTGACGACGCTGTTCATCGTTGCGGGTCATTTTGCCGGCTTCACCTATGTCCGTCCGTTCCTGGAAGATGTGACGCTTCTTGGCGTCGAGGCGATTTCCCTCGTCCTTCTGGTTTATGGTGTCGGCGGCTTTTTCGGCAATCTTTTCGGCGGTTTCCTCTCCGAGAAAAACACGGCATGGGCCGTGACATTTGCGGCGACTCTCATCGCGGCATCGGCCTCCGTTCTGGTCGTGGCGGGTGCGTCGCCCCTGATTGCCGGCCTTGCCATCGCCTCCTGGGGCTTCGCCTTCGGTGCGCTTCCGGTCAGTGTGCAGAGCTTCATCACGCGCGCCGCTTCCGATGAAGCGGAAAGCGCCGGTGCGCTGCTGCTCACCACGTTCCAGATCGCCATTTCCAGCGGTGCGGTTCTGGGCGGCCTGCTGATCGATCTTCAGGGGGCGACGATGGTTTTCGTCTTCGTGGCGATTGCCGCCCTTCTCGGCGCATCGCTGATGGCGTCGCGCCGTGGCGTGGTGCCGCAGGTCGAGGCATCGCAGGGGTAATTGGTTGGAGAAAACGGACCCGCATCCCTGCGGGTCCTCCTCCTCCTCAAACCGTCTTGATCGCCTTCTGCGTCCGGTCTTTACCGACCTCGATCACGTGGCGCATGGCTTTCACCGCCGCATCCGCGTCACGCGCTGCAATGGCGTGGACTATGCGCAGATGATTGGACGCGATTTCGGCGATGGTACCAGGCGAAGCGGCCGGCGACGAGAGCTGGAAGGAAATGGCAAGTGCTGCTTCGATCAGCCCGCTTGCCGAGCGCATGAAGGGGTTGCCGGACATATGCGCCACGGCGAGGTGGAATTCGAGATCGACTTTGGCGATGCTTTCCGGCGTATGTTTCGGATTGTCGAACTTTGCAGCGATGACGTAAAGCGAAACGATATCGTCATTGGAGGCCTGCAGGGCCGCTGCTGCTGCCGCTGCCGGCTCCAGCGCCAGGCGGATCTCCGCCAGATGCGTGACGAATTCCTGGTCTATGCCGGCTTCGCAGCGCCAGCCCAGCACATCCGGATCGAAGAAGTTCCAGCTCGAGCGGTCGAGAACGCGGGTGCCCACTTTCGCCTTGGGCTCCACCAGCCGCTTGGCCGCCAGCGTCTTCATGGTTTCGCGCAGCACGGTGCGCGAGACGCCGAAGCGCATGGAGAGTTCCGCGTCATTGGGCAACAGGGAGCCTTCCGCAATTCTGCCCGAGACGATGGCGCTGCCGAGTTCGGAGACCACATGGGCGTGGCTGTTCCGGCGTTTTCGCCCGCTTATCGTCGTTTCGAGCAGCCCCAAGCAAGCCTCCCTTGGTGGTTATGCCGGGTGTGGCCCGGCCAGTCTCCTGTTTGAATACCAGATGATTGCGCGCTGCAACACGATGAAGACGAAAAGCAGCACACCGATGACGATTTTCGTCCACCAGGAGGACAGCGTCCCGTCAAAAACGATGTAGGTCTGGATCAAGCCCTGGATCAGAAGGCCGATAAAGGTTCCCGCCACCAGCCCCGTGCCGCCAGTTAGCAACGTCCCGCCGATCACGACCGCGGCGATGGCGTCGAGTTCAACGCCCACCGTCGCCAGCGAATAACCCGACGAGGTGTAGAGCGTATAGACGATGCCGGCGAGGCCGGAGAGAAAGCCGGACAGCGCATAGATGCCGATGGTCGTCGCGCCGATCGGCACGCCCATCAGCTCGGCGGATTGCGGGTTGCCGCCGAGCGCATAGACATTGGCGCCGAAGCGGGTGCGGCTGGCGATCAGCATGCCGGCGGCAAAGACGAGAAGCATCAGCATGGCGAGCGCCGTCAGCCTGCCGCCGCCGGGGAAGCGGTAATAAAAGCCCTGTATCGCATCGATGAACGGATGCGAGATCGGCACTGATTGCGTCGAGATCAAATAGGCAGCCCCGCGCGCCAAAAACATGCCGGCCAGCGTCACCACGAAGGGCGGGATGGACAGGAAACGGATCATCGCCCCCATCAGGCAGCCGAACAGCGTCGAGACCACCAGCACGATGGCGAAGGCCAGCAGCGGATGGATATTATAGGTGCCGACCATGACTGCGACGAAGACGCTGGTAAAGGCGATGACCGAACCGATGGAAAGATCGATGCCGCCCGACAGGATGACGAAGGTCATGCCGACGGCCGCGATGCCGAGGAAGGCATTGTCGGTCAAGAGATTGCCGATCACCCGTGTCGACAGGATCGCCGGATATTGCAGCACGCAGAGAAGATAGGCGATCACGAAGATCGTCAGCGTGGTGAGGAAGGGCAGGTTGCGGCTGTGGATCATCGCGCGGTTCCTTCCTTGGTCATGCCATTGGTGGCCGCCGGTTTGACGTGCGGCTTCGGCGCTTTCACGAAACCGAGGACGGCCATGATCGCCGGTGATTGCAGCGTCAGCACCACCATGATGATGCCGGCCTTGATGATGAGGTTGAATTCCGGCGGGAAGCCCGAGACGAGAATGCCGGTATTGATGGTCTGGATGATCAGCGCGCCGATCAGCGAGGCGGTGATGGAGAAGCGCCCGCCATTCAGCGAGGTGCCGCCGATGACCACCGCAAGGATCGCGTCGAGCTCCAGCCACAGCCCGGCGTTGTTAGCATCCGCGCCGCGAATATCGGCGGTGACGATCATGCCGGCGATGGCCGCGCAAAGGCCGGAAACCGCATAAACGAAGAACAGCAGGAAGCGGGCCCGCACCCCGGCCAGCGCTGCGGCGCGGCGATTGATGCCGGTCGCCTCGATCAGGAAACCGAGCGCGCTCTTGCGCACCAGAAGGCCGATCGTGAGCGCCGCCGCAACCCAGATGATGACCGGCAGCGGAATGCCTGCGAACGAGCCGGAACCGATGGCGGAAAAGCTGTCATTGTTGAAGGTGAGAATGACGCCTTCAGTGATGAGCTGGGCGATGCCGCGACCCGCCACCATCAGGATCAGCGTGGCGATGATCGGCTGTATGTCGAGAAGGGCGACCAGCACGCCGTTCCACAACCCGCAGGCAATGCCCACCGCAAGCGAGATGACGATGACCGAGGGAATGGAATGGCCATTGCTGATGAGCGTGGCCGCGACCGCGCCGCAGATGGCGATGACGGCGCCGATGGACAGATCGATGCCCTTGGTGGCGATGACCAGCGTCATGCCGATGGTCAAAAGCGCGACCGGTGCGGCACGCACGAGAATATCCACCAGACTGCCATAGAGCCTGCCGTTCTGGAACGAGACATGCAGGAAACCCGGCGAAAGGATTGTTATCGCTGCCAGAATGATGAAGAGCGCGGCAAGCTGCGGCGCAAGCCTTTTCAGCCGTCGTGTCACTGCTGCCATCATGCCGCCTCCGTTTTTGCCGCATCGGCAATCGCCCGCATGATGTTGTCGGCGGTCACGTCGCCGCCCTTCAACTCACTGACATGACGGCGGTCGGAAAGCACGACGACACGGTGGGCCACGGCGGTGAGTTCTTCCAGTTCGGAGGAGATGACGACGAGCGACATGCCTTCGCTGCAGAGTTTTTCGATCATTTTGAGGATTTCCGCATGCGCGCCGATATCGATGCCGCGTGTCGGCTCGTCGAGGATCAGCAGCCGGGGGTGGGTGGCGAGCCAACGCGCCAGAATGGCCTTCTGCTGGTTGCCGCCGGACAGGAATTTGATCGGCCGGTCGGGGTCGGCCGGGCGGATATCCAGCGACTTGATGAAGCTTTCGGCCAGTTCCGCTTTCTGCCGGCGCGACAGCGGCCGGGCCCAGCCCTGCCGGGCCTGAAGCGCCAGCGCGATATTGTCGGTGACGGAAAAGTCGCCGATGATGCCATCGGTCTTGCGCTCTTCCGGACAGAAACCGAAACCGGCGGTAATGGCGGCTTCCGGCGAAGAAATCGCCACCGTCTGGCCGTCGATGACAGCCTTTCCGGTATCCGGCCGGTCGATGCCGAACAGCAGGAAGGCTGTTTCCGTCCTGCCCGAACCCAGCAGCCCGGCGACGCCGACGATTTCGCCGGGGCGGATGCCGAGATCGAAGGGGGCGATGCTGCCGCGTTTGCCATAACCTTCGAAACGGATCGGCGGCTCGCCCTCGGCAACCGTATCTTCGGTCGCCTGATGTTCATGGGTGATGTGCTGAAGCTCGCGGCCGAGCATCATCGAGATCAGTTCGGAACGGGGCAGGCTACCGATATCGCGGGTGCCGACAAGGCGGCCGTTGCGCAGCACCGTCACCCGGTCGGCTATGTCGTAGACCTGATTGAGGAAGTGGGTGATGATGACGATGCCGATGCCGCGTGTGCGCAGGTTTCTCAAGACGCCGAACAGCATCTCGACCTCGTGGGCATCAAGGCTGGCGGTTGGTTCGTCCAGCACCAGCACCTTGCCGGAAAGATCGACGGCGCGGGCAATGGCGATGATCTGGCGGATGGCGACGGAATAGCTGGAAAGCAGCGCGTTGACGTCGATGGACAGCCCGTACTGGGCAAGCAGCGCCTGCGAATTCTTCTGCATCGTGCTGCGGTCGATCAGCCCGAAGCGGCGCGGCTGGCGGCCGAGAAACAGGTTTTCGGCTACCGTCAGGTTTTCGAGAAGGTTCACTTCCTGATAGACAGTGCCGATGCCCAGCGCCTGAGCCTCGCCGACATTGGTGGGCGAAATCTCGCTACCTTCCAGAAAGATCGAACCGCTGTCGCGGTGATAAACGCCGGTGAGAATTTTGATCAGCGTTGATTTGCCTGCGCCGTTTTCGCCGAGCAACGCGTGGATTTCACCGCGCCCGAGCGAAAAATCGACGCCATCAAGCGCCGTAATCCCGAGAAAGGATTTGCCGATGGCGCGTGCTTCCAGAAGTGGTGCCGTTTCGGACATTGAGCAGGTTCCGCATGAAAAATGCCATGATGGAGCGGCACGAACGACGCGCCGCTCCTTCCGAAGAATGGGTTGTCAGTAACCCAGACCCTTCTTCGCCTCGTAGACCTTCATCGGGTCGTCGGATGCCGTGTAGAGCTTGGATTCGGTCTGAATCCACTTCGGCGGGGCCTTCTTGTCCTTCAGATAGGCTTCGAGCGCGTCGAAGGCGGGGCCGGCCATGTCGGGCGTCAGTTCGACGGTGGCGTTGGCTTCGCCGGCTGCCATGGCCTTGAAGATATCAGGCACGGCATCGATGGAAACGACCTTGATGTCGGTTCCGGGTTTCAGGCCGGCTTCCTTGATCGCCTGGATCGCGCCGACGGCCATGTCGTCATTGTGAGCGTAGACCGCACAGATATCCTTGCCGCCGCCTTCGGCCTTGATGAAGCTTTCCATCACTTCCTTGCCCTTGGTGCGGGTGAAGTCACCCGTCTGCGAGCGCGCGATCTTGATGTTCTTGTGCGAGGCAATAGCCTCTTCGAAGCCCTTCTTGCGGTTGATGGCGGGCGAAGAGCCGGTTGTGCCCTGCAATTCAACGACCTTGCAGTCCTTGGAGCCGACATCCTTGACCAGCCAGTCGCCGGCAACCTTGCCTTCATGAACCTGATCGGAGGTTACGGCGGTGAGGTAAAGATCGTCCGAAGCCTCGATCTGGCGGTCGAGCAGGATGACAGGGATTTTTTCTTCCTTGGCTTCCTTCAGCACGGCGTCCCAACCGGTTGCGACAACCGGAGCGATCAGGATCGCGTCGACGCCCTGCGCGATGAAGCCGCGAACGGCCTTGATCTGGTTTTCCTGCTTCTGCTGCGCGTCGGCGAATTTCAGCGTGACGCCGCGCTTCTCCGCCTGCTGCTTGGTGACGGTGGTTTCAGCCGCACGCCAGCCGGATTCCGAACCGATCTGCGAGAAGCCGACGGTAAGCGATTGTGCGGAAACACTGGATGCAAGGCATGCGGAAACGGCGACAGTGAATGCCGCAAGAGCTTTTCTCATCTTATCCTCCCAGAGATGATGTCAGCGTGACGGCGACACTATGAGCATATAGTAATACTCTTGAAAAGTGGTTTTTTGGCCTTTTCGCAATTTGGCTTTCGCCAGTTACGGCGAAATTTTGTCATAAAATATAATGAATCAATGGTTTGTGCGGAAATCAATTGCGCTCTTTTCCTGTCTGAACATGCCGAAAATGGCCCATGACGTGGCTTGACAGGCAATGACGGCATCTAATAGTAATACAAATAAAGAGATCGGACTGAGGCGGAGTGCCGGGCCATCGGGCCAGCCGCATTCCGGCAAGGCAGGGAGGAAGAGGCCGTTGCGCGACACCGGTATCATCGTAAATGCCGAAAAATATTCGGCTAAAGCCGCAGAACAGCTCCAAATCACTCGTCTGGGGCTGCTCTGTCGGTTATGCGTGATCTCCGAAAGCTGATTCCATTTTCCTTGCGCACAACATAAGCTTGTCGCATTTCGTAATATTTTACCGTTGGCCACTTCCGGCTGGAGACCCGCATCATGACTACATCCGACAATCTTCCCGCAACCCAGGGCAAGGGAGGCAAGCTTCGCTCGCGCGCGTGGTTCGACAATCCCGCCAACGCGGATATGACCGCGCTTTATCTCGAGCGTTACATGAACTTCGGTCTGAGCCAGGCCGAGCTTCAGTCCGATCGCCCGATCATCGGCATTGCCCAGACCGGTTCGGACCTTTCGCCCTGCAACCGTCACCATCTGGAACTGGCAAACCGCCTGCGTGAAGGCATCCGCGAAGCCGGCGGCATCGCGATCGAATTCCCGGTCCATCCGATCCAGGAAACCGGCAAGCGCCCGACGGCCGGCCTCGACCGCAACCTGGCTTACCTCGGCCTCGTGGAAGTGCTTTATGGCTATCCGCTCGATGGCGTCGTGCTGACCATCGGCTGTGACAAGACCACGCCTGCCTGTCTTATGGCGGCGGCTACCGTCAACATTCCGGCCATCGCCCTTTCCGTCGGCCCCATGCTGAACGGCTGGTTCCGTGGTGAACGCACCGGCTCCGGCACCATCGTCTGGAAGGCGCGCGAACTTCTGGCGAAGGGCGAGATCGACTATCAGGGCTTCGTCAAGCTCGTCGCCTCGTCGGCGCCGTCCACCGGCTATTGCAACACCATGGGTACGGCAACAACCATGAACTCGCTGGCCGAAGCGCTCGGCATGCAGCTTCCCGGCTCCGCCGCCATCCCGGCCCCTTACCGTGACCGTCAGGAAGTTTCCTACCTCACCGGCCTGCGCATCGTTGAAATGGTCAAGGAAGACCTGAAGCCATCAGACATCATGACCAAGGACGCCTTCA
Source organism: Agrobacterium sp. LMR679 (assembly GCF_027157905.1). NCBI lineage: Bacteria > Pseudomonadati > Pseudomonadota > Alphaproteobacteria > Hyphomicrobiales > Rhizobiaceae > Agrobacterium > Agrobacterium sp. LMR679. Next base: position 197,254 of record NZ_JAPVOJ010000001.1, on the reverse strand, counting down.
TCAACGCCATCCGCGTCAATTCGGCCATCGGCGGTTCCACCAACGCGCCGATCCACCTCAACGGCCTTGCCCGCCATGTCGGCGTCGAGCTGACCGTGGATGACTGGCAGACCTATGGTGAAGACGTGCCGCTGCTCGTCAACCTGCAGCCGGCCGGTGAATATCTCGGCGAGGATTATTATCATGCCGGCGGCGTGCCCGCAGTCGTCAACCAGTTGATGAACCAGGGACTGATCATGGAAGACGCCATGACCGTCAACGGCAAGACCATCGGCGACAATTGCCGCGGCGCGATCATCGAGGACGAGAAGGTCATCCGCCCCTATGAGCAGCCGCTCAAGGAGCGCGCCGGCTTCCGCGTGCTGCGCGGCAACCTGTTCTCCTCCGCCATCATGAAGACGAGCGTGATCTCGGAAGAGTTCCGCAACCGTTACCTGTCCAACCCGAACGACCCGGAAGCCTTCGAAGGCCGCGCCGTGGTGTTCGACGGTCCGGAGGACTACCATCACCGCATCGACGATCCGTCGCTGAAGATCGACGCCAACACCATCCTCTTCATGCGCGGCGCAGGCCCCATCGGTTATCCGGGTGCCGCGGAAGTGGTGAACATGCGCGCGCCGGATTATCTTCTGAAGGAAGGCGTCAATTCGCTGCCCTGCATTGGCGATGGTCGTCAGTCCGGCACGTCGGGCAGCCCGTCCATCCTCAACGCTTCCCCGGAAGCGGCGGCCGGCGGCGGCCTCGCCATCCTGCAGACGGGTGACCGCGTCCGCATCGATGTGGGTCGCGGCAAGGCGGATATCCTGATTTCCGGCGAGGAATTGGCCAAGCGTTACGAGGCACTGTCGGCTGAGGGCGGCTACAAGTTCCCGGACCACCAGACGCCATGGCAGGAAATCCAGCGCGGTATCGTCAGCCAGATGGAAACCGGCGCGGTTCTGGAACCGGCGGTCAAGTATCAGCGCATCGCCCAGACCAAGGGCCTGCCGCGCGACAACCACTAAAGGCAAGGCCGTTTCGGCCGGCCGCTTCTAAAAATCGGCTAAAAATCAGCCCCGGGGCGTCGTCCCGGGGCTGAATATTTTCGGACATTCGATAAGCGTCGCTCTTCAAAACCGCCGCTATCTTCCGGGCATGTGGCGTGTACAGCGCCTCGTCGCCCGCCTGCCTAGTCCTTCGAATAGGAGAGCGCCTTTCCCAGATAAGGCAGGAAGAACATGTAGAGCCCGCTGCCGATAAGCAAAGTCAGCGGAATAAGCGGGGCATAAACGATCACCGGCGGTGTCGGGCCGAAAGCCATCGAAGCGAAGTTCGCCAGAATGGTGATGGTCAGCAGAATGCCCAGCCACCGATGGCTCTGCCTTATCCATTTTTGCAAGATCAAAGTCGCCCCCGAGAAAAAGCATCCATGATGGAATGTGACACACGGTTGCCTCAACGGGCCTGGACGAGCTTCCAGCCATTGCCGGAAGGGTCGCGGAAACTCGCATCCACAGAGCCGTAGCGGGAAATCGGTTCCTGGGTAAATTCGACGCCGCGTTTGTGCATGGCGTCAAAGGCCTTCTGACAATCCTCGACCACCAGAACCAAAGGCGGCATGGCGCCCTTGGCCACGGCTTCGTTCAGATCCTGCGCCGTTGCCTCGTCAACGGTCGGGGCCTGTGGCCGAAACAGGCCGAGCTGGAAATCCGGCTGGTCCGGATGCTGCACGGTCAACCAGCGATAATCGCCGTTGCGTGCGTCCGTATGCACACGAAATCCAAGTTTTTCGACATAAAATTGCAGCGCCTCGTCCTGGTCATGAACGTAAAGCCCGACGACTTGAACACCATTTTTCATGAGCTATCTCCCTTTCACTCATCGTGCCTACCGCCTTTCGCCTGTCGGCGCTTCTCCGAAACTGCGATTGTGAGATGGGGGCGATGGGCGGCGCTGACGAAGCAATGGGGAACCTGTTCGAGATCGGCAGGCGAAAGCCGCATCTGTCGCCGCACTTCGCTCGGGTTCTCCCCGGTTACATCGCGGAAGACGCGGCCAAATGTGCCGATGCTGTTCCAGCCGGTCTGCAAGGCGATGTCGATGACTGGAAGGTCGGTGTCGCGCAAAAGCGCCACGGCGCGCTCCACCCGGCGGGTCAGCAGATAGCGGTGAGGGGGTATGCCGAAGGCATCGCGAAACGATCTTGCAAAATGCGCCTGCGAGGCGCCGCTGACTTTTGCAAGGCGTGAAACGGGCCATGCCTCATGCGGTGCCGCGTCCATATGATCCCTGGCGCGCAACAGGCGGCGCAGGAGCAACACGTCTCTGTTTGCAGAGTTCTTTTCATTTCCAGACGGCATGTGGCAATCATTGAATGAACCTGCCGTCCTTTGGCAAGGTTCATGCCGGCGAGCCGTTGCGGATGATCTAGATCACCGGATAAAGCGACCAGAAGAACAGTTCATATTCCTGGTCACGGTCGTCATCATGCTGTTCGTCGTCCGGTCTGCGTGGTGTCTTGTCCTGAAACTCGGTCTCCACCCGCTCATTGACGACGGGCATCCTTCGGCCGATGCCAAAGAGGTCAAAGGAGAGCATGTTGAACCCTGCTACCATGGCCATTTCCCTTCTTCACGCGAGTTAACGTAGCGTTAAGTTTCGCGCGTTGCCATGATTTCGTCAAGATTGGCCGAGGAATTTGTCTACCATTTTTAACAACAATGTCGTGACTGACATTCCGCCGCTGCCGGATTTGGCGCAATGAACGTTTATTAGCGGCGTTAAACGCCGTTCGAAGGGGCGTCAGAATAGGCTTTTTCAGTCGCTTCCAGTGCGGAATCGGTATCTGCGGCATGGCCGAGGCTTTTCAGGGCGCTGGAGAAGGCCGCGATATTGGCTTTCACCGCCTCCGGATGCGCCCTCCGACCGGTGTGATTGAGCCTTATCAGCCGTTCCGCGCCGGGGCCGACACCGGCGGAAAGATCCGCGCCCTGCTTTTTGGATGCGGCCGCGAGAAACGCTCCGGCTTCCACGGTATCCGGCAGGATCGCCGTGGAAACGAGGGCGGAGGCGTGTGCCTCTTCCACCCAGGTCGGAATACCGAGCGCCCTGATGCCGTTCCGGGTGGCCGCGGCCGCTCTTTCATGGCGTTCATTGGCAGATGCCAGACCTTCCGCCTCTATCCGGTCGAGGGCGGCCTCCAGCGCGTAGAATTCCAGCGGAGCGGGCGTTCCGGGCAGTGCGCCGCGGCCGGTATCGAGCCAGAGTTTCTTCTGGTCCAGAAGCGAGAGCATGGAGTTTTCCGGCGCCCTACCATGGGAAAGAAGCTCCCACGCTTTTTCGCTGACGGAAATGGCGGAAACCCCGGCCGGGCCGGCCAACGCCTTTTGCGGGCCGATGACGGCGATATCGATGCCCAGCCGGTCGACCTCGAAGGCATGGCCGCCGATGGAGGCGACGGCATCGACGAGCGTGACGATACCTTTTTCCCGAGCGAGCGCGGCAATGGCGGGCAGGGGGTTGAGAATACCGCTCGCGGATTCCGCATGGACGATGGCGAGAAGATCGAAGCCCTGGCCCTCGTCCAGCGCCCGTTCCACCTCCTCCAGCGTGACCGGCTTTGCCGGACTGGCGGTCAGGTTGCGCACCGTCGCGCCGCCTCTCGCGAGCCAGCCGCCGAACCATGCGCCATAGGGGCTGGTGACGATATTGAGCGCTCTAAGGCCCGGTCGGGCAAGGCTCGTCGCCGCCGCCTCAAGCGCCAGCACGGCTTCCGCCTGTATGAGAAGGACGTCGTTCCCCGTGCCCATCAAGGCTGCCAGCCGGTCAGAAAGAATGGCGTAACGCTCCGCGGGAAAAGCGGGCGGGTCGAGCAGCAATGCATAATCCGGAACGGGCATGTCTTTTCCTTACGTGGCAATGGTCAGGCGCGGTGCGGCGTCGATCAGGGTTCTGGCGGTCGAGGATTGCGGCGCCGAGACGATATTTCCCGTCCTGCCGATTTCAACGATCCGCCCCGCTTCCATGATGGCGACGCGGTGGCAGACGGCGCGGATGACCGCGAGGTCGTGGGAAACAAAAATACAGGAAACGGCCGTCTCACGCTGTATTTCCACCAGCAGTTCGAGGATTTGCCGGCGAACCGAAACATCGAGCGCGGAGACAGCTTCGTCCAGAATGAGAAGCGACGGTTTGAGCGCAATGGCCCGTGCAATCGCGACACGCTGCCTTTGGCCGCCGGAAAGCTCGAAGACCGAGCGGCCGGCATAGCTGGCGGGCAGGCCCACGCGCTCGAGAAGGCGGCGTATTTCCGCCGCACGCTCGCGTCTTTTGACCATGCGATGGATGCGCAACGGTTCGCCGATGGCATCCTCGACGCTGGCGCGCGGATTGAAGGCACCATGCGTGTCCTGAAACACCATCTGCATGTGCCGGCGGGCGGCACGAAGCTTGCCGTCGTCAAGCGCCAGCCAGTCACGGCCTTTGAAATGGATCGTGCCTTCATCGGCCGGGATCAGCCGCATCAGAATGCGCGCCAGTGTCGATTTCCCGCAGCCGGAGGGACCGGCAAGCCCCATGGTCTCGCCCGGCTGAAGCGAAAAGGAGATGTCGGAAAGCGCCGCCACCGTTCTTGCGCCGGTGCGATAGGTTTTCGACAGTCCGTCGACACTCAGAAGGGCTTCGTTCATGACGCGGCCTCGCCGATGAGCGGCGGGGTGGAGAGATCGAGATAATCTGCAAGCAGCGCACGCGTATAGTCATGGCTGGGTGCGGAAAGCACCCGCCGCGTCGGGCCGTGTTCCACCAGCAGCCCCGCGCGCAGAACCGCGATCTCGTCGGCAAGGCTGGAGGCAAGGCCGATATCATGGGTGATGAACACCAGCGTCTTGTTTTCCTGCCGTACCAGATCGTCCAGCAGCGTGGCGATGGCGGCCTGACTGACCGTATCGAGCGCGCTCGTGGCCTCGTCGGCAATCAGGATCGAAGGACTGGCGGCAATGGCGGCGGCAATCGCCACGCGCTGCCTCTGGCCGCCGGAAAGCTGGTGCGGATAGGCGGCAAGCAGATGGGAAGGATGCGGCAGCCGCACCCGCTCCAGAAGATCGCGGGCAAGATCGTGCGCTTGCCTCCATGACAGGCCGAGATGCCGCACGGCGCCTTCCGCCACCTGTTCGCCGATGGTGAGAACCGGGTTGAGTGTCGCGCCGGTATCCTGAAAGATCGTGCCGATATCGCGCCCTGGCAGCGGCCTGCCATGAAACAGGCCGCTATCGCGGCTCCAGGAAATATCGCCGGAAACCCGCGCATTGCCGGGAAGAAGCCCGGCAATGGCTCTGCCGAGCGTGGATTTTCCTGAACCGCTTTCGCCGATGATCGCCAGCCTCTGCCCCTGCCGAATCGTCAGCGAAACATTCTGCAATGCCGGCGTATTGCCCGCCGCATAAAGAACGCTGAGATCGTCGATCCGGCACAGCGCATTTCCGCTCATGGCGCTTCTCTCCTCGTCGCCATCGCCCTGTTGATGCCTTCTGCGAGAAGATAAACGCCGAGAACCGTGACCAGAAGGCCGATGCCGGGGATGACGGACAAAAACGCGGCCGAGCGCAGGACGTTGCGTCCTTCGGCGATCATTGAGCCCCAGGTGACGATGTTCGGATCGCCAAGTCCGAGGAAGGACAGTGCCGCTTCGGTGAGGATGGCTGCCGCGACGATGATGGCGGCCAGCGCCAGAACCGGCGGCAGAGCGTTGGGCAGGATTTGCCGGAAGGCGATTTCCAGCGGATGCATGCCGATGGCGCGGGCGGATTGAACATAATCGCGCTCGCGGATGCTCAACACCTGCGCCCGCATCAGCCGCGCCGGATCCGCCCATGCGCCGAGCGCAATGGCGAGAATGACGATGGGCATGGAAGGGCCGATGGTGCTGACGAAGGCAAGCGCGAGCAGGAAATTCGGCACGATCTGGAAAGCGTCGGTGACGCGCATCAATGCTTCATCCACGAGGCCGCCGGCAAAACCGGCGATGGTGCCGATGACGGTGCCGATCACCAGCGCGGCGGCGGCGGCGCCCATGCCGACGAGCAGGGAGGCCTGCGCGCCATGGGCAAGTTCGGCCAGCACGTTGCGGCCCAGCCGGTCGGTGCCCAGCGGCAGGGCGGCATCCGTAAAGGGCGCAATCAGCGGCTCGCCGACGATGGCCAGCGGGTCGCCCGGAAAGAAGAGGGGGGCGGCAAGCGCCGTCATGGCAAGCGCCACCAGAATGATGGTGCCCGTGGCGCCTTCGAAACTGCGCAGCAGCCGGAGAGCGAAACTCATGCCTGTCGCTCCCCGCTGCCGATGCGCGGATCGAGAACGGCATAGACAATATCGACAGCGAGATTGACGAGGATGACGAAGACGGCGCTGGTCAGAATAATGCCCATCAAAAGCGGCGTGTCGCGGCCGCTGACGGCCTCCTGCGCCAGCCGGCCGAAACCGGGAATCGCAAAGACGCTTTCGATCACAACGCTGCCGCCCAGCATGGTCGCGGCCTGCAGGCCAAGCACGGTGACAAGCGGAAGAGCGGCGTTGCGCGCGACATGGCGCAGCACGATCCTCCGTTTGGAAAGTCCCTTGGATTGAGCAAAAAGCACGAAATCCAGCGGCCAGACCGCAGCCATGGCGGTGCGCATGACGCGCAGGAAAAGCGCGAGATAAATAAGGCCGAGGCTGGCGACCGGCAGCACGAGATGGCGGGCAATATCGAGCGCCCTTGCAAATCCCTGCTTGCCCGAGGCGATGGTTTCGATGCCTGAGGTGGGCAGCCATTTGAGTTGAACGGCAAAGACGATGGCCAGCACGAGGCCGAGCCAGAAGCCGGGCGTGGCGTAAAGCGCCAGCGAAAGCGTTGAAAGCACGCGGTCCGTCAGCCCGCCGGGACGCGCACCGGCCACGATGCCAAGCCCGGTGCCGAGGATGAAGGCGAGTGCGGTGGCGCTGCCCATCAGGAGAAGCGTGTTCGGCAGCCGCTCGAGGATCAGCCCCAGTACCGGCCGGTCGAAGGCAAGCGACCAGCCGAGATCGAGCCGCAGCACCGAGCTGGCATAGAGCCAGAAACGGGCGAATACCGAACCGTTCAGGCCATATTGCTCGCGCAACACATCCCTGAGCCCGGCATCGCCGCCGCCGATGGAGACGAGATAGGCGTCTACCGCGTCTCCAGATGCATTTTCAAGCAGTACGAAAGTGAAGACGAGAACGATCAGCAGCACCGGAATGGCGCTGACTGCCCTTCGCTTCAGCAATGTTACCGCACGCTTCACGATGCGTCCTTACGTATCGACCGCCGTATCCGCCCAGTTGGAAACGGCCCAGCGGGGATTGCTGGCGACATGTTTGACCGTATCGCGCGCCACGGTGATGAAGCCCCATTCGGCAACGTTGATCAGCGGCAGATCGGCGGCGACCTGCTTCTGGAAATCCTTGTAAAGCGCCGTGCGCGCGGCGGTATCGACCGTTATCGCCGCCTTGTCGATCAATTCGTCCAGCGTCTTGTTCTCGTAACCGCCCTGGTTGGAGAAACCGACGCCCGCCGGAATGCCGGAACGCACGAGAATGGTGGTGGAAATTGCCGGGTCGCCGCGGAAGACCGGAGGCGCGATGGCAAGGTCGAAGGCGTGATCGGTGTAGACGGCCTTCTGGTGAGCGGCTGAATCATTATTGACCAACTCGGCATCGATGCCGATTTCCTGCAATGCCTGACGAAGATAGGAGCCGAACTGTCTGGTTTCGTTGAAATAGGGCGCCGGCAGAAGTTTCAGCGAGAAACGTGTTCCGTTCGGGCCGCGCGCATAACCCGCCTCGTCCAGCAGGGCATTGGCCTTGGCCACATCGAAATCATAGGTTTCGACATCGTCGGTGTAGAATTCAGGGGCGTTCTTCGGTACCGGGCCCGTGGACGCAGTGGCGTAACCGAGGAAGACCTTGTCGATGACGAATTTTTTGTCGATGGCGTGGGCGATGGCCTTTCTGACCTTGAGATCGGCCAGTTCCTTGCGGCGATGGTTGATTTCGACTACCAGCTGATAGGTCAGCGCCTCGTAGCCATCGGCAATGACCTTGATGCCCGCCACCTTGGAGATGCGGTCGAGATCGGCCAGAGGCACGGCGGAGAAGGCGGCGAGCTGGATTTCCTCTGCTTCGAGCGCGGAAGCTGCACCCGCCCGGTCCGGCAGGACGCGGTAGATGATCTCTTCGAGCTGCGGTTCGTCCTTGCCCCAGTAATTGGGATTGCGGGTCAGGCGATAATATTCGCCGGGCTTGTATTCGGCAAAGACGAAAGGCCCGGTGCCGACCGGCTTGGTATTGGCCGGGTTGGTGGCGATATCGGTGCCTTCATAAAGATGTTTCGGCACGACGCTGGTAACGACCGGCAGCGCGTTGCGGATGAGCTGGAAGGGTGTCGGCTTGGAGAAGCGGAAGATCGCCGTGTGTTCATCCGGCGTGTCCACCTTCTCGAGATTGGCGAAGACCAGCCGCCCGAGATTCTGCAACGGTTTCCAGATGGAGAGCGCCGAAAAGGCCACATCCGCCGAGGTGAACGGCTTGCCGTCATGCCAGGTCACGCCTTCGCGCAGCTTGAAAGTGGCGCTGAGACCGTCATCCGATCCCTGCCATTCGGTCGCAAGCCGCGGCGTGAGCCCGTCCTTGCCATCGAAGGAGGCCTCGGCCAGCGGCTCGACGATCTTGCTGGCAATATAAAACACGCCGTTTGAGGCGACGATCGCCGGGTTGAGGTTCTTCGGCTCCGAATCGGCCGCGACGATCAGCCTTCCGCCGGGTGCCGCCTGCTGCGCGGCGGCGATGTCCGCCAAACCCGTGGTTGCGGCAAGAAGGAGTGACGTCTTGAGAAGCGAGCGACGGGACAGGTGGACAGGCGACATGATTCACTCCGGAAACGAGGGCTGGGCGGGCCTTTCCACTTGGTCCGCGGCGGCCGATCTTAAGACTGCAACCTCGGCAGTGTCCACGTTAATTCGCGGGCTTTACAGCAATGATTTTACGTTGCGCGGGCCTTTGCGGAAACAATATGCTTTCCGGCGGCAATACGCTTTTCTCCTGTTGCGGTCCTGCCGGCGGCGATGCTCCGGAAATTTGATTTAGCGCAATGAAATTAGGTGGTTGGGACGCCGATGCTTCGGCCGTGTGTGCCCCGTTGCGCCTGTGGACGGAGCGAAAATCTGCCGCGATGACCCCGTTTGGAAAGGGGTAATTAACCTTTATTTTCTATTTCAGGGAGACCGAAATATGTACGTTTATGATGAGTGTGCACGCTGCCATGAGTTTCTCCCGATCCAGATTCCAGAATTCGTCCAATAGCGTAGGGGAGGGGAGCGAGAAGGCTCGTCATGCCGGCGGCCAGTCGGTTGCCGGTCAGCAGACGGCGGGAATGAAGGCCGGCGCGGCATCCCGGCCGAACGCCGACGTCAGCGCAGCCGACGCCATCGAAGGCCGCGCCGAGATGCCCGGCTGGCAGAATGCTTTCGTGCTTGGCCCGAATGTGCGTTTCACCCGCACGCCGGAAAGCGCCTTTGCCCGGCGCATGCCGGTCGAGACACCCAATATTCCGGAAGAGGAAATCCTGGATGCCGCCCCGCCTGAAACGGTGGAGCAGGAAGCGGTGGCGCAGCAACACGCTGTGCAGCAGGAGGTTGCTCCTGTCTCCCAACCGGTCGTGAAACCGGCGGAGCAGCGCGTGCCGCCGTCGCGCATGCCATTTCTGCCGCAGCCGCCGGAGGCCCGGGGAGCCAGAGCGCTGACTTACAAATTGCGGCTGGAGCTTGCCCGCAAGCAGGCGGAAGAGGCGGCTGCCGCTGCCCAGATGCCGGCTCAGGAAGGTATCTCCGTAGCCGTGGAAGCACCCGTGCCGCAGATATTCCCGTCGGTTCAGTCGCAATCCGTCGCGTCTGCTGTCGAGGTCGCTCAAGCCGTCATTCCTGCTTTCGCCGCCCATCTGCCGGATGAGCTTTTCTGGGAGGTGATGACGCTTGATCTGCCGGGCAGTGTCGGCGAGGGCGTTTCCGCGTCCACGCGCGCCGTTCTTGCAAATTCGGTCGTTACGGCGCCAGCGATAGTCGCGCCGGTCGCTGTCGTATCGCCGGCAGCCGCTGCAATCGTGCTTTCGTCCGAACCTCCGGTCGTCACCGTGCCGGGCGGTTCCGCAATCCGGCTTTACCGCGAGATCGGCGTGCGTCAGTCCGTCGTTCCTGCCGCCCTTCCAGTCGTGGAACAGGAAGTCGCGCCGCCGCCCGTCACGGAAGCGCCGATGGTTGTCGAGACGCCGCGACCTGTGGAGCAGGTTCAGCCGGTTGAGAGAATTGCGGCCGAGCCGCGCTTCACGCCACGTGCGCCCATCCAGGCTTCGCAACCAATGTTCCGCGAAGCTCCGGTTTTTGCCGAGGGGGAATATGAATACCCCTCAATCGATCTTCTGCAGGAGGCCCGCGTCCAGCAGACGACGACCATGACGCCGGAAGCGCTGGAGCAGAGCGCCGGGCTTCTCGAAAGCGTGCTGGAGGATTTCGGCATCAAGGGCGAGATCATCGATGTCCGCCCCGGCCCGGTCGTCACGCTGTATGAGTTCGAACCGGCTCCTGGCGTCAAGTCCTCGCGCGTCATTGGTCTCTCGGACGATATCGCCCGCTCCATGTCGGCGCTCTCGGCCCGTGTCGCCGTCGTGCCCGGCCGTAATGTCATCGGCATCGAACTGCCGAACCCGGTGCGCGAGACGGTTTATCTGCGCGAACTGATCGAAGCGACCGATTACGCCGAGACCCGCCAGAAGCTCGCACTTTGCCTCGGCAAGACGATTGGCGGCGAGCCTGTCATCGCCGAACTGGCGAAGATGCCGCATCTGCTGGTGGCCGGCACCACCGGCTCCGGCAAGTCGGTCGCCATCAACACCATGATCCTGTCGCTGCTCTATCGTCTGAAGCCGGAAGAATGCCGTCTCATCATGGTCGATCCCAAGATGCTCGAGCTTTCCGTTTATGACGGTATTCCGCATCTGTTGACGCCTGTCGTCACTGATCCGAAAAAAGCGGTCATGGCGTTGAAATGGGCCGTGCGCGAAATGGAAGACCGTTATCGCAAGATGTCGCGTCTCGGCGTGCGCAATATCGACGGCTACAATGCAAGGGCCGCTGCCGCCCGCGCCAAGGGCGAGACGGTGTTCTGCAACGTGCAGAGCGGCTTCGACCGCGCCACCGGCGAGGCGGTCTACGAGCAGGAGGAAATGGACCTCACGGCCATGCCTTATATCGTCGTCATCGTCGACGAAATGGCCGACCTGATGATGGTCGCCGGCAAGGAAATCGAAGGCGCGATCCAGCGCCTGGCGCAGATGGCGCGTGCTGCCGGCATCCATCTCATCATGGCAACCCAGCGCCCGTCGGTCGATGTCATCACCGGTACGATCAAGGCGAATTTCCCGACCCGTATCTCCTTCCAGGTGACCTCGAAGATCGACAGCCGCACCATCCTTGGTGAACAGGGCGCGGAGCATCTGCTCGGTCAGGGCGATATGCTGCACATGATGGGCGGCGGCCGCATCGCCCGTGTCCACGGTCCCTTCGTTTCGGATGAGGAAGTGGAAAAGGTGGTCGCGCATCTGAAGACGCAGGGCCGTCCGGAATATCTCGGCACCGTTACCGAAGACGCCGATGAAACCGACGAAGAGGTGGAAGAGGAAGCGGCCGTTTTCGACAAGACCGCCATGGGTGAGGACGATAGCGACGATCTCTATGAAAAGGCCGTCAAGGTGGTGATGCGCGACAAGAAGTGCTCCACATCCTATATCCAGCGCCGCCTGTCCGTCGGTTATAACCGTGCCGCTTCGCTGGTCGAGCGCATGGAACAGGAAGGCATTGTCGGGCCTGCCAACCATGTCGGCAAACGCGCGATCATCGCCGGCGAACGCTCTTCTTACGATGCCATGGGCGCGGAAGACTGATTGAGCCTTCGGCGCGTGCGATATTCGATTGCAAAAACGCGCCCCGTGAATAGCTTGTGCGGCATGGATTCTGGAATTGGGAGGATTCCCTCATGGCGCACAGCAATGAAAAAGCCACCGTTCTGGCGAGTCTGGATGAGCTGGAGCGGTTTTGCCGCGCCGTTTTCCTGGCCGCCGGCACCGATGACGAAACGGCCGATGCGGCGACGCGCGCCATGATGCATGGCACAAGGCTTGGTGTGGACAGCCACGGTGTGCGCCTGCTCGCACATTATATTACCGCGCTCGAAGGCGGGCGTCTCAATCGGCGGCCGCAGATCCGCCGCGTTTCTGGCTTCGGCGCGGTGGAGACGATCGACGCCGACCACGCCCATGGCGCCCGCGCCACCTATGCGGCGATGGACAGCGCCATGGCGCTCGCGGAAAAATTCGGCATTGGCGCGGTGGCGATCCGCAACTCATCGCATTTCGGCCCGGCCGGCGCTTATGCGCTGGAAGCGGCGCGGCAGGGCTATATCGGCCTCACCTTCTGTAACTCCGACAGTTTCGTGCGCCTGCATGATGGCGCCATGCGTTTCCATGGCACCAATCCCATCGCCATCGGTGTGCCGGCGGCGGATGACATGCCCTGGCTGCTGGATATGGCCACCAGCGCGGTGCCCTATAACCGTGTCCTGCTTTACCGGAGCCTGGGCCAGCAATTGCCGCAAGGTGTGGCCTCGGATGGTGATGGTGTCGATACGCGCGATCCCCATGCCGTTGAAATGCTTGCCCCGGTCGGCGGCGAGTTCGGTTTCAAGGGTGCGGCGCTTGCGGGAATGGTCGAGATTTTCAGCGCTGTTCTCACGGGCATGAAACTCAGCTTCGATATCGCTCCCATGGGCGGGCCGGATTTTTCCACGCCGCGCGGGCTTGGGGCCTTCGTTCTGGCGCTGAAGCCGGAAGCCTTCCTGGAGCGCGAGGTGTTCGACGAGGGCATGAAACGTTATCTCGAGGTCCTGCGTGGATCCCCCGTGCGGGAAGACTGCAAGGTCATGGCGCCGGGTGACCGGGAGTGGGCGGTGGCTGCAAGGCGGGAGAGGGAAGGGGCTCCTGTCGATCCCGTCACGCGGGCGGCCTTCTCGGAACTTGCTGCAAAATTCTCGGTCAACCCGCCCGCCTATCATTAAAGCGGCCCGCGGCTGACGGCGGCATTCCGCCGTCATCCCGCGATCAGGCGGGTCGCAGCAGCATGTTCGGGCGCGGATAGGGCGCTGCCGCCGCGCCCAGCCTTTCGGCCCCGATGGGGCGGCCGATATAATAACCCTGCGCGTAGTCGATCTCCATCTGACGCACGAGCCTCAGCTGTTCCTCGGTTTCGACGCCTTCGATCAGGATCTTGTGGCCGCGATTGCGGATGAGGCGGATCATGTCCTGCAGCATCGCCCGGCCACGCGGGGTCTTGCTGTCGTGCAGGAAAGAGCGGTCGATCTTGACGGTATCGAAATCCGTCATGCGCAGCCACGAAAGGCCGGCAAAACCCGTTCCGAAATCATCCAGCCAGATATTGATGCCGAGCGTTTTCAGGTCGTTCAGACAACGCAGCACGTCCGAATGCATTTCCATGTCGACGCCTTCGGTGATTTCGAAGGCGAGCCTGTTGCCGGCAATTCCCGCTTCCACGAGAATGGCGGCCACCGAAGTGGCGAACCCCGGATTTTTCAACTGCATCGGCGATACGTTGACACTGACGACCGCCACCTTGTCATCGGCCAGTATCTGCTTGCAGACGGTCTTGATGGTCCACAGGCCCAGTTCCATGATCGTGCCGGTGCGTTCGGCAATCGGAATGAAAATACCGGGTGCGACTGGATTGCCATCCAGCAGGCGAAGCCGCATCAGCGCTTCAACCCCCGCGGTCTCGTTGGTCGAAACGTTGAGAATAGGTTGATAGACGAGGGAAACGAGATCTTCCGCGACGGCGATTTTCAGCAGGGCGGCAATATTCTCCGTCTCGTCGCTGGTCTGCGGATCGTCCGGATCGAACAGCTTCATGCAGTTGCGGCCATTGCCCTTTGCTATATAGAGCGCGCGGTCGGCCTCGTTGATGATCTTTTCCAGCTTGCCATCCGCATTGGGACGGGTGAAGGACGCACCGATGCTGACGGTGACGATGAAGGTGCCATCCCGGCGCTGGTCATGCGCCAGCGACAGGTTTTCAACGGTGTGGCGGATCGTCTCGGCAAGCTCACCCACCTGCTGCTTGGACTTGAACGGCGCCAGCACGATGAACTCCTCGCCGCCATAGCGGCCGATGGAAGCGCCGTGTTCGGTGATCGCATCCCGCAGGGCGGTGCCCACCGTCACCAGGCATTTGTCGCCTTCCTGGTGGCCGTAACGGTCGTTGTATTTCTTGAAGAAGTCGACGTCGATCAGGAAAACGGCAAAGCCTTCCTCCTTCCTGATCCAGTTGTCCCACAGCAGGCGCAGATGGTGGTCGATGGCGCGGCGGTTCTGCAGGCCCGTCAGGGAGTCGGTATTGGAAAGCCGCAGCAGCGCCTGGCCACGTTCGTCCGCCGCCTTCTGCTGCGCCTTCGCTTCCAGCCCGTTGACGAAGACGTGGTAGCGCTCCCGGTTCAGGTTCCAGTTCACGTAAGAGGTGAAAACGAAGCAGGATATGTAGAAGGTGCCGAAGGCGAACTTGTAGAAGCTGTCCTCGGGAAACTGCGTTGCCGCCAGAAAATAGGTAACGAGAATGATGCCCGAAGACACCAGCGACAGATGGAAGCGGAAGGTAAAAAACAGATTGGCGCCCATCATGAAGATCGCCCCGAAAACCATGTAATAGGACATGTTTTCGGTATTGTCGGTCAGCAGCGAAGGCAACAGCCAGCCGATATATCCCATGACGAGAGCGGTCGCACAGGTAAGGTCGAGCGCTGCGGTGCTGGCGCCCCTGTGCAGCTGGATTTCCAGCGTCAGCAGGGATGACAGGACGACCGCGAAGCGTGCGATAATGGTGTAAAAAGCGACGTCGGGTATCAGAATGATGTCGGTTGCGGCAAACAGCATATAGATGAAGACAGCGGTCCACAGGCCCCGACGGATCGAACCGCGGCGGCTGCGCTCACCTTCCTGCTGGTAAAGGGCAAGAAGTTCATCAGAAAACCGGGAGTCCGGCCGCCGATAGTCTTGCTGTCCACTCACCTCTCCCAATGTGTGCTTCATGCACTTTCCCATAGTGTTGCGTATACTTTATTAAGTAACTGCTTATTCCACTTTTCCGTGTGCTGTCGCACCCAGTGCGGGTTCCCGTCGATCTCTGCCGATGTGTGCGGAGAACATGGAAAGGAAGAACGCATCATACGTTCGCAACATTAAGTTTCACTAAACCGCGTATCTGCTTTCTCCCGT
The DNA here is from genome assembly GCF_027157905.1 of Agrobacterium sp. LMR679. Lineage (NCBI taxonomy): Bacteria > Pseudomonadati > Pseudomonadota > Alphaproteobacteria > Hyphomicrobiales > Rhizobiaceae > Agrobacterium > Agrobacterium sp. LMR679. Next base: position 181,893 of record NZ_JAPVOJ010000001.1, on the reverse strand, counting down.
CCTCACGAGTGTGACCAAAAAAATACGCTAATCTACTAATGTATCCCTACACCGCTCAAAAATCGAAAGCGAGTGGCCTTCCGCCTCCCAGAAACGTATAGTTAACAATGTGTTAATACTGGAGGCTGAAGTGGTGCGGGTAAAGAAGAAAAATCTTGACGGGGCAAGTCTGATTACCCCGGATACTGTCGCAAAAGAGATTTTTGCACGCAGAACGGAAACATTCGATGAGCAGTTCGCAGTTGCGAAAGCAGAGGTGGCGCTCATTCTCGAATTGGCACAACAGCAATTCGACAATCGTGTTTCAGCACGTGAGATAATACATCGGACGGCGGGTGCACTTCACGGTCTGCGAGAAAAGCTCCACTCAAGCGTGTGGGCTGAACTGATTCCGCTTGTACAGAATCACCCCGTTTCCGCCCATTTTCTGGAGGACCCCTTCACGCGCTGGTCTTTCGAAAAGCCGCGGGGTTATTCGGGCGATGCGCAGCTGCTCGATTTCATTTATGGCCACGACAGTGTTGCCGAACTGGTGAACAAGGCCACGCCGCTCGGTGCGGCCCTTTACGATTACACCAAGGATGCCAGCTCCTCGGTTGCCGTGCGTGAGCGGCGCGACTTGCTGACGCGGTTCGTCGATGAGGCTGCGGCCCGGCATGGCAATGAGGCGGAAATCCTCACCATCGCTTCCGGCCATCTGCGCGAGGCGGATGCCTCCGTGGCGCTGAAAGAGGGCAAAATCAAGCGCTGGGTGGCGCTCGATCAGGACCCCTTGAGCGTCGGTTCCGTCGCCCGCGATTTCAACGGCAGCTGCATCGAGGCGATCGACGGTTCCGTGCGCGATATCGTCCTGCGCACGCAGGAACTCGGCACTTTCGACCTGATCTACGCGGCCGGTCTCTACGATTATCTGAACGACCGCGTGGCGATCAAACTCACGCGGCGCTGCATGGAAATGCTGAAGCCCGGCGGCATGTTCCTCTTCGCCAATTTCTCGGAGGACATCGTCGTCGACGGTTACATGGAAACCTTCATGAACTGGGCGCTGCTGTTGCGTTCGAAAGCGGATATGTGGCGGATCGTCAATGCCAGCGCCGATCCTGCAGGCATCGAGGCGGATGTGTTCTTCGGCGAGAACCACAATATCGTCTACGCCACGATGCGTAAGAAGGTGTGACGTTCTTCGGGCCAGTCTCTGCTTGCCAATAACCATTTGATTAAACCTCGGCGTGGGCCTAAGAATCCGCGCCGAATGCGTTGCAGAATGGAATGGCTGAAATGAAGAGATACTATTCGGATATGGGTGGTCTGCCGGGACAGACGGAACTTCTGTCGAGCAAGGCGGTGTTCAAGACCGCCTATGCGGTCATCCCCAAAACCGTCATGTCCGATATCGTGACAAGCGTGCTGCCGCACTGGACCGGCACCCGGGCCTGGATCATCGCCCGGCCGATGACGGGTTTTTCCGAAACCTTCGCGCAATATATTGTCGAGGTTCAGCCCGGCGGCGGCAGCGACCGGCCGGAACCGGACGCACGGGCCGAAGCGGCGATCTTCGTCGTTGACGGCGAAATGACCGTGGAATTCGAGGGCGTGCAGCATGCGTTGCGGGAGGGCTCCTTCGCCTTCCTGCCGCCCGGTTCCCGCTGGCAGATTCGCAATTCGGGCAAGGCGCCTGCCAAGTTCCACTGGGTCCGCAAAGCGTTCCAGGCGGTCGACGGGCTGGAGCCGCCGCCGGCGATCTTTTCGCATGAGGATGAGCACTCTTTGTCGGCCATGCCGGATACGGACGGCAAATGGGCGACGACCCGCTTCATCGATCCGGAAGACGTGCGTTACGACATGCATCTCAATATCGTCACCTTCGAGCCGGGCGCGACCATTCCCTTCATGGAAACCCATGTGATGGAACACGGTCTTTATGTGCTGGAAGGCAAGGCCGTCTACCGGCTGAACGAGGACTGGGTGGAAGTGCAGGCGGGTGACTTCATGTGGTTGCGCGCCTATTGCCCGCAGGCCTGCTATGCGGGTGGGCCGGGCCGCTTCCGTTACCTGCTTTACAAGGATGTGAACCGGCACGTGAAGCTCTGGTAACGGGCGTCATATCCGCAAAACCCATGAATTATCGCGCAATCCGGCGGTTTGCGCGATAAATGCTTGCGTTAAATCGAATATCACTAATAAATCCGGTTATGCGGACGGCTATCGCTGTGCCGCACCGTTTCGGCATTCGCCTGCTATCCTTGAGAAGACCTCCCGTATGAATGAGATAATCGATACCAATGTCTTCAATCTTGCCCCCGTGGCGATGTGGATCGAGGATTTCAGCGAGGTGAAAAGCCAGTTCGATATCTGGCGATCGCAGGGCGTCGAGGATATCCGGGCGTTTCTTCTGGAAGATTTATCGAGGGTGGCGGCCTGCTCGCAGAAAATCCGCGTGATCAAGGTCAACGCCAGGACGCTGGAACTGTTCGAGGCCCGCGATCAGGCCCATCTCGTCGACAATCTGCATCGGATTTTTCGCGACGACATGCTGGAGAGCCATGTGAACGAGCTTTCCGAACTCTGGGCGGGCAAGACGGAATTCACCAGCAACGCGGTCAATTATTCGATCGGCGGCAAGCGGCTGGATATCCAGTTGCGCGGCGCGGTCATACCCGGCCACGAAGAAACCCTCGGACGGCTGCTTTTGACCACCGAGGATGTGACGGAGCGGGAGGAGGCTCGCCGCAAGGAGCTTCTCAACCGCCGTTACGCCGAAGGCATGTTCAAACATTCGCCCGTATCCCTGTGGGTGGAGGATTTCAGCCGGGTGCGGCGGCTGATCGAGGAGGTCAGGGACCGCGGCATCGTCGATTTCCGCGTGTTCATGGATGTGCATCCCGAATTCGTGCGGCAATGCATGAGCGAAATCCGCGTCATCGACGTCAACCGCGCGACGCTCGACCTGTTCTGCGCGCCGGACCGGCAGGTTCTGTTGCAGCGGCTGGGCGATATTTTTCGCGGCGAGATGGAGAAGCCGTTCCGGGAACAGCTGATGGAGCTCTGGAACGGCAATCTCACCCACCATCGCGAGGTGGTGAATTACGCGCTTGACGGTTCCGAGCGGCATGTGCTCCTGCATTTTTCGGTTTTCCCCGGCCATGAGCGCGACTGGTCGCTGGTGCAGGTGGCGCTGACGGACATTACCGCGCGCAAAAAGGCGGAAGCCTATCTCGAATATCTCGGCAAGCACGATGTGCTGACCAAGCTCCACAACCGCGCCTTCTATTCGGATGAGCTGAACCGGCTGGAGCGCAGTGCGCTCAGGCCGGTTTCCGCCATCGTCATCGATCTCAACGGCCTGAAGGACGCCAACGACAGGCTGGGACACGATGCCGGCGACGCTTTGTTGCGGCGTGTAGGCGAGGTGCTGAACGGCGTGGTGACCGCGCCGAACCATGCCGCGCGCATCGGCGGCGACGAATTCGCCATCCTTCTTCCCGGCGCCGACAAACAGATTGCCGCCGCCATGGTCGAAACCGTTTATGAATTGCTGAAGATCAACAACCAGTTCTATTCCAGCGCGCCGCTCAGCCTGTCCCTGGGCGTGGCCACCAGCGAGGCCGGCGAGACGATGGAATCGCTGGTGCGTCGCGCCGATATGAATATGTACGAGCAGAAGAACGCCTATTATGCGGCCCTGCGTAACAGATCCGCAGACAATAACGATACGACGAAACCCGGCCCGCAGCCGGAAGCTTCCTCGCTGAAGCGTCTGTCCTAACGGGGAGTGAGGGCGTCGTGGAGCATTCCCTTAGCCCCCACGTCATCCTCGGCCCCGTGCCGAGGATCTAATCACGTCGAATAAAATCAATCGGTTGCAGATCCTCGGGACAGGCCCGAGGATGACGTCGAGAGAATGTTTATCCCCGGAATCTAAACCGCACAGCGGTGGTTTGGACGTGACCGAAGCAGCGGAAAGCTTCATTCAGCCAGCTGTCGCCTTCGGCTCGTCGCGATATGTCCTGCCTTGGACTCCAGTTAGTCCTCCGCTCCCAATTACAGCGCTCTCCGCAAGCTGTCTCACGCACCTTCACAAGCGCGTGAGACGGCTTTTGCACTGCAACAATTCCGTTGCCGAAATTTTACATACGTCTTAGTATGTATGTAAATGTGACCTTTTTTATGGATTCGGAGCGCAGTATGGCGAAGAGACTGGGGCAGATCGCGGCGGTGTTGTTGACGGGCATCGTTTTGGTCGGATGTAGCGATGAGCAGGCGTCTGCGCCCGGCGCGCCGCCGCCCGGTGCGGTGAAGATCGTGACGGTGAGCCAGGAAGAGCTGCCCATCACCAACGAATTGCCGGGGCGCATTGCGCCGACGCGGCTTGCCGAAGTGCGCCCGCGTGTTTCCGGCATCATCGTGGAGCGGGTGTTCGAGCAGGGCTCGCTGGTGAAGGAGGGCGACGTTCTCTACCGGATCGATCCCGCGCCGTTCCAGGTGCGCGTCGACAGCGCCGAAGGCACGTTGCGCCGGGCGCAGGCCGCGCAGCTTCAGGCGCGGCAGACGGCTGACAGGCAGCAGCAGCTGCGCCGTTCCAATGTCGGTTCGCAGCAGGAATTCGACAATGCCATCGCCCAGCTGGCGCAGGCCGATGCCGAGGTGGCCGTGGCCGAAGCAGGCGTCGCGGAAGCGAAGCTCAATCTGCAATATGCCGATGTCAAAGCCCCGATCAGCGGCCGCATCGGTCGCGCGCGTATTACGGAAGGCGCACTCGTCAGCGCAACCGGCTCGGAAAATCTGGCGACGATCCAGCAGCTCGATCCGATCTATGCCGACTTCACCCAGCCGGCGGCCGATCTTATCCGCCTGCGCAAGGCCCTGCAGGATGGCCAGCTGATGACCGGCCCGAACGAGGCCGAAGTCAATCTGCTGTTCGATGATGGCAGCCGTTACCCGCTGCCCGGCCGCCTGCTGTTTTCCGAAGCGGCGGTGGATGAAACCACCGGCCAGGTGACGCTGCGCGGTGAGTTCCCGAACCCGAGCGGCGATCTGCTGCCGGGCATGTATGTCCGCGTGCAGATCCAGCAGGGTATCCAGAAAGCGGCCTTCGCCGTGCCGCAGCAGGCGGTGCAGCGCGATGCGGGCGGGCAGGCGAGCGTGCTTGTCGTCAATGCCGAAGACACGGTCGAGCAGCGGCGCGTCAGCGTCGGCCGCTCCATCGGCGACCGCTGGGTGATTTCGGAAGGCCTGAAGGATGGCGACCGCGTTGTAGCCGAAGGTTTCCAGAAGACCGCCCCGGGCGCCAAGGTAAAGCCTGAACCATGGTCTGCGGAGCCCGACGCCACTGCCTCTGCCGGTAGCGAGAACGCGGCTTCGGCCGAGACCTCGTCTGAGACCCCGGCCGCCAAGCAATAAGGACCGATTTCATGGCACGTTTTTTCATCGATCGGCCCATTTTTGCCTGGGTCGTGGCCATCTTCATCATGCTGGCGGGCCTGCTCGCCATTCCCATGCTGCCGATTGCGCAATATCCGAATGTGGCACCGCCGCAGATTTCGATTGCGACCACCTATCCCGGTGCCGCGCCCGAGGACATTTACCAGAGCGTCACGCGTCCCATCGAGGAAGAGCTGAACGGGGTTCCGGGTCTTCTCTATTTCGAATCGACTTCCGAATCCTCCGGCAGCATTTCCATCAACGTCACCTTCGCGCCGGGCACCAATATCGGCGAGGCGCAGGTCGAGGTGCAGAACCGCATCGCCCGCGTTCAGCCGCGTCTGCCGCAGGCGGTCACGCAGCAGGGCCTGCGCGTCGAGCAGGCGGGCACCTCGTTCCTGATGATGGTTGCGCTCACCTCCGTTGATGGCAATACCGATGCCATCGGCCTCGGCGATTATCTCAGCCGCAACGTGGTCGGCGAATTGCGCCGCGTGCCGGGCGTCGGCAGCGCGCAGCTGTTCGCCACCCAGCGCTCCATGCGCATCTGGATGGACCCGGACAAGATGCTGGGCCTCAGCCTCACCTCGTCCGACGTTATCGGCGCCATTCAGGCGCAGAACTCGCAGGTTGCGGCTGGCCGCATCGGCGCATCGCCCAACCCCATCGGCCAGCAGATTTCGGCCACCGTCAACGTTCAGGGCCAGCTGACGACGCCGGAGGAGTTCGGCTCCATCGTGCTGCGCGCCAATCCGGACGGTTCGTCCGTTCGGCTGCGGGATGTGGCGCGGGTGGAAGTGGGCGGCGAAAGCTACGCCTTTTCCAGCCGCCTGAACGGCAAACCCAGTGCGGCCATCGGCGTGCAGCTGTCGCCCACCGGCAATGCGCTGCAGACTTCCGATGGCGTGCGCGCCACCATGGAGGAACTGTCGCGATATTTCCCGCCGGGTCTGGAATATGAAATTCCCTACGACACCAGCCCCTTCGTGAAGATCTCGATCCAGAAGGTGATCAACACGCTGGTGGAGGCGATCATCCTCGTCTTCGTGGTGATGTTCGTCTTCCTCCAGAACATCCGCTACACGATCATCCCGACACTGGTGGTGCCCGTGGCGCTGCTCGGCACCTGCGCCATCATGTATGTCTCGGGTTTCTCCATCAACGTGCTCACCATGTTCGCCATGGTTCTCGCCATCGGCATTCTCGTCGATGACGCGATCGTCGTGGTGGAAAATGTCGAACGCATCATGGCGGAAGAGCATCTGTCGCCGAAGGAGGCGACCCGCAAGGCGATGGGCCAGATTTCCGGCGCCATCATCGGCATCACGCTGGTGCTGACGGCGGTGTTCGTGCCCATGGCCTTCTTCCCCGGCGCCGTCGGCATCATCTACCAGCAGTTCAGCCTGACCATGGTGGTTTCCATCCTGTTTTCGGGCTTCCTTGCGCTGTCACTCACGCCGGCGCTCTGCGCATCGTTCCTGAAGCCGATCAAGGCCGGGCACCATGAGAAGAAGGGCTTCTTCGGCTGGTTCAACCGTGGCTTCGACAAGGCCTCGCATAAATACTCCTCGTCGGTCGGCAGCATCATCAAGCGTTCCGGCCGCTTCATGGTCATCTATGCGGCGCTGCTCGTCGGTCTCGGCTGGGCCTATATGCAGTTGCCCAGCTCCTTCCTGCCCAATGAGGACCAGGGTTACCTGATCGTCGACATTCAGGCGCCGGCGGAAGCCAGCAGCGAACGCACCCTGCAATCCATCCAGGAAATCGAAAAGATCTTCCTGGCGGAGCCGGCGGTCGATCGCGTGATTGCGGTTTCGGGCTTCTCCTTCTCCGGTTCCGGCCAGAATGCCGGTCTCGCCTTCGCGACGCTGAAGGACTGGAGCGAGCGTAGGCCGGAGGATTCCGCATCCGCCATCGCTCAACGCATCAACGGCAAGCTTTGGGGCCTGCCGGGTTCGATGTCCTTCACGCTATCGCCGCCGCCTATTCAGGGACTCGGCAATTCCAGCGGCTTCACCTTCCGCCTGCAGGATCGCGGGGGTGCCGGACAGACGGCGCTGAGCGCCGCCGGTGCACAGCTGATGGCGGCAGCGCAGAAAAGCCCGATTTTGGCCGGCCTGCGCGTGGAAGGCATGCCGGACTCTCCGCAGGTCAACCTCATCATCGACCGTGAAAAGGCCAACACCTTCGGCGTGACCTTCAGCGACATCAACGCCACCATCTCGGCCAATATGGGGTCGTCCTACGTCAACGACTTCCCCAATGCCGGCCGCATGCAGCGCGTGACGGTGCAGGCGGAGCAGGGTCAGCGCATGAAGACCGAGGATCTTTTGAACCTCAATGTCCGCAATGCAAATGGCGGCATGGTGCCGGTAAGCTCCTTCGCCACGGTGGAATGGGTGCGCGGCCCGTCGCAGGTGGTGGGTTACAACGGCTATCCGGCGATCCGTATCGGTGGCCAGTCGGCACCCGGCTACTCCTCTGGTGATGCGATTGCCGAAATGGAGCGTCTGGCGGGCGAATTGCCAAGCGGCTTCGGTTTCGAATGGACCGGCCAGTCGCTGCAGGAAATCCAGTCGGGTTCGCAGGCGCCGGCGCTTATCGGCCTCAGCGTGCTGTTCGTCTTCCTGCTTCTGGCGGCGCTTTATGAAAGCTGGTCCATTCCGCTCTCCGTCATGCTGGTGGTACCGCTTGGCGTCATCGGTTCGGTGGCGGCGGTGATGCTGCGCGGCATGCCGAACGACGTCTACTTCCTGGTTGGCCTTGTCGCCATCATCGGGCTTTCGGCCAAGAATGCGATCCTGATCATCGAATTTGCCAAGGATCTGCGGGCGGAGGGCAAATCCACCTATGATGCGACGGTGGAGGCGGCCCATCTGCGCTTCCGGCCGATCCTGATGACCTCGCTTGCCTTCTCGCTTGGCGTGTTGCCGATGGCAATTGCGTCGGGTGCCAGTGCGGCCAGCCAGAACGCCATCGGCACCGGCGTGCTCGGCGGCATGATCTCGGCGACGATCCTTGCGATCTTCTTCGTTCCCGTCTTCTTCGTGTTTGTCGCGAAGTTTTTCGGGGATCGGAAGAAGGAGAATGAGATTGCTGCTGACGCGGTATCGCCGGCGGAATAAAACGGGTGTGACGGCTGGGCGAAAAGTCACGTGAATGCGTTCATCTGACTGACAGCCCGGCACCGCAAACAAGGCACGGTGCGAAAGCGCCGTGCCGCGACTGGAAGGAGACATCAGCATGCGCCGTACCAAGGCCGAGGCAGAAGAGACGCGTCAGGCGATCCTTGCCGCTGCCGAGCGGGTGTTCTTCAAGAAGGGCGTGGCCAACAGCTCTCTGGATGAGGTGGCGGCTGCGGCTGGCGTTACGCGCGGAGCGATCTACTGGCATTTTTCCAGCAAGAGCGACCTTTTCATCGGCCTTTACGAATCGGTCGCGTTGCCTGAGTCGGATTTGCTGGACTTTGCCGATCCGGACCTTAAGGGTGCGGCGCTGCTGGAAAAGATCGAGGAGGCGACGTGCAAGTGGCTTGCGCTTCTGGCGCAAGACGAACAGCGCCAGCGCATCATGACGATTAGCCTGCGCACCAATTATTCCGACGAATTCGCCCCCGTCCTGCATGCGCAGGAAGAGCTGGACCGTTACCACAAGGAGCGGCTGGAGGCGGCTTTCGAGCGAGCGCAGGCCGAGGGCATCTTCAACGACAACTGGACGGCGGAATCGGCGCTCGGTGCGCTCTACTGGCTGATCAAAGGTATCGTCTACGATTGGCTGCTGTTCGGGAAACGTTTCGATCTGGTCAAGGAAGGCGCCGAGGCCATGCATCGTCTCATGAAGGGGTTCCAGCGTCCCCCGGCGTCATGACCGAAGGCGGCCTGCATCGTCCGTGCAATACGGGTCGAATTTAAGAGTATTCCAGAAGACCAGCGAAATTTGCTTTACGTACCTCAAAACGGAGGTTAGCTTCTTCCTCGAGCTTTGGGAGGAGTTCGCAGATGGTCGTTTCAGATAAAATCAAGGGGCAAGCGCCGCCCGTTCACGCCGGATACCGGTGACGGCACATGGCTTTTGCTGACGAATCTCCAGACCACGCCCTTATCCGGACGGTTGGGCTGTCCAAGTCCTTCGGGCCGGTACAGGTTCTCAAGGATATAGAGATCGCGGTGCGCGCCGGTGAGGTCCACGCGATCATTGGCGAGAATGGCGCCGGCAAGTCGACGCTGATGAAGCTGCTGGCCGGCAATGAAAAGCCGTCGGGCGGGGAAATCCGCATCGATGGCGAAGCCGTTACGCTGAGCGGTCCGGTGGATGCCGAACATCGCGGCATCGTTCTCGTGCATCAGGAAATATTGCTGGCCCCGGATTTGACGGTGGCGCAGAACATCTATCTCGGCCGCGAAGTGCGCCGGGGCGCCATGGTGGACGACCGCGCCATGCGCGCCGGCGCCCGCAAGGCAATCGCCGATCTCGGCGGTACGATCGATCCGGACGCCATTGTCGGCAGCCTGTCGATTGCCCAGCGGCAACTGGTGCAGATCGCCCGTGTGCTGCTGGTGCCGCATCGTGTGGTGATTTTCGATGAGCCGACGGCGAGCCTGACGCCCATCGAAACGGATGCGCTGCTGAATGTCATTCGCGACATCCGGGCGAAGGGCGTGGCCGTGCTTTATATTTCGCACCGTCTGCCGGAGGTGAAGGAGATCGCCGACCGGGTGACGGTTCTGCGAGACGGCAGGCTGGTCGCCTCCCATCCGGCATCGGCGCTGGAGCCTGCCGATATGGCGCGGCTGATGGTGGGGCGCGATGTCGCCAAGCTTTATCCGGACCGCGCCGCCGGCGGCGAGCACGAGCCGGTTCTGCAGGTGGAGCATTTTACCGTTCCGGGTTACGCGGAGGATGCCGGTTTCAGCCTGCGAAAGGGCGAAATCCTCGGTTTTGCCGGTCTGGTCGGCGCGGGCAGAACGGAACTCATGGAAGGAATGCTCGGCCTGCGCGCCGGGCGGGGAACCGTGCGGCATCATGGCAGGCCGGTGCATTTCGCAAAGGCGGAAGACAGCCTGAAGGCCGGCATCGTTTATCTGAGCGAGGACCGCAAGGGCAAGGGCCTGCTGCTTACCAAGGATTTGCGTGTCAATCTCACGCTTGCTTCGCTGAAGAAATTCAGCCGGCTGTTCCAGATCGATACCCGCCGGGAAACGGCGGCGCTCGATGATGCGGTCCGGGATTTCGACATCCGCACCGGCCGCAAGGATTTGCTGGCGGGCCAGCTTTCCGGCGGCAACCAGCAGAAGCTGCTGCTGGCCAAGATGATGCTGCTCGATCCCTCCATCGTCATCATCGACGAACCGACGCGCGGCATCGATATCGGCACCAAGGAACAGATTTACCGCTTCATCGCCAGGCTTGCGGATGAGGGGCGCTCGATCATCGTGGTTTCTTCGGAAATGCCGGAGCTGATCGGCATATGCGACCGCATTCTGGTGATGCGGTCGGGCCGGATCGTCGGTGAGGTGACCGGCGAGCGCATGACCGAAAACGACATCGTGGCGCTGGCGACGGGCGTTCATACGCAGGAACCCGCCTGAGCGCCCGTGTGCCGCGAAACATGGCCTGACAAAAGAGACTGAGGGGAAACATGACTGAGGCCGCATTTGACAACGGCAAAACGCCGAAGACCTCGAAGGACTGGGACCTGCGCGCCGTCGCGCCTTTCGTGGCGCTGGCCCTGCTGCTGGTTCTCGGCACCATCGCCAATCCCAATTTCATCGGCATCGACAATCTCCTGAATGTCGTCACCCGCAGCGCCTTCATCGCCATCATCGCTCTTGGCGCAACTTACGTCATCACCTCGGGCGGGCTCGATCTTTCAGTTGGCGCGATGGTGGCCTTCGTCGCCAGCCTGATGATCCTGTTCATGAATAGCGGCGTCATCGCCAGTCCGCTTTTAATGCTGCTCACCGCCATGGCGCTGGCGCTCGCCATCGGGGCTGCCTGCGGGCTGACGAACGGCCTCATCACCACCATCGGCCGCATCGAACCCTTCATCGCCACGCTCGGCACCATGGGCATTTATCGCGGCTTGACCACATGGCTGTCGCAGGGCGGGGCGATTACGCTGCGTAACCCGGAAATCCAGACGCTTTATCGCCCGGTCTATTTCGGCAATGTCCTTGGCGTGCCGGTGCCGGTCATCGTCATCTTCGTCACTGCGGCAATAGCCGCCTTCGTGCTTTACCGCACCCGTTACGGGCGGCATCTGACCGCAGTAGGGTCGAGCGAGGATGTGGCGCGTTATTCCGGCATTTCGGTCGCCCGCGTCCGCACCGTCGCCTATGTGGTACAGGGGCTGTGTGTCGCCGTTGCGGTGCTGCTTTACGTGCCGCGCCTCGCTTCCACTTCGGCCACCACAGGCATGTTGTGGGAGCTGCAGGCCATCACCGCCGTCGTTGTCGGCGGCACGGCGCTGAGAGGCGGGGTAGGGCGCATCTGGGGCACGATCTGCGGCGCCTTCATTCTGGAGATCGTCGGCAACATCATGATCCTGTCGAACTTCGTCAGCGAATATCTGATCGGCGCCATTCAGGGTGCGATCATCATCATCGCCATGCTGGTGCAGCGTTCGCTCAGCCGCAGGTGACGTATCACGCCGCGTCATGTGGGGCAGGCGCGGTCGAAGGAGGAACGCCCCGGTCTTGGGAGGAAAGAGACTATGCGTAGTAAATTCATCGGCGTGGCCTTTGCCGCGCTGGCCACGGTGCTTGCCGCTTCAGCGCATGCGCAGGACAAGAAGGTCACAATCGGCGTATCCATTCCAGCGGCCGACCATGGCTGGACGGCGGGCGTCGTCTACCATGCCGAGCGCGTGGCGAAGCTGCTCATGCAGGAGCATCCGGGACTTAATGTGATCGTCAAGACATCGCCGGACGCCGCCAATCAGGCGAATGCCCTGCAGGATCTTGCCGTGCAGGGGCTGGACGCACTGGTCGTGCTGCCGTCCGATCCAGATCCGCTGGTCAACGCCATCAAGGAGATCAAGGACAAGGGCACCTTCGTCGCGCTGGTCGACCGCGCGCCGAGCGTCAACGACAATTCGATCCGCGATCTCTATGTTGCCGGCAACAACCCCGCACTTGGCCAGGTGGCCGGCGAATACATCAAGAAGACGACGCCTGACGCCGAAGTCGTGGTCATTCGCGGCCTGCCGATCCCGATCGATCAGCAGCGTCAGGATGGTTTCGACAAGGGTATCGCTGGTTCCAGCGTCAAGGTTCTCGACCGCCAGTACGGCAACTGGAACCGAGACGACGCCTTCCGCGTGATGCAGGACTATCTGACCAAGTACAAGAAGATCGACGTGGTCTGGTGTCAGGATGACGACATGGCGATTGGCGTGCTGGAAGCCATCCAGCAGGCGAAACGCACCGATATCCAGTATATCGTCGCGGGCGCCGGTTCCAAGGACATGATCAAGAAGGTCATGGACGGGGACAAGCTGGTGCCGGTCGACGTGCTCTACCCGCCGGCGATGGTGGCGACAGCCATGCAGCTGACGGCCGGGCATTTCTACGATCAGGTGCCGGTCGCGGGTGAATATATCCTCGATGCGACGCTCATCACCAAGGACAATGCCGAGCAGTTCTACTTCCCGGATTCGCCGTTCTGACGAGCTGGCTTCTGCCAAGCGACGCCCGCTAAAACGCGGGCGTCGATGCTGCTAAAAGTTTGCCGAGGTTTGGATTTGACGAGACGGCTGCATCCCACTCCGTCACCCCGGACTTGATCCGGGGTCCAGGGCGATCAAGTACTTGATCGCGGGAGAGTCCTTTCACGGCGCAGACGCGCCGTGGCTGGATGCCGGATCAAGTCCGGCATGACGGAAGGACGCTCGGCGAATGCCGCCCGGCCCTTCATCCATTCTTCCTGAACCACGCCGAGAGATAATCCACGAAGCTGCGCACCTTGGCCGGCAGGTAGCGGCGATGCGGATAGACCGCATAGATACCCCTGTCCTTGGAGATATAATCGTCGAACAGCGTCACCAGCTCGCCGGACTGGATATAGGGCCGGGCGATGAAATCCGGCACCATGGCGATGCCGAGGCCGGCGCGGGCGGCGCGCAGCGTCGCCTGTGGGCTGTTGACCTCGATAGGCCCGCTGATGGTGACCGAATTGGAGCCGCCATCCGGCTCCAGATACCGCACCGTATTATGAAAACGCGTATTGGTGTCGATGATGAAGGGGACGCGGGAGAAATCCTGCGGTCCGTCGAGCGGCCCGTGCTGCGCCACGAAATCCGCCGTCGCCACCGCATAGACCCGGAAATCGGAAAGCTTGCGGGCGATGAGACCGGAATCTTCCAGCCGGGTTATCCGAACCGCGAGATCGAAACCCTCCTCGATCAGGTCGACGAACCGGTCCTCGGCGACGATTTCGAGCGACAGTTCCGGATTTTCCTTGGCGAAGTCGATCAGGCTCTGGCCGACATCGGCGTCGATGAAGGTGCGGGGAACCGAAATCCTGAGCTTGCCCTTCAGATCGGCATTCTTTTCGCGCACCAGATCGGCAAGGTTATCGATCTCCTTCAAAATGTCGGAGGCGGTGCGGTAATAGGTGTGCCCGGCCTCCGTCAGCGAGAACTGCCGGGTGGTGCGATTGAGGAGCAGCGCGCCGAGATCGTCCTCCAGTTCCCGCACATATTTGGACAGAAGCGCCTTGGAACGCCCCGTCTTGCGCGCCGCGGCGGAAAAACCCTCCGCTTCGACGACATCGATAAAGGCGCGGATGCGGGTCAGCGTGTCCATGAAAATCCTCCGGTTCGTTCCACATAATTGAACGCTGGAAGGCTACTGTTCAACCTTAAAATTGCTGCCGAAAAAATCCGCGATATGATGAAAAATTCCTCTTGATTATGACGGCGAATATTCTTATTTCCCGTGCTGCCCAAAGTCGCACGTGCCCATGTGTGTCCGCCGATTCCTCGATGTGGTGAGGATTTAGGTAAGGTACCTGGAACTAACCCCTCCAGTCGCTATTCCGGCCAACCGGAAAATGCGAGGACATACGAAGCAACGACGGTGCGGGCCTTTCTGGTTCTCTGCCGGCTTTCCATCAGCCGGGGTACTAAAGAGGCACACCATCATTGCCTGAAGTGCGGTCGGGTCATTCCCTCCAATCCATGGCAGACAAAGCCGAATGATGCTCTGGCAGGGCGTCGTTCACATTCGCGCCTTGAGCGTATGCTATCGATTCTGCGCCTCCACCGGCTGATTCGAATGCATATCTCGAGCGTCCTTTGTCCTTCGGATTTTTCCGAAGCCGGTTTAACAGGGAATACATCGATGACGACTGCACGCATTCTCGACTTCATCAAGACCCGACGTCCCGAAGGCCCTTGCCTCGTGGTTGATCTCGACGTCGTGCGCGACAATTTCAACGCTTTCCGGCACTCCCTGCCGAACAGCGCGATCTACTATGCCGTCAAGGCAAACCCGGCTCCCGAAATCCTGAAGCTGCTCGCTTCGCTCGGCTCCAACTTCGATTGCGCCTCCGTGGCTGAAATCCAGATGGCGCTCGATGCCGGCGCGACGGCCGACCGTATTTCCTTCGGCAACACCATCAAGAAGGAACGCGATGTTGCGCGCGCCCATGCGCTCGGCATCGATCTCTTCGCGGTGGACAGCCACGAGGAAGTCGAGAAGGTTGCCCGTGCCGCTCCCGGCGCGCGCGTCTTCTGCCGCGTGCTGACGGATGGCGAAGGTGCGGAATGGCCGCTGTCGCGCAAGTTCGGCTGCGTTCCGCAGATGGCTGTCGACGTTCTCGTCTATGCACATCAGCTCGGCCTCGAATCCTACGGCGTATCCTTCCATGTCGGTTCGCAGATGATGAATCTCGACGCATGGGATGCGGCGCTGGCCGATGCCAAGCGCGTCTTCGCTTCGCTTGCCAAGCAGGGCATCCACCTGCAGATGGTCAATATGGGCGGTGGTTTCCCGACCAAGTACCTGCGCGACGTTCCGGCTGCCGAAGAATACGGCCAGGCGATCGACACGGCGCTGCGCAAGCACTTCGGCAACCAGATCCCGAAGACGATCATCGAGCCGGGCCGCGGCATGGTCGGCAATGCCGGCGTCATCAAGGCGGAAGTCGTTCTCGTGTCGCGCAAGTCCGACAATGACAACCACCGCTGGGTGTTCCTCGACATCGGCAAGTTCGGCGGTCTCGCCGAGACGATGGACGAGGCTATCCGTTACCCGATCCGCACCGAGCGCGATCAGGACGAGATGGAGCCCTGCGTTCTGGCCGGCCCGACCTGCGACAGCGCCGATGTGCTGTATGAAAAGAACATGTACCCGCTGCCGGTCTCGCTGACCATCGGAGACGAAGTTCTGATCGAAGGCACGGGCGCTTACACGACCACCTATTCGGCGGTCGCGTTCAACGGTTTCGAGCCGCTGAAGGCCTATGTCATCTGATCCGAGCGCCGTCCGCTGAAAAGGGCGGCGTCTCGACCAAGCTTCCGTTCCGGCTTTGCCGATTGTGCTGTTGCGCAAATCCCTGCTTGCTGCACCTCTTCCAGCCGAGGAAAGCGTGTCGGCGGGCCGGAACGGCTCCACCAATTTTTCATCAAGGGCCGCGTGTGGGCGGTAGTGTGACGGGAGGCCAAGGATGGCCGCTCTTTTGAATTCGGTACGGGCATTTTTCACGCCGCAGACATTTCATGTCGATCAGGAAAATCCGGGCGATGTCGTCGCCCGTGAGAACCTGCTGGACCGCGCCATGGGCGCCGGCCGCCGCCGCAAGTCTTCCGAAAAGCTGCGCGCGGGTCGCATTCCGGCCGAAGGCCTGGCGCTGGTTGCCCGCGATGAGGATGGCCATGTCATCGGCACGGTGCGCCTGTGGAACGTCGAGGCCGGTATCTCGCGCGAAGGCCGCGCCGTCGAAGCGCTGCTGCTCGGCCCGCTGGCCGTCGATGCCGCCCATGAGGGCAAGGGCATCGGCTCGGCGCTGATGCGCGCTGCCATTGCCGAAGCCACCAAGCGTGGCCACGGCGCCGTTCTTCTGGTTGGCGACGCACCCTATTACGAGCGCTTCGGCTTTTTCGCGGACAAGGCCCAGCACCTCATCATGCCCGGCCCGTTCGAGCGCAGCCGTTTCCTGGCGCTGGAACTGAAAGCCGGCTGGCTTGAAGGCGCTGCCGGCCTGCTGGTGGCAAGTGGCCGCAGGCTCTCTGCCTGAGACGGGTCTCGCTGCTGATATCAAACCCCGGCCCAAAGCCGGGGTTTATTGTTTCTGCTCCATGGTCATGGGGTCGGCCGTTGCCCACCGATAATTTCTCGGAGCGTCTCTTGCGCGCAGAAATTTACGGGTATATACCCGAGACAAATGCCAAACGATAGTTGCCATTGCATCCTGTTGCGCAAAGCATCCCGCAAGGTTTCGTCCTATTATGACGAGGCCCTGGCGCCGCTTGGCGTGAATATCGGTCAGTTCAGCCTGTTGCGGAACATCAATCGCACCGCGCCGGTCTCGCTGACCGATCTCGCCGCGAGGGTGGAGCTGGATCGCTCCACCGTCGGCCGCAACGCCAGGGTGCTGGCTCGCATGGGTCTGGTCGCCATCGGTCACGGGGAGGATCAGCGGGAAGCGATGCTGACGGTGACGAAGGAAGGCCACGCGATCCTGAAAGCGGGCGCGCCGCTCTGGGATGGGGTGCAGGATGAAATAGAGGCCCGGCTTGGGCCTGAGAAGACAGCACAATTGCAGGAACTGCTCGCAGCCCTGTGATTTTTGGGGATATAAGCGGGTATCTGCCCGCAATATGGGGTATATACCCGCAAAATATCGGCCGCGGCCGCTGGAAAGGGAATTTGAACATGCTCTCCACACGCCTCGCCAGCTGGATGGCCGGCAGAAATCTGCATTATGGCTGGCTCGTTGCCGCAACCACCTTTTTGACCATGCTGGCCACCGCCGGTGCGATGGGGTCCGCGGGGGTGATGATCCAGCCGCTGCATCAGGAATTCGGCTGGGATATCGCCGATATTTCCTCCGCAATGGCCGTCAGGCTGGTGCTTTTTGGCCTGCTCGGGCCTTTTGCCGCCGCCTTCATGAATCATTTCGGCATCCGGCAGGTGGTGTCCACCGCGCTTGCCCTGATCATGGGCGGCATCGTCGCCTCCTTCTTCATGACCGAGGTATGGCAATTGCTGCTGCTCTGGGGCGTGGTGATCGGCGTCGGCACCGGCATGACCGCGCTGGTATTGGGCGCCACCGTGGCGACACGCTGGTTTTCCAAGCGTCGCGGACTGGTAATCGGCCTTATGACGGCGAGCAACGCCACCGGCCAGCTTGTTTTCCTGCCGCTGCTGGCGGCGCTGACGGAAGCCTATGGCTGGCGAACCGCCCTGACCCTGTCCGTTGCGGTGATCGCCACCGCCATGGTTCTCGTCCTGCTTTTGATGCGTGACCATCCTGCCGATGTCGGCCTGCCGGCCTATGGCGAGACAGCGGTGGCAAAGCCGGTCAGGCAGGATCACAATCTTCTCGCCACACTGGTATCGCCGCTGGTGACCCTGAAGAGCGTATCGGGCAACCCGGTCTTCTGGGTGCTTTTCGGCACCTTCTTTGTCTGCGGGCTTTCGACCAACGGTCTCATCCAGACACACTGGATTTCGATCTGCGGCGATTTCGGCATGGCTGCGGTGACGGCGGCGGGCACGCTAGCGGTGATCGGCATTTTCGATTTCTTCGGCACCATCTTCGCCGGCTGGCTTTCCGACCGCTTCGACAATCGTTTCCTGCTGTTCTGGTTTTACGGTCTGCGCGGCCTGTCCCTGCTTTATCTCTCATTCTCGGGGTTCAGTTTCGTGGAGCTTTCGGTCTTCGCCGTCTTTTACGGTCTGGACTGGGTGGCGACCGTGCCGCCGACGGTGAAGCTCGCTGCCGAGAATTTCGGCCGCGAAAAGGCCGGTCTCGTTTTCGGCTGGGTGTTTGCCGGCCATCAGCTGGGAGCCGCCACCGCCGCCTTTGGCGCCGGTTTCTTCAAGAGCGACTTCGACACCTACATGCCCGCGCTGCAGATTGCCGGTCTGATGTGCATGATCGCGGCCGTCTCGGTTCTGCTCCTGCGCAAGCCGGGTTCCGCAACCCTGACGCCGCAGGCCGCGTGATAGAGGTGACGCACTGGAAGGAGGCCTGCAAATGCAGGCTTTTTCGTATTTTTCCGGCATCTGCCGGGCGCGTTGTGCATCCGCTCCCCGATCGCTGGACGGTATTCGTTGCGTAATTGTCACAATGCTTGCCGGTTAATCGCTCCGATCCATGATCGGCGTCCCGGTTTGATCCATCTCAATCGGCCCGCCTCTGCCTTCGTCATAGTGGCCCCAAGCGGTTGCGGCAGGCGAAGATTCGCGAAAGCCCGCCGCCATCAGCCGGTTCCGGGGACTTGCCCGGCTGCGGTGCGCTATAGGAGAGATGGAATGACGAACAGAAACAAAAAAACCGCCTTGCTTGCCAGTGTCGCGGTTGGTGTTGCGACCATGCTGGTATCCGCCAATGCCATGGCCGCCGATCTGGCCCCGGCAGCGCCGGCCCCTACCGCCGAAGAGGCGATTGCGGCGGCAAGCCCGTGGATGCTGCGCGTGCGCGGCCTCGGCGTCATCACCCATGATAGCGGCAGCGTCGACGGTTTGCCGGGGGCGGGCCTGTCCTATTCGGACACCGTGATCCCGGAACTCGACATCAGCTATTTCTTCACCGAAAACTTCGCCGCGGAGCTTATCCTCGGCACCACCTATGCCAAGATCAATGGCGAAGGTGTGCTGGCCGGCACGCCGGTCGGCAAGACGTGGCTGCTGCCGCCGACGCTGACGCTGCAATATCACTTCACCGATTTCGGCGCTTTCAAGCCTTATATCGGCGCGGGCGTGAACTATTCGCTGTTCTATGACCAGACGGAAAAGCCCGGCTTCACCAATCTCGACGTCAAGAACAAGGTCGGCGCAGCCGTGCAGGTCGGTTTCGACTATATGCTGGACGAACATTGGGGCGTGAACTTCGACGTGAAGAAGATTTTCCTCAAGACCGACTGGACGGCGGAACTCGGCGGCACGCCGATCAGCGGCAAGGCCAAGCTCGATCCATGGCTGATCGGCGCGGGTATCACCTATCGCTTCTGATCTCGGGATCGCTGAGCGCGGCCTTTGACGGGCGGCGCTTTCTGAGTTATACGGACGGCCACGGGAAAAGAGCCCCGGCCGTCCGCAGGCATTTATGCCCCTGGTGAAGCTCTTTCCTTGATAACGGTCATCCCCATGTTTTGCATGTCGTCGATGGCAACGCGGACCCCCTTCGGAACATTCGGCATGCGCATGTTGGAGAACCGTTATGAACGTGTCCAAACCGCTTCCCGCACTTGAGGGGCTGAAAGAACAGGCAAAACGCCTGCGCGCCGCCCTTGAGGATCAGGGGCAGGCAATCACCCATTCGAAAGCGCTGGAACTCATCGCCGCGCAATATGGCTTCCGCGACTGGAACACCCTCCACGCATCGGCCGGCAACCGCCCCGCCTTCAACCCCTATCTTCTGGGTTCAAGGGTGGAAGGTTTTTACCTCGGCCAGCCTTTCGTGGCCTCCGTTCTGGGCGTGCAGGCGCTCGGCGGCGATCCCGAACGCTACCGGTTGACCCTGCATCTCGACGATCCGGTGGATGTGGTGACTTTCGAAAGCTTTTCCGCCTTCCGCCAGCGCGTCCACTGCAATGTCGATACATCTGGCCGCACCGTGGAGAAAACTTCAAATGGTCGGCCGCAGGTGGAGCTGGTGTGGTAGGGAGCCTTCGGAGATTCTAGCTATAGTGTGAGCACCCGCCGAGTGGCGGGTGCCCCGTTTCTGCGACCGAGCTTAAATCCGCTTGCCCGCCGCATCGAACAGGTGAAAATCCTTCGCCTGTGCGGCGATCTTCAGCGTTTCGCCGATGCGAAGCTGAGAGCGGCCGTGGACACGGAAGACGATTGTTGTGCCGTCTGCGAAGGAGCCGTGCACATAGCTTTCCGCACCCACCAGTTCCACGGCGTCCACCTGCACGGTGCCGGTGAAGGCGGCGTCTGCTGGGGCTTCATTGGCAAGGGTGATGTCTTCGGGGCGGATGCCGAGCGTGGCGACGCCCTGCGGCAGTGCCGCGGTTGCCTGCACCGACCAGCCGGAAGAGCCGTTGGCCGTCGCCGTCCCGTGGTTCAGCAGGTTCATGGAGGGCGAGCCGATGAAGGTGGCGACGAAGGTGGTGGCCGGTTTTTCGTAAAGCTCGATCGGCGTGCCCATCTGCTCGATGCGGCCCGCATTCAGCACCACCAGCCGGTCGGCCAGCGTCATGGCCTCCATCTGGTCATGGGTGACATAAACGCTTGTCGTGGCGAGCGAGCGTTGCAGGCGGCGGATTTCGACCCTCATCTGCACGCGCAGCTTGGCATCGAGGTTGGAGAGCGGTTCGTCGAACAGAAAGGCTGCCGGTTTGCGCACGATGGCGCGGCCCATGGCCACGCGCTGGCGCTGGCCGCCGGAAAGCTGGCGCGGCTTGCGCTCCAGGAACTGTTCGATCTCCAGCGCCTTGGCCGCCTCGGTGATGCGCCGTTCGATCTCCTCCTTCGGCGTGTTGCGGTTCTTCAGGCCATAGGCAAGGTTCTGGCGCACCGTCATATGCGGATAAAGCGCATAGTTCTGGAACACCATGGCGATATCGCGGTCGGAGGGCTCCAGATCGTTGACGACACGGTCGCCGATGACGATCTGGCCGCCCGAAATGCCTTCCAGCCCGGCGATCATGCGCAGCAGGGTGGATTTTCCGCAGCCGGAGGGGCCGACGAGCACGATCATTTCGCCGTCGGCGATGTCCATCGACACGCCCTTGATGGCCTCGACATTGCCGCCATAAACCTTGCGGACGTCTTTCAGCGCAATTTTTGCCATTACTTTTCGGTCTCCACCAAACCTTTGACGAACCAGCGCTGCATCAGCACCACAACGATAATCGGGGGGATGATGGCGAGGATCGCCGTCACCATCACGTAATTCCAGGGCGTCGAAGCGTCGGTGAAATCCACCATGCGCTTCAGGCCGATGATGATCGTGTTCATCTTGGCGTCGTTGGTCACGAGCAGCGGCCAGAGATACTGGGTCCAGCCATAGATGAACAGGATCACGAAAAGGGCGGCGATATTGGTTCTCGACAGCGGCAGCAGAATATCCCGCATGAAACGGAACGGACCAGCATTGTCGATGCGCGCCGCCTCGACCAGCTCACCGGGAATGGTCAGGAAGAACTGCCGGAACAGGAAGGTCGCGGTCGCCGACGCCATCAGCGGCAGTGTCAGCCCCGCATAGGTGTCGATCAGGCCCAAATCGACGATGACCTTGTAGGTGGGCAGGATGCGCACTTCCACCGGCAGCATGAGCGTGATGAAGATCATCCAGAAGAAGCCCATGCGGAAGGGAAAGCGGAAGAAGACGATGGCGAAGGCCGACAGGAACGAAATGACGATCTTGCCGATGGCGATGGCGAGCGCCACGACGAAGCTGTTGAACAGCAGCCGCTCGAGGCTGACGCCGACCACTCTTTCGACACCGCCGGCCATGGCCTCGGTGTAATTGGCGCCAAGATGATCGCCGGGCAAAAGCGACATGGGCGGGCGGATGATATCTGTCGATGTCATGGAGGAGGCGACGAAGGTGTAATAGATCGGGAAGGCCACGATGATGATGCCGAGAACGAGCATCAGATGGGCGATCACGCGGGCGACCGGGCGATTTTCAATCATTGTGAAATCCTCAGCCGTAATGCACGCGCTTCTCGACGAAGCGGAACTGGAAGGCGGTGAGCGCGATGACGATCACCATCAGGATCACGGATTGCGCGGCGGAAGAGCCGAGATTGAGGTTCACGAAGCCATCATTATAGACCTTGTAGACCAGCGTTTCCGTCGCCTTGGCGGGGCCGCCGCCGGTCACCGCATGGATGATGCCGAAGGTATCGAAGAAGGCGTAGACCGTGTTGACGACCAGAAGGAAGAAGGTTGTCGGCGCAAGCAGCGGGAAAACGATGGTCCAGAAGCGCCGCGAACCGCGCGCGCCATCGATGGAGGCCGCCTCCAGCAATGATTTAGGAATTGCCTGCAAACCTGCGACAAAAAACAGGAAATTGTAACTGATCTGCTTCCACGCAGCAGCCGCGACGACGAGCAGCATGGCCTGATCGCCGTTGAGCAGCGGGTCCCACATGATGCCGTTGCGGCGCAGGATGTAGGAGAAGGTGCCCATGGCCGGGTTGAACATGAAGAGCCACAACATGCCGGCCACCGCAGGGGCGACGGCATAGGGCATGATCATCATGGTGCGGTAAAAACCCTTGCCGCGCACCACGCGGTCTGCCGCCGTCGCCAGAAGCAGCGCCAGCCCCATGGAGACGAGCGCGGTCAGGATGCTGAAGATGACCGTGACCTGCAGCGAGTTCAGATAGCTTTCATCCGAGAGCACGGCCGAAAAATTCGCCAGCCCGACGAAATTGCTGTTCAGCCCGAAGGCGTCCTCGCGCATGGTCGACTGATAAAGCGCCTGGCTTGCCGGCCAGAAGAAAAAGATCACCGTGAGGATGATCTGCGGCGCAACCAGCAGATAGGGCAGGATCTTGTTGGGGAATACGACGCTTTGCACGGCGATCTCCTGATGAGATGGGAATGCCGCCCGCACCCTGTCGAGGATGCGGGCGGGGCAGGGGATCTCCTAGTTGCCGGCAGCCTGTTTGATGGCCGCATCGCCGCGCTCGACGATCTTATCGAGTGCCGCTTTCGCGTCCTGCTTGCCGGCCAGCATCGCCTCGAACTCTTCATTCATGATGTCGCGCACCTGCGGCAGGTTCACGAGACGCACGCCCTTGGAGTTTTCTGTCGGCGGCTTGCCCATCATCTGCAAGAGCGGCGTTTCCCGGGCGGGGTTCTTGTCATAGAAGCCGGATTTCTTGGTTTCCTCATAGGCCGCGATGGTCACGGGCATATAGCCGGAGACCTGATGCAGGCGCGCCTGGATCTTGGTCTGGGAGAGGAAGTGGAAGAATTCGGCCACGCCCTTATATTCGGCGTCGCTCTTGCCGCCGAAGACCCAGAGGCTGGCGCCGCCGGGAATGGTGTTCTGCGGACCATGGCCCTCATAATAGGGCAGCTGGCCGATGCCGTAATTCATGCCGGTCTTGACGATATCGCCAAGGCCGCCGGAGGATCTGGTCAGGATGCCGCATTCGCCGGACATGAACAGCTGCTTGGCTTCCGAGGTGCGGCCGCCATAACGGAAGGTGCCGTCTTTCGCGAGATCGGCAATCGCCTGGAAATGCTCGACGAAGAGCGGCGCATTGACCGCAAGCTTCACATCCGTGCCGCCAAGGCCGTTTTCATTGCTGCCGTAGGATACGTTGTTCCAGGCGGCGAAGTTTTCGGTCTGGATCCAGGTGAGCCAGGTGGAGGTGAAACCGCACTGGGCCGCACCGCTGGTCTTGATCTTCTTGGCGGCTTCGAAAACTTCCGGCCAGGTCTTCGGCGGGTTGGCGGCATCGAGGCCGGCCTTCTGGAAGACATCCTTGTTGTAATAGAGGATCGGCGAGGACGAATTGTAAGGGAAGGACAGCATGGTGCCGTCGGGCTTGGAATAATAGGCGACGATGCCGGCCAGATATTCGTCCTTGTTAAAGGTGTAGCCGCCTTCCTTCAGCACGTCCGCCACCGGCTTGATGGCGCCGGCAGCCCCCATCATCACGCCCGAACCGGCATCGAAGACCTGAATGATCGCCGGCGGCTGCTTGGCGCGGAACGCCGCAATGCCGGCATTCAGCGTTTCCGGATAGGTGCCCTTGAAGACGGGCGTGATCTTGTATTCTTTCTGGCTGTCGTTGAACTCTTTGGCAAGCGTATCCACGACCTCGTTATTGGCGCCGGTCATGGCGTGCCACCACTGAATGTCCGTTACTGCATATGCATTCGATGTGACAAAAAACGAAAGCGCGGATGCCGCGGCGAAGCGGTAGCTGAGTTTTTTCAAGGTCATTCCTCCCGTTATGAAAACAGTAAAAGATACAGCCCCTTATTGCAGCCTATCCTCCTCGATCCGGCTGCGGGCGATCTTTTCTGTATTAGCGATCTGATTAAAAGCGAACTCTAACGAAAATGCAAGAGAACGTGGAACGATTAAAACGAAAGTGAAGGAAACGGATTTATTATTCCATTTCCTTCGTTCCATGGTTTTTTCATGCGCCCTGCCGTTGGCGGCGTGCGGATGCGGGATTGACTCCCGCCGAAATCCAACAATCGCCATTGATATGTTATTACATTACGTATTATGGTGCGGTGAATTTATGGATGTCGAAGGTGCGGATGTGTTCGGAATGAAGCGGAAAAAGGCGGTCGGTTCCGGGCAAGATTCGGCCGTCGCGCCACCTGTCCGCACGGTGCCGGTTACCCTGCTGACCGGCTTTCTGGGCGCGGGCAAGACGACGTTGCTGAACGCGCTTCTGACTGAGCCGGCCATGCGCGATGCCGCGGTCATCGTCAATGAATTCGGCTCGGTGCCCATCGATCACGGTCTGGTGCGAACGGGTTCTGAACGATATTTCAGAACGACGACGGGCTGCATCTGCTGCACGGCCACCAGCGATATCCGCACCTCGCTTTACGAGCTGCATCAGGCCTTTCTGGAAGGGATGATGCCGGAAGTATCGCGGGTCGTCATCGAAACCACCGGCCTTGCCGATCCCGCGCCGATCATCAACAGCCTGATCGCCGGCGGCACGCCGGCGCTTGGCCTGCGCGATCACATCGTGGGCCGGCATTTCCACCTTTCAGGCGTGGTCACGGCTTTCGACGTTGTCTCCGGCCCGGCGATGCTCGACAGCTTTATCGAAGGCTGGAAACAGCTTGCCTTTGCCGACCATATCGTTCTGACGAAAACCGATCTTGCCGATGCCGCAGCCGTGGACCGCGAAAGCCTCGCCGATCTCAATCCTGCGGCCTCGTTCCATGACCGCAATGCGGCCGATTTCGATCTGATGTCGTTGTTTGCAGCGTCGGATTATTCGCTGCGCGGCAAGCCGGAGGATGCGCCGGGGTGGCTTGCGGCCGACAGGCTGAGCCTTCATGCCGCCCATCGGCACGATATCAATCGCCATGGCGTCGGGGTCGAGGCTTTCGATCTTACCTTTGACGGCGCTTTCGATCCGCAGGCGATTGTCACTTTTCTGGAGCTCGTCACCAGCAATGTGCATTCCGGCCTGCTGCGACTCAAGGGAGTTTTCGGCGCAACGGATGCCCCGGAGCGGCCGGTTGTCGCCCATGCGGTGCAGCACCGGCTTTATCCATTGACCCGGCTGGAGCGCTGGCCGGATGGTAATCGTTCCACGCGCATCGTGCTGATCGGCATGGATATGCCGCAGCGGCCGATCCGCGCTCTCTTCGACACATTGGCCGCGCAGGCGGGGCGAAAGGTATTCCGATGACGCTAAAAACGAATCCGCTTGCGCGCAGCGGCTCTGCGATCGTCTCGCAGGCCCGCATCATGAAGGACTGGACGCGGGAACTGCTGTTTCTTTCAGAAGACGACATTGTTTCCGTCCACGAGATCGCCTGCGCGTTGCCGAATTGCCCGCCGAAGGAAACCGTGATCCTCATTATGTCCGCATCCGGCAGTACCCGGCAATTGTCGGTTCACAAGGCGCTGCTGGATGTAGCCCGCCATGATATCCTCGGGGCCATTGCCGCCGATGTGCCGTAAGGCCGTGTGAAATATCGCCCGCTTGACGGCAAGAGCGTCTTCCGGCACTTCGGCAAGACCGTGAGATTCGCGGATGATAAAGGGCGGGCAATGGCCGATCTGGCGGTATATGCGGGTTTGTTCCTGACGGCGTTTATCGCGGCGACCATTCTGCCCATGCAGTCGGAGGCCGCACTGGCCGGCCTCATCCTTCTGAAATCACAGCCCATCTGGCTGCTGGTCGCCGTGGCCAGCGCCGGCAATGTCGCCGGCTCCTTCGTCAACTGGCTGCTCGGCCGCGGCATCGAGCGCTTTCGGCATGAACGCTGGTTTCCGGTCGGGGAGGCGGCGCTGGAGCGCGCCCAGAACTGGTATCGGCACTATGGCAAATGGTCCCTGCTGCTCAGCTGGGCGCCGCTGATCGGCGATCCTCTGACGGTCGCCGCCGGCATCATGAAGGAACCGCTGCCGGTCTTCCTGCTGCTGGTCACCATCGCCAAGGTCGGGCGTTATCTCGTTCTGGCGCTGGTGACGCTGAATTTTCTATAAAGCCTCTCCTCTGTCATGCCGGACTAGATCTGGCATCCAGCCACGGCGCGTCTGCGCCGTGAAAAGAGTCTCTCGCGATCAAGGACTTGATCGCGCTGGACCCCGGACCTAGTCCGGGGTGACGGCTTACAGATGCTTCGCATCGGTAGCTATCGATCAAGCCGCCTGCCTGTCCCAGCTTGCGAAAGGATCGGGCAGGTGCCGCCATGCATCCGGTGTGAATGCCTCGGTATCGATCAGGCAGGCATCGAGCTGGGCGCGGATGCGCGCCTCGTTCATCGGATCGGAGCCGATGAAGACGATTTCCTGCCGGCGGTCGCCGAAGACCGGATCGAGATAGGGCTTCATCATATCGAGGAACTGCTTTTCGCGCGGCCATTGCTCCTTCGGCACGGCGGACCACCACAGGCCCATCTTGCCGGTGCGCACCAACGCGCCGGCCTGGCTGATCTCGCCGACATAACGCGGACGCGTCGCCAGCCAGAAAAAGCCCTTGGCGCGCACCACGCCTGGCCAGGCGCGGTCGATGAAGCGCTGGAACAGCACGGGGTCGAAGGGTTTTTGGGCGCGGTAAACGAAGGAGCGGATGCCATATTCCTCGGTTTCGGGAATATGGTCCTTGAAGCCGTGCAATTCCTTGAACCACAGGGGGTGTTCTTCGGCCCTGGCGAAATCGAAACGGCCGGTGCCGAGAACCTCATTCAGCGCCACCTTGCCGAAATCGGCCTCGATAAGTTTCGCATCCGGGTTCAGCCCGACGATGATCTTGCGGGCGGCGTCCCGCTCCTCCGGTGTCGCGGTGCCGATCTTGTTGAGGACGACGACATCGGCAAATTCGATCTGCTCCACCAGAAGGTCGACGATGGTGCGGTTGTCGCCATCGCCCGCCGTTTCGCCCCGGTCGGCCAGAAAATCGGACGAGCCGTAATCGTTGAGAAGATTGGCGGCATCCACCACCGTCACCATGGTGTCGAGACGTGCAACATCGGAAAGGCTGCGGCCGTTTTCATCGCGAAAATCGAAGGTCGCGGCCACCGGAAGCGGCTCGGCGATGCCGGTGGATTCGATCAGCAGGTAATCGAAACGGCCCTGTTCGGCCAGCGCCCGCACCTCCGTCAGGAGATCGTCGCGCAGCGTGCAACAGATGCAGCCATTGGTCATTTCCACCAATTGCTCTTCCGTGCGGGAGAGATTGGCGCCGCCATCGCGCACCAGTGCGGCGTCGATATTGATCTCGCTCATGTCGTTGACGATCAACGCCACGCGCAGACCATCGCGATTGGCGAGAATATGATTGAGAAGCGTCGTCTTGCCGGCGCCGAGAAAGCCGGAAAGCACGGTGACGGGAAGTTTTTGCGACATATGGACCTCGTTCTCTGGCAAAGCTCGCGTGGACCTCATGGCGGCCACACGCACACGATCTGGAAATGACGGGTTCGGTGCTGCCCCGTCTTTGTTTTGTAACGTAATAACATTACATATTGACCGCCTGTCAACGGGCGACGGAAAAAAAGCGTCCCGCAATGCGGGGGCTGCTGCTTATGCGAAGCGCAACGTATCTTTCCGATAGTTAATGTTATTTCATTACATATTCGTTTGACGAATGTAATAACATTACATATCAAGGACCATCGAATGACATCCTGCCCCGGAGGGATCGATGAGCGATCCGTGCCTCGCCTTCAAAAACCTGACGCTTGGATATGCCGGCCGCGCGGCTGTGCATCATCTGAATGGCGATATCGCCAGAGGCTCGCTCACTGCGGTGGTCGGCGCCAATGGCTCTGGAAAATCGACGCTGATGAAAGGCATTGCCGGCATTTTGAAGCCGCTCGGCGGCGAATGCCGGATAAGCCCAGATCTGTCCGTCGCTTATCTGCCGCAGCAATCGGAACTCGACCGCTCTTTTCCGGCGCAGGTGCGGGATCTGGTGGCGCTTGGTCTCTGGCCGAAACGCGGCCTGCTTGGCCGCCACCGTCCCGAAGACCGGGCGGCGATGGACCGCGTGATGGAGGCGGTCGGGCTTTCCGGTTTTGAGAGGCGCAATATCGACTCGCTTTCCGGCGGGCAGATGCAGCGCGCCCTGTTTGCCCGCGCCATGTTGCAGGATGCGCAGCTGATCCTGCTCGATGAACCCTTCAATGCCGTCGACGAGCGCACAGTTTCCGACCTTATGGTCCTGATCAAATCATGGGTGGCGGAGGGACGCACGGTTCTGGCCGTCCTTCATGACTTTCAGCTCGTGCGGCAGCATTTTCCGGAGACCCTGTTCCTTGCCCGAAAGCTTGTCGGCCTTGGTCCTACAGCCGAAGTTCTGAAGGCGGAGAACATCCGGCAGGCGCGGCATTTCCACGAAGCGTGGGAGGAAAATGCTCCCTGGTGCGAACCGGCCGAGGCGCCTTCGCTGCAGATTGTCGGGGCAAGTCCGCAGGCGGCACCCGCATTCCCATTCCCATCCCCACTCCCACGCGAATTCAAATGTCCATGGCTGATATCTTCATCCAACCCTTCGTGCAGTATGTCTTCATGCAGCGTGCGCTTGCCGGTGCGCTGATCCTTGCCGTCAGCTGCGGCCCGGTCGGTGTGTTTCTGATGCTGCGCCGCATGAGCCTGACGGGCGACGCCATGTCTCACGCCATCCTGCCGGGAGCGGCGGTCGGGTTTCTGTTCTACGGGCTGGAAATCCTGCCCATGACCATTGGCGGGCTGGCCGTCGGCCTTCTGGTCGCGCTGGGTGCAGGCGCTGTGTCACGCTTCACCATCCAGAAAGAAGACGCCTCGCTTGCCGCCTTTTATCTGATCTCGCTGGCGCTCGGCGTGCTGCTCGTCTCATGGCGCGGTTCCAGCGTCGATCTGATGCATGTGCTGTTCGGCACCGTACTGGCGCTGAACAATGAAGCGCTCGGCCTGATCGGCGGCATCTGCATCGTAACGCTTCTGGTGATGATAACCTTCTGGCGGGCGCTGCTGGCGGAATGCCTCGATCCCCTGTTTCTGCGCTCGGTCAGCAACTGGGGCAGCCCGGTGCATTTCCTCTTCCTTGCCATCGTCGTGCTCAATCTGGTCGGCGGCTTTCAGGCGCTGGGAACGTTGCTCTCCGTCGGGCTGATGATGCTGCCCGCCGCCGCCAGCCGCTTCTGGTCCAACCGTGTCGCGCCCATGTGCTTCATTTCCATCGGCATCGGCATGGTGTCCTGCTTCGCCGGCCTGCTTCTGTCCTATCACGCGTCGCTGCCATCCGGCCCGGCGATCATCCTTTCCGCGGGCGTCATTTATGCGCTCTCCATCCTCATCGGCACGCGCGGCGTGCTCAGCGATCTTCTCGGTTCCGGCCGTCACAGGACGGCCTGAAAACAGCGTTCGAAAAAGGAGAACCCTCATGTTCAAAACCCTCCGTCTCGCCACCGGCGTCAGCCTTCTTTCCCTCTCCCCGGCTCTGATGGCGCAGGCGTCCGCCGCCGAACTCAAGGTCGTTGCCAGTTTCTCGATCATCGCCGATTTCGCGAAAAACGTCGGCGGCGACCGCGTCGAAATCACCACGCTGGTCGGGCCGGATGGCGACGCCCATGTCTATGAACCCCGCCCGGCCGATGCCGTCGCCGTCAGCAAGGCGGATGTGGTGCTGGTCAACGGTCTGGAATTCGAAGGCTTCCTCAAGCGGCTGATCGACACCAGCGGCACCAAGGCGCCGGTGGTGGAACTGACCAAGGGTGTGGAGCCGCTCAAGCTTTCCGAAGAGCCGGCAGGTCACGCCCATCCGGAAGCCGAGGAAGAGGAAGGTCACGACCACAAGGCAGAGGAAGCCGGCCACAAACACGAGACCGCCGAGGCCCATGATCACGACCACGGTCATGAAGGTCACCACCATCACGGCGAGTTCGACCCGCATGCCTGGCAGTCGATCAGGAACGCCGAAATCTACGTGAAGAACATTGCCGGCGCCTTTTGCGAGGTCGACAAGGCCGGTTGCGCCACATACACCGCCAATTCGGACGCCTATATCGCCAAGCTTGCCGCTCTGAACGAGAAGGTGAAGACCGAGATCGCCGCCATCCCGCCGGAAAAGCGCGTCATCATCACCTCGCATGACGCCTTCGGTTATTTCGAGCATGCCTATGGCCTGAATTTCCTCGCACCCGAAGGCGTATCGACGGAATCCGAAGCCTCGGCCGCCGATGTCGCCAAGCTGGTGGATCAGGTGAAGCACGACAAGGCCTCGGCGATCTTCGTCGAAAACATCACCGACAAGCGGCTAATCGACCAGATCGCCAGCGAAACCGGCCTGAAGGTTGGCGGCACGCTCTATTCCGACGCGCTTTCGACCGCTGACGGCCCGGCTGCGACCTATATCGACATGATCAACCACAATATCGAGACGATCACGGCGGCTGTGCTCGGCCAGTAAGTTTGACCATATCGCTGTGAGTTCGGGGAGGGCGGCTTGTGCCGCCCTCTCTGCATTTGTGTTTATGCAATGGCCCTGGAACTCTTCCTTTAGCGATTTCCATATTGGTGCTAAAACCCCTCCTCATGTCCGATGCGCTTCACATCTTCACTGACGGTTCCTTCGACGATGCCTCCGGATCCGGAGGATGGGCGTTCGTGGTTCATGAAGCGGGCCACCAAGTCCATTCCGCTTCAGGCAGGACTGTCGGCACATCCAACAATACTTTCGAAGTCCTCGCCGTCCTCAACGCAATGTCGTGGGTCGTCGCCGAAGCGCCAACGCGGTCAGTCACGCTCTGGACGGATGCCGTTCATGTCATCGAAGGCTGCCGCCGATATAGGGCGATCTGGCGCAACAACGGCTGGAAGCGGATCACGCCCAACCAGCGTACCCGCCGAAGACCGATTCCCGACAGGGAGATCTGGCAGCAGCTCGACAGCCTGCTGGAGCGGCATCCCCATGTGGTTGTAGAATGGTGCAAAGGGCATTCCGGCACTGTCGGCAACGAGCATGCCGATGCATTGGCGCGTGGAGTGGCCCGCGCGACGGTACTTTAGCCGGCGGCCGTCAGTCGCCGTGACTCGGCGCGTCAATCTCTTCACTTCAGCCATCCCCCGTCTCTACCTTTTTTCGTATCGAGCGGTTGCGCCGGTACTCTTTCGCGACTCCAACCGAATGGTGTGCAGGGCCTTGCTGGTTGACAATCGACATCCCGTTTGAAATGGTAAGATGTCAGACCAATTTAGAGGGTGCGTCTTGGACAGGTCCAGCCGGGAACTCATGCAGCCGATTCCGCCGAGCGACCGCGTGCGCCAGGTGGAGGCCGCGCTTTCCGACTATGTGGAGCGTGCAGGGCTGAAGGCTGGAGACCGGCTGCCGGCGGAGCGGGAACTGATGGCGGCGCTGGGCGTCGGCCGCTCCACCATCCGTGAAGTCATTCGCAAGTTTCAGGCGCTCGGTGTCATCGACAGCCGCAAGGGCAGCGGCAATTATCTGCTGAAGCCGATTTCCGCTGCCACCGTGCATATGCCGATTTCCATCGATGCCGAAAGCCTGCGCGATGCGCTGCTGATGACGCTGGAAGTGCGGCGCGGCATCGAGGTGGAAGCCTCCATGGCGGCTGCGCGCCGCCGCACGGCAGACGATATCGCCACGATGGAAGCGCGGCTTGACGAGATGGAGCGGGTGCATCTGGCCGAGGGAACCTCCGGCAAGGCCGACCTTGCCTTCCATCTGTCGATCTACGACGCGACCCATAATACGCTGTTCAAGCAGCTTCTGGAGCAGATGCGCGAAGGCTTCGAACGCTTCTGGTCGAAGCCGTTCGACCGCCCGGATTTTGCCGGCCGCTCCTTTCCCTTTCACCGCACGCTGTTCAACGCCATCGCCGCCGGTGATGCCGAGACCGCCCGTGAAGAAACACTGAAAATCCTCGCCGTCGTCGAGGAGGATATCAAGGACATGTCGAAATGAACCATGGCAACGATCTCTTCGATCCCGCCTCATTTATCGTTGCGCATGACGAGGCCCACGCTTTTGAAGCCGTGGTGCCGCCCATCGTGCAGACCTCGCTTTTCACCTTTTCCAGCTATGACGAAATGGTTTCCACCTATCGCGGTGAAAAGGTGCGGCCGGTCTATACGCGCGGGCTGAACCCCACCGTGCGGCTGTTTGAGGAGATGCTGGCGAAGCTGGAAGGGGCCGAAGATGCGCTCGGTTTTGCAAGCGGCATGTCGGCCATTTCCTCCACCGTGCTCTCCTTCGTTTCGCCGGGCGACCGGATCGTCGCCGTGCGCCATGTCTATCCCGATGCATTCCGCCTGTTCGGCACCTTCATGCAGCGCATGAATATCGAGGTGACCTATGTCGACGGCCGCGATGAGGCGGCGGTTGAAAAGGCGATGCCGGGCGCAAAGCTGTTTTACATGGAAAGCCCGACGAGCTGGGTGATGGAAGCCCATGATGTCGGTGCGCTTGCCGCCATCGGCAAGCGGCATGGTGCCGTCACCGTCATCGACAATTCCTGGGCAAGCCCGGTCTTCCAGCAGCCGATCTCGCTCGGCGTCGATCTCGTCGTACATTCGGCCTCGAAATATCTCGGCGGCCATAGCGATGTGGTCTCCGGCGTGGTGGCCGGCTCGAAGGCGATGATCGACCGCATCCGGGCGGAAACCTATCCCTATCTCGGTGGCAAGATGTCGCCCTTCGATGCCTGGCTGCTCATTCGCGGGCTTCGCACCCTGCCGCTGCGCATGAAGGCGCATCAGGCCTCGGCGCTTGAGATCGCTACCCGCCTGCAGGCGCTGGATGTGGTGGAGAAGGTCTGCCATCCGGGGCTGGCGAACCGTCTGCCGCCCGGCCTTCACGGCACCTCGGGCCTGTTTTCCTTCATCTTCAGGGAAGGGGTGGATGTGCGCGCTTTTGCCGACCGCCTCAAGCTTTTCAAACTGGGTGTTTCCTGGGGCGGGCATGAAAGCCTCATCGTCCCCGGCGAAGTGGTGCTCGAACAGAAGGCGCAGCCAAACTCTGCCCACACCTTCGGCATCAGCGCGCGTTCGGTGCGCCTGCATGTCGGGCTGGAGGGCACGGAAGCCCTCTGGAACGATCTCGAACCCGCGATCAAGGCGGCCTCTGCCGCCTGACGCGTTTTTAAACTGACGACAAAAAAGGGGAGAACGACATGAAAAAACTGGTAACAGCAGCAATCTTCACCGCCCTGATGACCGGAACGGCGCTGGCGGACACGACCTTGAAACTGGTCGAGGTCATCACAAGTCCCGAGCGGACGGAAACGCTGAAAGGCATCGTCTCGAAATTCGAGGCCGCCAATCCCGGCACCAAGGTGGAAATCATCTCCCTGCCGTGGAGCGAAGCCTTTCAGAAATTCGCCACCATGGTCTCGGCTGGCGATGTGCCTGACGTGATGGAAATGCCCGACACATGGCTGTCGCTTTATGCCAATAACGGCATGCTGGAGAGCCTTGAGCCCTATCTTGCCAAGTGGGAGCACACCGCGGGCCTGAGCGAGCGCACGCTGGAACTCGGCCGCGATGTCAAAGACACGGCCTATATGCTGCCCTATGGTTTCTACCTGCGCGCCATGTTCTACAACAAGAAACTGCTGGCCGAAGCCGGCGTGAAGGAGCCGCCGAAGACCCTTGAGGAATTTGCCGATGCGTCCAAGAAGGTCGCAGCCCTTCCCGGCAAATCCGGCTACTGCCTGCGCGGCGGCCCGGGCGGCCTCAACGGCTGGGTCATGTTCGGCGCATCCATGGCCGGTTCGAACGAGTTCTTCACCAAGGACGGCACCTCCACCTTCGACAGCCCCGGCTGGGTGAAGGGCCTGACCTATGTGATCGATCTCTACAAGAACGGTTATGCGCCGAAGGACAGCGTCAACTGGGGCTTCAACGAGATCGTCGCCGGCTTTTATTCCGGCACCTGCGCTTTCCTCGATCAGGACCCGGATGCACTTATCGCCATTGCCCAGCGCATGAAGCCGGAAGATTTCGGCGTCATGACCATGCCCAAGGGACCTGACGGCAAGACCTTCCCGACGATCGGCTTCGCCGGCTGGTCGATGATGTCGAAATCCGAAAACAAGGACCTTTCCTGGAAGCTGATCGAGACGCTTGAAGGGCCGGAAGGCAATATCGAGTGGAACAAGAAGACCGGCGCGCTGCCGGTGCACAAGTCGGCGGAGAAGGACCCCTTCTATGCCAGCGAGCAGTTCAAGGGCTGGTTCGACGAACTGGCCGACAAGAACGCCGTGCCGACGACGATGCCGACCTATCTTGAGGAATTCGCCTTCTTCAAGGACTCGCTTGTGATCAAGACATCGCAGGAAGCGCTGCTCGGCGACATCACGCCGGAAGACCTTGCCAAGCAATGGGCTGATTACATGACCAAGGCACAGCAGAAGTTCCTGGCCTCGAAGTAACGACATTGACCGGCCGTGCGGGCGCACATGCCCGTGCGGCGGGTCTTGCCGGCCTTCGCTACGACAGGCCTTTTCATAGAAATTTTTCGGATCGGTAAGCCGTGAGGCTGGAAAACCCGTCCGTTCCGTCGTCCGATCAGGGAGCGATACAATGTCCTATGCCCATGGCGCCGGGCCGGTGGCTGCGCGCAAACCGGCCGGCAAGCCTGCGATGCGGCGGTTTGCCGATTGGGCCGAACCGTGGCTTTACAGCGCGCCGGTGCTGGTGCTCATCGTCGCCGTCATGCTGGTGCCGCTGGTACTCGGCCTCTCCTATGCCTTTCGCGATGTGCAGCTGCTCAATCCGTTCTCCGGCGGTTTTGTTGGTCTCAAACATCTGGAGGCGCTGTCGCAGGATGCGGCCTTTTACCGGGCGCTGAAAAATACACTGTGGTGGACGGGTGCTTCGGTTTTCCTGCAATTCTTCTTCGGCCTCATTCTGGCGCTGTTGCTCGATAAACCCTTTGCGGGCAGGGGGTTGGCGCAGGCGCTGGTGTTTCTGCCATGGGCCGTGCCGACCTTCCTTGCCGGTCTCAACTGGGCATGGCTGTTCAACCCGGTCATCGGGCCGCTGCCGCACTGGATGGTCTCGCTCGGGCTGTTATCCGCGCCCAACAATATACTCGCCGATCCGCAGCTTGCCATGTGGGGGCCGATCATCGCCAATGTCTGGTGGGGCATTCCCTTCTTCGCCATCACCTTGCTGGCCGCACTTCAGGCCATCCCGCGCGATCTTTATGAGGCGGCGGAAATTGACGGGGCCAACCCGCTGCAGCGTTTCACCTCCATCACTCTGCCGTTTCTGGCGCCCACCATCGCCATCACCATCCTGCTGCGCACCGTCTGGATCGCCAATTTCGCCGATCTCATCATCGTCATGACCAATGGCGGGCCGGCCGACCGCACGCAGATCGTCGCCAGCTACATCTTCACGCAGGCCTTCCGGCGGCTGGATTTCGGTTATGCCTCGGCCATCGCGCTGGTCCTGCTAGTACTGCTGCTTGCCTATTCCATGCTGATCGTGCTGCTGCGCCAGCGCCTGATCGAGAAGGACTGACCGATGACATCAAGGATATTTCTCACCCTTGCCCATCGTCTGGCGATTCTTGCCTATATCGCCTTTGCACTGTTCCCACTGTTCTGGCTGCTCAAGGTGTCCGTGACGCCGAATGATCTGCTCTATAGCGAAGGTGTGAGGATGTGGCCATCGCGGGCGACATGGGATCATTATCGTTTCGTCATAGAAAACAGTGCCTTCCCGACGTTTTTTAAGAACAGCGTCATCGTCGCGGGCTCCACGGCAATTGCCGTAACGATACTTTCTTCGCTCTCGGGTTACGCGCTGTCACGCTTCCGTTTCAAGGGCAAATACTGGATCGTCGCGCTAATGCTGATCACCCAGATGTTTCCGCTGGTCATGCTGGTCGCGCCGATCTTCAAGATGCTGTCGCCGCTCGGCCTCACCAACAGCCTGACGGGCCTCGTCATCGTCTACACCGCCTTTAACGTGCCTTTCGCCACCTTCCTCATGCAGTCGTTCTTCGATGGCATTCCGAAGGATCTGGAAGAGGCGGCGATGATCGACGGGGCGAGCCGGTTTACGGCCTTCCGCCAGATCATCCTGCCGCTGACGCTGCCGGGCATCGCCGCGACGCTCGGTTTCGTCTTCACCGCCGCGTGGAGCGAGCTTCTGTTTGCGCTGATGCTGATTTCCGGCAACCAGAGCGCCACTTTCCCGGTTGGCCTTCTGACCTTCGTTTCGAAATTCTCCGTCGATTTCGGGCAGATGATGGCGGCGGGCGTTCTGGCGCTCATTCCGGCCTGCCTCTTCTTCCTGCTCATTCAACGTTATCTCGTGCAGGGCCTGACGGCCGGCGCGGTGAAAGGATAATCCCATGGCTTCCATCGAGCTGAAGAATGTCGGCAAGACCTATGGCGACCTCGCCGTGCTGCATGGCGTCGATCTTGATATCAGGGATGGCGAGTTCATCGTCCTTGTCGGCCCCTCCGGCTGCGGAAAATCGACGCTGCTGCGCATGATCGCCGGCCTTGAAGAGATAACGTCCGGCGACCTGTCCATCGACGGCGAACGCGTCAATGATCGCCGGCCGAAGGATCGCGATATCGCCATGGTCTTCCAGTCCTATGCGCTCTATCCGCATATGAGCGTCGCCGACAATATGAGCTATAGCCTGCGCCTGCGCCGCAGCCCGAAAGAAACCATCGCTGCGGCGGTGGCCGGTGCTTCCGCAAAACTCGGCCTCGATCCCTATCTCGCCCGCCGCCCGAAGGCGCTCTCCGGCGGCCAGCGTCAGCGTGTCGCCATGGGCCGCGCCATCGTGCGCCAGCCAAAGGCCTTCCTGTTCGATGAGCCGCTATCCAACCTCGATGCCCGGCTGCGCGAGCAGATGCGGGCCGAGATCAAACGCATGCATGCCGATCTTGGCGCAACCTCGGTTTACGTCACCCATGACCAGATCGAGGCGATGACGCTTGCCTCACGTATCGTCGCCATGAATGCCGGCCATGTGCAGCAGATCGGCGCGCCGCTCGATCTTTATGATCGCCCGGCCAATCTTTTCGTCGCCGGTTTCATCGGTTCGCCCGGCATGAATTTCCTCGAAGGACGGCTCGGACAGGAGAATGGCGGCAGTTTCGTCGTGCTGGGTGACGGCACGCGTCTGGCGCTTGGCCGGGAAGTGGACCTCGCCGATGGCGAGCCGGTCACGCTCGGCATCCGCCCGGAACATGTGACCGTAGCACCGGCTCAAGGCGGTGTGGAAGCGACTGTCGATCTGGTCGAGCCGACCGGCCTCGGCGTCATCCTGCACCTCACGGTGCATGGATTGCCCTTCAAGCTGTTTTCATCAGACCGGGCATTGTTGCAGCCGGGTAAATCCCTGCGGGTCGGTTTCCCGCAGGAAAGGCTGCATGTCTTCGACAGGAATGGCGTGAGGATCGGGGAGGCGTGAGGTTCGGCATAGTACCCAGGAATATTTCCTGGGCGGTTGCACACCCACCTTCGTCATTCCGGCCTTACCCCCTCTGCCCTGCCGGGCATCTCCCCCTCAAGGGGGAGATCGATCTGCGGCAAAGTCTCGCACATCTCTAAGCTTGCGAATGAAGCGATGAAAGAGCCTCTTGCCGATCTCCCCCTTGAGGGGGAGATGCCCGGCAGGGCAGAGGGGGTAAGCTCCACGCGCCTGCGGGTCCGCTGTGAATGAAAAACCTTGTGAAAGCCAGCACCTAGATCGCCACACCCTTCTCATCGAACCTGTGTATCTTGGTCTCGTCGGGCGTGATGAACACGGTATCGCCATGCCTGCATTCGAACTCGCCGTCAGTGCGGGCGGTAATCGGCCCGATGCCGTTCACCTCGAGATGCAGGAAGGTATCCGATCCGAGATGTTCGGCCACCGTCACCTTGCCCTGCCACAGTCCGCTTTCCTTCGACAGCACCAGATGCTCCGGCCGCACGCCGGCGGTGGTGGCGTTCTTGCTGCGGGCGAAGTCGCCGGTGATGAGGTTCATGCGCGGCGAGCCGATGAAGCCGGCGACGAAGAGGTTGGCGGGGGAGCGGTAAAGCTCCATCGGCGAGCCGACCTGCTCGATATTGCCGCGGTTGAGCACGACGATCTTGTCGGCCATGGTCATGGCTTCCACCTGGTCGTGTGTGACGTAGATCATCGTCGTCTTCAGCGTGTTGTGCAGTTCTGAGATTTCCAGCCGCATGGTGCCGCGCAGCGCCGCATCGAGGTTGGAAAGCGGCTCGTCGAACAGGAAGGCGGAAGGTTCGCGTACGATGGCGCGGCCGATGGCGACACGCTGGCGCTGG
This sequence comes from Agrobacterium sp. LMR679, assembly GCF_027157905.1. Classification (NCBI taxonomy): domain Bacteria; kingdom Pseudomonadati; phylum Pseudomonadota; class Alphaproteobacteria; order Hyphomicrobiales; family Rhizobiaceae; genus Agrobacterium; species Agrobacterium sp. LMR679. The sequence goes on along the minus strand of NZ_JAPVOJ010000001.1, from coordinate 142,878 downwards.
CCGCCCGACAGCTGCGAGGGCCGGCGCTCGAGATAATCGGTAAGGTTCAGCACCCGGGCGGCATCTTCCACCTTTTTGTCGATCACCGCCTTGTCGAGCTTGGCCATCTTCAGCGGGAAGGCGATGTTGTTCCTGACACTCATATGCGGATAAAGCGCATAGGACTGGAACACCATGGCAAGGCCGCGCTCGGCCGGGGCCTTTTCGGTGGCGTCATTGCCGTCGATGACGATCTTGCCGCCGGAGACGTCTTCCAGCCCGGCGATGAGGCGCAGAAGCGTGGACTTGCCGCAGCCGGACGGGCCGACGAAGACGACGAACTCGCCGTCGTTGATATCGAGATCGATCGACGGGATGACTTTCGCCTCACCGAAGAGCTTGGACACGTTCTGAAGGGAAATGCTGCCCATGTTTGTCGTTCCTTATTTCACGGCGCCAAAGGTCAGGCCACGCACGAGTTGTTTCTGCGAGAACCAGCCGATGACGAGAATGGGGGCGATCGCCATCATCGAGGCGGCCGAGAGTTTTGCCCAGAACAGCCCCTGCGGACTTGAGAAGGAGGCGATGAAGGCCGTCAGCGGCGCTGCATTGGTGGTCGTCAGCCGGATCGTCCAGAAGGCTTCGTTCCAGGCAAGGATGACGTTTAAGAGCAGCGTCGAGGCAATGCCCGGCACCGCCATTGGTGTGAGCACATGGACGATCTCGTTCCACAGCGACGCGCCATCCATGCGGGCTGCCTCGAGGATCTCGCCGGGGATTTCCCGGAAGTAGGTGTAGAGCATCCAGATGACGATCGGCAGGTTGATGAAGGTGAGCATGATGGTGAGCCCGATGCGGGTATCGAGCAGGCCGGCATTACGGAAGATCAGGTAGATCGGCACCAGCACGGCGACGGCCGGCATCATCTTGGTGGAGAGCATCCACATCAGGATGTCCTTGGTGCGCTTGGTCGGCGAGAACGCCATGGCCCAGGCGGCAGGAATGGCGATGATCAGCGCGATGATCGTCGAGCCGAGCGACAGCACCACCGAGTTCATGAACGGCTTGAAGTAATCGCGCTGGGTCTGGACCGTCACGTAATTCTCGAAGGTGCCCGAGGGAATGAGGCTGAAGCCGGCGATTGCCTCCGGTTCGGTCTTGAGCGAGGTGAGGAAGGCATAGAGGATCGGGAAGAACAGCAACAGCGCCACGGCCCAGGCCGCGATGGAAAAGCCGATCTTCGCACGTGTGGTTGTCTTGCGGGCCATGATGTTTCCCCTTTACCGGTCGAGGTTCTTGCCGACGGCGCGCATCAGGAAGATGGCGACGATATTGGCGAGGATGACGGCGATGATGCCGCCGGCCGAAGCGCCGCCGACGTCGTAACCCAGAAGCGCGGTGCGATAGATGAGGAAGGCGAGGTTGGTGGAGGCATAACCCGGTCCGCCATTGGTGGTGACGAGGATTTCCGCGTAGACGCCGAGCAGGAAGATCGTCTGGATCAGAATGACGACGGTGATGGCGCGCGACAGATGCGGCAGCGTCAGATGGATGAAGCGGTTGACGAAGTTGGCGCCATCCATCTCGGCGGCTTCCTTCTGTTCGCCATCGAGCGACTGCAGGGCGGTGAGCAGGATCAGCGTCGCAAACGGCAGCCATTGCCAGGCGACGATGATGATGATGGAGAGCAGCGGAAACTGCGCAAACCAGTCGACCGGCTGCAGGCCGAAGAAGCGCGAGAGATCGGCAAGCACGCCGTAACCGGGATGCATGATCATGTTCTTCCACACCAATGCGGCCACCGGCGGCATGACGAAGAAGGGCGAGATGATCATGATGCGCACGATGCCCTGGCCGAAAATGTCATTGTCGAGCAGGAGCGCAATGGCGATGCCGCCGATGACGGTGATCGCAAGCACGCCGCCGACGATCAAAAGCGTGTTCCAGATCGACTGGAAGAAGGCCGGGTCGATGTAGAAATACTGGTAATTGAACAGGCCCGCAAAGCTGACATTGGCCGGGTTGAGGAGATTGTAGTTCTGGAACGAGAACCACAGCGTCATCGCCAGGGGCACGATCATCCACACCAGCAATAACAGCACCGATGGCGCAAGCATAACCCGCGCCAGACCGCTCGTGTTTCGAGTTGCCATTAGTCGTCCTCCCTCACGGATACAGTTATAAGTTTGAGCGGGACTTCAGATGAAACCGCTCGCACTTCCCCCATTTCGCTCCGGCGGCCTCTGCCGCAGGGGCATCCGGATTTATGATTGCCGTCAGTGGCGGCCTTCGCCCGTCGCCGCGTGATAGGTCGCCAGAACCTGATCCACAGCCGCGATCAAAATCTCTTCCGCGTCTTCGCCCGCAACTGTGGCGAGCGGTAATTCGCCGAGATACTGGCGCAGCAGGGTTTCGGGAATTGTCTTCCCATCCAGCGCCTTATGCAAGGCGGAAACGGCCTGCAACGCTTCCGGCCGCGTCCAGTAATAACGGATGCGGTCGCTGTAACTATAGTGGCGCTGCAATCGCAGCGTGATGTCGTCGCCATGGTAATGGCCCTGCCAGTCGCCCGGCGCGCTCAACATCAGTTTTTCCATGGTCCGTGCCAGCGGTCGGTCGCCATAGGTGCCGACCATTTCGGATGCGATCATATCAAGCGCATAAAGCGCTTCCCGGTAAGCGAAGGTGAGGCCCGGACCCACCTTGAGGATCGGATATCCGTCGCGCACCAGTGCGGCAAGGGCAGGCTCGGTCTGGTAATCGGTGGAATGGGCCTCGAACACCAGCTGCGGTTCGCCGTCCAGAACGGCGCTCAGCGCCTCTGCGGCCTGCGGATCATAAGCGACGACATTGTCGCTGCCGAATTCCACGCCCGGCTGCACGACGAAAGCGATGACCCGTTCGAAGGCTTGTGAAAGACCGTGCTGCGCGAATATCTCGCGGTGAAGGTCGATGGTGTTGCGCGCCGCCTGCGGCTGCGTTGGCGCAACCGTGTCGAGCACATGGTCGGCACCGCCAGGCACCGGCACTTCGGTGCCGAGAATATAAAGCGGTTTGGGCAGGCCGGCATCGGTGGCCGCCTTTTCGGCAACGGCGGCAAGTTTGGCGGCGCGGTTGGCTATCGTGTCGTCGTCCAGCGCCGCCGGCTCACCGGCGCAGCCCATGGAGGCATCGAGATGGATCTTGCGAAAACCCGCCGTCACATAGGCCTCGACCATGGCGGCGGCTTTTGTCAGAGCCTCCTCCGCCGGTTCCCTGCGCCAGGGATTGGGACCGAGATGGTCTCCGCCAAAAATCACCAGTTCGCGGGGCAGTCCTTCCTCCTCGGCAATGCTGTTGACGAAGCTGACGAAGTCCCGTGGCGTCATGCCGGTATAACCGCCGAGGTGATTGACCTGATTGCAGGTTGCCTCAATCAGCACCGGTGTCTTGCCGGTGGCGGCGCGGCGGATTGCGGCGCGCAGAACCACGGGATGGGCGGAGCAGACGGAGGTGATGCCGGCGGGCTTGCCGGAGCGGCGCGCGGCGGCGAGATTTTCGAGTATACCGGTCACAGGATTTCCTCCGACAGTTGCGCGGTCAGAAAGGTGTCGAGTTCGGAAAGGCTGGCGGCGCCCTCCATCGGGCCGCGGCGGGTGACATTGTGCGCGCCGGCGGCATTGGCATAGGTGAGTGCCTTTTGCGGATGCATGCCGAGGCGACGGCAGGTGAGATAGGTTGCGCCGAAACAGTCGCCGGCACCGGTCGGGTCGATTTCGCGGACCCGCAAGCCGGGGACGTCGATGCGTCCATGGGCGCGGCTGAAATGGCTTGCGCCATCCGCGCCGCGTTTCAGAACGATTTCGCCGATACCGGACGCAAGCAGCTTTTCAATTGCCGCGTCCTCGTCATCCAGTCCGGAGGCCGCCTGAAGTTCCTCGCCGGAGGGCAGGAGAAGATCGGTAATCTCAAGCAGATCGTCGATCAGCCTGCGGCCGGCATCGTCCTGCGCCAGTTCCTTGCGGATGTTGGGATCGAAGGAGACCGAGCCGCCGCGCGCCTTGACGCTCCTGATGGCTTCGAGAATGATTTCGCCAATGCCGGCAATTGCAAAGGCCGATCCCATGACGTGCACATGGCCCGCTTTTTCGATAAGAGCCTGTGCTTCATCGGTCATATGCGTTTCGCTGGCCGCCGAATGGGCAATGTTGAAAACGAAGTCCCTTGCGCCGTTTTCCCGGTAACGCACGAAGGCGCTGCCCGTCGGCCGGTCGGCTATGGTGGCGATGGCCGAGACATCGACGCCATCGCCGCGCAGCCTTTCGACATTGAGCCGGCCGAAATCGTCGTCACCCACCGCCGCAATAATGCCGGCGGCTCCGCCGCAGCGCGCCACCTGGTCGATGAAGATGGCCGGTGCGCCGCTCGGAAACGGGCCGATCAGCGCCTGCGGCTCCAGAAAGCCGCTGCCCACCGTCGTCGCCATGATTTCCACTAGGATTTCCCCCGCCGTGATGGTCGGGCCTTTCGTGTGCGGCGCCAGTGCGGATGTCTGCCTCATCGTCTCCTCCATATGCATTCGGCTCCCGTTCTTTGCGGATGCAAATTCCACCGTTCCAAGGGCCTATGCTTTTCGGATATCATTCAAAAATTTACGCGCGTCAATATATTGAACGATAAAAATTTTGTTGCGTCGCAGCAGTGAAGGCGCCTCTGCAAATAATTTTTTGCGATATTATATGTTTTAAAACAGCGGTTTATTGGCGTGCGCCACTATATCTCCATGCCCCGATTTATTTTCGGATGTTGACAATAGAGCGAGTTTTGCGAGATAAAAATTTTACGCATGTATTGTTATGCGTAGACATCCGTAAAGGAGGAGCGGGTATCATGAGCAAATTCATTGCAATTCTGTCGTCGTCTGTGGTTGGAGCCGGGCTTCTGGCCGGGCTGGCGCAGGCGGAAGAGATCAACATCGCCACCGTCAACAATGGCGACATGATCATCATGCAGAAGCTTTCCAGCGCCTGGGAGAAGGAAACAGGCAATAAGATCAACTGGATCGTGCTGGAAGAGAATGTTCTGCGCGAACGCGTCACCACCGATATCGCCACCAATGGCGGCCAGTTCGACATCATGACCATTGGCGGTTACGAAGCGCCGATCTGGGGCAAGCAGGGCTGGCTGGCGCCCGTCGACGATCTCGGCGACGATTATGATTATGCCGATCTGCTCGACCCGATCAAAAAGGGCCTGACGGTGGACGGCAAGCTTTACGCCGTGCCGTTCTATACCGAAAGCTCGTTCACGCTTTACCGCAAGGATCTGTTCGACGCCGCCGGCCTGAAGATGCCTGACAATCCGACGTACGACCAGATCAAGGATTTTGCCGCCAAGCTGACCGACAAGTCGAAACAGCAATATGGCATATGCCTGCGCGGCAAGCCGGGCTGGGGCGAAAACATGGCCTTCCTCGGCACCATGATCAATACCTATGGCGGCCGCTGGTTCGACATGGACTGGAAACCGCAGCTGACGAGCGAGCCGTGGAAAAAGGCGATTGCGGATTATGTGGCGCTGATGACCTCCTACGGCCCGCCCGGTGCGGCCGCCAACGGCTTCAATGAAAACCAGACGCTGTTTTCATCTGGCCGTTGCGCCATGTGGATCGACGCCACCTCGGCGGCAGGCCGCGTTTATGACCCCAAGCAGAGCCAGGTTGCCGACAAGACCGCGTTTACGCGTGCTCCGGTCGAGGTAACGCCGAACGGTTCGAGCTGGTCGTGGTCCTGGAACCTTGCAATTCCAAACAGCACGAAGAAGCTTGAAACCGCCAAGTCCTTCGTCAAATGGGCGACTTCGAAGTCCTATGTGAAGACGGTTGGTGAAAGCGAGGGCTGGGTGGCCGTGCCGCCGGGCACGCGCAAATCCACCTATGAGCTGCCGGAATACAAGAAGGCCGCGCCTTTCGCGGATACGGTACTGAAGGCGATCATGTCTGCCGATCCGTCCAAGCCGACCAAGGATCCGGTGCCCTATACCGGCGTGCAGTTCGTCGCCATACCGGAATTCCAGTCCATCGGTACGGTTGTCGGCCAGCAGATCGCGGCAGCCCTTTCCGGCCAGCAGACCGTCGATGCGGCGCTCGAAGGCGCGCAGAAGCAGGTCGAACGTGACATGACCCGCGCGGGCTACATCAAGTAGCCGCGTCCTCCCGGCGTGCCGCCCGTTCGCCTTCTGGTGGCGGGCGGCATGGGTGGGGATTGAGGGCCAGTTCTTCCCTCATTCCTGTGCCTGTCACAGGAATCCAGTCAGCCCAAGTCTTTGGGCTGGAAGGACTCTCTCGCCGCGTGAGAGCCGCGTCGGCTGGATTCCTGTGACAAGCACAGGAATGAGGGGAGTGAGGAAAAGCATCGAACAACAAACGAGCATGGCCAATTGACCCGCCATGCATTACGGAGATCGACATGAGATTGAACAACAAGGTTGCGCTGATCACCGGCGCTGCCCGCGGTATCGGCCTTGGTTTTGCGCAGGCTTTCGCCGATGAGGGCGCAAAGGTCATCATCGCCGATATCGATATTGCCCGCGCCACGGCGTCTGCCGCCGCCATCGGCCCTTCGGCGAAGGCGGTGCGGCTGGATGTTACCGACCTCGCTCAGATCGATGCGGTGGTGAAGGCGGTGGATGAGGAGTTCGGCGGCATCGATATTCTCGTCAACAATGCCGCGATCTTCGATATGGCGCCGATCAACGGCATTACCGAAGAGAGCTATGAGCGGGTGTTCGACATCAATCTCAAGGGCCCGCTGTTCATGATGAAGGCTGTCTCCAATGTCATGATCGAGCGCGCGCGGCGGCAAGATCATCAATATGGCAAGCCAGGCCGGCCGGCGCGGCGAGGCGCTGGTGACGCTTTATTGCGCCTCCAAGGCGGCGATCATTTCCGCCACGCAGTCGGCGGCGCTGGCGCTCGTCAAGCACGGCATCAATGTCAACGCCATTGCGCCCGGCGTCGTGGATGGCGAGCATTGGGAAGTGGTCGATGCGCATTTCGCCAAATGGGAAGGCTTAAAGCCCGGCGAGAAGAAGGCGGCGGTGGCCAAATCCGTGCCGATCGGCCGTTTCGCCACGCCTGATGACATCAAGGGGCTGGCGGTTTTCCTCGCCTCCGCCGACAGCGATTATATTCTCGCCCAGACATACAATGTCGACGGCGGCAACTGGATGAGCTGAAAAGCCGGAGATGACCATGCATGCCATTCAATTCGTCGAGAAGGGACGCGCCGTGCTGGCGGAACTCCCCGTCGCCGATCTGCCGCCGGGTCACGCGCTTGTGCGGGTCAAGGCTTCGGGGCTTTGCCACACCGATATAGACGTGCTGCATGCGCGTTACGGCGACGGTGCGTTTCCCGTCATTCCGGGGCATGAATATGCCGGCGAGGTTGCGGCCGTGGCCGCCGACGTGGCGGGGTTTGCGATCGGAGACCGGGTGGTGGTCGATCCCAATCTGCCCTGCGGCACCTGCGCCAGTTGCCGGAAGGGGCTGACCAACCTTTGCAGCACGCTGAAGGCCTATGGCGTTTCCCACAATGGCGGCTTTGCCGAATTCAGTGTGGTGCGTGCGGATCACCTGCACGGCATCGGTTCGATGCCCTATCATGTCGCGGCACTGGCCGAACCGCTCGCCTGCGTCGTCAACGGCATGCAGAGCGCTGGCATCGGTGAGAGTGGCGTGGTGCCGGAAAGCGCGCTGGTGTTTGGCGCCGGTCCCATCGGTCTGCTGCTTGCCCTGTCGCTGAAAGCGCGTGGCATTCAGACGGTGACGATGGCCGATATCAATGAAAGCCGGCTGGCCTTTGCCGAAAGTCTTGGGCTCAAGGTGGCGGTGTCGGGCTCGGAAGCGCTCGTGCGGCAACAGAAGTCTTTCGATTTTGTGGCCGACGCGACGGGTATTGCCGCTGTTGCCGAAGCGATGATCCCGCTGGTTGCGGATGGCGGCACCGCGCTGTTTTTCGGCGTCTGCGCGCCGGATGCCCGCATTTCGGTGGCGCCTTTCGAGATCTTCCGGCGTCAGTTGAAGCTTGTCGGCTCACATTCTCTGAACCGCAACATACCGCAGGCGCTTGCCATTCTGGAGACGGATGGTGATCTTATGGCGCGGCTGGTGTCGCACCGGCTGCCGCTTTCGGAAATGCTGCCATTCTTTACGAAAAAACCGTCTGATCCGGCGACGATGAAAGTGCAGTTTGCGGCCGAATGATCGTTTGGCCGTTGATAACCATTCGACCGGCTTTTCGTGCGAAGGCCGGTCGATATAGAGTACCACATGTAATATTTCATGGGGGCAAGCACTTTGGCCAAATCTATCAGGACGATGGAAGAATTTTCGGAATTCGTCGGCCTTTCCCGCCCGACCGTTTCGAAATACTTCAATGATCCCGCCTCGGTCCGCAAGAAAACGCGGGACACCATCGAGGATGCGCTGAAGAAATCGGGTTTTCGGCCGAATATATTCGCCGTCAACCTCAACCGCCGCCGTTCCAATATCATCGGCATCATCATTCCGAACTCCACCGATCCGTTCTACATGGCGCTGACGAGCCGCATCGAACTCATCGCCAACGAGGCGGGGTTCCTTGCCTTCGTGCTGTCTTCGGATGGCAAGGCGGAAATCGAGGACCGGGCGATCCGCACCTTCAAGTCGATGAATGTGGCGGGCGCCATCATCGCGCCGCTCGGCGTCAAATCCCATCGCGCCACGCTGGAGCAGCTCGCGGCCAGCATTCCGATCGTTTATGTCGATTCGCCGCTGGATGAGACTTCGGCCTTTGTCGGCACGGACAATCGCCAGAGTGTCGGGCTGATGGTGGATTATCTCTGCCGTTCGGGCGAACCGCCCTGTTTCTTCGATATGCCGCAGGTCAATACCAACGCTGCGACACGCCGCACGGCCTATGAGGAGGCGATGCAGCGTCTGGGCTTCGAGCCGCATGTCATCGATGTTCCCGGCATCGTCACCTGGGATTTCGAGCGTTTCGCCTTTGATGAGGCGAGCCGGCTGCTGGATGGGGCAGGGCATTTGCCATCGCGCACCATTTTATGCGCCAATGACCGTATCGCCTTCGGCGTCATCGCCGCCGCCTACCAGAAAGGCATCAAGGTTGGCCATGGCGCTGATTACGATCTCAGGGTCGCCGGCCATGACGATCATCCTCTGTCGCGTTATGCCTGCCCGCCGATTACCACGGTGGCGCAGAATTATAACGAGATCGGCAGGCTGTCGATCGAGCTTCTGCTGCAGAAGCTGGATGATGAGACGGATGACACGACGCGGATGCGTGAACGCATCCTGCTCAGCGCCGATCTGATGCTGCGCAAATCGGCCTGATGGTTCGTTAGATAAACTAAACAAAAAATCTGATTTTCTAAATAGAACTAATATCTGAACGCTCCTACTCTGGTCTCAAGGTTGCTTTGGGAGGCGACCGCGAGAGCCGGCGCAAAGGCGTGCCGGGATCCGGGAGGAACGCAGAAACGTCATGTGGCCAGCGCCGCGAGGGGTGAACCTTCGCTGCCTCGGTATCGCATGGCCTTCGCCGGGCAGTCTGGACATTCTCGCCAGCAATTTCCCCAGCGAAGGATGTCAAAACATGAATCTCTATTCTCTTCTGTCAGCGCGTGCAGCCGGCGGCAAACCTGTCCGGGTTGGTCTCATCGGTGCCGGCAAGTTCGGCTCCATGGTGCTGGCGCAGGCGCAGCGCATCGCCGGTTTCCACATGGTCGCCGTCGCAGACCTCAATGTCGGCAAGGCAAGGGAATCGTTTGACCGCGTCGGCTGGCCGAAGGAGCGTTACGACGCGACGAGCTGCGCCGATGCGCTGAAGAGCGGCAAGACCTATGTGACCGACGATGTGAACGAGCTTTTCGCCTGCGGCGAGATCGAATGCGTGATCGAAGCGACCGGTCATCCGCTGGCCGGCGCGCGCCATGCACTGGGCGCCATCGAGCACAACAAGCACGTCGTCATGGTCAATGTCGAAGCCGATGTCATGGTCGGGCCGATCCTTGCTGAAAAGGCCCGGGCCAAGGGCCTGATCTATTCCATGGCTTACGGCGACCAGCCGGCGCTGATCTGCGAGCTGGTCGACTGGGCGCGCGCCACCGGCTTCGAGGTCGTTTCCGCCGGCAAGGGCATGAATTTCGAGCCCCGTTACCGTTATTCGACGCCGGACACGGTCTGGGGTTATTTCGGCTGGACCGACGAGGAAGTGGCCAAGGGCGACTTCAATCCGAAAATGTACAATTCCTTCACCGACGGCACCAAGGCGGCCATCGAAATGGCGGCGGTCGCCAACGGCACGGGGCTGGATTGCCCGGATGACGGTCTGGCCTTCCCGCCCGCCGGCCTGCACGATCTCGCCCGCGTTTTCCGTCCCGCTGCCGATGGCGGCCGTATGTCGCGCTCCGGTCTGGTCGATATTGCTGCGAGCCAGGAGCCGGACGGACGCGAGGTGTTCAACAACATTCGCTACGGCGTTTTCGTCACCTTCAAGGCGCATAATGAATATGCCCGGGCCTGCTTCAAGCAATATGGCCTGCTGACCGATCCCTCCGGCTGGTACGCTTCCATGTGGCGTCCGTTTCACATCATCGGGCTGGAAACCTCGATCAGCGTGCTTTCCGCCGTGCTGCGCAACGAAGCGACCGGTTGCTCCAGGGAGTTCCGCGGCGATGCCGTCGCTACGGCGAAGAAGGACATGCAGCCCGGCGAGATGCTCGACGGCGAGGGCGGTTACGCGGTCTGGGCGAACGCCATTCCGGCCACCCGCAGCCTTGACATCAAGGCGCTGCCGATCGGCCTTGCCCATAATGTCAAGCTGAAGCGCGCCATCAAGAAAGACCAGATCGTCAGCTTCGACGATGTGGAACTGGTCAATGATCTCGATGTGGTGAAGCTGCGCCAGGACATGGAAAACCAGTTCCGTCCGCAAAAGGACGCCGCGGCGTAATGGACGGGAGAGAGGACATGTCGAAGGGAGCTTTCGTGGTGATCGCGGAATTCCGGGTGAAGCCCGACGCGATGGACGCCTTTCTCGATGCGGCGCGCGATGACGCCAGGCACTCGGTTCAGGATGAACCGGGCTGCCGGCAATTCGATGTGGTGCGGCCGGAAACCGGAAACAATGTGGTGTTCTACGAGGTCTATGACGACAGGCAGGCTTTCGACGACCATCTGAAAACACCACATCTCGACCGGTTTCGGGAAGCATTTCCCGCCCTCATCGAAGAAGAACTGCCGGTGCGTTTCCTGAACCGGCAGTGGCACTGAAAGATGGAAACGATGGCTGACATTCGACAGATCGCCGTTATCGGAACGGGTATCATGGGCGCCCCCATGGCGGAGCGTCTGGCGGAGGCCGGGTTTTCCGTCAAGGCCTGGAACCGCAGCGCTGAAAAAGCTGCGGCTCTGGCGGCAAAGGGCGTGCAGCCGGCGGCCACGACTGCCGAAGCTGCGGCCGAAGCCGATGTCGTCATCTGCATGCTGAGTTCCGGGCCGGTCTGCGACGAGGTTCTGCTCGGTGCCTCGGGTGTCGTTTCCACCATGAAGCCCGGTGCTATTCTGCTGGTGATGAGTTCCATCCCCGTCGACAGCGCACGGGAACAGGCGGAGGCGGCAAAGGTTTATGGCGTCGCTTATGTCGACGCACCGGTTTCCGGCGGTGAAAAAGGGGCGATAGAGGGAACGCTCGCCATCATGGCCGGCGGTGAACAGCGGGATGTGGATGCATTGCGGCCACTCCTCAATTGCCTTGGCCGCGTCACCCATGTCGGGCCGGTGGGCTGCGGCTCACTGGCCAAGCTTGCCAACCAGCTGATCGTCGCCTCGACAATCTGCGCTGTTGCCGAGGCTTTGACGCTGGTTGAAGCGGGGGAGCCGACCCGGCGCAGGTACGCCAGGCTTTGCTGGGCGGTTTTGCCGAATCCACCGTCTTCCGCCAGCACGGAAAACGCATGGTGGAGGGCGATTTCCGCCCCGGCGGCCCGGCGAAATACCAGGTGAAGGATACGTCCACGGCGCTGGCTTTCGCCGAAAGCCGTGGCCTGAAATTACCGGTCGGCGAGGAGGTTGACCGGCTGTTCCGTTCCATGGTCGAGCATGGCGCGGGCGAGCTTGATCACAGCGGTGTGATCCTTGAGATTAAACGCATGAATGCGTTCGGAGGAACGCTCGAAACTGTCTAGAGATAACAAAGGGAGGAACATATGAAAATTTCAAAACTTTACGGGCTGGCTCTCGCCGCCACCATGCTGGTCGCATCCATCGCGCAGGCCGAAACACTGACGCTTTCGACGCCGGATGCCGACAATTCCGAAATCACGCTCGCCGCCAACAAGTTTGCCGAGATCGTTTCGAAAAAGACCGACGGCAAACTCAAGATCAAGGTATTCCCGAACGGCACACTTTATGGCGGCGACCCTTCGGCGGGCGTCAAGCAGCTGGCCGGCGGTTCGCTGGACATGCTTTTGAATTCGACCTCGCTTTACGCGACCTTCAATCCCAAGTTCACCGCCATCGCCATTCCCTACCAGTTCCGCGATATCGACCAGCTCCGGGTCTATCTCGACAGCGATCTCGGCAAGGAGCTTTCCACTGATCTCAGCAAGATCGGTATTCTCGGGCTCGATCTCTGGTCGCGGCCGCTGCGCCAGATCACCAATTCCAAGGCGCCGATCAAATCGCCGGCTGATCTCAAGGGCATGAAGCTGCGGGTGCCGAACAATCCGCTCTGGGTCGAGTTCTTCGGCGCCATGGGGGCTGCCCCGACACCGATGGCTTTTGCTGAAGTTTACAATGCGCTCCAGCTCAAAGTCGTCGACGGGCAGGAAAATCCGGTCAACGTGCCTGTTAGCGCCAAGCTTTACGAAGTGCAGAAATATCTGACGATCAGCAACCACATTGCTGACGCCTGGGTGCTGGGCATGAACCCGGCCCGCTTCGAAGGTCTCGACGAGGGCTTCAAGACGGCGCTGAAGGAAGCGGCGACTGAAACCGAGCTTTGGAAAGCGCAGAACGACGCTGCCGATATCGACAAGTCGCTTGAGACGCTGAAGAAGAACGGCATGGAGGTCAACACGCTGACCGACGATGAGCGCAAGGCCTTCGTAGAGGTTGCGGCCGGTCTCTCGGCGAAGTTCTCGGCGCTGGTGAAAGATCAGGCGTTCTTCGACAAGACGCAGGCTTTCTTGAAGACGAACTGACGTTTCCCGCACTTGGACGGCCGGGCCTGAATGGATTGGCAGGCCCGGCCTCCGCAAACGTCAGCAGGCGTTGCTTTGCCAGAACGGCAGGGTGGCATTCGTTTACCGGATATCCGGTTTCAGCAGTGGAAGGGTATTGTCATGCGCGATACGAAACCTTCGGTGCTCGGCACCATCGTAAAACTCATCGCCGATATAGCCGCGGGGGCAGCCTGTGCCGGCATTCTCATCGTCGTGCTTCTTCAGGTCATCGGCCGCCTCATCGGCAGTCCGTTTCCCTGGACCGAGGAGGCGACCCGCTTTCTCTTCATCTGGATGGTCTTCCTTGGCCTTGCCGCCGGTTTCCGCACCGTGGAAAGCGCCCGTGTCGTGGTGTTTCTGGTGCTGTTCCACCGCTTCTTCCGGCGGCTGGCGGTGCCGATCTATGTCGGTTCATCGGTGTTCTTCTTCGGCATGATGGGCTGGACGGGTTTCACCCTGGTGCGCCAGCAGATCATGATGAACGAGACCGCCGCCACCCTGCCGATCCCGATGTGGGCCATCGGCATGGTTTTGCCCGTTTCCGCCATCATCGCCGTGCTCGCCATCATCGAATCGCTGCGCAGCCGCCGGGAGCTCATCGCGCTTCCCGAGCTTGGCCTGCCGGCGGACGAGATCGCCCATGCCGATATCTCCATTTCAGCAGGACATTGAGCCATGTCGGTCTTTCTTCTCATCGCCTTTTTCGGTCTCAGCATGCTCGGCGTGCCGCTTGCCATCGCGCTGGCGCTCGCCAGTGTCGGCACGCTGTGGCTCTTCACCTCCATGCCCATGGACCTGCTGTCGCAGACGATGTTCTCGTCGATGAACTCCTTCCTTCTTGTCGCCGTGCCGCTTTTCATTCTGGTCGGCACGGTCATGGAGCGGGGGCGGGTGGCGGAGCGCATCTTTGATTTCGCCGAGGCCATGGTCGGCTGGCTTCCCGGCGGGCTTGGCCACGTCAACGTCATCTCCTCGGTGATTTTTTCCGGCGTCTCCGGCTCCTCCGTCGCCGATATCGCCTCGGTCGGCGCCATCGAGATCAAGGCCATGGAGCGGCACGGTTTTCCAAAGGGTTATGCCGTCGGCATGACGCTCTGCACCTCCACACTCTCCTCGATCATTCCGCCGTCGATCCTGATCGTGATTGCCGGTTCCATCGCCAACGTGTCGATCGGCACGCTGCTGATCGCCGGTCTGGTGCCCGGCCTCTTCATCGCCTTCGCCTTTCTGGTCTTCAACCACTTCTATTCGGTGCATTACGGTTACAATCCGCCGACACCGTTCAATTTCCGTCTGGTGGTCGTCACGGGTCTGCGCGCCGTCCTGCCAATGCTGACACCGCTGATCCTGATCATCGGCATTGCCAGCGGCCTGTTCACGCCAACGGAAGCAGCTGCCATCGCGGTGGTTTATGTCGCGGTGCTTGGCGTCATCGTCTATCGCACGCTGCCGGTGCGGGAACTGCCGGAAATATTGATCTCGACGGCGCGCATTTCCGGCACCATCCTGTTCATCGCCGCCACCTCGCAGCTTGCCGCCTGGGTCTTCACCTTCGATGGGCTGCCCGAACAGGTGGCCGAGCTTTTGAAGGCCATGAACCTCGGCCCCATGACCGGCATGCTCGTCATCTTCGTCTTCCTGCTGATCATCGGCATCTTCATGGAAGCGATCCCGGCGATGTTCATCCTCATCCCCGTGCTGATGCCGCCGGTGGAGGCACTGGGCATCGATCCGATCCATTTCCTGATCGTGACTGTCATGACGCTGACGCTCGGGCTGGTGACGCCGCCGGTGGGGGTCTGCCTGTTTGCGGCAGCACAGGTGGCGAACATGAAGATCGAGGATGTCATTCGCGGTTCGCTGGCGCCGATGACGGTGCTGACGCTTGCCATCTTCGCGCTGGTATTGTTCCCGGTGCTGACGCTCGGGCCAATCCGGCTGATGGGGCTTTATTGACGCGCAAACGGATTGCCTGAACCATCAGACAACGCGGCGGGCTTGCCACTCGTCGCGTTGTTTTCGCATCCACTCCAGAAACAGCATGACTTTTCTCTGCCGCAGATGGGAATGCGGGCAGACGATCCATTGGGTGACGAGCTTGATGCGCGGCGCGTCCGTCACGGCCGGCACCAGCATCTTGTCCTGCAGTTCCCGCTCCATCATCAAGGTGCTTTCCAGCGCCACGCCAATGCCGAGAACGGCGGCATCGATGGCCATGTGGCTGCGGTCGAACAGGACCCGCCGCCAGCGCTTTTCGGCTGTCACGCCGGCCAGAGGGAACCAGTGGTTCCATTGCGCCTGCGCCTTCACCGAATGGATCAGCCGCTGGTTCTGCAATTCCTCGGGCAGGAATTTACCCGCACCCTGATAATTCGGCGAACAGACCGGCAGGAATTCCTCCTCCACCAGCCCTTCCACGAAGAGGCCCGGCCAGCGGCCATCGCCATGGCGTAGCTCTATATCGACAAGCTCCTGCGAAAAATCGGTCGGCTCGTTGGTGCCGTCGAGGCGCACTTCCAGTTCGGGGTGTTCCTCCAGAAACGAGCCGAGACGCGGCAGCAGCCATTTGTTGGAGATGGTCGGCGTCGCCCGGATCGTCAGCGTGGTGACCGAGCGGAAGCCGCGAATACTGTCGGTGGCGTCTGATATCTGTTCGATCTGGGCGGTGATCATCGAGAAATAGCGCTCGCCCGCTTCGGTCAACGTCACCTTGCGGCCGGTTCGTGCCATCAGGGTCGTGCCGAGCTGGCCTTCCAGCAATTGGATCTGCTGGGAAACGGCCGATGGTGTGACGCTCAGTTCCTCCGCCGCCCGGGAAATGCTGCCCGCCCTTGCCGCGGCGTGGAAAACGAGGATCGATTTTATCGGGATTTGCATGGGTAGGGCTTTGCTCAACGGAATACGGCGGTCACCTGAGTATCACAGGTGACCGCCGTGTTGAAAAGCGTTGAACGCGAGGCTTTTAGCGGTGGCTCGGCAGTTTTGGCAGGAACACCGTGAGCAGGCCGAGCAGCGGCATGTAGGAGCAGATGCGGTAGACGAATTCGATGCCTTCCTTATCCGCATAAACACCCAGAACCGCAGCGCCGATGCCGCCGAAACCGAAGGCGAAACCGAAGAACATGCCGGCGATGAGGCCGACGCGGCCCGGCACCAGTTCCTGCGCGAACACGACGATGGCCGAGAAGGCGGAGGAGAACACGAAGCCGATGACGACGACGAGAATGGCTGTCCAGAACAGGTTCGCATAGGGCAGCAGCAGCGCGAAGGGAATGACGCCGAGGATCGAGAACCAGATGACGACGCGTGAGCCGAAACGGTCGCCGATCGGGCCGCCGAAGAACACGCCCAGTGCCGAAGCGCCGAGGAAGAGGAACAGCAGAACCTGCGCGTCCTGAACACCAAGACCGAACTTGTCGATGGTGTAGAAGGTGAAGTAGCTGGACAGGCTGGCGAGATAGGCATTCTTGGTGGCGGTCAGAACCACCAGTACCAGAAGCGTCATCATGACAGTGCCACGCGCAAGGGGAAGCGTGCGGCTGGCCGGCGCCTTGCCGACCGTTGCGCGGCGGTGGCGGGTGTACCAGACACCAACCCAGGAAAGCACGCCAAAACCGACGAGTGCGATCAGCGAGAACCAGCTGAGGCTCGTCTGACCGAGCGGGATGACGATGAAGGCGGCGAGCAGCGGGCCGATGGCCGTGCCGGTATTGCCGCCCACCTGGAAGAAGGATTGCGCCAGACCATGACGGCCGCCGGATGCCAGACGCGCCACACGCGAGGCTTCCGGATGGAAGATCGCCGAACCGATGCCGATGAGGCAGGCGCCGATCACCAGAACCTCGAAACTATGGGCAAAAGCAAGCGTGATGAGGCCGGCGCAGGTGGACAGCATGGCGACGGGCAGGGAGAACGGCATGGGCCAGCGGTCCGTCACCATGCCGACAACCGGCTGCAGCAGCGAGGCGGTGACCTGAAAAGCGAAGGTAAGCAGGCCGATCTGCATGAAATCGAGCGCGTAATTCGCCTTCAGCAGCGGATAAAGCGACGTCAGCAGCGATTGCATGATGTCGTTCAGCATGTGGCAGAAGCTGGCGGCTGCGATGATCGAAAACGCCGTGCGTTGCGGATTGAACGGTGCTGTTGCCGGCGCTGGTAACAGTGGCCATGATGAAGTCCTCTCGGGTTCCCGGCGGAAGACGGGAAACATGTCTTTATTTCTTCCCGCTTTTATTCATATTGTTTCTGGCCTGCATTTGTGTTCTGGACGATTTTCTTTGTGAGTGGGCCAAATGGCAAAAATCAAATCGCGGCAGCCTTCAGGACTGACGCATGACGAGCATGAACGCAGTCTGAAATTGATCGACGGCACCAATGAGCCGGTGCTGGCGCTTTGCCGCGTTTACCCCACCGGGCACCGGACGCCGCCCCACAGCCATAGCCGCGTGCAGATCTGGTGCGCCCGTCAGGGCGTCGTGCTTGTCAGCACTGCGGATGGTCGCTGGATGATACCGCCCGGTCATGGATTGCTCATTCCCGCCGGGCTGCAACATGAGGCGGAAACCATCTCGACGGTGGAGATGCATTCGATCTACGTCCATCCGGACCTGTTTCATGCGGGCGCACCGCGCGTGGTGGAAATAACCGATCTCGCCTCCAGCCTGATTTCGGAATTGCTGGGTGAGGAACACCAGCCGACGGCTTTTCACCGGCAGGGCCTTGTGCGGGCGCTGTTGCTGGACGAGGTCAACCGCCTGCCGGAAAGGCCGCTCGGACTGCCTTTTCCAGATAATCAGCGTCTGGCGGCGCTGTGCCGCGATTTCCTGAAAAAGCCCGTGGCGCGGGTGGAGATCGATGACTGGGCGGCGGCCATGGGCATCAGCCGCCGCTCGTTTACGCGGCTGTTCCGCAAGGAACTGGGGTTAAGTTTCGTCACCTGGCGCCAGCAGGCCTGTATCTTCGCCTCCCTGCCGAGACTGGCGGCCCGGCGAAGCGGTGACGAATGTGGCGCTGGATGCCGGTTATGAAAACATCCCGGCTTTCACCACCATGTTCCGGCGAATGCTGGGCAGTTCACCAAGGGCCTATCGGCAGGCGGCGCGGCAGCGCAGCGCTGCTTTTTCCGACACGGAAGATATAGGGGACTAGGCTTAACGCTCCTCATCCCTGTGCTTGTCACAGGGATCCAGCCAGCCCAAGGACTTGGGCTGGAAGGACTCTTTTCGCCGCGCAGACGCGCGTCGGCTGGATTCCTGTGACAAGCACAGGAATGAGGGGTGGAGATGGGACGCGTCGGCACCATGTAGGTTGCTTACGGTACGACTCCATTGGAAATACCCTAAGCCGCCGTCGCCCGCATGTCGCGGCGGAAATCGGAAGGCGACATGCCGGCGATTTGGCGGAACGCCTTGTTGAAGGCGCTGACGGAGCCGAAGCCGCTTTCCATGGCGATCTGCAGGATATTGTCCTTGCCGGTCATCAGCATCGCCTGCGCGCGCGAAAGCCGCAGCAGGGTCAGATATTTGATCAGCGTCATGCCGGTGGATTTGCGGAACAGGTTCATCGCATATTTCGGATGCAGCGATGCGGCACGGGCAATCTCCGTCGCGTCGATATCGTCGAGAAAATTGGCGGCGATGAAGTCGCACATGCGCACCACGCCGATGGAGGGTGCCATGCCCTCGTCATCCTCCCTGCGTTTGCCATTGGCGGCGGATGATATGACGGAGTAGGGTTCAAGGAACATCCGCTCGACCCTGAGCAGCAATTCCTCCACCGCGTGCTGGGCTTTCGCCTGTTCGCCCGAAGTGACGTAACGGAACCAGCGACCGAAATTCTCCGCATCTGCCCGGTCGGTCTCAGCGCTCACCATCGTAGCACCACCCATCAGCAGGCTGGAGACGGTGGCGGGCAGCCGCATGCGGAAGAAGTGCACCAGCGGCAGATGCGCGCCGGCGTAAAAGGAATCGTCGGAGGAGTGGTCCATCTGGTGCGGCTGGCCACCCCAGAAGATGCACATCTGGCCGGCATCGAGCGAGAGCTCGTGATCGCCCATGCGATAATGCACCGATCCCGACATCACGTAATTCACTTCCACCTGCGCGTGCCAGTGGGGCCTGAGCATGATGGGCGGATGATTGTGAAAAAGCTGCAGCGTTGTCGGCATGCCTTCGATGCTGCTTGCACCCGGCTGGTAGAAGGCTCTTTCAGCAATCTTACTTTCCGCCAAATCGATGTTCCCTTTTTACGAGACAGATTTCCTGCCGCCGCTAATGTGCCCATGTTCGCTGAAGAACGGCAATTGAAAAAGGGAGGTTTTCAATGTGCTTGAAATTTCTTGGCGCGTCTACGGCCATGCTGCTTCTCGCAGCCCCGGCTTTGGCGCAAACAGAAACCGTCACCATCTGGAGCTGGAACGTCGCGGCTTCCGCACTGAAATCCACGGTAGAGGGCTTCAACAAGCAGAATCCGGATATCAAGATCGTCGTTGAAGACCTTGGAAACAATCAGGTTTTTGACAAGACGCTGGCTGCCTGCGCAGCCGGGGGCGATGGTCTTCCTGATATCGTCACCATTGAAAATTTCGAGGCGGAACTGTTCTGGAGTCGTTTTCCCGATTGTTTCGCCAATCTGACCGAGCTTGGCTACACGCCTGAGAAACAGGCGCTTTTCCCTGATTTCAAGCGCACGGAACTGGAGGTTGACGGCGTCGCCTATGCGGTTCCGTGGGATTCCGGTCCGGTGGCGGTATTTTATCGCCACGATTTCTATGAGAAGGCAGGCGTCGATCCGGCCACCATCAAAAGCTGGGATGATTTCATCGCCGCCGGCAAGAAGGTCATGGCCGCCAATCCCGGCACCGTGATGGCGCAGGCCGATTTCAACGGCGACAGCGAATGGTTTCGCATGATCGCCAATGAGCAGGGATGCGGTTACTTTTCGACTGATGGCCAGAACATTACCATCAACCAGCCCGCCTGTGTCGCGACCCTTGAAAAGGTCAAGGAAATGAAAGACGCCGGCATCATCACGGCGGCGATCTGGGATGAGAAAATCCAGGCCAATACCGCCGGCAAGGCCGCCAGCCAGATGTATGGCGCCTGGTATGAAGGTACGGTTCGTTCCGGCTCTCCTGATCTTTCCGGCAAATGGGGCGTCTATCTGATGCCGAGCCTGACGGCGGATGGTCCGCATGCGGCCAATCTCGGCGGCTCGTCGCTGGCGATCAGCTCGACATCCGAGCACAAGGAGGCGGCGTGGAAATATATCGACTACGCGCTGACCACCAATGAAGGCCAGGTGACGATGCTGAAATCCTTCGGCCTCGTTCCCTCACTGCTGTCCGCCATCGACGATCCTTTCGTCAAGGAAAAGCAGGCCTATTGGGGTGGGCAGGCGGTGTGGACCGATATTCTGGCCACCCTGCCGAAGATCGTGCCGAGCCGCGGCACGGCGTTCCAGTCGGATGCGGATGCGATCTACAAGGCGACGCAGACGAAATATTTCGCCGGCGGTTATCCCGATGCGAAAGCAGCGCTTGATGATGCAGCCAAGCAGATCGAAACGGCGACGGGGCTGCCCGTCGCGCAGTAAGCCGGCGGTTAGGACCGAGCGGGTGCCACAAGTTTCTTCTCCCCGAGGGGGAGAAGTCCGCGGCAGCGGGATGAGGGGGCGACGGTAGTGATAAATCGAGAGCCAGCCCCCTCATCCGACCCTTTGGGCCACCTTCTCCCCCTCGGGGAGAAGAAATAGGCCGCACCGTTTTGCAAAGGCATTCCCCACATAGGGGCGCGCTCTTTCTGAAGCTTTTCCATTTATCCGGCCCATCGTCCGGCATATGGAGGTCGTCATGCCGTCCAGGAACAGGATCGCTTATGCGTTCCTTGCGCCCTATCTCCTGATTTTCGCCACCTTCTGGGTCTGGCCGATCATCAGTTCGTTCATGCTGTCGTTCCAGAACACGCGGATTAATCCGTGGCGGTTTGCGCCTTCCATGAACTGGGGGCGGCTGGTTTCCGATCCGGCCTTTTATAATGCGCTTTATAATACGCTGATCATTCTGGTCATTCAGGTGCCCGTGATGATCGCGCTCGCCACCGTCATGGCGGTGCTGTTGAATTCGCCGCTCCTGAAGGCGCGGCCGCTTTATCGTTTTGCCTTTTTTGCGCCTGTCGTCGTTGGCGAGGTGGCCTATGCGGCTGTCTTCCGGCTGATGTTCAGCGCCGATTTCGGCATCATCAACAAGCTCATCACGTCCGTCGGCCTTTCGCCCATCTCGTGGTTCGACAATGCCAATGCGGCCATGGCGCTCGTCATCATCGCCGTCACCTGGCGCTGGGCGGGTTATAACGCCATCATCCTCCTCGCCGGGCTACAATCCATCCCCGGCGATGTCTATGAAGCGGCGACGCTGGACAAGGTCAGCAAGCGCCAGCAGTTCTTTTATATCACCCTGCCGTTGCTTAAACCCATCATCCTGTTCTGTGTCGTGCTCTCGGTGATCGGCACCATGCAGCTGTTTGCCGAACCCTTCCTCATCACCAACAGGGGCGGACCGGGCGGCGGCACGGAGACGCTGGGGCTGTTCCTTTATCGCCAGGGCTTTACCTCGCTCAATTTCGGTTATGCCTCGGCCATTGCCTATACCATGGCGGCGCTCGCCATCGCCATTTCGCTGCTTAATCTCTGGGTCGGGAGGGAGCCGAAATGAGATCGAAATCGAGATCGCTTTTCTGGCAGAAGATCGCGCTGCACGCGGCGCTGACACCGCTTGCCATCATCTGGCTGTTTCCGCTGTGGATGATGTTCGTGTTCTCGACCATGCCGGATTACGGCATTTTCAGCCCGGACATTGTTCTGGTGCCGTCCACCAACTTCGTCGAGAATTTCAACAATCTGCAGGCGGACACCAATTTCCTCAGGGCCATGTTCATCTCGATCACCGTCGCCGTCATTTACACCGTGCTTTCGGTGTTCCTGACGTCGATGGCCGGCTGGGCGCTGGCGCGTTATCGTTTTGCCGGACGCGGGGTGGTGATCGCCATCATTCTCGGCACCATCACTTTGCCTTTCGCCGTTGTCGTCATTCCGCAATTCATCATGGTGGCGCGGGAATTCAAGCTTGCCAACACCTGGGTGGCGCTGATCGTGCCGCCGCTGTTCAACTCGCTCGGCGTGCTGTTCATGCGGCAATCCTTCTCGATGATGCCGACCGAGCTTTTCGACGCGGCACGGGTGGAAGGCGTCAAGGAATGGCAGATATTCCTGCGCATCGCCCTGCCATTGGCGCGACCCACCATGGCGGCGCTGTCGATCATTCTCTTCCTGGCCTCGTGGAACAATTACCTCTGGCCGCTTCTCATCAATTCCCGCCCAGGAATGATGACCGCACCCGTGGCGCTTGGCACCCTCATCGGGCTCACCAAAGTGTCATGGGGCGGCATCATGGCCGGCGCGGTGCTGCTCACCGCACCCATCCTCGTGGTTTTCGTGGCTTTGCAGCGTCACTTCATCGCCGGCATTTCCGCCGGGGCAGTCAAGTAAGGGGGCCGCATGGCGGAACTTTCGCTCAACAACGTGGTCAAGCGTTACGGCGCGCTGGAAGTGATCCATGGCGCAAATCTGGAGGTAAAGGACGGGGAGTTCGTCGTTTTTGTCGGCCCGTCCGGCTGCGGCAAGTCCACGCTTCTCAGAATGATCGCCGGGCTGGAGGATATTTCCGGTGGCGATATCGTGATCGGCGGCAGGACGGTCAGTGATGCCGACCCGGCAGATCGCGGCATTGCCATGGTGTTCCAGTCCTATGCGCTTTATCCGCATATGACGGTGGCCGAAAACCTCTCTTTTGGCCTCCGGATGAACGGTAACCCCAAGGCCGATACGCAAAAGCGGGTCAACCGCGCGGCCGAAATTCTGCAGATCAACGAGTTGATGCAGCGCCGGCCGAAACAGCTTTCCGGCGGCCAGCGCCAGCGCGTCGCCATCGGCCGCGCCATCGTGCGCGAACCGCAGGTCTTCCTGTTCGACGAGCCGCTATCGAACCTCGATGCGGAATTGCGGGTGCAGATGCGCGTGGAAATCTCGCGCCTGCACAAGCAGCTCGGCACCACGATGATCTATGTGACGCATGACCAGACCGAGGCGATGACGCTGGCCGACAAGATCGTTGTGCTGCGGGCGGGCAATATCGAGCAGGTCGGCGCGCCGCTCGATCTCTATGACGATCCCGCCAACCGCTTCGTTGCCGGTTTCGTCGGTTCGCCGAAGATGAATTTTCTCGACGCCACCATCATCGGCAGCGGCGCCGACAGCGTCACGCTCGCTCTCGACAACGATCCTGCGGTGCGGCTGACTTTGCCGATAAAGGAACGCGTCAACGAGGGGGCCAAGGTCTCGCTTGGCATCCGGCCGGAGCATTTTGCCGATGCGGGCGGGGGCGATGCCGATCTCACCGTGCATGTCGATGTCGCCGAACATCTCGGCAATACCAGCTATGTCTATGCCCGAACCGAAGGCGGCGAGCAGCTGATCATCGAACGGCCGGAATCGCGCGATGTCGGCAATCGCGACCGGCTGACGGTCGGCCTTTCCGCCCGCCGGGCTTTCCTTTTCGACAGCAAGGGCGAACGCCTGCGCTGAACCCTTTCCCAAGCACTCAAGACTGATATGAAAGACGAGGATTTCATGACGACCGTACAACCGATCCGCTGGGGCATCATCGGCCCGGGCACCATCGCCAGAACCTTTGCTGACGGTATTGCCCATTCCCGCACCGGCAGGTTAGAGGCCATCGCCACCCGCAATCCGGACAAGCCCGGCCTTGCCGAAGCCTTTGCCGGCGCGCGCATTATCAAGGGTTACGATGCCCTGCTTGCCGATCCCGCTATCGATGCGGTCTATATCGCCACACCCCATACTGGCCATGCCGAATGGGCGATCAAGGCGATCCGGGCGGGTAAAAACGTGCTGGTGGAAAAACCCATCGCGCTTTCCGCCTATGATGCCGACGCCATTTTCCACGAGGCGAAAAAGGCGGGCGTCTTCGCGGGCGAGGCCTATATGTATCGCCTGCATCCGCAGACGGCGAAACTGCTGGAGCTGGTGAAAGCCCGCGCCGTCGGCGATATCCGCATCATCCGCTCCAGCTTCGGTTTCAACATGGGCTCGTTCCGGGCCGATCACCGGCTGTTCGCCAATGAAACGGCCGGCGGCGGCATTCTCGATGTCGGCGGTTATCCGGTTTCCATGGTGCGGATGATCGCCGGCGCCGTGGATGGAAAACCCTTCGCCGAACCGGAAAAGGTGGCGGGTGCGGCGCATCTCGGCCAGTCGGGCGTTGATGAATGGGCCTCGGCCGTGCTGAAATTCGCAAACGGCATTGTCGCGGAAGTCTCGTGCTCGATCATGGCGGCGCAAGACAATGTGCTGCGCATCATCGGCTCGGAAGGCCGTATCGAGGTCAAGGATTTCTGGTTCGCCGCCGGCCACAAGGGCGGCACCGGGCGGATCGATATCATCAGGGGCGACAAGGTGGAAACCATCGAGTTGCCGGAGGATCGCTGGCTTTATTCCTTCGAGGTGGATGCGGCCGGCGAGGCAATTCGCCAGGGCAGACACGAATTTGCGGCACCCGGCATGGCCTGGGCCGACAGCCTCGGCAATCTGCGTGTCATGGACCAATGGCGGGCTTCCGTCGGGCTGGAATACAGCATCGAAAAGGCGACATCGCGCATCGGAAATATCGCCGGTGGCAAGGTCGTTGCAGGAAATTCCGTTCCGAAGCGGCAGATACCGGGCCTTGCCAAGCCCGCTTCCGTGGTCGCGCTCGGTTTCGAATTCTTCCCCAATTTCGCCTCCGCATCCCTGACGCTCGATGCCTTTTACGAGGCGGGCGGCAATCTCTTCGATACGGCCTATGTTTATGGCGCAGGCAGGACCGAAGCGATTTTCGGCGACTGGCACACCAGCCGCAATGTGCCGCGTGAGGAGATCGTGCTGATCGGCAAGGGCGCACATTCACCGCTCTGCTATCCCGATATGATTACCAAACAGCTCGATCAGTCGCTGGAGCGGCTGAAGACGGATTATGTCGATGCCTATTTCATGCATCGCGATAATCCCGACGTGCCGGTCGGCGAATTTGTCGATGCCATGGATGCCGAAGTCCGGCGTGGGCGCATTCGCGGCATTTTCGGCGGCTCGAACTGGACGCGCGAGCGCATGGATGAGGCCGCGGCTTATGCGCAGAAGAACGGCAAGCAGGCGCCCGGCGCGCTTTCCAACAATTTCTCGCTTGCCGAAATGCTCGATCCCATCTGGGCAGGCTGCGTTGCGGCATCAGACGACGAGTGGAAGGCATGGCTGCAATCGCGCCAGATCCCCAATTTCGCCTGGTCCAGCCAGGGGCGCGGTTTCTTCACCGACCGGGCAGGGCGCGACAAGCATGACGATGAGGAAATCGTCCGCGTCTGGTATTCCGACCGCAACTTCGTACGCCGCGACCGGGCGATCGAGCTTGCGCAAAAACTCGGCCGCCACCCAATCCATATCGCGCTCGCTTATGTCATCGCCCAGCCTTTCCCGGTCATTCCGTTGATCGGGCCGCGCACGATTGCGGAGCTGGAAGACAGTCTTTCGGCGTTGGACATTGCGCTGACGCCCGAGCAGGTGAAGTGGCTGGAGGCGTGAAAGACAACGAGCGGCGGATTTATCCGCCGCTCGTTCGATAGGGCAACGCGTTGCGGCATATTTCTTCTCCCCGACGGGGAGAAGAAACAAGGGGCATCCGCTCGCTCCCACTGACGATTCTCAGGGTGGAGACATCATCTTCCACCTTCTTTCCTCTCCCGGCGACTGCTAAAGCGTAGGTTCACAAACCTGCCGCCAAACAATCACCGGGGTTCCCATGAGCGATATCGACCGAAGCCGTGCGCAGCAGCTGATGCGGGAGGCGGAGATTGATGCGCTGGTGCTGTTCCAGCCCGAAGCCTTCCGTTATGCGCTCGGTGCCCCTGCAGGCGTGGCGACGATGTGGGGCAAAGCGGGTTCCGCGATTGCGCTGGTGCCGGCAGATGCCGGGGCAGGGCTCGCCGCCGCCGTCAGCGATCATGCCGCCCCGCTCGTCAGGAAGGCCGCGCCGGATGTCGATCTGCGCTGCCATCGCATCTGGATCGATTTGGTCGATCTTTCGGGTGTGGAAACCGTCGCGCAGGTGGACGACGCCTATCGCCGCAACAATTCCGGTGGGCCGCGGCCGGAGACATTCGATCGCACCGCCTGTTTCGGCTTACTCTCCGATCTTTTGCGGGAGCGCGGACTGGCTGCGGCGCGCATTGGTGCCGATCTTGAATTCATGCCCGCTGCCGATTTTTCAGCGCTGCGGCAGGCGCTGCCCGAGGTGAACTGGGTTGATGGTTCGACGGTGCTGAAACGCCTGAGGGCGGTGAAGTCAGAACGCGAGATCAAACTTCTCAGGCAGGCGGCAGCAGCCGCCGAGGCAGGGTTGGTCGAGATGGCGGCCGCCGTCCGACCGGGAGCAGCCCTTGGTCAGCTCTCCGCCGCCTGGAAATCCGGTGCGCAGGCATATGCCGCGACATCCGGTTTTTCGCTGAGCGGGCATTGGGACTATATTTCCGTCGGTCCGGCCCTGTCGGATATGACGGCGGCGGTCACACCGGGCGCGCTGATCAAGGCCGATGTCGGCACGCTGGTCGACGGTTATTCCTCTGACGGTGCGCGGACTTTTTCGTGGGGGCCGGTCTCGGCTCTCGCTGGCGATATTTTCAGGGCGCTGGAGGTTGCCTTCGCCTGCGGGCTGGAAGCGATCCGCCCCGGCAACAGCTTTGGCGCGGTGCACGCGGCCATGCTGGCCTCGATGCGCAGGCAAGGTTTCGGCGAATATTATCGCGGTCATTTCGGCCATTCCGTCGGCGGCGGCGTGGGTATCGAGGAATGGCCGTTCTTTTCCCATGACAATCCGGAAATCATCCTTCCCGGCATGGTGGTCGCACTCGAAGCGCCCTTCTATGGCGAAGGGCTGGGCGCGCTGATGATCGAGGATCAGTTCCTCGTCACATCGTCAGGTGCGGAGTGCATGAACAGCCTGCCACGCACTCTCAGGGATCTATCACGGTAGTGACGGCCTGCCGCCGTTCCTGCCTTTAGAGAAAGTCGTCGCGACGCGGGGTGAAGCAGTCGATCAGCTCACCCTCTTCCAGACACAGGCAGCCATGCTCGATATGGCCGGGAACGACGAGGCTGTCGCCTTTCTGCAGGTCATAGGCTTCACCATCGCGGTAAAAGCGGAAGCTGCCGCTGGCGACATAGGTGGACTGCACATGCGGATGGCTGTGCAGCTTGCCTTCGGCCCCGGTCTTGAAGCGGAAGGAGACCACCATCAGTTCCGGCGCTTCGGAAAGCACGGTGCGCTCCACGCCATCGTCGGGGGAAACGGTGGGGAAGGTCGGAAGCTGCTGCATATCGTTCTCCTCAGTCATGCAATACGGTTTAAACGGGCAATTTCAGCGCGGCGCGCGCAGCATGGAGCGATAACGCGTCTGGCTGCTTTTCAGGTGGCTGCGCATGGCGCTGCGCGCCGCCTCCTCGTCGCCGTCCTGTATCGCGATCAGGATCGCTTCGTGTTCACCGACGAGCCGGGCGAGATCGGCGGGCGAAAGCACGGTTTCCGTGCCGTTTTCGGCCACGGCGCGGCGCGGAATGAGGGTAGGGCCGAGCACCTGCAGAAACTCGCTGAAGCGGGGATTATTGGTGGCTTCGGCAATGGCGAGATGGAAGGCGAAATCGGCCTCCGCTGTCGGCACGCCCCTGGTGGCGCTGGCGCGGAAGGCATCGAAGGCCTCGATGATCTTTTCCTCCTGCGCCGGCGAGCGGCGAATGGCTGCAAGACCGGCGGCGTCACCTTCCACGGCGGTGCGCAATTCCAGCATTTCGATCAGCGAGGATACGCGCGCAAGATCGACATTGTGGAAGGGACGCCGCTCAGTGGGTGCGGGTTCCAGTACGAAAACGCCCGCGCCCTGACGTGGCTCGACCAGACCGTCGGAGCGCAGCGAAGCAATCGCCTCCCGCACCACGGTACGGCTGACCCCGAATTCCTGCGTCATCTGCGCTTCGGAAGGCAGGCGTTCGCCCGTCTTGTAACGACCCTTGGCGATCTGGCTGCGGAGTTCCTCCGAAACCTTCACCACAAGCGTTCTGCCTTGTGGAGCTGCCGGTTCGGAGCTTGTCGCTTTTGTCATCTTGGTCGCCGTTCTAAAAAATGTCGGTTGCGTGCACCGTTCCTCGATACGTCATTCGCGGCCTGGCATGCAATCCCGCCTTTTTAGCGGGAAGGGTCCGTGCGACATTTCACGTCTCCTTGAAGATCGGGTTGTCGACAAACACGCCACCCTGAAAGCGGACTACCGCGTCGTTCGGGTCCGGTTTGGGGGCGGTCCGCGCAATGTGCTCCCGGAAGGTCTCGGCATTGTCCTTCGGTTTCCACCCAAGAAAGCCGAGATGCGAATTGTCCCACCAGCCTGCATCATTGGCCGACGCGCCCCAGACGACCGGGCAGCCGAGAACGGGTGCGCGGAATGCCGCCTTGATCAGCGAGACGAAATCGTCATGCGAAAACCAGGTGGACAGCATGCGGTAATTGTTGGGTTCCGGCGTGCAGGAGCCGATGCGGACAAGCGCCGTCTCCTGTCCGAATTTCTCGAAATACATGCGGGCAAGGCTTTCGCCGAAACATTTGGATACGCCGTAAAGCCCGTCAGGGCGGAAGGGAACATCCGGACCGAGCCTCTCCGTCTGCGCGTAATAACCGATCGTGTGGTTCGAGCTGGCGAAGATGATGCGCGGCTGGCCGTGGGCGCGGGCGGCCTCATAGAGATTGTAAAGCCCGATGATGTTGCCCTGAAGGATTTGTTCGAAGGGCTTTTCCACGGATATGCCGCCCAGATGCACGATACCGTCGCAACCGGCCACCATCGCATCGACGGCTGCCGCATCGGCCAGATCGCATTGCATGCATTCCTCGTTCGGGCCGGCCGGATCGAGCGGGGCGAGATCGGCAAGGCGAATGGTCTCGGCCATCGATGCAAGGCGTTTGCGCATGACGCGGCCAAGCTGGCCCGCAGCACCGGTAACAAGAAGCCGTTTCATTGCCATTCTCCCTCAGCGTTGCACGTCCCTGGCGTGGTCGAGATATGCCTATGCCTCTTGACCTTGTCATACAGATCGTACAAAAAGCGGATAACATATATTATGTGCCATACGCAACAATCATGAAGGATGAGTTTGATGTTGACCGTCGAAACAAGGCAGGCCGTGAACCCGGAATATGCAAAAACGCTGGATACCGAAGGGCTCCGCCGGCATTTCCTCGCCAACGACATGTTTCGTTCTGGCGAAATCAGGCTGATTTATACCCATTACGACCGGTTCGTCATGGGTGGCGCGGTGCCCGATGGTGCGCCGCTGACGCTGGACAAGGTGGAAGAAACCAAGACGCCGTCCTTCCTCGATCGTCGCGAAATGGGCATCGTCAATATCGGCGAGAGCGGCACGGTCAGCGCCGGCGGCGAGACCTATACCCTCAATCGCGGCGATGTGCTTTATCTCGGGGCAGGCAGCGGCGCGGTGACCTTTGACGGGGCAGGGCGATTCTACATCACCTCCTGCCCGGCGCATCGCAGCCTGCCGGCAAAGCTCGTGACACTGGCCAACAGCAAGGAGGTCAAGCTCGGCGCGACCGAAACCTCCAACAAGCGCACCATCAACCAGTTCATCCACCCGCTGGTCATGGAAAGCTGCCAGCTGGTGCTGGGCTATACGACGCTGGAGGATGGTTCGGTCTGGAACACGATTCCCTCGCATATTCATGACCGCCGCATGGAGGCCTATCTCTATTTCGGCATGGATGAGAAGTCGCGCGTGCTGCATCTGATGGGTGAGCCGCAGGAGACCCGCCATCTGTTCATTTCGAATGAAGAGGGTGCGATTTCCCCGCCCTGGTCCATCCATTCCGGCGCCGGCATCGGTTCTTACACCTTTATCTGGGCCATGGCGGGAGACAATGTCGATTACACCGACATGGACTTCATCCAGCCGGGAGACCTGAAATGAAGAATCCCTTTTCGCTTCAGGGGCGTAAGGCGCTCGTCACCGGCGCGAATACGGGGCTTGGCCAGGCGATTGCGGTGGGGCTCGCCGCTGCCGGCGCGGAGGTGGTCTGCGCCGCCCGCCGCGCACCGGATGAAACGCTGGAGATGATCGCCAGGGACGGCGGCAAGGCCAGCGCATTGTCTATCGATTTTGCCGATCCGCTGGCGGCGAAGGACAGTTTTGCCGACGCCGGTTTCGATATCCTCGTCAACAATGCGGGCATCATCCGCCGCGCCGATTCCGTCGAGTTTTCCGAACTCGACTGGGATGAGGTGATGGACGTCAATCTCAAAGCGCTGTTTTTCACCACCCAGGCTTTTGCGAAAGAGCTGCTGGCCAAAGGCAAGTCCGGCAAGGTGGTCAATATCGCTTCGCTCCTCTCCTTTCAGGGCGGCATTCGCGTGCCGTCCTATACGGCGGCGAAACATGGCGTCGCCGGCCTCACCAAGCTTCTGGCGAATGAGTGGGCGGCAAAGGGCATCAATGTGAATGCGATTGCGCCCGGTTACATCGAAACCAACAATACCGAGGCGCTACGCGCGGATGCCGCCCGCAACAAGGCCATTCTCGAGCGTATTCCGGCCGGCCGCTGGGGCCATTCAGACGACATAGCCGGGGCGGCGGTTTTCCTTGCCTCGCCGGCGGCGGATTATGTGCATGGCGCCATTCTCAATGTCGATGGCGGCTGGCTGGCGCGCTGATCTGTTACAGATTTCAACAATTCATCATACAACATGTATGATGAATTGTTGACAAGCATGCGGCAACCGGGTTAGGTGGCTTCCAGTCAATGAATTTGCAAAGGAATACCAAACATGAACCCTGAACAAATCAAGGCGGCGCTCGGCTCCGGCCTCTTGTCTTTCCCGGTCACCCATTTCGATGCCGAGGGTCGTTTTGCGGCCGATAGCTACAGGGCGCATGTCGAATGGCTCGCCGGTTACAAAGCGCCGGTGCTGTTTGCCGCCGGCGGTACTGGCGAGTTCTTCTCGCTGAAGCCGGATGAAATCCCCACCATCGTTTCCGCCGCCAAGGAAGTGGCCGGCGAAACCGCCATTGTTTCCGGCTGCGGTTACGGCACCGAGATCGCCGTCGATATCGCCCGCTCGGTCGAAAAGGTCGGCGCGGACGGCATCCTGCTTCTGCCGCATTATCTCATCGATGCGCCGCAGGAAGGCCTTTACGCCCATATCAAGAAGGTGTGTCAGTCGGTTGGCATCGGCGTCATGGTTTATAACCGCGACAATTCCGTGCTGCAGGCCGATACGCTGGCGCGTCTCTGCGACGAATGCCCGAACCTCGTCGGCTTCAAGGACGGCACCGGCGATATCGGCCTCGTGCGCCAGATCACCGCCAAGATGGGCGACCGCCTGATGTATCTCGGCGGCATGCCGACGGCGGAACTGTTTGCCGAAGCCTATCTCGGCGCCGGTTTCACCACCTATTCCTCGGCGGTCTTCAACTTCGTGCCGGGCCTTGCCAATGAGTTCTACGCCGCCCTGCGCGCCGGCGAACGCGCCACCTGCGAACGTATCCTGACGGAATTCTTCTATCCGTTCATGGCGATCCGTAACCGCGCCAAGGGTTATGCCGTCTCCGCCGTCAAGGCCGGCGTTCGCCTGCAGGGCTTCAATGCCGGTCCGGTGCGCGCGCCGCTGAAGGACCTGACCAATGAGGAAATCGGCATGCTCGACGCCCTGATCGGTACGCACAAGCGCAAAGCCTGATTGGGAGGCCTGATCGAGACAAGCGGGAGGGGAGCCATGAAGATCACAGCGGTGCGCACGCATCTGCTCGAACACCGGCTGGACACGCCGTTCGAAAGCGCATCCATGCGTTTTGATCGCCGCGCCCATATTCTGGTGGAAATCGAATGCGACGACGGAACCGTCGGCTGGGGCGAATGCCTCGGCCCGGCGCGGCCCAACGCCGCCGTGGTTCAGGCTTACTCAGGCTGGCTTATCGGCCAGGACCCGCGCCAGACCGAAAAGATCTGGGCCGTGCTTTATAACGCCCTGCGCGATCAGGGCCAGCGCGGCCTCAGCCTCACCGCCTTGTCCGGCATCGATATCGCGCTGTGGGACATCAAGGGCAAGCATTATGGCGCTTCCATCTCCATGCTGCTCGGCGGGCGCTGGCGCGAAAGCGTGAGGGCCTATGCCACTGGCAGCTTCAAGCGCGATGGCGTCGACCGCGTGTCGGACAATGCGTCCGAGATGGCGGAGCGCCGGGCGGAGGGCTTTCATGCCTGCAAGATCAAGATCGGCTTCGGCATTGAGGAAGACCTCCGCGTCATCGCCGCCGTGCGCGAGGCGATTGGGCCGGATATGCGGCTGATGATCGACGCCAATCACGGCTACACCGTCACCGAAGCCATCGCGCTCGGCAACCGCGCCGCCGACTATGGTATCGACTGGTTCGAGGAGCCGGTGGTTCCCGAACAGCTCGATGCCTATGCCCGGGTTCGGGCCGGCCAGCCGATACCGGTTGCGGGCGGCGAGACCTGGCACGGGCGTTATGGCATGTGGCAGGCGCTTTCCGCCGGCGCCGTGGATATTCTCCAGCCCGATCTCTGCGGCTGCGGCGGTTTTTCCGAAACGCAGAAGATCGCGGCGCTCGCCACGCTGCACGGCGTGCGCATCGTGCCGCATGTCTGGGGCACCGGCGTACAGATTGCAGCAGCCCTGCAATTCATGGCGGCGATGACGCCCGATCCGGTGCGGGTCAATCCCGTCGAGCCGATCATGGAATTCGACCGCACCTATAATCCGTTCCGGCAGGCCGTGCTGAGCGAGCCGATAGAGGCGGTAAACGGCGTCGTCACGATCCCGAACGGCCCCGGCCTCGGAATAGAGATCAACCGCGACGCATTGCTTGAATTCAGGATGCCAGACCCGTGAGCGAACTTGTCAGAAAACTGAGCGGCACAGCGCCCCGGCCCGCTTTCCCGAAAGGCGCCGTCGATACGCAGATGCATCTCTATCTGCGCCACTATCCCGCCCTGCCGGGTGGACCGGGCCTGCCGCCGGGCGCTCTGCCCGGACCGGAGGATTATCGAAGCCTCATGCGATGGCTCGGCATCGACCGGGTCATCATCACCCAGGGCAACGCCCATCAGCGCGATAACGGCAACACGCTCGCCTGTGTCGCGGAAATGGGCGAGGCGGCCCGGGCGGTGGTCATCATCGATGCCGCAACGACCGAAAAGGACATGGAAAAGCTTGCCGCCGCAGGCGCCGTCGGTGCGCGTATCATGGATTTGCCGGGCGGCGCGGTAAACCTGTCCGAGCTGGAAGCCGTGGACGAGCGCGCGCATGCGGCCGACTGGATGGTGGCGGTGCAATTCGACGGCAATACGCTGCTCGATCACCTGCCGCGCCTTCAGAACATCCGCTCGCGCTGGGTGTTCGATCACCACGGCAAGTTCTTCAAGGGCATCAGAACCGATGGCCCGGAAATGGCGGCGCTTCTGAAGCTCATCGACTGCGGCAATCTCTGGTTCAAATTCGCCGGCGTCTACGAAAGTTCGCGCGAGATCTGGCCCTATGAGGACGTCGCCGCCTTTTCGCGGGTGATTGCCGCCCATGCGCCGGAGCGCATCGTCTGGGGCACCAACTGGCCGCATAATTCCATCCGCGAGACTGCGGCCTATCCCGACGATGCCCGCCTTGCGGAACTCATACTCGGCTGGCTGCCGGATGAAGCGGCGCGCCACCGCGCGCTGGTGGAAAACCCGGAAGCGCTGTTCAAGCTGCCGCCAGTCACGGCGGCATAGGTCAATCCGGGATGGCTGGGGAAGGGAGGTCCCCATCATCCTTTTAAAGTGAAAGGTCTTTGCATGCCGGCCCGGATGGGCGTGAAAAATCGGTCCGATAGCCTTGGAGGGGCTGGATCGTTTCAACAATGGAGGAGGAAAGCATGAAAAAGATTGCAAGCATGATGTGCGTCGCGATGGGGATCGCGCTCGCCGGTGTTTCCGCCAAGGCGCAGGAAATCACCCTGCGTTCGGCCGATATTCATCCCGACGGTTATCCGACGGTCGAAGCGGTGAAATATATGGGCGAGCTTCTGGCCGAGCGCAGCAAGGGCCGCATCAAGATACAGGTCATGAACAATTCCGTTCTCGGCGGCGAGAAGGATACCATCGAGCAGACCCGCTTCGGCGTCATCGACATGAACCGCGTCAATGCCGCGCCCTTCAACAATCTGGTCAAGGAAACCACCGTCCTCGGCCTGCCTTTCCTGTTCCGCTCGACGGAACACATGCACAACACGGTCGACGGCCCGATCGGCGATGAGGTTCTGGCGGCCTTCGAACCGCACGGCCTCATCGGTCTCGCCTTTTACGATTCCGGCGCGCGGTCTTTTTACACCACCAAAAAGCCCATCGAAAAACTCGCGGACCTGAAGGGCCTGAAAATCCGCGTGCAGCAGTCGGATCTGTGGATTTCGATGATGCAGGCCTTTGGCGCCAACCCGACGCCGATGCCGATGGGCGAGGTCTATTCCTCGCTTGAAACCGGTGTCGTCGACGGTGCGGAAAACAACTGGCCCTCTTACGAATCCGCCCGTCACTACGAGGTTGCGAAGAACTATTCGCTCACGGAACATTCGCTCAACCCGGAAATCCTCGTCATTTCCAAGGTCTCTTACGACAAGCTCTCTCCGGAAGATCAGAAGCTGTTGCGTCAGGCGGCCAAGGATTCCGTCGGCAAGATGCGTGAACTCTGGAGCGCCCGCGAAAAGGCATCGGAAGAAAAGGTCCGCGCCGGCGGCGTCAACGTCATCAAGGTCGACAAGGAGGAATTCGCTGCCGCGATGGGTCCCGTCTACGACAAGTTCGTCACCGATCCGAAGATGAAAGACCTTCTGGAGCGGGTGAAAGCGGTCAAGTAATGCGCGGAAAACCGGCCCTGGGAACAGGGCCGGTTTTCTTTTGTCGCCGTTGACGCGGAGGAACAGACAATGCGAAATTTCATGCGGGCCATTCGCCCCTTTCTCGGCGCGCTCAGCCACGCGTCGCTTTATATTGCCGGTATCGGCATGATCGCCATGACGCTTATCGTCGGCTGGCAGGTCTTTGCGCGGTATATTCTGAACGATTCACCCAGCTGGTCGGAGCCGCTGTCGCTGCATCTCATGTCATGGTTCATCATGCTGGGGGCGGCCGTTGGCGTGCGCGAAAGCGTGCATCTGGGGCTGGATATCCTGCGCTACATGATGCCACCACGCGTGCAGAAGGGAATGGACCTTACCAGCCTTGCCCTGATCTTTTTCTTCGGCGCCGGCATGGCCTGGTATGGCACATCGCTTTCCATGGGCACATGGACGGCGACGATCCCGGTTCTCGGCTGGCCGGGCGGCACGGATTTCTTCCCGCTGATCGGCGGCGGTTTCCTCATCGCGCTGTTTGCGGCTGAACGTTTCGTCGATCTCGCCATTGGCGAGGAGATTGCGGCCGATGTGATCGTGCAGGAGGCAGCGTAGATGGCTTATACCATTCTCTTCGGGGTCTTCACCCTGCTGATGCTGATCGGCACGCCGATAGCATTTTGCCTCGGCATCGCCTCTTTCGCCACGGTTCTTTATCTCGGCCTGCCGCCCATTGTCGTGTTTCAGCAGATGAATTCCGGCATGAACGTGTTTGCGATGATGGCGATACCGTTTTTCATCTTCGCCGGCGACCTGATGGTGCGCGGCGGCATCGCCCATCGCCTGATCCGCTTCGCGGCGGGTCTCGTGGGACACCTGCGCGGCGGTCTCGGCCAGGTCAACATCGTGGCCTCGACGCTGTTCGGCGGCATTTCCGGCTCGGCCGTGGCCGATGCCTCGGCCGTCGGCGGGCTGATGATACCGCAAATGGCCAAGCGCGGTTATGACAGGGACTATGCGGTCAATGTCACGGTCAATGCGGCCATCATCGCGCTGATGATACCGCCGTCGCATAACATGATCCTTTATTCGATTGCGGCGGGCGGCAATGTTTCGGTGGCCGATCTCTTCACCGCTGGCATCGTTCCGGGTTTCCTGCTTGCAGCGGCGCTGATGGTGACGGCCTATATCGTCGCCCGGCGCAAGGGTTATCCTTCCGAGCCGTTCCCGGGCTTCTCGAAGCTGATGTATTATCTCCTGGCCTCGTTCCCCGGGATCCTGTTGATCGGCATCATCTTCGGCGGTGTGCGTTCGGGCATCTTCACCGCGACGGAAAGTTCCTGCATCGCGGTTCTCTATGCCTTCCTCGTTGCGATGCTGGTCTATCGCGAGCTGGACTGGAGTGGTTTCGTGGAGGCGGTGATGGGTGCGGTGCGCACGACGGCCATGGTTCTGCTGGTCATCGGCACGGCGGCGTCCTTCGGCTGGCTGATGGCCTTCCTGCAGGTGCAGACGCTGATGATTGCCGCAATCAGCGCGATTTCGGACAATCCGATCATCGTGCTGCTCGTCATCAATGTCATCCTGCTGCTGCTCGGCACCTTCATGGATATGGCGCCGATGGTCATCATCTCCACGCCGGTGCTTCTGCCCGTGGTGAAGGCCTTCGGCATCGACCCCGTGCATTTCGGCGTCGTGATGATCCTGAACGCCGGTATCGGGCTCAACACGCCGCCGGTCGGAACGGTGCTTTTCGTCGGCTGCGCGGTCGGCGGCATATCGATACGGGAAGCGATGGGGACGATCTGGCCGTTCTTCGGAGCCAGCATCGCGGTGCTGCTTGCCGTCACCTATATTCCGTCGCTGTCCCTGTGGTTGCCGTCACTGTTCCGGTAATTCCAGCGCTCTCAAACGAGAAGGCCCCGTTATGCCGGGGCCTTTTCCGTTTCAGTGGCAAGCAGCCTCTGCTGTTCGTGTTCGTCAAAGGCCATGAGATTGCCGTGCCGGCTGCGGCGTATGCGGTTCATATGGTCGCGCGGGCTCAACCCCAATGTCCGTTTGAACATGCGTGAGAAATAATAGGGGTCGCCATAGCCCACTTCGGCGGCCGCTGCCGTAACCGAAAGCCCCGCCTCGAGAAAATGCATGGCGCGCTCCATGCGTTTGAACTCCTGATATTTACGCGGCGTCCGTCCGACGCGTTTCTGGAATTCGCGCAGAAAATAATCGCGATTATAGGGAGCCGCTTCGGTCGCCCGGCCGGCAATGTCGGGGTCGAGCGGATTGGCCGAAATCATGGTGATCGCCTTCATTACCGCGAGGTCGAGGCCTTCCGTGCCCTCCGGCTGGAAACTCGGTCGGTCCACCCATCCGATGAAGGCATCGTCGATGAAGGCGATCAGAAGCACCATGAAAAGATGATGCTGGCCAAGTGTGACGGAGGAGGGCGGGGCGCTCTGCCGGTAGTGGCGCACCAGCGGTTCCAAGAGCGGCCAGCGGCTCAGCTTCACTTTCGGCTTCAGGTCCATCTGCGCGATCAGGTTGTGGCGGCCGTAAATATCCAGCGTGAAATGCTGCGCCACCCCGCGATAGGTGACGGCCTGCTCGTTCCAGCCGACAAAGCGCTGCCCCCGGAAAATCAGCATGGCGTCACCCGGTTCCAGCACCCGCGCCTCGCCATCGACGAGATAATGCCCGCGCCCTTCCAGGCAGATGATGAGATCGTCCACCTGGTTGGATTTGTCGATCTGCCAGGTGCGCGAATGCTCCATCTTGATCGTTGCGCGCGTCAGGTTGAGGTTGAGCGCCGCAGGCGGAACGGACGACAGAATGCCACCTTCGATTTCGTCCATCTTTTTCCTCGTCTTTGTTAATTCACCTTGGCGCGGAAATTTGGTTTTGTCACCGCATAAATTGCTTTTACGCGCCGTATCAATGAGGGAGGAGATCGGTCGCGGCGAGAAATTGCGCCATCACGCGCCCACCGCCGGCCGTTCCGGGAGAATCACTTGTACGAAATTGTATTCTGTCATTCGCGTTCCACCGGGACGCGGGGAGGAGCATTATGAAATCTCAGCGCTTCCTCGGGCTGGGATATCTGACGCCTTATATCGTCGGGCTTTTGGTCTTCACGGCCATCCCGTTTCTCGGCTCGCTCTATCTCAGCTTCACCCGTTACGACCTGATGAGCGATCCCAGCTGGGCGGGGCTGGCCAATTACGAGCGGCTGTTCACCCGCGACCGCACCTTCATGAAATCGCTGAACGTTACCCTGTTCTACGTGTTCTTGACGGTGCCGCTGAAGCTTGCCTTCGCATTGTTCATTGCGGCCATACTCAATTACAAGCTGCAATTCATCAACTTCTTCCGCACCGCCTTTTACGTGCCGTCCATTCTCGGCGGCTCCATCGCGATTGCGGTGCTGTGGCGTTATATCTTTGCAAGCGAGGGGCTTGCCAATATGGCGCTGGCCGCCATCGGCCTGTCGCCGGTGGACTGGTTCGGCGATCCCGGCAATGCGCTTTTCACCATCACGCTGCTGCGCTGCTGGCAGTTCGGTTCGGCCATGGTGATCTTTCTCGCGGCCCTGCAATCCATCGACAAGTCGCTTTACGAGGCGGCGGCCATCGATGGCGCGGGCAAGGTGAGAACATTCTTCTTCATCACGCTGCCGTTGCTGACGCCGGTGATCTTCTTCAACCTCATCATGCAGATGGTTCAGGCATTCCAGGAGTTCAACGGGCCTTACATCATCACCCAGGGCGGGCCGTTGAAGTCCACTTATCTCTTGCCTCTTTATATCTATGACGAGGCCTTCAAGAAGTTCAACATGGGCTATGCCTCCGCCATCGCCTGGGTGCTCTTCACCATCATCACCGTGCTGACCCTCGTGGCCTTCTGGTCGTCGAAGAAGTGGGTCTATTACGCCGGCGACAAGCGGAACTGATGCCATGACCGATATCGCAACCCTGAACGACATGCAGGCGGCCCGCCGGGCGCGGCTCAGGCTCGTCTCCACTTCGGTCCGCTACGTGCTTCTCTTCGCGGTCGG
This sequence comes from Agrobacterium sp. LMR679, assembly GCF_027157905.1. Taxonomy (NCBI): domain Bacteria; kingdom Pseudomonadati; phylum Pseudomonadota; class Alphaproteobacteria; order Hyphomicrobiales; family Rhizobiaceae; genus Agrobacterium; species Agrobacterium sp. LMR679. The sequence continues at coordinate 103,547 of NZ_JAPVOJ010000001.1, read as the reverse complement.
CCTCATCATGCTCTACCCGCTGATCTGGCTGGTGGGCGCAAGCTTCAAGACCAATTCGGAAATCTTCTCCGGCGCCGGCTTCATTCCTGAAAACCCGACGCTGGACGGCTATATTCGCGGCTGGGAAACCTCGACGCCCTATACGTTCGGCCGGTTCTTCTGGAATTCGTTCCTGATCATCCTGCCGAAAGTCATCGGTACGGCGATTTCCTGCACCATGGCGGCCTATGCCTTCGCACGCTTCGATTTTCCGCTGAAGAAAATCCTGTTCGGCTCGGTCATCGCCATCCTGCTGCTGCCCAATGTCGTTACCCGCATTCCGCAATATATCCTGTTTCGCGATCTCGGCTGGCTGGACAGTTTCCTGCCGCTCTGGGTGCCGTCCGCGCTCGCCGGCGATGCCTTCTTCGTTTTCATGCTGGTGCAGTTCCTGCGCTCGCTGCCATCGGACATGGAAGAGGCCGCCCGTGTGGATGGCGCCAACAGCCTGCAGACGCTGATTTACATCGTCGTGCCGATGCTGGCGCCGGCACTGATCTCGGTTTGCCTGTTCCAGTTCATGTGGACGATGAACGATTTCCTCGGGCCGCTGATCTACCTGTCCTCGGTCGACAAATATCCGGTGAGCCTCGCGCTCAAACTCTCCATCGACACCACCGAAGCCTTCGAATGGAACCGCATCCTGGCGATGTCGGTGCTGACGATCGCACCTGCGCTGATCGTGTTCTTTGCGGCGCAACGGTATTTCATTGAAGGGATCTCGTCTGGCGGGGTCAAGGGCTGAAAATGGCAAGCGTTCAACTTAAAAATCTCGAAAAAATCTATGGCGGCAGCTTCAAGGCCGTGCACGGCATCAATCTCGATGTCGAGGATGGTGAGTTCATGGTGTTCGTCGGCCCTTCCGGCTGCGCCAAATCCACGACGCTGCGCATGGTGGCGGGGCTGGAGGAAATCACCGGCGGTGAAATCCTGATCGGCGACCAGCGCGTCAACGACCTCCCACCCGGCAAGCGCTCCATCGCCATGGTGTTCCAGAATTATGCGCTTTATCCGCATATGAAGGTGCGCGGCAATCTCGCCTTCGGCCTGAAGATCGCCGGTGTCGCCAGGCCAGAGATCGAAAAGGCAATCGACAATGTCGCGCGCATTCTCGAAATCGAGCCGCTGCTCGACCGTCTGCCGAAGCAGCTCTCCGGCGGGCAGGCGCAGCGCGTGGCGCTTGGCCGCGCGCTCATCAAGAAGCCCGGCGTGTTCCTGTTCGATGAGCCGCTGTCCAATCTCGACGCCAAGCTGCGCGCCTCCATGCGGGTGCGCATCACCGATCTGCACCGTCAGCTGAAGGCGGAAGGCCTGTCCTCGACGGTCATTTACGTTACCCATGACCAGACGGAGGCCATGACCATGGGTGACCGTATCTGCGTCATGCAGGCGGGCCGCATCATGCAGGTCGCGACGCCGAAGGAGCTTTACAACCATCCCGCCAATCTCTTCGTCGCCGGCTTTATCGGCACGCCGGAAATGAACCTGGTGGATGTGGCAATCGACGGCGCTGAGTTCGTCATCGCCGGCCAGCGCCTGCCCATCGGTGCGCATCTGGAGCAACGGCTATCGGCGAGACCGGCAGACGCCGTCATCGGTATCCGCCCGCAGCATCTTTCGCTGGCGGGAGAAGCCGATGGCCCGGCTCTACAGGCGAAACTCACCAATGCGGAATTCATGGGCCACGAGGTCTATCTGCACGCCGATCTCGGCGGCCAGAAGGTCGTCAGCGTCGTTGGCGCGGCCGAATTCGAGGCGCTTGGGCGCGACGGCATCCTGCGGCTGAAGCCGGACCCGGAGAAGTTACATATTTTCGACAAGGCCGATGGTCGCAACGTCTCGCTATGAGGAGGGGACGGGCGTGCCTGATTTTTCGAGGAGGAGAAGAACAATGAAGACGATGACAAGAATGATGGCGATGCTCGCCGGTGCCGCTTATGTGGCGATGGCAACCGCTCCGGCGGCAGGTGCTGCGGAACTGCGCATGTCGTGGTGGGGCGGCGAAAGCCGTCATGTCGCCACCCAGAAGGCAATTGCCGCCTGCGGCGAGAAATACGGCCACACGGTGAAGGGCGAATTCACCGGCTTCGACGGCTATCTGGAAAAGCTCACAACGCAGATGGCCGGCAAGACGGAGGCCGATATCGTTCAGGTCAACTGGCCGTGGCTGCCGCTGTTTTCCAAGAACGGCGAAGGTTTTGCCGATCTGCGCCAGCTGAAGCCGCTCGATCTTTCGCAATGGGCCGAGAGCGATCTGGACGCCGGTTCGATGAACGGCGTGCTGCAGGGGCTTTCCGTTTCCACCACCGGCCGCGTCTTCTTCTTCAACGCCACCACCTTCGAAAAAGCCGGCGTTGAAATTCCGAAGACCTGGGACGAGTTTTTCGCGGCAACCAAGACCATCAAGGAAAAGCTCGGCAAGGACTATTACACCTTCAATGCCGTGAAGGAGACTGCTCAGCTTCTGGTGACACTGGCTGTCGTGCAGAAGACCGGCAAGGATCTGGTCGACCCCAAGACCAACCGTGTGGCCTGGACGCCGGAGGAGCTGGCCGAGGGTATCTCTTTCGTCGGCAAGCTGGTCGAAACCGGCTCCATCCGCTCCCAGAAAGAGGAAGCGGCCGACGGTAACGTCAATCTCTATGAGAAGCCGTCCTGGTCGGAAGGCCGGATTGCCGGCTCCTATGAATGGGATTCGACCTATTCGAAATATGCCGATCCGCTCAAGGAAGGGCAGGTTCTGAAACCGTTCCCGATGCTGAAGCTTGCCGATGCTGTGACCGAAGGCGTCTATCGCAAGCCTTCCATGGTGTTTTCGATCTCGAAAAACTCGAAGAACCCGGAAGCGGCAGCGCAAATTCTGAACTGCCTGCTGAACGAACCGGAAGGCATCGATGCGCTCGGCACCTCACGCGGTCTGCCCGCCTCGAAGGCTGCGGCGGCGCGTCTGGGCGACAAGGGCGAGCCGGAAGTGCGGGCCGCCAACGCCATCGTCATGGCGGCATCGGGACCGGTGGTATCGCCCTTCAACGAACATCCTGAAATCCGCTCGGGCTTCATCGACACGCTTGAGGAATATGCCTATGGCCAGCTGACGGCGGAAGAGGCGGCCGAGCAGATCATCGATACGACCAACGATGTTCTCGCCAAATTCGATTGACGACAATGGCCTGCCGCCGCCTGCATGGCGGCAGGCTCCCTATCCGGCTGCCGAATGATGTGAGGCGTGTCCGCCAAGGGTTTGGCCGGACGGGCACCAAAGACGAGAAAAGAGCATGAACGAACCCCTTATCATCGCGTCTTCGGCGCGAACGGCAGCGCTTTGCCTTGCCGCTCCCGGCGCTCGCTATTTCCTTCCGTCCAAAACGGCATGGCGTCTGACGTCGGCGGATGGCGACGAGCGGCGCGGCGAAACCGCGACCGTCGTGACGCTGCTTCATGATCTCTTCCCGGATACGCGCTATGTCTTCGAAGCGGAAGGGTTCGGACAGCTGGCGTTCAGAACCGCCCCCTGTGCCGGGCTTGTCGAGGCCGCGGAATTTTCCCTGATGCCGGATGTTACGCTCGATGATGAAGAGGGTGCGCGCGCCAATGCGCAGGCGCTGGAAAGGGCCGTGGCTGCGGTGCCGCAGGGCGGCACGTTGCGTCTCGGAGCCGGTCTCTGGACGGCCTTTCCCGTACGCCTCAAAAGCAACATGACCTTCCACCTTGCCGAAGGAGCCGTGCTGCGTGCGCCCTCCACCCGCAGGGGCTGGCCGATCCTGCCTGCCCGCGATGAGGCTGGACGCATGCTCGGAAGCTGGGAAGGCTTGCCGGATGCCTGTTTTGCCGCACCGGTTCACGCCATCGCGGCAGATAATCTCGTCATCGAGGGCAGGGGCGTTCTCGATGGTTCGGGCGACAGCGGCGATTGGTGGAGCTGGCCGAAAGAAACCCGCGACGGCGCGCGCCGGCCACGCGGCCTGCATCTCGTTTCCTGCCGGAAGACAAACCTGCTCGGTTTCACCATCCGAAACGCCGCCTCCTGGACGATCCACCCGCAGGGCTGCGAAGACTTGATCGCCGCCGGCCTCAGCATCGTCGCACCGCATGACAGCCCGAATACCGATGGTTTCAACCCGGAAAGCTGCCGTAACGTCACGATATCAGGCGTGCGCTTTTCCGTCGGCGACGATTGCATCGCGGTGAAGGCGGGAAAGCGCGGCCACGATGGCGAGGGCGATCATCTCGCGGAAACGCGCGGCGTTCGGGTGCGCCATTGCCTGATGCAGCGCGGCCATGGCGGGCTGGTGATCGGTTCGGAAATGTCCGGCGGTGTGCATGACGTGGCGGTTGAGGATTGCGACATGGTCGGCACGGATCGCGGCCTGCGCCTCAAGACAAGGCGCGGGCGGGGCGGAACAGTCAGCAACATCGCCATGCGCCGGGTGCTGCTGGATGGCGTGCAGACCGCGCTTTCCGCCAATGCCCATTACCATTGCGATGCCGATGGACATGACGACTGGGTGCAGTCGCGAAACCCGGCGCCGGTCGATGGCGGCACGCCCTTTATCGACGGCATTACGGTGGATGACGTCGAAATCCGCAATCTCTCCCATGCGGCCGGCGCTTTTTTAGGCCTTCCCGAAGCGCCCATCCGCAACGTCGCCATCCGCAATCTCACCATCGTCTCGCGCGATCCGTCGGCCATCGCGACGCCGCCGATCATGGCCGACCGGGTGCGTCCCATGCGCCATGAGGCGATTGTTTTCGAGCAGGCGCATATAGTCTGCGATAATCCCGCCCTGCTGAGCGATGCTTCCGTTTCCATTGTGTCAGATTCCGATTGAGAAAACCGATGAAAGCCACTGAATATTTTGATCAATTCTCCAGTCGCTATAAACATTACAAGGGCGGAAGCTGGTGTTACGAGGATGGATGCGTTTATCGCGGCCTGCAGCAGCTGTTCGAGGCGACCGGCGAGGCGCGGTGGAACGATCATCTGCATCGTCTCGCCGATGCACAGATAGCGCCAGACGGCACGCTCGCCGGTTACGATCCGCAGGAATATAATATCGACCATATCCTCGCCGGCCGTGTCCTCTTTCCCCTTGCTGCGGAAACGGGCGATCCGCGTTACCTCGCTGCGGCGGAGCATCTCGCGGGGCAACTGCGCAGCCATCCGCGCATCGCATCGGGAAATTACTGGCACAAGAAGCGTTATCCGCATCAGGTCTGGCTGGACGGGCTTTACATGGGGCTTCCTTTCCAGATCGAATATGCGCAGGCGACGGGCCGGGCGGAACTGATCGACGATGCGCTGCGGCAGTTTTCAGCGGCGCTTGCGGCGACGGAGGATAGCGGCGGGCTCTATGCCCATGGTTACGACGACAGCCGCAGCCAGCGCTGGGCCGATCCGCAAAACGGCAAGTCTCCCGCCATATGGGCGCGCGCGGTGGGCTGGCTCGCCATGGCGCTGGTGGATGCGCTCACCATCCTGCCGGAGGACGGCGCGACGGCGGCGCTTCGCAACAAGACGCGGTTGCTTCTGGCCGGCATCATCGCACGGCAGACCGAGACGGGGCTCTGGATGCAGGTTCTCGACAATCCGGGCCTTGCGGGCAATTACGAGGAAACATCCGCCTCGGCCATGTTTGCCTATGCCTTGCTGCACGCAGTGCGGTTGAAGCTCGTGCAGGGCGAAGAGGCGAATGTCGCCCTTTCGGCGGGTCGCCGCGCGCTTGAGGCGCTTCTGGAAACCCGGCTGAAAGCCGATGAAGAGGGCGTGATCCGCCTCACCGGCATCGTGCATGTCGCGGGCCTTGGCGGCTTTGAGGGCAATTATCGCGATGGAACGCCGAAATATTATCTGACCGAGCCGGTGGTGTCCGACGATGCCAAGGGCGTCGGGCCGCTGATGATGGCCTATGCCGAAAGCCTGCTTCTGGCCAAACCGCAGACGCAGGCTGTTTCAGCGGCGTGACGTCACGCCGCCCTTGCGAAGATCACGGTCTGGATAAGGCCCTGTTTTTTGTGGTTGGCAATGGTGATCGTGCCGCCGAAGCGCTCAATGATTTCCTTGGCGATGGCAAGACCCAGCCCCACGCCGGGGATTGATTTGCGCCGCGCGAGGTCCACCCGGAAGAAGGGTTCGAAAACCCGCCCGATCAATTCCTGCGGAATGCCGGGGCCTTCATCCCTGATCGTCACGACGATTTCGCTGTCGTCTCCGGTCAGATCGATATGCGCCTTCTTGCCATGGGTAACGGCGTTCAGGATCAGGTTGCGCAGGGCTCTCTTGAGCGCCAGCGGGGCCGCCCTGATGGTCATCGTGGCTTCCGGCTCGATGAAGTCGAGCGCACCCGCATGGCCGAGATCGGAAACATCGCTGACGATTTCGCTGAGAAGCGTGCCGATGTCGATCGTCTTGACGCTGTCCTGGCTGACTTCTTCCCGCACCAGAAGAATGGCGCTGTCGGCGATGGCGTCCAGCTCCTCAAGGTCCGCCAGCCATTTGGCCCGCTCCTCGTCGTTCTCGATGAATTCCGCCCTCAGCCGCATACGGGTCATCGGGGTTCTGAGATCGTGGCCGGCGGCGGCGACGAGGCGCATGCGGCTTTCCATTGCCGCCTTCAGGCGGGTGGCGAGTTCGTTCAGCGCCCGCGCGGTGGCGCGGATTTCGCCCGGTCCGGTTTCCGGCAGGTGCGGCAGCGAACCATCGGGCCCGATGCTGGCGGCGGCATTTTCCAGCATGTCGAGCGGGCGGGTGATCTTGCTCGCGGCAAAGATCGAAACGGCGGCGCTACCGAGAATGATCAGCCCGATCCACATGCCGAAAATTTTCCAGCCGCCCGGCGGCGGACCCATATGCGGGATTTCCGCCACCAGCCAGCCGCCTCTTTCCAGCGCGATAGCCGCCACGGGGGCAGGGTTTCCCGGCGAGCGGATGACCATGGCGGTGCGCGGCTCTCCGACGCGGGCGAGCGCCTTTTCCAGAAATTCCGAAAGCATGCCGTCGAGATCGCCTTCCGGCGGTTTCTGTTCGATCTGGAAATAACCGGGCTGCTGCAGGGAGGGATCACGCTCGGCCATGGTCACGGCAAAGGCGAGGCTGCGGGCCAGCGGCTCGATGGTGGCGTCGGGTGGCGGCGGCTGCAATGTACGGTCGGCCACAAAAGTCGCAAGTGCAATGACGGCGATGATGGAGACGATCATCAGCGCCGTGATGCGGTTTCTAAGCGAACTCATCGCTGCACCGGCAGGGTTTTGACCTGAACCGTCATCTGGTAACCGCCATTGCGCACGGTCTTGAAGATCGGCGTTTGGGTGTCGGCGTCCAGCTTCTTGCGCAAGCGGCTCATCAGCACGTCGATGGAGCGGTCGAACGGTCCGCGATCCTTGCCCTGCGTGAGATCGAGAAGCTGATCGCGGGAAAGCAGCCGGCCGGGCCTGTCGAGAAAGACTTTCAGAAGATCGAATTCAGCTCCCGTCAAATCTATCTTTTCACCGCTGGCGCGGACGACGGAACGCTGCTCGGGATCGGCGGTGAAATCCGCAAAACCATAGGCGGCGGCGGAGGGGCGGGGGCTTCCTGCGGTGTGGCGCGGCGCAGCACGGCCTTGATGCGCGCTGTCAGTTCGCGCGGATTGAAGGGTTTGCCGAGATAGTCGTCGGCGCCGATTTCCAGCCCGACGATCCGGTCGACATCTTCCTTCAGCGCAGTCAGGAGAATGACCGGCGTGCGCGGCCGGCGGCCCTGCAGATCGCGGCAGATATCGAGGCCGGAGCCATCGGGCAGCATCACGTCGAGCACGATGAGGTCGGGATCGGAACTGGCGATCTTTTCCTCGAACTCACGCCTGTCGGCGGCCATCGACACGCGGAACCCCTGCGAGCTGAGATATTTCGCGAGCAATGTGCGTATTTCCGGATCGTCATCGACGATCAATATATGTGTTACCGAAACTGTCGTCATATCGTCCAACCTTTTGATGCCACTATACATAAGCGCTGAAAAGAAACGGCGGATTTTTGCAACGAAAGCTTTCCGGGGCCGTTCTGGCAACATTCGGTTACAAATAGGCGGTTTGCGGAAGCAGCCCGGAAACATTCGGACCAAAGCCGGAAACGCGATGCTCCTATCGTCCTTTCATGTTGGAAAACGGAAGGAAGGTAAGATGAGAAACTCGCTACTGGCCGCCGCCATCGCGACAGCAACCATGGGCGTTTCCGCCGCCGCGCAGGCAGCGGAAGAGAATACGCCCGCACCCCGGACGACCGAACAGGCTGCGCCGCCGCCCGCCAATCCCGATCTCGGCCCGGACATTGGCCCGGATCGCGGTCCGGATGAAAGGCCGCTGCCGCCGCATATGCGCGGAATGCCCGGCCCGGATGTTCTCGGGCTGGCGACGAAGCTTTCTGCGGCCGAAATCTATCTCGGCGTCACGCCGGAGCAGCTCGGTCCCTGGCGCGCCTATACCACGGCGCTGATCGATCTCGTTTCTCCCGGTCCGGAGCGCAATCCGCCGCCGCCAGTGCCGGGTGAAGGCAAGGCCAAGCCCGAGCCGCGTCTTGCGGGAGAGGAGCTGGCAGGCATCATCGCGCAGAAGGCGGAAAAGGCCAAAGCCCTGCAGGACGCCATTGCGGCGCTGAAACCGAAGCTTTCGCCGCAGCAGGTGACGAAGCTTGCCGAGCTTGAGCGTGCCTTGATGCCGCCTCCGCCTCCCGGCCCGCGTCATGGCCCCGCGGAGCGCGGCGGCTTTGCTCCCCCGCGTGGCGACATGAGGCCGCCGGTTCCCGAGGCGGAACGGGGCTGAGGCAAGTTTTCGAAGTTTCCTCCTTTAATCTGCCCCCCAGTAAAGGAGGAAATCAGCCGGCAACGGCTGGAGCCGGGGGATCGCACGCCTGCGATCCCCCGCGTGATTTTCAAGCAGGAAGACGATGATGAGATATTTTTATCTGGTGCTGGCAACGGCTTTTGGTTTGAGCTTTGCCTGGTCGGTGGCCGTGGCGAAGGACAAGCCCGTGCAACAGCCGGGGGCTAAATCCCGCCAGGAAGAACAGCGGCGTCAGCCCGCCTGTGCGAAGGACAAGCGCGAAAAGACGGATTCCAGACGTTTTCGCAGCACCTGCCGCAAGGCGGCGGCGCGGAAATCCGCTTCTGCCTATGAATGGATCGAAGCGGACAGGGGTTTCATCCTCGTGAAACACGACATGACGCCGGTTTCTGCCTTCGAGTGAACCGGCTGGACAGGACATCAAGATGAAAACGGCACGCAAGGCAGGCGCATTGCTGGCGGTTGTCGCTCTCGCTGTGGGCGGCTACTGGCTGTCCTCGCAATATACGCGGGCGGCCACACCCGGCTATATCACCGCACCGGTGACGCGCGGCGATATCGAGCAGACGGTGCTGGCGACGGGAACGTTGAAACCCGTTCGCCTTGTCGCCGTCGGCGCGCAGGCCTCCGGCCGCATCACCGCCGTCAGGGTGGCGCTCGGCGATACGGTCAAGGCGGGCGATCTGATCGCCGAAATCGATTCCGTTACCCAGACGAACAGTCTGCGCACGGCGCAGGCGGCCCTGGCCAACGTGAAGGCGCAGCGGGTGGAGAAGCAGGCGACGCTTATTCTCAACCGCCAGAGCCTTGCCCGTCAGCAGGAGATGGTGTCAAAAAACGCCGCCTCCCGCGCCGATTTCGAAAGCGCCACCGCAGCCCTTGCCGTCACCGAGGCGCAGATCGAAGCCATCGACGCCCAGATCGAGGAAGCGCAGGTGGCGGTGGAAACGGCCGAGGCCAATCTTGGCTATACCAAGATCACAGCCCCCATCGAAGGCACGGTTCTGTCGATCGTCAGCCAGGAAGGGCAGACCGTCAACGCCACGCAATCCGCGCCAACCATCGTCATCCTCGGCCAGCTCGACCGGATGACGGTGCGCACGGAAATTTCCGAGGCGGATGTAACGCGGGTCAAACCGGACCTGCCGGTCTATTTCACGGTGCTCGGCGAGCCGCAGCAGCGGTATGACGCGACGCTCGCCTCGATAGAGCCGGCGCCGGAATCGGTGCGCAGCGATTCCAGCTTCAGTTCCTCGACCTCTTCATCCTCCAGCTCATCCTCTTCCAGCACGTCGTCATCCGAGGCGATCTATTACAATGGCGTGTTCGAAGTGCCGAACCCGGAAGGCAAGCTGCGTACCTATATGACGGCGGAGGTCCATATTGTTCTCGGTGAAGCGAAGGATGTGCTGACCGTCCCTTCGGCAGCCCTTGGCAGCATGGACAGCGACGGCAGCTATGCCGTGCGCGTGGCAGGCGCCGATGGCAGGGTTTCCGAGCGCAAGGTCGAAATCGGGCTCAACAACAAGGTGACGGCGGAAGTGCGTTCGGGCCTTGTCGAAAACGAGCGGGTGGTGACCGGCGAACGTTCCACTGACACCACCGCAAACGCCATGCCGGGGCCGGGCGGCCCGCCAATGGGGCTTTGAACCATGGCTGAACCTCTGATTTCGCTTAAATCCGTGCGGCGGGATTATCCCTCCGGCGAAGGCACGATCAGCGTGCTGAAGCACATCGACCTCACCATCGAGGCCGGTGAGATGGTGGCGATCGTCGGCGCGTCCGGGTCGGGCAAGTCGACGCTGATGAATATTCTCGGCTGCCTCGACCGCCCGACATCGGGTAGCTACAGCATCAGGGGCCGGGAAACGGGCAATCTCGATGCCGACGCGCTTTCGGCGCTCAGGCGTGAAAATCTCGGCTTCATCTTCCAGCGCTACCATCTGCTCGCCGAGTTGACGGCGCTCGGCAATGTCGAAATTCCGGCGATCTATGCCGGCAAGACGCAGGGCGACCGCAGGCACAATGCCGCAAGGCTGCTCGGCCGCCTCGGCATGGCGGAACGCCTCGATCACCGTCCCGGCCAGCTTTCCGGCGGCCAGCAGCAGCGCGTTTCCATCGCCCGCGCCCTGATGAACGACGCCGAGATCATTCTTGCCGACGAGCCGACCGGCGCGCTCGACAGCACCAGCGGCGACGAGGTGCTGCGCATCCTCGGCGAGCTGCATGCCGAAGGCCGCACCGTCATCATCGTTACCCATGACATGTCGATTGCCAGACGCGCCGGGCGGATCATCGAAATCAGCGACGGCACGATCATTTCCGACCGCAGGACGGATGCAACGCCCGTACCGCAGGACGATGCCAAACCCGCCGCCGTTTCCGGCGGGTCTTCCGGTCTCGCGGGTCTCGTTTCGTCTCTGCGCGAAGCCTTGCGCATGGCGCTTCTGTCGATGCGGGCGCACAAGCTGCGCACCTTTCTCACCATGCTCGGCATCATCATCGGCATCGCCTCGGTCATCAGCGTCGTGGCGCTGGGGCAGGGGTCGCAGCAGCGGGTGCTGCAGAACATATCGAGCCTTGGCACCAACACGCTGGAAATCTTCGCGGGCAAGGATTTCGGCGACATAAGGTCGGGCAAGATCACCACGCTCGTCGTTTCCGATGCCGAAGCGCTTGCCAAGCAATCCTATGTCGCGGCGGTGACGCCGACGGTCTCGACCTCCAGCACGGTGCGTTTCGGCGCGAAGGAGGCGAATGCGCTGGTGAACGGCGTCAGCGAGCGCTATTTCGTCGCCAAGGGCACCAAGCTGTCGCAGGGCCGCTTTTTCGATGGCGGAAGCGTCGCGCAGAAGGCGCAGGAAGTGGTGATCGACGAAAATACCCGCAAATCGCTGTTTGCGGATTTCGATGGCAGCCCTGTCGGCCAGGTCATTCTCATCGGCAAGGTGCCGGCCCGCATCGTCGGCGTCACGCAGGCGCAGCAGGGCGGTTTCGGCTCAAGCCAGAATCTGTCGCTTTACCTGCCCTATACCGCCGTCCAGTCGCGCTTTCTCGGCAGCCTGTCGCTGCGCAGCATCACGGTGCAGGTGAGTGACGATGTCGATGCCTCAATCGCCGAGCAGGCGGTGACGACGCTTCTGACCCAGCGGCATGGCACACGGGACTTCTACATTCTCAATACCGACGACATTCGCCAGACCATCACCAGCACCACGCAGACGCTGACCCTTCTGATCGCCGCCATTGCGGTGATTTCGCTGCTGGTCGGCGGCATCGGGGTGATGAACATCATGCTCGTTTCCGTGTCTGAACGCGTATCGGAAATCGGCGTGCGCATGGCGGTCGGCGCACGGCGCACCGATATTCTGCGGCAGTTCCTCATCGAGGCGGTGCTCGTCTGCATCATCGGCGGTACGCTGGGCGTGCTGGGCAGCCTCGGCTTCGGCGCGCTTTTCTCCGCCTTCAGCAGCAATTTCGCCATGGTCTATTCCACGACGTCGATCGTCGCCGCCTTCGTCTGCTCGACACTGATCGGCGTTGTTTTCGGTTATCTGCCGGCGCGCAACGCGTCGAAACTCGATCCCGTCGCGGCGCTATCTGCGGGGTAAATCCCCTCGCCGGTCACGCCTTGTTTTTTTCGACGAAGCGGATGGCGTCGCCAACGGTCAGGATCGTGCTTGCGGCGGAATCTGGAATTTCCACCCCGAATTCCTCTTCGATTTCCATGACGATCTGAACGGTCTCGAGCGAATCCGCACCGAGATCGTCAGCAAAACTGGCCTCGTCCACGATGGTGGCAGGGTCTGCGCCAAGCTGGTCCACGATGATTTTTCTGATACGTTCTGCAATGGTGGACATGGTGAGACTCCGCGAAAGTTGCCTGCCGTCTAATTCCGCTCCATCTGAATTTGCGCCGAAGATATCCAAGCGAAATCAAGCTGAGTTTCGAAAGGACAGGGCGCAGAGTCAAAGGCTCGGAAGATCGATGACATCCGGACGTAGCACGCCTTTCGCAGCCGCGAAAGGGTGTCGATCACCCGTTAGTATTCCATAATAATATGGGACGTTCGCCACGTTAAACAGTTTGTGACTGGCAGCGGTGAACCGCGACGCGGTAAAGCTCGTTGCCTGTGAACCTTAAATCCGTCAGCCAAACCGAGCCTCATGCCATGGTCCAGTCGTCCCCGGAACGCTTCATATTGCTCGACGGCATAAGGGGCGTGGCCGCCCTTTTCATCGTCCACCGCCATGCCGAGGATCTGTTCGGGAAAAGCACGGCTTCGAGCTATCTCGCCGTGGATCTGTTCTTTGCGCTCAGCGGTTTCGTGCTCGCGCATGCCTATAGTCGGAAACTGGCCGAAGGGGCGATTACGCCAGGCTTTTTCATGAAGGCGCGCTTCGCACGTCTTTACCCTCTTTATGGGCTGGCGCTGGCTCTGATGGCGGCCTATTTCATCTGTCTCTACGTGCTGGGCCTGCCGACGCCGATCGACGATCTGCATCGCCGCATCGATCCCGGCGAGCTTGCTTTCGCCCTGGTAACGGGGCTGCTCTTTTTGCCGGCACCCTTCACGCTCACCCTGAACGGTGCGCTGTTTCTCGTCAGCCCGGCATGGTCGCTTTTCAATGAGCTGGTGGTGAATGCGTTTTACGCCCGCTTCGGTGTCCGGGCCACGACGAAACAGACCGCCGCGGTGCTCACGGTCAGCGCCCTTGTGCTGATGGTGGCCGCCGCCGAGTTCGGCCGTCTACATGCCGGTTTTCGCTGGCATGAAATGTATGCCGGCATGGGGCGGGTGTTCTTCTCGTTTTTTGCCGGCGTGCTGATTTACCGTTTCCGCAATCGCGTACCGCAGTTGAAACCCTTTCAGGCGGCGCTTTGCCTTCTGCTGGTCTGTTTCATTCTGGCCGTGCCGATGTCGCGCGAGCTTCGGCCGTTCTTCGATCTTGCGGTTGTCCTCGTCGTCTGGCCGCTGCTGCTGTTCGTCGCCAGCAAGACGGTTCCGGGGCGTAGGGTGGGAATGGTGTCGGTGTTTCTCGGCACGGCGTCCTATGCGGTCTATGTGCTGCATATCCCGCTTCTGGCCTGGACGGAGCTTCTGATCCCGGCGGTGCACCGGGAAAACCTGGCTTTGCCGGCCGGAATTGTTTTCCTCATCGCCACGACGTGCCTGTCATGGTGGCTGACGGTCCATTACGATCAGCCCGTTCAGAAATGGCTGAAGAACCGGTTGAGAAAGCGGAGTGAAATCCGCCAGCCGGTATGACCCTGCCTTGCGGCTGCAAACCTCAATAATGGGCGAAAATCGGGGCAGTCAGCACGAAAGCTGCGACGAGGCTGATGATCGTCAGTTTCGCCGCTCGCATGCGGCGCATTTTGCGGCCGCTCCAGTCATACGTCATACTCACCTCCACGCAGACGCAAAACTTACCGGCATGGGAAACAACGCCAGCCTCGCGAAGACCGGTTACGGTCCCGCTACGCACAGGGTGCACATTCCATACCCAAGCTTCCCGGGACACGCCTGATCGCGCGCGGGACGCTCAATTTCAGTGTTGCCTGATATACGGCTTTTGCCAAGCCGTTATTTTCATCGGTGATTTTGAAGGCCGCCACGGAAAGGGCGGCAAGTCCATTACCGGTAAAGAGGCGGCAGGCCCTGAATGGCGTAACGCGGCAGCGGTTTCCACGGTTTGACGCGTTCATGTTTGTGAACGCCGAACAGGAACAGCATTTCCTCGGAGATATCGGCAGGGTCGGTCAAGCCATCCTGAAAGAGCTCGATCACCTTGCGGGCGGCATTGTTGTAGAGAATGACTTCGTCATCCATGGTGTGACGATCGTAACCGAGACCTTCCAGCACCGACTGGAGCATTTTCAGGTCCTGCGATGTGATGATGCAATTTTCATGTGCGGAAGACATGACGTCCTCCTTTCTTGTGGGGTTCACAAAAGCCGGAGCGTCGCGCCTCAATCCGGAGATGGTGCGGGGACGCTTCAACGCCTTGAAACGCGGGCGACGTCGGGGAAACCGTTCCCGGCCCGTCCGTCCTGCATGTCGCGTGAATAAGGATCGTGCCCGCCGGGCAACAGGCGGGACAGGGCTAGGAGTGCAACAGGCCTGACGGCGGCAACGCCCTTTAATTACCGATGGAGAAGCTTGCGCCGTTTAGGGGAATAGGCAAGCTAATTCCGCTAACGGGGACAACGCAGCAGGCGCTGCCGCAGGCAACAAAAAGGCCGGGGCAATATTGCACCGACCTTCCTCATATCGCTCTCAACACCAGTGCCAGTACATCCGTGGTCAAAAGTCTGAAGCGACTAAAACAACTGCGAACGTCGATTTAATTCGCGCTCACCAGCAGTTGCCATGAGAGCTGTATAAATGGGCAATGTGGCCAAAACAAGTCCGGCATAGATGGCGATGCTTTTATTCGCCGTGACTTGCCGGCCCGCTTGGCGCCTATTTCTTTTTGCTATCCGCTGTCGTGGCGTTTGCGAATTTGACCTGTGAACCGGCGGGCGGCGAAGCAGGTGCTTTCGTCTTGTCCTTCTTCGGTTTGCGGATTTCCTTGTTGCTGCGCAATTGACCCTTGGCCATGGTGTCCTCCTCCTGTTGGATTGATGCGGCCTCGAGCGGCAATGAGACAATCCGTTCAAGGCCCGTTCGACCGGGCGATGCTGGAAATCCGGCCAGTCAGTTCTTGCCGGATCGTTTTTTTGCGGAAACCGGCGCGTCGGGGATAATCGTCGCTTCCTGCGCTTCGCGAAGCTGGCGAAGGCGTTCCGTTTTGCGGGCGCGCTGGTCAGCCTCCGCGTTTATGATCTGCTTTGCGGCGTTATCCGTCAATGACGCCCTGTCCTGTGCGGATAGTTTGCCGGGTTTGAAAAAAGCTTCCTTTGACGCGGCCATGGCATTCTCCTTTATGGAAGAGCGGTATCGGACGGCTATCGGGGGCGCGTAACCTCTTTGGGGGCGGGCAGCAGCCCTTCGCGCTGAATTTTCTTCTTTGCCCTCTTGCGGCGGTGGCGCATGGCTTCCGCTTCTTCGCGGACGCGCTTTTTCTGGCCCAAAACAAAAGGCCGGGCTTTGACCCGACCTCTCACGATCATTCTAACCTGCAGCCAGTACATCCGTGGTCTGCGGGGTCAAATGACGAATATCAAGCTGCCTGAAGGTTATCAGCCGAGCTTTTGCCGGACCGACGGTCCTGGACGATCTCGTAGCTGATCTTCTGGCCGTCGTTCAGCGAACGCATGCCAGCGCGCTCAACAGCGGAAATGTGAACGAAAACGTCCGCGCCGCCATTGTCAGGCTGAATGAAGCCGAAGCCCTTGGTGGCGTTGAACCACTTTACAGTACCAGTGTTCATAACGATTTCCTTTCGTAGAATCGTTGTGGTTCCCGCGATACCTTGCGGGATTAGATCGATTATTTGAGAGGAAATCCGACGGGGAACACAGCGTTCCAGAACGACGTCACAAGCAATGGTCGATGAAGAAAATATAGGCGCAATTTTTGATTTTGCAATGGGCCTTGGAGGAAAAAGCACCGGCGAGCGACGGCTCATCGGCTAAGTATCTGGTTCACTGCACTATTTCCCGATGGCCCAAACATACACCCGGTTCGGCGCGGCCTTTGGTCTTGCGCGCATTAGCCTCCGCCGGGAGACACGTCTTTCGCACCGTCATCCGGCAGGCTGCCTGCGCCCGGCGTCTTGTCATAGTCGGTGAGGGACGGTTTGGCGTGCGGGCCGGCGGGAGGAATCTCGTTCGGGCTGGAAGACCCTTTGTCGAGCGTTTTCGGCTTCGTTTTCTTCGTCATGTCGCGTCCTCCTTTTGGTGGGAAAACGCTTGGGAAAAGGCGCGGGTTCCGTTTCCACGCCGCACGGGCGCGCTTTTCCGCCGTCAGCGACGGGAACGCGGCTTTTTCTCTTCCCTGTTCATATCTCGCCCGACCCATTTGAAAAATACGACGAGGCTGACGCCGATGATGATGAGCGGAACGAAGGATTCAAAACTGGACATGACTCACTCTTTCTTCCCCCGGCGGTCATTTTACCGGCATGGAAGAAGCGCGTAATCTGCGGAATATCGTCCGTTCTTTTTTGGCCATTGCCGTCTGCGGCCCAGCTGCCGATGGGCCGCAGACGAAGGCGGTTAAACCGGCAGCGATTTCACCGCCGCCGTGCCGCCTTCACGGGCGCTTTTCAGCGCAGCCACGCCTGTCAGAACGGACATGGCGCCGGCGCGCGAACCCGCCCGCTGCCGTAGCCGGTCGTTGGAGCCGGGCTTGAAGATCATGTCGCGCATGCGGTTGTCGCCGCCATAATGGCCGCCGGGCTCATGCGGAACCCATATGCGTTCGACACCGCCGCCGAAGCTTTTCACCAGCAGGATTTCATCGGCCGGCGGCTCCGTCCAGGGTTGCTTTTCATACTGGCGCATCTCGATGCGACCCTTATGGCCGTTGAAGGCGATGTGGTGGCCCTCGATCGGCATATAGGTGTTGAGCGAATAGGAGACCTGCACGCCGCTGGCATAACGGATCGAGGCGCTCATCGTGTCGGGAATGTCGATCTCCTCGCGGAAGACGCAGGCATCGCGCACATAACCATCCACCGTCGAAGGGTCCTCATAAAGCGCATCGAGGAAAGGATCGGCGCCGAGATCCATGAAATAATCGCACTCGTTCTTGTGCGGACAGGTGCGACAGCGCGTTCCGCGGAACGGGCCGTTCTTGCCATAATGCAGCAATTGCCCGAAGCCCTTCACTTCCACGGGATCGGAATCGAGATACCAGTTCAAGAGATCGAAATGGTGCGTGGCCTTGTGCACGAACAGGCTGCCGGAATGTTCGGTAAAGGCGTGCCAGCGGCGGAAGTAGTCCGCGCCGTGCTGGTTGTCGAGATACCAGTGGAAATCGACTGACGTGACGGTGCCGATTGCGCCGTCGTCGATCAGTTCCTTGATGCGGGCGGCGGTGGGAGAGAAACGGTAATTGAAGGACACATCGACCCGGCGGCCGCTTTTGGCCTCCGCCGCACGGATGCGGTCGATCTTTTCCGGGGTGGTGGTCATGGGCTTTTCGCTGATGACATCGGCCCCGCCTTCCAGCGCGCGGATGATGATGTCGTCATGGGTGTCGTCAGGTGTGCAGACGATCACCAGTTCGGGTCGCTGCTCCTCCATCATCCGGTCGAAATCGTCATAAAGCGGTGCGTTCGAACCCATCATGGCGCGGGCGCGTTCGGCGCGCATCAGGTTCAGGTCGCAAATGCCGACCAGCTCGACATAATCGCTCCAACCGGCCAGAAGTTCGCGGCCCCACATGGTGGTGCCGCGATTGCCGGTGCCGACCAGCGCATAGCGTTTGCGTTTCACCCTTTCAGGCATTGTCTCTCTCCCGGATATTCAACAAACAGTCTTGAAACGCTCGACCACGGTGGACAGAACCTCGTCCATTGGCCGTGCCTGCCAGCGATGCGAAAAGATTTCCACTTCCTGCGGGCCGTGGAAGCCGGCGGCCTCGATCATGGCGCGAAATGCCTTGAGGTCAATCACGCCGTCGCCCATCATGCCGCGATCATTGAGCGGATCGGTGGTCGGCACCAGCCAGTCGCAGATGTGGTGGGCAAGGATTTGCCCGTTTCTGCCGGCGCGCGCCACCTGTTCCTCCAGTTCCGGGTCCCACCAGACATGGTAGACGTCGATGGCGACGCCGGTGCCGGCACCCAGCCGGTCGCAGAGATCAAGCGACTGTTTCAGCGTGTTGAAGCACGCGCGGTCGGCGGCATAGAAGGGATGCAGCGGCTCGATGGCGAGCGGCACGCCGGCGGCGCGGGCATAGGGAAGAAGCTCGGCCATGCCATCCTCCACCATCTGCCGCGCGCCTTTCAGGTCGCGTGAGCCGGCGGGCAGGCCGCCCACGACAAGCACGAGGCAATCGGCCTTCATGGCGGCGGCCTCATCGACGGCGCGTTTATTGTCCTCGATGGCGAGGCGGCGACTTTCCGCATTGGGCGCGGGGAAGAAGCCGCCCCGGCAATGGCCGCTGAGGCGCAGCCCGTTCCGTTCCACTATGCGGGTGGCTTCAGCAAGGCCAACGCCATGCACCTGCTCGCGCCAGGGCGAGATGGCGGTGATGCCGTGGGCAAGGCAGGCATCGACGATTGCGCCGAAATCGCCGCCCTGCCGCACGGTGGCGAAATTGATGGAAAGGCCTTCAAGGCTCATATCGATATCTCCCCTAGTTCTGCTGCCTCAGCCAATGCCCCGGACAGAAAGAAACGCCTTCATGCGGTGCGTTGCGAGATCCGGTTCGGCAAGCACATTGGCCTTGTCCGCCAGCCGGAAAAGCTCGGCGAAATGCTGCGTGGAGCGGGTGCTTTCCTGCCCGCCGACCATGGTGAAATGGTCCTGCAACCCGTTGAGATAGGCGAGGAACACCACGCCGGTCTTGTAGAAGCGGGTCGGGGCCTTGAAGATATGGCGCGACAGCGCCACCGTCGGCTCCAGAATATCGAAGAATTCATTGTCCGCGCCGCGCTTCAGGCTGGCGAGAGCTTTGGAGGCAGCCGGCGCAATGGCGTCAAAAATGCCGAGCAGGGCGTCCGAGTGCCCCTGTTCGTCACCGGCGATCAATTCGGCATAGTTGAAGTCGTCGCCGGTATACATGCGCACGCCTGCCGGCAGGCGGCGGCGCATGACGATTTCCTTTCCTTGGAAAGAAGCGAAATCTTGATGCCGTCGATCTTGCCGGCATTGTCCTCGATCATGGCAAGGCAGGTTTCCATGGCCTGCATGTGGTCACCGGAGCCCCAGTAACCCTCAAGCGCCGGGTCAAACATCTCACCCAGCCAGTGGATCACCACTTTCTGCTCGGCGCGGGAAAGCACTCTGGCATAAGCCTTGAGATAATCATCCGGGGAACGAGCGGCCGCAGCCAATGCACGGCTCGCCATCAGGATAACGCGCCCGCCTTCTCCCTGAACAAAATCAAGCTGTTCCAGATAAGAGTCGACAATCTGGTTTAGATCATAACCGCCACTATCAAGATGGTCTGTGCCCACACCGCAGGCAATCAGCGCATCCTTGCGGCTGGCTGCTTCCTTCAGCGAACGGGAGATGAGTTCCTGGGCCTGCGGCCAAGCGAGCCCCATGCCGCGCTGCGCCGTATCCATGGCCTCGGCGACACCTAGGCCAAGGTCCCACAGGCGGTGACGGAAGCGCAGTGTCGCGTCCCAGTCAATGGCGGGCGTCAGCCACGGGTCGTTATCGGCAAACGGATCGGCCACCACATGGGCGGCGGCGAAAGCGACGCGGTTGAAATCCGCAGCACTTCGTTTTTCAACCGCGACGGGCGTGCCGGACAATTTGTAGACCTCGATACTACGGTCGTCCTTCGGTAGCTTGAGTTCGCTCACGTCAGCCTCCTCAAGAGATTGCGGGAACGTCGAGCCAGCGGCGTTCCTTCCACGATCTCAGCCCCAGTTCAGCAAGCTGCACGCCCTTCACGCCTTCCATCAGCCCGTAGGGCCATGGGTCATTGTCCACCAGATGGCGCACGAACATTTCCCACTGCGCCTTGAAGCCGTTGTCATAGGTGACATTGTCAGGCACTTCCTGCCAGGTTTTGTAGAAATCGATGGTCTGCGGCTGGTCGGGGTTCCAAACCGGCTTCGGCGTATTGGTGCGGTGCTGGGTAAAGCATTTGGTCAGGCCCGCCACCGCCGAACCATGTGTGCCATCCACCTGGAAGGTGACGAGATCGTCGCGGCGCACCCGCACCGCCCATGAGGAATTGATGTGGGCAATTGCGCCGCCTTCCAGCTCGAAAGTGGCATAGGCCGCGTCGTCCGCATCCGCCTTATAGGCTTTGCCCTGCTCATCAAAACGTTCCGGAATATGGGTGGCGCCGAGGCAGCTCACCGATTTCACCGGGCCGAACAGATTGTCGAGCACATAACGCCAGTGGCACAGCATATCGAGAATGATGCCGCCGCCATCCTTCAGGCGGTAGTTCCATGACGGGCGCTGCGCCGGCTGCCAGTCGCCCTCGAATACCCAGTACCCGAACTCGCCCCGCACCGAGAGGATTTTGCCGAAAAATCCGCTGTCGCGCAGCATGGCGAGCTTGCGCAGGCCGGGCAGGAACAGCTTGTCCTGCACCACGCCGTGCTTGATGCCGGCGCTTTCGGCGAGCCGGGCAATCGCCAGCGCCTCTTCCATGGTGTCGGAAATCGGCTTTTCGCAATAAACGTTCTTGCCGGCCTTGATGGCTTTCTCCAGCAGGCTGCCGCGCATCTGCGTCGTGCCGGCATCGAAGAACAGCGTATCGTCAGGGTTTGCAAGCGCCGCATCGATATCAGTCGTCCAGCGGGCGACATTATGCTTTTTCGCGATTTCCTCGATCTTCGCGCCGTTGCGGCCGACCAGAATGGGGTCGAGCATGACCCTTTCCCCGTTCTTCAAAACCACGCCGCCCTGATCGCGAATGGCGAGAACGGAGCGCACGAGATGCTGGTTGTAACCCATGCGGCCGGTGATGCCGTGCATGATGACGCCGATACGTTTCATGAATTTCCTCCCAAGGCGGCCTCTTCCCGAAAGCCGCTTCCGTCAAACATGGCAATTTGTAACCATTTGGTTATTTGTGGTCGTGAAGGATGCGATCTGTCAAGGTGTTTTTGACAGGAAAAATTCATGGTCTGACGACCGTTGTGTTTTTGTGTTTCCACCGCGCCGCAAAAGAAAACGACGCGCTTCGCGGATGCGAATGGCGCGTCGTCGCTGTTGTTAAAGAGGAATTCGCTTTGGCCGGCTCAGACCGGCCGCACTGCAGCAAGCAGGGTGTCGACGATATGCTGACCCCAGCGCTCCAGCTCGGCGGGGTCGGTCAGGTCGCGCTGGAAGATCGTCGACAGCGTGAACCGGTTCGAAAGATAAAAGGCGCCGAGCGAAGCGATGGTCAGATAGACGTCGATCGGATCGAGGCCGTCACGGAATTCGCCGGCGTCGCTGCCGCGCCGCAGAACGTCCTCAAGCTCCGAAATGAAGTTCGAATGCATCGCCGTAATCGTCGGGGATTGCCTGAGATAGCGGGCTTTATTGAGGTTTTCCGTGGCGAGAATGCTCAGGAATTCGGGATGGTCGAGGAAGTAGTGCCAGGTGAAAAGCGCAAGCTCCCGCAAGCCCTCCGAAGGGGCCTTGCGGGCCAGGTCGAGCCGCCTTTCGGTGTGGCGGATATGGCGATAGGCGTCTTCCAGAACGGCGAGATAAAGCGCATCCTTGTCGCCGAAATAATGGTAGATCATCCGCTTGTTGGTGCCGGCGCGGCGGGCGACGACATCGATTCGAGCCCCCGCCAGCCCCTTGGCGGCCACCTCGCGGCGGGCGGCTTCGAGAATGGCGGCGCGCGTTCTTTCCGGGTTTCGCACCTGTGCGGTGGCGCGCTTGCGCTTGGGTGACGGCGTTTTCTCCATGGCCGCATCGGGGGTCGGATCGGACGGCTGGTTTTTTGTCGTTTCTTCCATTTCAGCACCCGCTTGACAATGTTTGCGATCAGTGTTCCCATGTAACCAATTAGTTATAAAACGGCAAGTGTCGTTTACGTTCATCATCAATTGGCAGTCAATAGGGAGGAGTTGCCAATGCCCGTGATGCTTCAGAGGAGAGGTGTGCTTTCAGCGGGGCTTGCGGCCCTGTCGCTTGCAACACTGGGAGGTGGTTCAGCGCAGGCCCAGGCCGCGCGCCTTCGCATGTTGTGGTGGGGTTCGCAGGAGCGTGCCGACCGCACCAACAAGGCGATAGCAGCCTATAAGCAGGTCAAGCCGGATCTCGATATTGCCGGCGAATTCGCAGGATGGAGCGATTATTGGCCGCGCCTTGCCACGCAGGTTGCGGGCCGCAATGCGCCCGACCTGATCCAGATGGATTATCGCTATATCTTCGAATATGGCCGCCGCGGCGCGCTCGCGCCGCTGGACGATTATATCGGCAAGAGCCTGAAGATCGAGGACTTCGGCAAGATGAACATCGATTCCGGCCGGGTCGATGGCAAGCTTTACGGCATCAATCTCGGCGTCAATTCAAGCGCCGTCTTCTTCGACAAGGCGGCCTGGGAAAAATCCGGTGCGACGCCGCCGGCGATCGGCCAGACCTGGGAGGAGTTTGCCGAAAACGCCGCCAAGCTCAGCAAGAACAAGCCGAAGCCCGGCTATTACGCCACGGCCGATGCCAGCGGCGTGGAGCCGAGCTTCGAAAACTGGCTGCGCCAGAACGGCAAGTCGCTTTACACGCAGGATGGCGGCATCGGCTTCGATCCTGCCGATGCGACCAAGTGGTTCACTTTGTGGGCGGATCTGCGCAAGAGCGGCGCCTGTGTGCCGGCCGATGTGCAGGCGCTCGACCAGCTCAACATCGAAACCAACCCTTTGACGACGGGCAAGGCGGCAACGGCATTCGCCCATTCCAACCAGTTCGTCGGTTATCAGAAGCTCAACAAGTCCAAGCTTGCCATAAGCTCCTATCCGAAGAGCACGAAGGATGGCCCTTCCGGCCATTATCTGAAACCCTCCATGCTCATCAGCGTCGCCAATGGCAGCGCCGGCATCGAGCAGGCCGTCGGTTTCATCAACTTCCTTGTGGCTGAACCGCAGGGCATCGATATTCTCGGCGTCGAGCGCGGCGTTCCGGCCTCGGAATCCATGCGTAGCCAGTTGAGCAGCAAGCTCGACGAGGTCAGCAAGACGATGGTGGACTATATTGCCGAGATTACCCCCGGCGTCGGCGATCTGCCGCCGGCGCCGCCTCCGGGCGCGGGCGAATTCGCCTTCGTCCTCAAACGCACGGCGGAGGAAATCGGCTTCGGCAAGATCACGCCGGAAGAGGGCGGTGACCGCCTCGTCAAGGAATCCGAAACCGTTATCAAACGGAAGTGATGGTTTATGGCCTTTCGATCTGAAACTCTTGTGGGGGAGAGCCGTGGCGCGGCTCTCCCGAAGCGGGGCGGCGTGAAGCGGATTTTCGACCGCAACATTCACGCCTACCTGTTTCTGCTGCCCTGGCTGATTGGCTTTTTCGGCCTCACCCTCGGTCCCGCGCTTGCGTCGCTTTACCTGTCTTTCACCAATTACGACCTGTTGCAGTCGCCGGACTGGGTGGGGGCGGCAAACTATGTGCGCATCGCCACGGCCGATCCGAAATTCGCCGCGGCCATGCAGGTCACCTTCACCTATGTGCTGCTGTCGGTGCCGCTGAAGCTGATCTTTGCGCTGCTGGTCGCGCTCGCCTTCAACCGCGGCATCAAGGGCCTGACGCTCTATCGGGCGATCTTCTATCTGCCGTCGCTGTTGGGTTCGAGCGTCGCGATTGCCGTGCTCTGGCGCCAGCTTTTCGCCTCCGATGGTCTCGTCAACATGATCCTGTGGCAGGCCTTCGGTTACGAAGGGCCGAGCTGGATTTCCAATCCGGATTATTCGATCTACACGCTGGTCATCCTGTCCGTCTGGCAGTTCGGCTCGCCGATGATCATCTTCCTCGCGGGTCTCAGACAAATCCCGCAGGATATGTATGAAGCCGCCGAAATCGACGGCGCAAGCAAGGTGCGGCAGTTCTTCCGCATTACCCTGCCGCTCCTGACGCCGGTGATCTTCTTCAACGCCGTGATCCAGACGATCGATGCTTTCAAGGCCTTCACACCGGCCTTCATCATTTCCGAAGGCACCGGCGGGCCGATCAACTCGACGCTGTTCTACACGCTTTATCTCTACCAGGAGGCCTTCGGTTTCTTCCGCATGGGTTATGCCTCGGCGCTTGCCTGGATTTTGGTGATCATCATCTCGCTGTTCACGGCCTTCTCGTTCCTCAGCGCGAAATACTGGGTGCACTACGATGACTGACGCTGTTACCGCCCCCCGGCCGGGCCAGGGCCCGCAACGTTCGCCGCTGAAATCGGTGATGCTCCACACGGCGCTGATCATCGCGTCCTTCGCGATGCTCTATCCGATCCTGTGGATGATATCGGGCTCCTTCCGGCCGCAGGACGAGCTGTTCGGCTCTTCCTCGCTCATTCCCTCGGCGGTGGATGTCGGCGGATATATTCGCGGCTGGACCGGGCTGCAGGTGAGCTTCGGACAGTTCTTCTGGAACTCCTTCTTCATCTCGGTGCTGGCCACCATAGGCAACGTGGTCGGTTGCTCGCTCGCCGCCTTCGCTTTTGCCCGGCTTCGCTTCGGAGGACGCAATTTCTGGTTCGCGCTGATGCTCGGCACGCTCATGCTGCCCTATCACGTCGTGCTGATCCCACAATATATCCTGTTTCTGGAAATGGGCTGGGTGAACACCTCGCTGCCGCTGATCGTGCCGAAATATCTGGCGACGGATGCCTTCTTCATCTTCCTGATGGTGCAGTTCTTCCGCGGCATTCCGCGCGAGCTGGATGAGGCGGCTGTGATGGATGGCTGCTCGCCCTTCCGCATCTACTGGAAGATCATGCTGCCTTTGTCGCTGCCGGTTCTGGCGACGGCCGCGATCTTTTCCTTCATCTGGACCTGGGACGATTTCTTCGGGCCGCTGATCTATCTGAACGACATCAACACCTACACCGTGCAGCTTGGTCTCAGATCCTTCGTGGATTCCACCGGCAGCTCGGACTGGACCTCGCTTTTCGCCATGTCCAACCTGTCGCTGGTGCCGGTCTTCCTGTTCTTCCTGTTCTTCCAGCGGCTGCTGATCGAAGGCATCGCCACCACCGGAATGAAACGTTGAACGGAACCCGGATCGGGAACGCATTTTAAGACAATCAATACTGTCGCTGCCGCCCTGCATGCGGCGCGACAGTCGGGAGAAACAGCATGGCAAGCAGCATTACGCTCGAAAAAATCGTCAAGCGGTTCGGCGCCTTTCCGGTCGTTCACGGCATCGATCTCAAGATCGAGCCGGGCGAGTTCACCGTTTTCGTCGGCCCCTCGGGCTGCGGAAAATCCACGCTTCTGCGCATGATTGCAGGGCTTGAGGAAATCTCCGAAGGCGATCTGCGTATCGATGGCGAAAGGGTCAATGAAACCGCCGCCTCCAAGCGCGGCATCGCCATGGTCTTCCAGTCCTATGCGCTTTATCCGCATATGAGCGTCTACAAGAACCTCGCTTTCGGTCTGGAGACGGCAGGCTACAAGAAACCGGAAGTCCAGGCGCGGGTGCAGAAGGCCGCCGATATCCTGCAGATCGGCCCGCTTTTGCAGCGCAAGCCGAAGGCGCTTTCGGGCGGCCAGCGCCAGCGCGTCGCCATTGGCCGCGCCATCGTGCGCGAGCCAAAAATCTTCCTGTTCGACGAGCCTTTGTCCAACCTCGATGCGGAACTGCGCGTGCAGATGCGCGTCGAAATCGCCAAGCTGCACCAGACGCTCGGCAGCACCATGATCTATGTGACGCACGACCAGGTGGAAGCCATGACCATGGCCGACAAGATCGTCGTGCTGCGCGACGGCCGCATCATGCAGGTCGGCCGCCCGCTCGATCTCTACAACAACCCGGCCAACCAGTTCGTCGCCGGTTTCATCGGCTCGCCGAAGATGAATTTCCTCTCCGCCAAGGTGGCTTCAGGCGACAGTTCCAACCGCACCATCGAGGTCGCCGGTCAGCGCATCGTGCTGGAAAAACCGGTCGCCGCGCAACAGGGCGAACCGCTCACCTTCGGCGTGCGCCCGGAACATGTGAACCCGCAGGCGCAATCGGCCTCGCTGGGTGAGGCCTCCATCCAGCTCGTCGAACATCTCGGCGGCTCAACGGTGGTCTACACTGCGACCCCCGACGGCCAGCCCGCCACCGTGCTGCTGGACGGCCAGCGCCAAATCCGCATCGGCGAGACCATTCCCTTTGCGTTCGATCTTTCGAAGACGCATCTGTTCGGGGCGGATGGGCGGCGGATATGAGAACGAGTGGGTGAGGTGTCTCACCATAGGGCTGCTAACGAAGTCCACAAAGCTTGCGTTCGTCATCCTCGGGCTTGTCCCGAGGATCTGCAACGTGTTGATTTTGTTCAACGTGATTAGATCCTCGGCACAGGCCCGAGGATGACGTCGCGTGGGAGGTTTCGATCGTGCACTAATCGGCCGCTCTGTGGCCAGCGAGTATCTTGCTTAGCGTCACCGCATCTTCCCCAAACTGGCCGATGTCATCACCCCTGACGAATTCCAGCATCGCACAAGCCGTCTTCGTCCAGTCGCCTTCCGGCAAGGCATCCACGCACGCCCGCCAATAATCCGCGCGTTCGTGAAGCGGCAGGCGGCTGGCGTCGGCGAGCCAGGCGAAGACGTGGAGATGGCAGATGCGCGAACCGAGCGCGGATATTTCCGCGAGTGCGTCCTCCAGCGGCAGGCCGGGGGTGGGTTGCCAGTAGAAAAAGAGATTGGGCATCGGCAAATCCTGCATGAGTTGCAGGGCAGAGGGCAGGGTGTCCGTCAGTGAGTTGGGGTGATATTCGAGGCCGATTGTCATGCCATAGTCGTGCGCCCGGCGGGCGATTGTCGCCAGCGCTTCCGTTGCCGCGCGGCGTTCGCCGGGGGAGTAATCGGCAGATGGGCGTTTGCGGCTGCCGGGCCAGATGCGGATATGGCCGGTGTCGAGCGCCTTTGCGGTTTCGAGTACGGCGGTCACATCTTCCGGCGCAAAATCCGGTGCAAAGATATAGGAGCCGTAGGACGAGACGGAGAGGCCGGCTTCCGCCGTCCGCGCCGCCACATCCCTTGCATTGGCAAGGTTGCCGGGCGGTACATGGATATCCGCACCCCATTCGATGGACCTAATGCCGTTTGCGGCGGCAAGCTCGATGACTGCCTGTGGCGACAGGGAGCGGAAGGTGACGGAGCAGAGGCCCGGCTCGAAAAATCTCATGCGATCAGTTCCAGATGTTCCGGCCGCACCTGCTGTTGCAGGGGTGCCGCGCGGCAGAAGCGTTCGATTTCGGCAATCGCCATGTCGCCGAGCCTTGCGCGTTCAAGCCCGGTGGCGCCGGCGATATGCGGCGTCAGGAACACGTTCGGCAGGCTGTAAAAGGGTGAATCCGGCGGTGGCACTTCCGGGTCGGTCACGTCGATGACGGCTTCGATGCGTCCGGTTTTCAGTTCGGCCAGAAGCGCGTTTTCATCCACCAGCGCGCCGCGCGCCGTATTGATCAGCGTCGCGCCGTCCTTCATGCGGGCAAGCGCTGCCGCGCCGATCATATGCTGCGTCTGCGGCAGGGAGGGTGCATGTAGCGAAATGACATCGCTCACCGCCATCAGCTCCTCGAGCGACACAAGCTGCACGCCGAGCTTTTCCGCCTCCGCAGCGCTTAGAAGCGGATCGAAAAGGATGAGGTTGAGATCGAAGGGCTGCAACAGATTGATGACGCGACGTCCGATACGCGATGCGCCGACGATGCCGACCGTCAGGCCGAGATTGCCGATGGCCTGCGCCTGCAATCGCTCGACAGGGGCGCGGTCGCGATGCTCCAGATAAAGGCGTCGGAAGCCGAAGGTGCGCTTGCCGGCCAGCAGGATCATCGCCAGCGAGAATTCGGCGACCGGCTGCGCATTCGCCTCCGCAGCGCTGCACACGGTAACGCCATGATCGAACACCGCTTGCGACAGGAAATATTTGACCGTGCCGGCGGCATGGGAAATCAGCCTGAGGCGCGGCATCAGCGCCAGTTCCCGCGCGCCGATATCCGGACAGCCCCAGCCGGTCAGAAGAATGTCCGTCCGCGCCAGCTGCTCCTTCACGGCGGGATCGTGGAAATCGCAGATCCGCCTCGTGTCGAGAATATCGGCGCTCTGCGACAGCCTTTCGAGCGCCTGCGGTGTCAGCACATGCTGGGTTCGCTCCGGATCCATGGCAAGGCTGAGACGCGGAAGCGGGCTCGTCATTGCGGCTCTCCCGTTGCCGCCATGCTGCTGACCGGAACGCCCCGTTCCGTAAACAGGCGGTCGAGCGCCTCCATATCCGGAAGTGCCGGAGCTGTCGCCAACGCTGTTTCGCTTTCTGGCCCGGTCACCCCGGCAAAGACCGCGCAGGCAAGCAGGGTTTCGCCCGCCGGAATCTCGCCCCGCAGTTGCGGCACCGTGGTCTTGGCGTTGACGAGATTGGTGTTGGGCAGAGCCTTCAGTGCCGCGCCGTGGCGGGTAACGCTCGAACCGAGATCGATGATGGCGGATATGTCTGTGCCGCAATCGGCGGTCGCCCGGCCGGTCTCTTCGCGCACGGCATCGCGGTCGCCGTCGTTGCGATTGATCGCGAAGCCGCCTTCGGTCACCGAAAGGGGGCGGGCGGAGGTGATCCGGTGCAGCCTGATATGCCAGCCGCCAGCCGCAACCAGCGTCGTTTCAACCGCCACATCCGGGAACGGCTTCCACGTCGCCCGCAGGCTTTCCCCGGCCAGCAGAACCTTTTCGTTGGTCTCGCGCACGCGGTAATGCAAGCCGTCTTCGGAGAAGGCCAGCATGTTGTCGAAACCGTTGGTCCTGAAACCGCGCTCATCCACTTCGACGCCGAAACCGTAACGGGAGGAATAAGCGAATTTGGCATATTTCTCCGGCCCGCCGCGCATGGACAGGTTTTCCTGGCCGCTGGAAAGCGCCGTGACATTGCCACTGGTCCGCATCATCACCATGCCGGGATGAATGAGCGCCTTTGGTTTTACCGATGTTTCGGGCAGCCTTTCCTCCGCCTGCCAGAAGGGGTGGCTTTCCGGCAGGGCGAGCGGCAGGAAGGCCTTGAAGGCCCAATAGGGCGAGCCCGCCGAATTATAGCTTTCCGACATGGTGAGCTGCGGATAGGCGTAGCCGATGGAAAGCACGCCGTCGCGGTCGGCAATCGGCTTTTTCGCCCACCAGCGCAGATGTTGCAGATAAAGCCCCTTGATCTCGCCCCAGGGCAACGCCTCCTCATCGGCAAAGGCAAGACCCGCCCAGAAGCCGCCGCAGGCGAAGCGGTAGGTCATGGAGCGGCCGAAGGCGAGCGTGCCGCCATCCTCATCGAACCAGCTGGCGAAATCGCTGGCGAAGAGGCGCGCACGCTCCCGGTAGCGTGCGGCGTAGGCATCGTCAGGCTTGCTGAGTTTCGCGTAGATCAGGCCGTAAAAATGCATGGCGAAGGCGATGTAATGGTCGATGCGGCGGTAATTGCCATCGCGATACCAGCCGTCGGCGATATAGAATTCGTCCAGTTCCTTCTGGAATGTCTGGGTCAGGCTGCGGTCGAAATCGATGCCGAGATGATCCAGCGCCATATCGACCATCACCCGGAAGAACTTCCAGTTATTATCGGCGTAATTGCGCTCGCGCGCCGTCAGCAGATAGCGGCGCACATTGTCTTTCTGCGCGTCGGATAGCGGTTCCCACAGGTGCTGCGGCGCAAGCCGCAGCGCAAAACCGAGGGCGGCCAGTTCCACCAGCCGCTGATCCTTCTGGCGTACGTCGCCCCAATATTCGGGATGGGAAGGGTCGGTGCCGTTGGCTATTCCCCGTGCCAGAAGCGGCCAATGGTCGAAATGATCGCCGCTCAGCGCAAGCGGCGCGATGCCCCAGAGCGGCCGGGCAAAACCTTCCAGATCGGCCGCCGCCCGGTCGAAATGCGCGGCGGTGCCGCTCAGCGTCACTCTTGCGCCGCCCGGTGAAAAATGGGCAAGAAGCGGCGCAAAACTGTCATCCAGCGCCCGCCGGACATCGGCGCGGCTTTTGAGCGGATTGCCGTGCAGCGGATTGAATCTGGCCATGGTGAGCTTATTCATGGTGTCATGCATCGCGTGCCGCCTTTCCCGTCTTTTTCGCCTTACCGGCCGTCTGTCCTTCCACCAGCTGCACGCCGAGCTGCACCTGGCGGGCATTGGCGGAAGGTTCCGTCAGCCGTCGGCGCATCAGCTCCACCGCCTCGCGGGCGATTTCTCGACGGTCGACGCGGATGGTGCTGAGACGGGGCGTGGAGAGCTCGGCAAAGGGCAGGTCATCGAAGCCGATAATGGAAAGATCGTCCGGCACGGCGAGGCCAAGCTCCTGCGCCGCCCCCAGCGCCCCGAGCGCAATCGCGTCATTCATGCAGAAAATGCCGGTGAGTTCAGGGTTTTTGGCCAATAGCTGGCGAACCGCGTCGCCCGCCTGTCCGAAGCCGCTATCCGCCGTCGAAAGCAGAAACTCCTCATAGGTCGTTCCCTCTTCCTCAAGGATCGTGTGGCGGAAGCCGCGCATACGCTCCCTTATGGTGTGGCGATGATGCGGGCCGATATAGGCGACCTTGCGGTGACCCAGTTCCAGCAGCCGCCGCGCCGCCAGCGCGCCGCCGTAAAAATTGGAAGGCGAGACGCAATCCAGCATCATCGAAGGATCGGCGCTGTTGACCAGAACCGGTTGCAGCACCCCCTGCGTGATGCGGTGGATGATTTCATCCTCGGGGTCGAGGCCTATTGCGAGAAGGCCGTCCACCTCGCAGACCCGCTGGGTCAGCGCGTCATCCACCTGTTTCTGGTGCAAAAGCCGGATGTCGAGTTCGAAACCATCGGTCTGGGCAAGGCTGCGCAGCATGTCGAAAATATCGTGATAAAAAGCGCCGATATCGCCGGTTGCCCTTTCGGCCGACATGAGTGCGAGGATTTTCTTGCCCTCCAGCGGCACGCCGCCGGTCTGGTTCGCGACCGGTCGCAACGGATAGCCAAGCTCCGCCGCCACCCCCAGAACCTTGGTCTGGATCGACGCGCTGATACCTTTCTCTCCCGCAAGAACGCGCGAGACGGTGCTGATGGAAACGCCGGCGCGCTGGGCGATATCCGACTGGCGCGGGCGGCTGATGTCGGGCGTATCGTTCATATCGTCTCCTGCGCTTGCAAAAAAATCTAATATGATGCAAATACTGCAAACAAAGAAAATTTGCAAGAATTTAAGTAGTCAGTGAAAAATTTGCAAAACGCGGGAGGAGCAGATGCAAACTATCGACAGACGTGGATTTTTGGTGACGGCGGCGCTGGCCGGTCTCGGCGTGGTTGGTCTTGGTGCAGTGGGGGCGGTTTTCGCGCGGCCGCGGCTGAGACCCGGCTTCGCTGCGTATGGTGGGGATCGGCCGACCGCAGCAAGCGCACCAACGACGTGATCGCCCTTTACCAGAAGGCTAACCCGCAGACGGAGATCAGCGGCGAAATGATCGCCGGTTCCGATTACTGGACCAAGCTTGCGACATCGATGGCGGGGCGCAACGTCGCCGACATCTTCCAGCTCGAACCTTCCACCATTGCCGATTATTCCGGCCGTGGCGCCTGCATGGAGCTGGACCAGTTCGTCGGCAAGTCGCTCGATCTTTCCACCTTCGGCAAAAGCGAGGTCGATCTCTGCCGCATCGATGGCAAGCTTTACGGCGTCGGCCTCGGGCTGAATTCCTTCTGCATGATGTACGATGCCGATACGCTGAAGGAAGCCGGCGTTTCCGTGCCGCAGGAGCAGATCACCTGGAAGGCGCTCTCGGAACTGGCGCGCGATTTCAAGAAGAACGGTCCGGCAAAACGGAACTATTGGGCGGTGCCCTATGGCGCGCGTTATCATTATGTTTTCGATGTCTGGCTGCGCCAGCGCGGCAAGCTGCTGTTTCAGGACGGCACCATCGGCTTCAACAAGGAAGATGCGAAGGAATGGTTCGCCTATTGGGAAGACCTGCGCGAGAACAAGCTCTGCGTTTCCGCCGATATCCAGACGCGTGACGACAATACCATCGAATCCAACGCCCTGACGCTCGGCAATTCTGCCATCGGTTTCGCCTATTCCAACCAGCTTGTCGGTTATCAGAAGCTCAATAAACAAACGCTGTCCATCGGCATGCTGCCGGGTGAGGGGCCGGGCAAGCCGACCGGGCATTATTACCGGCCGGGCCTCATCTGGTCCATTTCGTCCACCTCGACCAATGCGGAAGCGGCGGCGAAATTCATCAACTTCTTCGTCAACGATCTGGAAGCCGGCAAGGTGCTTGGCGTCGAGCGTGGCGTGCCGCCGGCCAAGGTCGTGCGGGAAGCATTGCTGCCGAGCCTCAACGAGACCGAGCGCAAGACGGTGGATTATATCGAAAGCCTGTCGGGCAAGCTCGATTCCTATCCGGAACCCGCACCGATCGGGGCCAATGAGTTCGACCGTGGCGTGATGCGCCCCATTGCCGATTCGCTCGCCTTCGGCCGCGCCAGCGTGGATGAAGCGGCGCAAAACCTCGTCGACACCGGCACGCGGACCCTGCGCAAGCGCGGCTGACGACGAAACGGGCACCGCCGCACGGTATCGAGACCGTGTGGCGGTGCTCTTTTTTGTGAAGTGACTGGGGTGGATGGCGCTTCACGCCTTTCAAAAGCGCCTGCGTGACAAACAGCACTGGACAAGTGCATGGCATTTAAGCCAGAAATTCTGATCTGGATCGATAAATCTGAAGATTAGAATATGGCGCCCAATTTCCTCCTCGTTGATGCTGAAAAAGAATTCGATGTCCTGAAAGCGGCGGCGTCGCTGATCCGCGTGCAGATATTGAAGCTGCTGCATGAGGCGAGCGGCCTCAACGTCAACGAAATTGCGCAGAGACTGGAACTCCCCCAGTCCACCGTTTCCGCCGGTGTGGCCGTTCTCGAGGAAGCGGGGTTGCTGCGAACCGAAACGCGCAAGGCGCGCAAGGGCAACCAGAAAATCTGTTTTGCCACCTGCGACGAACTCATTGTTTCTTTCCGGAAACCCGAGGCGCCGGCCGCATCGAATTACATCGCGGTCGCCATGCCGCTCGGTCTTTACACCCAAAGTTCGGTAACCGCGCCCTGCGGAATCTGCTCGCCGGAGGGCATCATCGGCCTGCTCGATGTGCCCGATACATTCATGGATCCGGACCGCATGAAGGCGGCGCTGTTGTGGTTGACCTCCGGCTTCGTGGAATATCAATTTCCCAATAATGCCAAGATCCAAGGGCGGGAAGTCGAGGAAATCGAGTTTTCGATGGAGGTCAGCTCCGAAGTGCCGGGAACGCACAGCAACTGGCCGTCCGATATTACGCTATCCGTCAACGGCCGGGAAATCGGGGTCTGGACCTCGCCCGGCGACTTCGGCGACAAGCGCGGCGCGTTTACGCCGGACTGGTGGAAGCTCTCCGGTTCCCAATATGGCATGCTCAAGACCTGGCGCATCACCGCGCAGGGAACCTATGTCGACGGAACCCGGATTTCGGATGTGACGCTGGCGGATATCGATCTGACCAGCCACCGTTCCATCCGCTTGCGCATCGAGGTCAAGGCCGATGCAAAACATCCGGGCGGGCTGAATATCTTTGGCCGCGGCTTCGGAAATTACGATCAGGACATCGTTCTGCGCCTGCGTACCGCAGGCTGATCCAGCCAATTTTCAAAAGTATGATTTTCGCGGTTGACAGGCGCGGATTCCCTCGGCAACTATATTATCAAATATGGTTTATATCATATTTTGAGATATAAATGCGCAGGGGAGGAGAGCCTTATGAAAGCGCGGGTTTCAGTCCACCGGGACTTCCGGATTGGGCGTATCGACGATCGTCTTTATTCCGCCTTCATCGAACATATGGGGCGTGCCATCTATGGCGGCATCTATGAGCCCGGCCATCCGCAGGCGGACGAAAACGGCTTCCGCAGGGACGTTCTGAAATTCGTGCAGGACCTGAAAATTCCGGCCATCCGTTATCCCGGCGGCAACTTCGTTTCCGCCTATCGCTGGGAAGACGGCATCGGGCCGCGCGACCAGCGCCCCATTCGTCTCGATCTCGCATGGCGCTCTAGGGAAACCAACCAGATCGGCATCAACGAATTCGCCGACTGGGCGCAGATGGCCGGCATCGAGATGATGCTCGCCGTCAATCTCGGTTCCCGTGGTCTGGATGATGCCCGTAATTTCCTCGAATATGTGAATTTTCCGGGCGGCACCACGCTCAGCGATCTGCGCCGCAGCCACGGCGCGGAAAAGCCCCATGGTGTGAAAATGTGGTGCCTCGGCAACGAGATGGACGGTCCCTGGCAGATCGGTCACAAGACGGCGGTGGAATATGGCCGTCTGGCCAATGAAACCGCCAAGGCCTTCAAGGGTTTCGATCCGACGATTGAAGCGATTGTCTGCGGCAGTTCCAATGACGGCATGCCGACCTATCCCGAATGGGAGCGCGAGGTGCTGGAGGAATGCTATGAGAATGTCGACCACATCTCGCTGCACAAATATTTCGGCAATAACAGCCGCGACACGCTGAATTATTTCGGCAAGATCGAGGAAACCGGGCGCTATATCCAGACCATCGCCGGGGTCATCGATTACGTGAAGGCCAAGAAGCGCGCCAAAAACGAGGTCTCCATCTGCTTCGACGAATGGAACGTCTGGTATCACATCCGCGAAGAAGACGGCAAACGCATCAAGAGCTGGGACTGGCCGGAAGCGCCGGCACTTCTGGAAGAGACCTATAATTTCGAGGACGCGCTTTTCGTCGCCGGCCTTCTCAACGAGTTCATCCGCCGTTCGGACCGCGTGCGCATTGCCTGCATCGCCCAGCTCGTCAATGTCATCGCCCCCATCCGGGCGGAAAAGAACGGACCGGCCTGGCGGCAGACGATCTATTATCCCTATCAGTTCGCCTCGCTTTATGGCCGTGGCGTCGCGCTGAACGTCGCCGTCGATTGCCCGACTTACGATTGCAACGCGGCCGACGACGTCAAATATCTCGATGTTGCCGGTGTTTATGACGAAGCGGAAGGCGTCGTGACGCTGTTCGTGCTCAACCGCCATCTGACAGAGGCGGCGGAGATCGATGTCAGCCTCACCGGCTATTCATCCGCCACTCTCAGCCTTCATCTTGCCATGGCGGGATATGATCTGCGTCTCGGCAACGGCCCGGATCAGCCGGATCGCGTTGTGCCGGTGCCGGGCAGCGGCGTCGCCGTGGAGGACGGGGCGCTGAAGGGTTCGGTGTCGCCGCTGTCATACCATGTGCTGCGGCTGAAGGTTCAGTGAGGCGGCCATGGGTGTCCGTCTCAACAATGTCGCCAAGTCCTTCGGATCCTTCGCGGCGATCCGGGATGTTTCGATGGAAATCCCAGCCGGCAGCTTCGCGGTCTTCGTGGGGCCTTCCGGCTGCGGAAAATCCACCCTGTTGCGCATGATCGCCGGCCTTGAGGAAACCAGCGGCGGGCGTATCGCCATCGATGAGCGTGATGTCACCGCGGTCGAACCGGCAGATCGCGGCGTTGCGATGGTGTTCCAGAACTATGCGCTCTATCCGCATCTGACGGTGTTCGAGAACATGGCGTTCAGCCTGCGTCTTGCCCGCCGGCCGAAGGCGGAGGTGACGGAGAGGGTGGGCGAGGCCGCGCGCATCCTCCAGCTTGAGGAGCATCTTCACAAACGGCCCTCGCAGCTTTCCGGCGGCCAGAGGCAGCGCGTGGCCATCGGCCGCGCCATTGTGCGGCAGCCGAAGGTATTCCTGTTCGATGAGCCGCTGTCCAATCTGGATGCCGAACTGCGCGTGCAGATGCGGCTGGAACTGACCCGGCTTCACCGCAAGCTGGGCGCGACGATGATCTATGTCACGCATGACCAGGTAGAGGCCATGACGCTTGCGGACAGGATTTTCGTGCTGAAGGGCGGCATCGTGCAGCAGGCGGGGGCGCCGCTTACCCTTTACGACGATCCGGACAACCGCTTCGTGGCCGGTTTTATCGGATCGCCCGCGATGAATTTCCTGCGGGCCGATATCGTCTCCCAGGCGGATGGCATCGTGACGCTCGCGCCCGAGGGCGGGGCGGGGCATCTCAGGGCCGGGCTTGCCCAGTCCGTTTCCCCCGGCCAGCGGGTCGAAATCGGAATTCGGCCGGAGCATCTGACGATTGCGGAAGAGGGCGCGCTGCCGGTCGTCGTCGAGGTCGCGGAAGAGCTTGGCGATCTTTCCTACCTCTATACCCGCACCGGAGCCGGGAAAGAAATCATCGTGCAGCGGCAGGGCACGCGGGAAAGGCTGGATGGCCGGTCGGTATCGCTCACCGCCTCGCCCGACCATGTCCTTGTCTTCGACGATGACGGCAGACGGTTGCGATAGGCGCGAGGAGGCGTCTTTCGAAACAGCAAACCATCCCTCGACGGGATGTTCGATCAAACGGGAGGAGTGAACGATGCGACTGATCAAGACATTGCTTGTTGGTGCGGCTCTGGGTCTCAGCGCCCTGCCGGCTCTCGCGAAGCAGGATATCATCTGGTGGGACTTTCTGTCCGGCGGTGACGGCGTGCGCATGAAGGCGTTGATCGATGCCTTCAACAAGGAACACCCGGACATCCAGATCAAGGGAACGACGCTCGAATGGGGCGTGCCCTTTTATACCAAGGTGCGTACGGCTTCCGCGGTGGGTGAGGGGCCGGATGTCATGACCTATCACCTGTCACGCGCGCCGCTCGGCCTTGAAGAAAAAGTGCTGAGCGAAATCACCGAAAAGGATCTCGAGGATGCGGGGCTGAAGACCGGAGACTTCTTCAGCGCACCCGTGGAAGCGGCCACCCAGAACGGCAAACTCTACGCCGTGCCGTTCGATATCCATGCGCTTGTCCTTTATTACAATGCCGATCTTCTCAAAGGCTCGCCCTATCTCGATGCCGAGGGCAAGCTGACCGGCATCAAGACGATCGAGGATTTCGAGAAGGCGCTGGCCTGGGCGAAGGACAATGGCGTTGAGACGCCGATCACCTATCAATCGGGTGGCGAAGGCGGGGTGTGGCGCGTCTTTTATACGCTGCTGTCGCAACAGGGCGGCGAACTCGTCACCGAAAAGGAGGTTCTCGCCGGCGACAATGCCGAAAAGGCGGCAAAGGCCATCGAGACCATGTCCAGATGGCGGGAAAACGGCTGGGCACCCGAACAGGCGGAATATGAGGCCTCGGTGGCGCTGTTTTCCGCCGGCAAATCCGCGTTCCAGCTGAACGGCGTCTGGGAAGTTCCGACCTACAAGGATCTGGAAAAGAACGGCAAGCTCGGCTTCAAATGGAGTGCGGTGGAAGTGCCGCCCCTGATGGGCAAGCGCGCCACCTGGGCGGATTCCCATGCCTTCGCCATTCCGAATGAAGGCGACAAAAC
Source organism: Agrobacterium sp. LMR679 (assembly GCF_027157905.1). Classification (NCBI taxonomy): domain Bacteria; kingdom Pseudomonadati; phylum Pseudomonadota; class Alphaproteobacteria; order Hyphomicrobiales; family Rhizobiaceae; genus Agrobacterium; species Agrobacterium sp. LMR679. The sequence goes on along the minus strand of NZ_JAPVOJ010000001.1, from coordinate 65,576 downwards.
GGTCTCCGGCGAAAAACGCGCTGCGGTGATGAAGGTGATCGGCTGGATGGAAAAACACGCCATCAGCTGGGCCGATGCCGGGCATATTCCGGCTTACAAGTCCATCACCGAAAGCAGCGAATACAAGGCGATGCAGCCGAATGCCACCTATGCCTCGCTGGCGGAAGCGGCGGTGTTCGATCCGAAGACCACCATAACCGGGGTCGCTTCGCCCGCCTATGATGCCGCTCTCAACGTCATCGCCCCTGCCATTCAGGGCTTCATGAGCAGCACCGACGCCGTGGAACAGATCAAGGATGAGCTGCAGGGCAAGCTCAGGTAATCGGCAGCCTGCCCTCCGGTTTGAGGCCGGAGGGCAGAGTGCAATGCGCAAGCTCCCGGAGACATTCCATGGCTATGATTGAAAACCGGCGCAAGAAATCGCTGATCGCGCTGTCGATGGTGACGCCGTTCGTTCTGGTCTTCACCACCTTCTTTCTTTATCCGCTGATAGAGATGGTGCGCATCAGCTTCACCGATGCGCCGCTGATCGGTGAGGGAAACTGGGTCGGCCTGGAGAATTACGCGAAACTGCTGGGCGACCGCCTGTTCGTCACCTCGCTCAAGAACAACGGCTATTTCGTGCTTTTGACCGTCATACCGACAACCGTCATCGCCCTGATGATCGCGCTGGCCGTCAGCCGCCTCTCGGGTGTGAAGCAGACGATTGCCATGAGCCTGTTTTTCCTGCCCTATGTGCTGCCGGTTTCGGTCGTTACCGAAATCTGGGCGTGGATGCTCGATCTGCAGTTCGGCATTCTCCAGCCGGTCATATCGCTGCTGGCGGGCAAACCCGTCGCCGTTTTCAAGAACCCCTATTGGGTCATGCCGATGGTTGCCGTCGTCACCATCTGGTGGACGAACGGCTTCAACGTGCTGCTCTTCATTGCCGGATTGCGGAACATACCAGCCGAGCTTTATGAGGCGGCGGCTCTGGATGGCGCGACGACCTGGCAGCGCTTCCGCCGTGTCACCTGGCCGCTTCTGTGGCCGGTCACTGCGCTGGTGCTGACGCTGCAACTGATCCTGCAACTGAAGATATTCGACCAGATCTATCTCTTAAGCGGCGGCGGGCCGTTCAATTCCAGCTTCGTGCTGCTCCTCAAGGTCTATCGCGAGGCCTTTCAGATGAACAATGGCGGTTATGCATCTGCCGTGGCGACGGTGCTTTTCCTGCTGATCGTCATCGTTTCCGTTTTCCAGTTCCAGCTGCTGCGCATCCGGAGGAATTCATGAGCCCGATGAGAAAACTCGAGAACCTGGTTCTGACGCTGCTGACTTTTTCGGCGGCCCTCGTCTGGATTTTTCCGCTCTACTGGAGCTTCGTCACCTCGCTTCGCGCCGATGAGAACGTTGCCGGCAACATGTCGCTTTTGCCGGACGAGTTTCGCCTCGGCGCTTATTTCAATGCGATATTCAATACCCGGCTGATGACCTGGTATGTGAACTCCATCGGCACAGCCGTCATCGTCACCATCTCGGTGCTGTTCATTTCCATGCTCTGCGCCTATGCGCTGTCGCAGATACGCTTTCCCGGCAGGCGGCTGCTTTATGGCATCGTGCTGGCAAGCTTCATGGTGCCGGCGCAGACGCTGGTCGTCACCCAGTTCATCCTGATGAAGAACCTTAACCTCATCAACACCTGGGCGGGCATCATCCTGCCGCAGTTGATCACGCCCATCGTCATCATCGTCTACAAGCAGTTTTTCGACAGCGTGCCGAAGGAGATGCGCGAAGCGGTGGTGCTGGACGGCGGCGGCGAATACACGATCCTGTTCCGGGTCTATCTGCCGCTCAACTGGGGCATCACGACGGCCATGGCGATCGTGACCTTCATTACGGTATGGAATGCCTTCTTCTGGCCCTTCCTCGTGGTCACCTCCGAAAACATGATGACGATCCCGGTCGGCATCACCCAGGTCAACGACGCTTTCGGCGTCGCCTATGCGCGGCTGATGGCCGTGGCCATGCTGGCGGCCCTGCCGGTCATCGTCGCCTATGTCATCTTCCAGCGACGCGTGACGGAGGCGATCATGATTTCGTCGGGTGTGAAGGGCTGAGTCAGATGACGTGGGCATTGTGCAGGGCGGTCAGTACCTCGTTCTTGAGGTTTGCGAGCTGTGGCGCCCTCCGGTCGCGCGGGCGCGGCACGTCCACCTCTATCCGCTGCTGGATACGGCCGTCATGGGCGCCCATCATGTAAATCCGGTCGCCGAGATAGAGCGCTTCGTCGATATCGTGGGTGACGAGCAGGAAGGAGATGCCGCGCTGTTCGACGAGCTTCAGCACCAGGTCCTGCAACTTCATCCGCGTAAAAGCATCGACCGCGCTGAAGGGTTCATCGAGAAGCAGAATGCGCGGCTCGGTGTAGAGCGCCCTTGCGATTGCCACACGTTGCGCCATGCCGCCCGAAAGGGCTTTCGGCAGCGCCCCGCCATGGCCGCTCAAACCGACATCGTCGATCAGCTTCTCCACGCGCCCGACATCATATTTCCTCCCGGCCGCATAACCGATGTTTTCGGCAACCGTCAGCCAGGGCATAAGGCGGGGTTCCTGAAAGACGAAGGCGATGGGCGGTGAGTTGGATGTCTGCTCCTCGTCCTGCTGAACCCTGACCGCGCCTGAAAAACGTCGGTCGAGGCCGGCGGCGATGCGCAGCAACGTGCTCTTGCCGCAGCCGCTGGGGCCGAGAAGAACCGCCGCTTCGCCATCGCCCAGCGTGAGCTGGATATCCTGAAGGATCACCGTGTCGCCGAAAGCCTTTTCGCGCACATCGACATTGAGCAAACTCATCGCAGGCGTCCTTCCTGCTGAAGCGGATAGGTGTCGCGCCAGCGCAGGCAGCGGTCTTCGACGATCTTGAAGAGGCTGTCGGAAATCTTGCCCAGTACCGCAAGACAGATGATGGCGATCATGACGAGATCGGGCCGGGAAAGCTCCCGCCCGTCGGAGAGCATGTAGCCGATACCTTCCGAGGCGGCGAGAAGCTCGGCGGCAACGACGCTCAACCAGGCGAGCGACAGCCCGTAACGCAGGCCCGTGAAGAGATGCGGCAACGAGGCGGGAATGAAAATCCGCCACACCAGCACGGGCAGCGGCTGGCGATACATCTCGCCCACCTCCACCAGCTTGCGGTCGACATTTCGGATGCCGGAAAAGAGGTTGAGATAGACCGGGAAAAACGCGCTTTTGGCGATCAGCACGATTTTCGAGGTTTCGCCGATGCCGAACCAGATCATCAGCAGCGGCACCCATGCAAGGCTCGGGACCGCCCGCAGCGCCTGAAACGTCGGCTCGAGATAACGTTCGGCGGCAATCACCAGACCGACGAGCGAACCGACGACGATGGCGAGCAGGGAGCCGATGACGAAGCCGACGAAGACGCGCGCGGTACTGGCCGCAACATTCGTCCACAGGGGACCTTCCGCAAGCCGCAGGAACGTATCGTAAAGTTCGGAGGGCGGCGGCAGCACATAGGGGCTGACCCAGCCGAGGCGGACGAAAAGCTCAAGTAGCAGCAGCGACCCGACGGGCACGATTGCGCCGCGCAGGTCGAAACGGCCAAGGAAATTCCCCACCCTCTGCACAAGCGGCAATCGGGAAGGGAATTGTCCCGCAGTCTGTTTCACGCGCTGGAATTCGCGCGGATGGGAATTCATGCGCCAAGCGCCTTTTTCGCCGGTGCCGGGTCGCTCAGCGAGGACAGGACATTGTCGACATTGACGCCGGGGCGCAGGACGTCGTCACCCAGAAGCGGCGTGACGATGCGGATCGAGTTCAGCAGTTCCTCACCCGGAACGGGATTATTCCAGTCGCGCTTCTCGATTGTCAGCCGGGTGATCTTGGGATCGTTGCCGGTGACCTGCGTGACGAAATCGATGAATTCGCCCTTGTTTTCACGAATCCACTTCTGCGTCTGCACCCAGACGCCGAGAAGTCTGTCGACCGCTTTCGGGTACTTCGCCAGAAACTCCTCGGAGACGCTGAAGACGCTGCCGTCGCGCCAGCTGCGCTCGTCGAAAATCGCCCGGTCGCCTGCAAGCTCGGCCTGGGACGTGTGCGGATCGATGCCGACCCAGGCATCCACCTGACCCTGCTGAAGCGCGTTGAACCCTTCCGGATGCTGCAGGTTCACGACCTTGAGGTCGTCGATGGACAGCTTGTTCTGGTCAAGCGCGCGGACGAGGGTGAAATAGGGCGCGGTGCCCTTGGTGACCGCAATGGTCTTGCCCTTGAGATCGGCGACGGTTTTGATGGGCGAATCCGGGCGCACCTGAATGATGGACGAACCGCCCCAGCTCGCCACATAGATCACCTTCAGCGGCACGCCATTGGCGCGGGCGAGAAAGGCAGAGAGCGCGGCCGAGCCGGCAAAATCCGTCGAGCCGACCTTCAGGAATTCGAGCGAATTGTTGCTGCCGCGGGATTGCACCCAGGTGATCTTCGTGCCGACATCCTTGAAAGCCTCCTCAAGCCAGCCCTTGTTCTTTATCAGCAGCGTATGGGAGGAGTAAAATCCCCAGTCCAGCTTCAGCTCGGCAGGAAACTCCGGGGAACTCTGGGCCAGCGCCTTGCCCGTGGCAAGCGGTGCGGCAAGAGCGCCGGCAATGCCGAATTTGATGATCTGGCGGCGGGAATGTTCAGCCTTCATATTAATTCACCTAATTTATGTATTTTGTGTATTTAAAGGGTATGGGCGGGTGTTTTTGAGGTCAATCCGCCCTTCTGGAACCTCATGCCAAACTTTGCGAGCCGCGTGGAAAATCTCCCTACCGGGAGCGCAATCGGCGCGACGGCGCTTTATTCAGGTGAAAAAACGATTGGCCGGTCGTTGCAGGCCGAGATGGTCGCGCAATGTCGGCCCCTCATAGTCCTTGCGGAACAGCCCGCGCCTTTGCAGTTCCGGCACCACCTGCGTCGTGAAGTCGTCGAGGCCGGCCGGCAGGAAAGGGAAGGTGACGTTGAAACCATCCGAACCCTCCTCATGGAGCCATTGCTCCATCTCGTCGGCGATGGTCTTTGGCGTGCCGACAAAGGCAAGACCCGCATAACCGCCCAGCCGCTGGGCAAGCTGGCGCACCGTCAGGCCCTCGCTTCGGGCAAGCTCGATCACCCTTTCACGGCTGGATTTGCTGGCGTTCGTTTCCGGAATATCAGGCAGGGGACCATCGGGATCGAAGCCGGAAACATCGTGGCCGAGCGCAATCGAAAGCGAGGCGATTGCGCTGTCATAATGGACAAGGCTGTCGAGTTTGGCGCGTTTGGCCTTCGCCTCTTCCACGCTGTCGCCGACGAGAACGAAAGCGCCCGGCAGGATGACAATTCCGTCGCGCGAACGGCCAGCGGCGACAGTCCTGTCCTTGACGTCCTTATAAAAAGCCTTGCCCGCCGCAAGCGTGGGTGTTGCGGCAAAAACCACCTCTGCCGTCTCGGCGGCAAGCTGGCGTCCCGGCTCGGAAGCTCCGGCCTGCACGATGACGGGCCAACCCTGCACCGGGCGCGCGATATTGAGCGGTCCGCGCACGGAAAATTCAGGTCCCTTGTGGTCCAGCACATGCATCTTTTCGGGATCGAAGAACAGCCCGCTATCGACATCCCGGATAAAGGCGTCGTCTGAAAAGGAATCCCAGAGGCCGGTGACGACATCGTAAAATTCCCGTGCGCGACCATAGCGCTCGGCATGATCCGGCTGTTCCTCGCGGCCAAAGTTCCGGGCTGCGTCTGGATTTGACGTGGTGACGATGTTCCAGCCGGCGCGACCGCTGCTGAGGTGATCGAGCGAGGCGAAACGCCGGGCGACGTGATAGGGCTCATCGAAGGTGGTGGAGGCGGTGGCGACCAGCCCGATGCGGGAGGTGACGGCGGCGAGCGCCGAAAGCAAAGTGAAGGGCTCGAATGAAGTGACGGTGTGGCTGCGGCGCAGCGCCTCCGTGGGCATGTTCAGCACCGCCAGATGATCGGCCATGAAGAATGCGTCGAACTTCGCGGCCTCGAGCTGCTGTGCGAAGCGCGCCAGATGGGCGAAATTGAAATTCGCATCCGGGAAGGCGCCCGGATAACGCCATGCACCCGTATGGAGACTGACGGGCCGCATGAAGGCGCCGAGATGCAGTTTGCGATCATTTGCCATTGGGCTTCACTTTCGTCGATGTTTTGGCTTGCGCGGCGCGTTGCGGAGGGCTCCAGCCACAGGCAGGCCTTTGTTCGTCGCGACGATATCTCCGCCGGGGGATTGGCGCGGCAAAGACTATTCCGATTATGATTTCCGAACCGAAAGATTTTTGCTGAAATTCTGCATCCGGCGATGATCCCGTGGCGGTAGCCGCTCGGTCATCTTTGAAGTGCAACGGCGGAGTGGTCGCGGCGAGGCAGCTGACGGCGGATGCTTCGCTGTCAAATATCGGTGATAAAATATAAAAAATTCAATATATTATCTATGTTTTCTGATGTGATTTGTCAGACTTAATCAATTATCCGGCACCATCGCTTCCGGAGCCGGTGCGGGTGGACTATATCCGAAACCGCACCGGAGGCATCCTACGCGGGCCTAAACCGCCAGCAGTTTCTCGTTGCCGATACGGGTGGTTTCGACGGCACCCTCGGTTTCGATCCGCTTGCCGGTGGCCGGATCGAAGAAATGAAGGTGGGCGGCGGGGAGATCGAGGTGGATGCGCTGGCCGGGTTTTACCGAAAGGTCTTCACCGATGGCGGCGGAGAAGGTCTCGCCGGCGATATCGGCATGGACGATGCGGCCCGATCCGAGTTCCTCGACGAAATCCACGACTGCGGGCACGCCGGCGCCATCCGTGCTGACCACGCACTGTTCCGGGCGGATGCCGACCGTCACATCGCGGCCGCGCAGTTCCAACGCGGTTTCGGGGAAGAGTTTCACCGGGGTTCCGGCAAGCATAACGGCAGGTGACTCTACCTCCACCCTTGTCGTGAACAGGTTCATGGCGGGCGAGCCGATGAAGGAGGCCACGAAGGTGCTGGCCGGACGATGATAAATATCCAGCGGGTGGCCGACCTGCTCGACATTGCCCCTGTTCATAACCACCAGCCGGTCGGCCAGCGTCATGGCCTCCACCTGATCGTGGGTGACGAAGATGGAGGTGGCGGAGAGGCGCTGGTGCAGCTTGCGGATTTCCGCGCGCATGGTCACGCGCAGCTTGGCGTCGAGGTTGGAGAGCGGTTCGTCGAAAAGAAACACCGCAGGTTCGCGGATGATGGCGCGGGCCATGGCGACGCGCTGGCGCTGGCCGCCGGAAAGGGCCGCGGGCTTGCGCTCCAGATAATCGGAAAGGCCGACGATCTTTGCGGTCTCCTCGATGCGGCGCTGGCGTTCAACCTTCGGAACGCCGGCGACCTTCAGCGCATAGCCGATATTGCCGGCGACCGACATATGCGGATAAAGCGCGTAGTTCTGGAACACCATCGCGCAGCCGCGCTCGCGCGGTTCCAGCGTGTTGACCACCCGCCCGCCAATGGCGATCTCGCCGGAGGTGATGTCTTCCAGACCGGCGATCATGCGCAGAAGCGTGGATTTGCCGCAGCCCGACGGGCCGAGGATGACGACGAATTCGCCTGAGTCGAAAGTGAGGTCCACGCCGTGCAGGGTGGGCGTCTTGCCATAGGATTTGCGGACCTGACGGATATCGATCTGAGCCATGATGGGAAACCTTGTTGTTGAAAGCCGCGCTGTTACTTGTCGGACGAGACGAGGCCGCGGACGAACCAGCGTTGCAGGAAGGCCACGACGAGAAGCGGCGGCAGGATGATGATGAGGGAACCGGCCAGCGTGACGTTCCAGTCCGGCGTGCCGTCATCGGCGGGCAAAAGCGCGCGCAGCGACATCATCACCGTCTTGTAGGACGGGTCGGTGACCATCAGCAGCGGCCACAGATACTGGTTCCAGGCATAAACGAACATGATGGTGGTGAGCGCCAGCATGTTGGTGCGCGACAGCGGCAGCAGCATGTCCACGAAGAAACGCGCCGCGCCCGAACCGTCCATGCGCGCGGCTTCCGCCAGTTCGTCCGGGATCGTCATGAAGAACTGCCGGTAGAGAAAGGTGCCGGTGGCGGTGGCGATCAGCGGCAAGGTGAGGCCGGCGTAGGAGTTCAGCAGGTTCCATTCCAGCGTGACCTCAATGCCGAACAGGCCGAGGATGGAGCGGAACGGCTGGAAAAGATCGGCTGCGACCGAATAGGTCGGCACCACGCGCACTTCGAGCGGCAGCATCAGGGTGATGAACACCGTCCAGAAGAACAGGTGTCTGAGCGGCGAGCGGAAGAACACGATGGCGAAGGCGGTGAAAGCCGAAAGCGCCACCTTGCCGATGGTCACCAGCGTCGCCATGATCACGCTGTTGAGGAGGGCGTTGCCGAGATTGGCGCGTTGCCAGGCGGCCTGCGCATTGGTGAAGAATTCGCCCTGCGGCATGAAGTTGAAGGGGACGCTGTTGACCTGCTGGACCGACTGGCTGGCGCCGGAAATGACGACGATGAAGGGACCGATGAGCAGGAAGAAGCCGGCCACCATGATCGCATAGGTCAGGGCGTCGGCATAGGGTGTGCGCTGGATCATCGCCGCCTCACTTGTAATGGACTTGCCGCTCAACGAAGCGGAACTGGATGAAGGTGAAGACCATGATGAGGCCGATGAGGACGAGGCTCTGCGCCGAGGCGCCGGAATAGTTCAGCCCCTCGAAGGCCTCGCTGACGATGCGGTAGACCATCACTTCGGTGGCGTGGTTGGGGCCGCCCTCCGTGGTGGAAGCGACGATGCCGAACGTGTCGGCGCCTACGAAACCCTCGGTCATCATGATGACGGTCAGGAAGAACAGGGTCGGCGCCAGCAGCGGCACCTGAATGTCGATGGCGCGGCGAATGGGCCCGGAACCGTCCATGGCGGCCGCCTCCGTCAGCGAACGCGGCACGGATTGCAGGCCGGCGAACAGGAAGATGAAGGTGTAGCCCGCCCATTTCCAGATGAAGATGACGATGACGAGGATGAGCGCGTGCTCGCCGTATTTGGCCGGGTTCCATATATCGGGCCACCAGGAATTCAGCGATGCGGCGATGCCGCGTTCCGGCGACAGGATGAAGCGGAAGGCCATGCCGGCGGCAGGACCGGCAATCGCATAGGGCAGGATATAAAGCACCCGGAAAAAGCCCGAGCCCGGAAGCTGGCGATCGACCGCAAGGGCGAGCACAAGGCCGATGAGGATCGCGAAAAACGGCCCGGCGATCGCAAAGATCAGGCTGGTGAGGATCGACTGCCAATAAAGCGGATCGCCGAAGGTTTCGATGAAATTGGCTAAACCGACGAATTCCGCCTGGCCGCCGAAGGGCGGCTCCAGCGTGAATGCCCAGTTCAGCACCGCCGCAACCGGCCAATAGAAGAACAGAAGGATAAGCAGGAACTGCGGCAGGGCGAAGAGCACAGGCAGCCATGTGCTTTTGAAAACGGTACGCTTTTCCATTGGAGTCCGGCAGGGTTCGAGATTTCGGCGGGCCTGTCCGAACGGCTGTCCGGACAGGCCTTTGACGGCGATGGAAGCGCGCTTAGTTCAGCTTGGCGCCTTCATAGGTCTTTTCGAAGCGGCGCAGGCCGGTGTTGGCGCGCTCGACGGCCTTGTCGAGTTCGGCCTGAATATCGGCGTTCTGCATGAAGATGGCTTCGAGCGAGGTGGCGACTTCCTTGCGGATCTGCGTGAAACCGCCGAGGCGAATGCCGCGGGTATATTCGGAAGGCGGCGTAAACGTCAGGCTCTCGATGGCCTTTTCGCGGCCCTTATAGGGGGCCTTGTCGTAAAAACCATTGGCCTTCATGGCGTCGAAGCCGGTCTTGGTGACCGGGATGTAGCCGGTGACGGTCGACCACCACTCAACCATGTCAGGCTGGGCGATGAAGTTCAGGAATGCGGCAGCGCCCTTGTATTCAGCTTCCGGACGACCGGCGAGAACCCACAGCGAAGCGCCGCCCACCAGCGAGTTGTGACGCTCGGTGCCCTTCCAGATCGGCAGCATGGCGACGTCCCACTTCACACCTTCCGGCATGGACTTGCCGACGGTGCCGTGGTTGGCGATGGAGGTCATGAACATCTGGCAGGTCTGCGAGGTGAAGGCCGGCAGGATATCCATGCCGAGCTGCTTGGTCTTGACGACGAACAGCTTCTCGTCCTGCATCTTCTTGAAGAATTTCACCTGGTCGACGAACTTGGTCTTGTTGATCGCAAGTTCCGCGTCGAGACCCTGATAACCGTTGGCCTTGGTGGCGATCGGCTGGTTGTGGATGGCGGAGAACTGCTCCATCAGCATCCATGTGTCGAAGTTGAAGGCGAGCGGGCATTCGAAGCCGGCGGCTTTCAGCTTCTTCGAAGCTTCTTCGACCTGTTCCCAGGTGTCGGGCTTGAAGGTAATGCCGGCTTTTTCGAAAGCGTCGACATTGTAATAGAACATCGCGGTCGAAGAATTATAGGGGAAGGAGTTCAGCTCGCCCGAAGCCGTGGCGTAATAATTGGCGATGCCGGGGAAATAATTGTTCCAGTCGATCTTGTAACCATTGTCGGCCATCAGCTTCTTGGCGGGAACGAAAGCCTTGGACAGCATCATGTCCAGCGTGCCGGCGTCATAAATCTGGGTGATGGCGGGCTGCTTCTTGGCGCGATAGGCGGCAATGGTGTTCTGCAGGGTGGATTCGTAATCGTTCTGCGAGGTGCAGACGATCTCGAATTCGGCCTGGGAGTCGTTGAACTTCTTGCAGGTTTCCTGCACGCGGTCGCCGAGATCGCCGGAAAGACCGTACCAGAATTCGAACTTGGTCTTTTCTGCCTGGGCAGCCGTGGCGCCGAAGGCGGCGGCGATGGCGACGCCGGCCACGAAGGAAGTCAGAGCGGAAGATTTCATGAGTTGAGCCCCGTTGATGGAATGATGGCCTGCTCGGCAAGGACCTCATGTCCCCGGCACGTAGCCACGGGCTCTGCTAACAGCCGTCTTTGACGGATGGCTTACAGTTTGTTGAACGTTTTATGATGACTGGCCGCGCAGCCCATTCTGCGCGGCGAAAAAAGAGCGACAAATGCGGAAAATCGGAATTTAACATTGTTTATCAAGTGCTTCCTGTTTCCGGCTTGCGTCGCTACTTGCTGCTGAACAGCTTTCGCCAGTCAACCGCGACGTGCAGCCTCGATGGCGGCGACGTCGATTTTCTTCATGTCCATCATCGCGTCGAAGGCGCGTTTGGCCTCCGCGCCGCCGGCGGCCATGGCTTCCATCAGCACGCGCGGCGTGATCTGCCAGGAGACGCCCCATTTGTCCTTGCACCAGCCGCAGGCGCTTTCCTCGCCGCCATTGCCGACGATGGCGTTCCAGTAACGGTCGGTTTCTTCCTGGTCTTCGGTCGATATCTGGAACGAGAATGCCTCGCTCTGCTTGAAGACCGGCCCGCCATTGAGGCCGATGCAGGAAACGCCTGCCACGGTGAACTGCACCGTCAGCACATCTCCCTTCTTGCCGGAAGGATAGTCGCTCGGCGCATGGTGAACGCCGGTTACCGCGCTATCTGGAAAGGTTTCGGCATAAAATCTGGCCGCAGCCTCGGCATCCTTGTCGTACCAGATACAGATCGTGTTCTTTTTCATCTGTGTGTTCCTCCCAAATTGAAATCGTCGTCGTGCCGACGCGGAAAATCGCCGGCCATTGCCGGTTCCCCATTCGGTATAGAATGCGACCATGCGCCGAACGTTCCCAAAAAAGGGCAGCGAGGGAACACCGGCAGGCAACACATTGCCACGCTATCTGCAACTTCAGATGACGAACATCAACTTTATCCTTAAATATTATTTAATAATGTAATCATAATATTCACGAATGATTTTGAATAGAAATCATCCCTTTTCATCGGAGAAACGCGCGTGAGTATTCTTGATCGTGGTGCCAATGCTTTCGCGGTTCTCGCCGCGCTTTCCAAATCCCAGGCTATCATTGAATTCGACCTTTCGGGCAAGATTCTCACCGCCAATGAGAATTTCTGTCGGGCGCTCGGTTATGAGCTTTCGGAAATCGTCGGCAGGCACCACAGCATGTTCGTGGAACCTGCGGTCGTGTCCTCGCAGGATTACAAGGCCTTCTGGTCCAAGCTTTCGGTCGGCCAGTTCGATCAGCGGCAATATAAGCGTATCGGCAAGGGCGGCCGGGAAGTCTGGATCGAGGCGTCCTACAATCCGGTGTTTCGTCGCGGCAAGCCGGTGAAGGTGGTCAAGATCGCCACCGATATTACCGACCGCAAGCTTAAGGCAGCGGAAGATGCGGGCAAGATCGATGCGCTCTCGCGGGCGCAGGCCATCATCGAATTCTCCCCGAGCGGCGAGGTTTTGACGGCAAACGAGAATTTTCTGGCGGCGCTCGGCTATTCGCTGGCGGAAGTGCAGGGCAGGCATCATTCCATGTTCTGCGAACCGGGCTATACGCAGTCGCCGCAATATAAGCAGTTCTGGGAAAGGCTGGCCGGCGGCGATCTCGTGGCGGACGAGTTCATGCGGCTTGGCAAGGGCGGCCGCAAGGTCTTCATTCAGGCGTCCTATAACCCGATCTTCGATCTCAACGGCAAGGTGTTCAAGGTCGTCAAATTCGCGACCGACGTGACCGGCCGCGTCGAAAACGTCGAAAAGCTGGCGCAATGCCTCACCGATCTGGCCGAGGGCGATCTTGCCCAGAGCATCGACAAACCCTTCATCCCCTCGCTTGAAAGATTGCGCACGGATTTCAACGCGGCTTCGGAAAAGCTGAAAAGGGCCATGACGCTGGTGTCTGAAAATGCCGGCGCCATTTCATCCGGTTCCAACGAGATCAGGTCCGCTGCCGACGATCTCGCCAGACGCACGGAGCAGCAGGCCGCCTCCATCGAGGAAACGGCAGCCGCGCTCGAAGAAATCACCACCGCCGTCAACGATTCGAGCCGCCGCGCCGAAGAGGCCGGCAAGATCGTCGCCCGTGCCCGCGACCATGCGGAACATTCGGGCCAGGTGGTGCGCGATGCGATCGGCGCCATGGACCAGATCGAAAAATCATCACGCGAGATTTCCAACATTATCGGCGTGATCGACGAAATCGCCTTCCAGACCAATCTTCTGGCATTGAATGCAGGCGTGGAAGCCGCCCGCGCGGGTGAAGCGGGCAAGGGTTTTGCCGTGGTTGCGCAGGAGGTTCGCGAACTCGCGCAGCGTTCCGCAACGGCCGCCAAGGAAATCAAGAGCCTGATCAATGCCTCCGGCGCGCAGGTGGAAAACGGCGTCGGCCTCGTCACCAGGGCGGGTTCGGCCCTGCAGGAAATCGCCGAGCAGGTGCGGGATATCAACACCAATGTCGTTGCGATTGTCGATGCGGCGCGCGAACAGTCCACGGCGCTCGCGGAAATCAATCAGGCGGTCAACACCGTCGATCAGGGCACCCAGCAGAACGCCGCCATGGTCGAGGAGCAGACCGCCGCAAGCCACAGCCTTGCGCGGGAAGCGGCGGCCCTGTTCGAACTTCTGGGGCAATTCCGGTTCGAGGACGCTCCGCGCTCCTCCGCCTCTGCGCGCAGCGGCTTCGAGCAACAATCCGCGCCGGTGAGCTCGCATCGCAGCGCATCCCGCCCGCTTGCGGCGCGCGGTTCCGCTGCGGTTGCCGTCAAGCATGAGGAATGGCAGGACTTTTAGAGGGAGGCCTCAGCAAGCCGAGCCAATCACGCCAACGTCATCCTCGGGCTTGTCCCGAGGATCTGCAACGTATTGATTTTATTCGACGTGATTAGATCCCAGGCACAGGGCCGAGGATGACGTCGACAGAATGTTGATCCTCCATTACTGACTTGAAAGGGGCTGCCCGCCGTCCGCGCCCCATCCGATCACGCCAGTCCCTTCGGTTTTCGATACGTGATGACAAGCCGGAAAGCTAGGCATATCTTCCGGATTGGCCGATAATCGGCACGTCGCGTCTGGAATTTTCGGGGATTTTCGCTTGGCAGGGATATCGACAAGCCGCATGGCTCTTGCCCTGTGTCTGCTGACCGCAGCCTTCGGCGCGGCGCAAGCCGAAGAACCCGCCGGTGAGAAAACCGCCTGCGCTTATACCCACGATGTCGCGCCGGACCTGTGCATCAATGCCGGCAGTTACAATAACGATCTTTGCCATGCCATCGAGGTGCTTGCCGCCCGCCATGCCGTTCCGCCGGATTATTTCGCCCGGCTGATCTGGCGGGAAAGCCTGTTCCGGCCCAATGCGGTCAGTCCGAAGGGGGCGGAGGGCATTGCCCAGTTCATGCCGGGAACGGCGCGGTTGCGCGGTCTCGAAGACAGTTTCAACATCATCGCCGCGCTTGAGGCGTCTTCCCGTTATCTCTCCGAATTGAACGTGCAGTTCGGCAATTTCGGCCTTGCCGCCGCAGCTTACAATGCGGGGGAGGCGGGCCTGCGGAACTTCATCGCCAACGGTCGCCTGCCGACCGAAACCCGCGATTATGTGTTCGCGATCACCGGTTATCCGGTGGAGACATGGAAGGACAATCCGCCGGAAAAGGCCGCGCCGGCGCTGGATGACAACCGTTCCTTCCTCGATGCCTGCGTGCGTCTCGCCGACACCCGCACCATGAACGATCCCGTTCTCATTGCATCGGCCGACTGGGCGCCCTGGGGCGTGCAGCTTGCGGCGCATTATAATCCGGCCGTGGCGAACCGGCTTTTCACCCGGGCGATCCTGCAGCTTTCGGAGCCGCTGAATGCCGAGCGGGCTTTGATCGTGCGGCAGCGGGGCGGGAATTTCGGTTCGCGGCCGCGTTATGCAGCCCGCATCGGCCGGGAAACCAGAGCCGAAGCCAATGCGCTTTGTGGCGATATCCGGCGGGCGGGCGTTCCATGTACCGTGTTCCGCAACAGGTAAAAACAGCAAGCGCCGGACCGGTAAATCGTCTTCCCGCGACAGGGCTGATCATAACAAGTTGATCGGCTTTGCGGCCGTTCCATCTTTCCGTGCAAAATGATCGTGCCTAGATTTGCCCCCGGATGCCGGCCGAGAACCGGGGCCGGCGAGGTTTTGTAGGGAATGATCTGGAAATGAGATGGCTTGAAAGAGGATGTCTGGCGGCCGTGCTGGTCGTCGTTGCGGCGTGCACCAGTGCCGGCGAGACGGAGATTTCCCGCACTGTCGCAGGTTTCGTGGGGCAACCGCGTGAGGCCGCAATCGCCCGACTCGGCCGCCCGAACAAGGTCATCATCGAAAACGGCGAAACCGAATCCTACTGGCTGAAAGTAGACAGGGAGATTTATGCCGGCCTCAGCAACAGGCGCGAAGTCAAGACCGTCGACGGGCAGGCGCAGGTCTCGGAAACCGAGGGCATGAAGATCAAGGAACATCGCCGCGACTGCATCGTCAAGATAACGGCGGATGCCGCCTCCATCATCAGGACGAGCGAGATCATCGGCAATCCGGCCAATTGCGAAAACCTTCTCGACCGGCAGGCTTCCTGAGGAACTGCTGTCGCGGCCGCTCCTCTTGCCGAAGCCTCAAAGCTCCATCTTGATGGTCAGCATATATTCGGTGCCCTTCGCCCGGTCACGCGTGCGGGAGACTTCAAGCGTGACCTTGTCCAGCTTGTGCCCAAGGGTTTCCTTGATCGTTCCTCCCGGCGTATCCTCGCGCCGGAACGAGGTGTCGCCGTAACCGACGCCGATTTTGCGGGTAATGGCGTTTTCAGTGTAGGTTCTTCCGAACATGGCGGAAGCCTGGCCGCTGCGCACCGTCGTTTCGAAGCCGCGGGATTCGATATCGCGATAGGCCGAGGCGGCAATCGAATTGTCCGAGCTGCTATAGCTGCCGCCGGCGCTTATTCTGGCGAGGCGATGGCCGTCATGTTCCAGGGAAAAATTGCCGTCGGCCGAAGGTCCGAAACGACCGCCATTCATGGCGTCCTTATAGGTGAAGCGGAAGCGGCCGCTGCGTGCATCCACCTGATAATTATAGGAGGCGTCGCCGCTGCGGATCTGGATGCCCGGCGCCGGCTCGCTGCCGAGGATCGGCGAAACCTTGTCCGCGAACTGGAACAGGGGTTTGGTGACCTCTTCGAATTCCGACTTCGACAATGGCAGCGGCTTGCCATCCGGGTCGAACTTCCCGACCGCCAGGCACGGGCGCTGGTTGATGATGCTCTTCAGGGCAAAGACCGTGCAATTGTCGCTTGTCGTGCCGGCAATCGCGGCGTGGACGGAATTGCGCAGGGTGTAACTGCCGCAGCAGGAAAAGGCTTCGTTGTCGAGGCTCGCATCGCGCGTATAGCCGGTAAAGACAATGCCGCTCGCCCCGTTGGTAAGGCCTGCATTGGCGAAATGCGGCCCGCTTTGCAGCGGAAACAGCTTCAGCCGGCTCTGGTCAGCGAGCGTTTTCGGGTTGGAAGGCGATGGAAGCGGCATTCTTCTTCTCTCCTGAAACACGGGAACGGTGCGCTTTTTTTACCATCGTAAATTGAAGCCGCAACCCTTAACTGTACCCCGTGAGTTATGCCGTTTCTGTGGATGAGAGCGACCGCTGTTGTTACTGTGAGCCTGTGCGCATATGTTGGAATACTCAATCTTGATTTCCGGGCACGGCGGACAGGCGCATAATGACCTCCCAGTTGGATTTTTTCGCACCCGCGGCAGCGCGGCTTCCGCAGGCTGAAAGAGGGCGAAAAGCGGGTGGTCGCGAAACGGCCCAAAAGACCGGTACGGACGATGAGGCCCTTGCCGCCTATCTTCAATCCACCGGCAATTATCGTGTCCTGCGCCGCCTGCAGCCACGCGCGGTCGTTGATCGGCCAAGGCCGGAATTTTCCCGCCAGGGTGTGATCCTCGATACGGAAACGACGGGTCTCGACCATCGCACGAACGAGATCATCGAAATCGGCGTCATCACCTTCACATTCGACGATAACGGCACAATCGGCGATGTCACCGGCATCTATGGCGGGTTGCGGCAGCCGGGTATCGCCATTCCCGAAGAAATCACCCGCCTGACCGGGATCACCGACGAGATGGTCGCGGGACAGTCGATAGACATGGATCGGCTGACCTCCCTTATCGTCCATGCCGATCTGATTATCGCCCACAATGCCGGTTTCGACCGTCCCTTTTGTGAGGCCTTCTCGCCGATCTTCAGGGACAAGGCGTGGGCCTGCTCCGTTTCGGAAATAGACTGGCGCGCGCGTGGTTTCGAGGGCAACAAGCTCGGTTATCTGATCGGGCAATCCGGCTATTTCCACGATGGCCATCGCGCGGTGGACGATTGTTTCGCCCTGCTGGAAGTGCTGGAGCAGACGCGCCCCGGCCAGAGCAGCACGCCCTTTGCCGAACTCCATGAGGCGAGCCGGCGCTCACGGGTGCGCCTCTATGCGGAAAACAGCCCGTTCGACATGAAGGATCACCTGAAAAAGCGGGGCTATCGCTGGTCGGACGGTTCCGATGGCCGGCCGAAATCCTGGTGGGTGGAACTGCCGGAGGAAAAGCTCGAAGAGGAACTGCATTTCCTGCGGACCGAAATCTACCGCTGGGACGCCGATCCGACGGTCAAATATCTCACCGCTTTCGACCGGTTCAGGGCCGGGTGAAGCGCGGGGCATTTTGGGCTTTCAGATTGCATACAATTTCTGCAATGAATCGAAAACAATCGCTGTAAAATTGGGCAGGTCCGCGCACGGGTCTCCAAAGCGCAAAAAAATATCATTTTACATCAATGGCTAAGCCGATTGGCACGCCTCCTGCATGACAAAGACGTCGCAGGAGAGTGTTTATGAGCAAAGCCGCAGCAATCGACATCGCGTCCGTATCCAAGATTTACGGCAACACCACCGCCGTGCATGCGATAAGCCTCAAGATTCCGGCCGGGAGCTATTGCTGCCTGCTTGGCCCGTCGGGCTGCGGCAAGACCTCGACATTGCGGATGATTGCCGGCCACGAAAGCATCTCCAGCGGCGATGTCCGGCTGGGCAATACGGTTGTCACCGATCTGCCGCCCGCCCGGCGCGGCACGGCGATGATGTTCCAGTCCTATGCGCTGTTTCCGCACCTCGATCTCGTCGACAATGTCGCCTTCAGCCTCAAGATGAAGGGCGTGGACAGGGAAAGCCGCCGGGCGAAGGCGCTCGAAATGCTGCGGCTGATGCAGCTCGAACCCTATGCCAGCCGCCGGCCGGCCCAGCTATCCGGCGGCCAGCAGCAGCGCGTGGCGCTGGCGCGTGCGCTGATTACCGATCCCGAGGCGCTGCTGCTGGACGAGCCGCTTTCGGCGCTCGATCCGTTTCTCAAGATCCGCATGCGCGCAGAATTGAAGAAGCTGCAGACCTCACTTGGCATCACCTTCGTTCACGTCACCCACAGCCAGGAAGAGGCCATGGCGCTGGCCGATATCATCGTCGTCATGAATGACGGCCGCATCGAACAGGCAGCCACCCCGCGTGAGGTGTTCGAGCGTCCCGCCACCGCCTTCGTTGCCCGCTTCATGGGCGACCACAATGTCATTTCCGGGCGTTTACGGGAAAAAACGGACGATCTCGTCACGCTCGAAGTGGCGGGCGGCGGCATTTTTACGGCAAGCGGCGTCGCCTCGGATGACGGCGCGGTCGATATCGCCGTGCGCACCGACCGGGTGCGCGTCGGTGAAGCAGACCAGCCGGGCCTCGGTTTCACCGGCATCGTCTCGAATGTCGAATATCGCGGCGCAAGCGTGAAGATCGCCGTGACCGGCGCGGGCATCGAGGATTTCAACGTCATCCTCAGCGATGCCGCCTTCTTCGAAAACCCGGTCAGGACCGGAGACGCCATACCGCTTTCATGGAATGCGGCCGATGCCATCGTGCTCGGCCGGGTAGAGAAGTGACCCCAAAAATAACCAGAGGAGAACTTTGAAATGACCGATACCACCAACAGCAAAAAGGGCCTGTCCCGCCGCGGCCTCCTGAAGGCGGGCGCTGCCGCCACGGGTGCGGCGATCGGCTCCGGCCTCATCACCGGCTTCCCGACCATCTGGGCGCAGAACCCGATCACCATCCGCCAGTTCGGCACGGGTGTGTCGAACCTCAACGCCATTGCCGAAAAGTGCAAGGCCGATCTCGGCATCACGCTCGAAATGACGGCGACGGATTCGGATGCCGCCGCCCAGCGCGCCGTCACCCAACCGAATTCCTACGATATCGCCGATATCGAATACTGGATCCTGAAGAAGGTCTATCCGGCCGGCGTCATCCAGCCGATGGAAATCAAGAAGCTCAAATATTACGACAAGATCGTGCCGCTGTTCAAAACCGGCAAGCTGAAGCCGGACAGCGTCGTGGCGCAGGGCACGGCCCCGCACACGGTCGGTTTCGTCGAAAAGCCCGGCGACAAGAAGTTCGCCAAGGGCGAGACCGATTATTTCACCATGGTCCCGACCATCTACAATGCCGATACGCTCGGCATCCGCCCCGATCTCGTCGGCCGCGATATCACCAGCTGGGCCGATATCATGGACCCGAAGTTCAAGGGCAAGACCTCCATTCTGAACATCCCCTCCATCGGCATCATGGATGCGGCGATGATCATGGAAGCCATGGGCAACATCAAATATGCCGACAAGGGCAACATGACCAAGGAGGAGATCGACAAGACCATCGACTTCCTCATCAAGGCCAAGAAGGACGGCCAGTTCCGCGCCTTCTGGAAGAGCTTCGACGAAAGCGTCAACCTCATGGCCTCGGGCGAAGTCATCATCCAGTCCATGTGGTCGCCCGCCGTTGCGGCTGTCCGTTCCAAGGGCATCGCCTGCAAATACCAGCCGCTGAAGGAAGGTTATCGCTCCTGGGGCGGCGGTCTCGGGCTTGCCAAGCACCTCTCGGGCGCGAAGCTCGATGCTGCCTATGAATATATCAACTGGTACACCTCGGGCTGGGTCGGCGCTTACCTCAACCGTCAGGGCTATTATTCCGCCGCCATGGAAACGGCGAAGGAGCACATGAGCGCCGACGAGTGGGGTTACTGGGTCGAAGGCAAGCCGGCGCAGGGCGACATCATCGCGCCCGACGGCAAGGTCATGGAAAAGGCCGGCGCGGTGCGCGACGGCGGCTCCTTCGAGGAACGCATGGGCAAGGTCGCGTGCTGGAACTCCGTCATGGACGAAGACCGCTACATGGTCCGCCGCTGGAACGAATTCATCGCGGCCTGATGTCCTGAAAAGACGGCGCCGGCGGTCAATGCCGCCGGTGCCTGCCCATAAACAGCGAAAGGCTTCATGATGGTGACGGTCAGACTCATCGGCGTCAGCGACAAAAAGGACAGGCCGCCCCGCAGCTTCGCGCTGCCGAAAAAGCTCGTGTCCTATGTTCAGGCCGCACCGCTTTTGCTGATCCTCGGCTTTTTCCTGGCTCTGCCAATCCTCATGATCGCCGTCGTCAGCTTCTGGGATTACGATTTCGCCCAGATGTATCCGGATTTCGTGACGTTCAACTATCTGGAAACGCTCGGCTCCTGGGTCACCTGGCAGACCTATCTCAATACCCTGAAGTATGCCGCCATGGTTTGGGCCATCACGCTGTTCTGCGGTTTCTGGGTCGCCTATTTCCTCGCCTTCCACATCCGCACCACCACCATGCAGATGGTGCTCTTCCTCGTCTGCACCGTGCCCTTCCTGACGTCGAACATCATCCGCATGATTTCCTGGATTCCGGTGCTTGGGCGAAACGGCCTCGTCAACAGCGCCCTGGTCGGCACCGGCATCATTCCCGAGCCGATCGAATGGCTGCTTTATTCGGATTTCGCCGTGGTGCTCGCCATGGTGCATCTTTATACGCTGTTCATGGTCACGCCGATCTTCAACACGCTGATGCGCATCGATAAATCGCTGATCGAGGCGGCGCGTGACGCCGGCGCGACGGGCTGGCAGACGCTCGGCAACGTCATCATTCCGCTTGCCAAGCCCGGCATGGCCATCGGCAGCATCTTCGTCGTCACGCTGGTCATGGCCGATTTCTCCACCGTTCAGGTCATGTCCGGCGGTCAGAGCGCCTCGGTGGCGCTGATGATGAAGAACCAGATGTCGCTGCTGCAATATCCGGCCGCCGCTGCGAACGCCGTCATCCTGCTCATCCTCGTTCTTCTGATGGTCGCGGGCATCCTGCGCATCGTCGATATCCGCAAGGAGCTTTGATCCCATGCATCAGGAAAAACGCGGCCGCGAATTCTATATCCTCGCCTTCTTTTTCGCCCTCTTCGTGCTGTTTCTTTACGGTCCGCTGTCGGCCATCCTCATCCTCGCCTTTCAGGGGCCGAATGGCGGCCTGACTTTTCCGCTGAACGGCGTTTCGCTGCACTGGTTCGGCAATCTCTTCGAACAGCAGGCCGTCGGCGATTTCGGCGGCTCCTTCCGCCGCTCCTTCGCGCTTGGCCTGATGGTCATGGCCGTTACCGTGCTGGTCTCGCTGCTGGCGGGCCTTGCCTTCCGGCGCAAATTCATCGGTGCGACGCCGTTGTTCTATCTGTCGGTCGCAAGCCTCGTGGTGCCGTCAATCATCATTTCGCTCGGCATCGGCGTTCTGTTCCAGCAGCTCGGGCTGGAGCCGTCATGGTATACCTCCGCCTTCGGCGCGCATCTCACCTGGACGCTGCCCTTCGGCGTGCTCATCATGCTGGCCGTCTTCAACCGCTTTTCGCCGTCCTATGAGGAAGCGGCCCGCGATCTCGGTGCATCCTCCTGGCAGACCTTCGCCCATGTGGTGCTGCCGATGATCGCGCCGAGCCTGATCGGCGTCGGCCTCTTCGGCTTCACGCTTTCTTATGACGAGTTCGCCCGTACATTGATGACGTCAGGCACCTACAACACGCTGCCGCTGGAAATCTACGGCATGACCACCAATGTTACGACGCCGGTGCTTTATGCGCTCGGTGCTGTTACAACCCTGTTTTCCTTCCTGGTGATCGCGGCCACGCTCGGCCTGATCGTCACGCTCAATCGCCGCCATTCGCGCGGATAAAGAAACGTAAAATGCGCATTCTCGTCATCAATCCCAACACCACGCAATCCATGACCGCGACCATTGCCGACGCCGCGACGCGGATAGCCGGCCGCGATACGGACATACTGGCCGTAACCTCTTCCATGGGGCCTGTCTCCATCGAAGGTTATTACGACGAGGTTTTCGCCGTGCCCGGCCTGCTGCTGGAGCTGGCAAAGGCGCCGGCGCTTGGAGCCGACGCGGCGGTCATCGCCTGTTTCGACGATACCGGGCTCGATGCGGCCCGGGCTCTCGCCGATATTCCGGTTATCGGTATCTGCGAGGCAGCGGTCTCCGCCACCGCCTTCATCGCCCAGAAATTCACCATCGTTACGACGATGGAACGCTCGCGGCTGCCGCTGGAACATCTCGTCCATCGTTATGGCATGTCCGCCCGCTGCAATGTGCGCGCCGCCGATATTCCGGTCCTGTCGCTGGAAGACCCCAGCTCGAACGCCCGCGAAAGGCTGCGCGCGGAAATCTCGCTGGCCCTGAAAGAGGACAGGGCGGAGGCGATCGTGCTCGGTTGCGCCGGCATGGCGGACCTTGCCGCCGAACTGCGCGATGAGTTCGGCGTCCCGGTCGTCGATGGCGTCGCGGCGGCCGTCAAGCAGGCGGAATCGCTGGTGTCCATGGGGTTGTCCACCGCCAAGCGCGGCGCTTATGCCACGCCGCTCGCCAAGCCCTATCGCGGATTGCTGGAGCCATTCCGGCCGGACAGGCTCTCCGGGGCATCGGCAGACGGCGGAGACGTTCTCACCGCTTCCGCCCATAAAACGACGAAGGCGAGCTGATAGGCCAGATCGCGCCGGACGTTCTGCAATGCCGGATCGCTCAGAACTATTCTGGATCCGTTTCTTTGCAAGATGTTCAACCGCTCGGCCCTGGCGAGTATGGCCGTGACATGAGCGCGGCTGATCCCATAGGCGCGCGCCGTCGCCTTGCGGGAGAAGACGCAACCCGTCGCATCGCACGCATCTGTCTTCGCGGCTGATAGCAGGTCCAGCAGGATGGGGAAACCCGGCGCATGCCCAAGGAACATCCGCATTTCCTCTGAGAGAAAAGGCAAATCCTGCGCGTGCCGCAGAAACCAGCTCACACCGTCGATAAGGGCGTCCGTTCCGATTGCTCCCTCCGCAGGCGCCTCCATTGCCGGGAGGGCTTTCCACGGCGAGGCCGCGACGCGATAGGTGCTGGCAAGCGTCTCGATTGCCGAAATAATCCAGCCGTTTAGCGACCACGGCCGCTCGCGGTTATCGCCGCCGGGCGGGTGACGCTGCGCGGTATTTTCCAGTTCCAGCCAGTCGATCAATGCGCGTGTCCTGCGGCTGGATGCCCAGCCGGGTGGAACGACGACTGCCTGAACCGCCGCCAGCGTAAATTGCCCGCCATTGACCGATGCGATGCCTGCGGCGCACATGACGGTGGCGAATGCGCCGAAGTCTCCGAGCGCGCGAACGAGGCGCTGCTCCTGTTTGAAGGCGGTCGATATGTGGGTGCAAAGATAGGCGAGAGCATCATCAAAGGCATCGTCGTTCAGGATTCGGTTCGCAAGTAAGCCCAGCCTCTCTCGAAGCATGTCCGGCCGAGGCCGGACGAAGTCCCTGTTCGGGTGCGTCTTTGAAGCTGGGGCGCCTGCTTTTCCGGATACCTTTCTCCCTTGGTTTTTTGCTCATCGCTACTTTATGGCGAATTCGAAAACGTGAGTTCTGTTGGCTGACGACGGCCGTGCAGGGCAGTCGTGACGGCCAAAAAGTTCCGCTCCGGAAGATGCGTGCATTTTGTTGCACTCCCCCGAAGCTCTGTTGAGCGGTATTAAAAAATACTCTCATAAATTGAATGTTAAGGGGCGCGTAAAAATGTGTTCCCTTTTGAGACGGTTTGCGAGAGTAACGCTGACAATGGCGTTATGTCCTGTTTTTATTGCATAATTTAATAAAGTGTCGGATGCGAAATCTTCCGTTCATTTGCCCTGAATGCAATCTTTGATGGTTGTTTTTTAGGTCTTGACGACGTCGCAGACGATGCGTCCGAAACCACCCGATATCCGAATGTTACTGCCATGTCTCTGGCACGGTCGGCAGCGATGCCGGGCGGCGCATGGAGCCCGTCATGCCTTTTATTCATCCCCAATTCTCCAGAGGAGGTTGAAATGATACAACTTAAACACGTTGTTTTTGCCGGCCTTGCGGCCTTCGCAATGCAATTCGATATCCCGTCCATGGGCCAGCCCGCCCTTGCGAACGCGGCAACCCTCACCGCCGAGCAGACGGCGGCCTTCCAGTCGAAACTGGAACAGGCGGAAGCGAGCCGCGAGCTGCTCGGCCGGCGATCCGTGTGCCTGATGGAGCATCTGACGGCGCAACAGCAGCTCAGCGCCGACCGCGAGAAGGCGCTGGGGCAGGCCATGTACCTGCAGATCGAGCTGGAGCGGCAGGTGGTGCAGTCCGAAACCAGCGTGAAGGGCTACGAGGAACTGGTTCAGTCCGAGAGCGAGAACGTCAGGGCGCGTCAGGCCACCTTCGAAAAAGCCCGGAGGGAAATGGATGAGCAGGCCAAGAGAGTAAAAATATGCAGCGGCGTCCTCTTCTTCCTGCCGGGAATTTGCCAGGCCGGTGACGCTGCGGTCAAGGCGTTCGGCTGGATGAACGATGCGGAGCGGGAATACCGCACCGCGCAGCCACGTCTGGAAAATGCCCGGGCGGCTCTCGAAGGCGTTCGCAACCAGCTCGAAAACAATCGCCGCCAGCTTGCGGCGGCACAGCAGAGCCACGCGGAAAACCAGAAGGCGGTGAAAACTCTGGAGGAGCAGATCACCAGGCTCAAAGCGGCGATCTCCACCATCAACGTCAAGGTTCAGGACTTCAACATTCAGGTCGGCAACTTCACCAGCGCTCTGAAGGAAGCGAGCGAGGTCAATCCTGACGACGCGAAAATACGTCAGGTTACGCGGCTGTCCACCGAGATCGACGGCCTGACCAAAGACGTGCCGCAGTTCATTTCCTCCACCGAGGCCGGACTGCCGGATGACGCGAAGAAACAATGCGGATCGTGAACGATCACCCCCAATGACTCTCCGTAACCACCCATCAACAGGAGCATGAAAATGAACAATGTCGTGACTTTCGAAAGCCGGACCGCCCAGATCAACAGCGCAATCGACGCCGGCGTCGATGCGATCGTTTCGCAGCCGAATTTCAGTCTTCCCAAGTCTGATACGGCGCTTGTCCGGTCCTATGTCGATAAGATCCAGGGAACCTATGATGTCGAGCGCGCCAAGCGCGACACCGACAATGCGATCGACCTGCTTTACATCGCCTATAACACGACGCCGCAGGAAAACGGCGATATTCGCGTCCGCATCAGCGCGATCATGAACAGGCTGATCACGTCGCAGCAGAAAAGCGAAATAGTCATGAAGAACGCGATGGCGGCGGCCACCCGCATCGGCCTGTCCATCGCCGATCTTTTCCCGGACTGGCTCGACGTCAGGGAAGAAAACGATCAGACCGAAATCAAGGCATTCGTCTCCAA
Source organism: Agrobacterium sp. LMR679 (assembly GCF_027157905.1). Lineage (NCBI taxonomy): Bacteria > Pseudomonadati > Pseudomonadota > Alphaproteobacteria > Hyphomicrobiales > Rhizobiaceae > Agrobacterium > Agrobacterium sp. LMR679. The sequence continues at coordinate 39,971 of NZ_JAPVOJ010000001.1, read as the reverse complement.
CGATCTGATAAAGCTCGCAACGAGTATCCGGGATAGGGCGCTCGGCGTTCGAGACGAGCTTCTTGCCCTTGCTGCGACCTATGACGCGATCATCAGGGACACGGCGCAAACCACGGATATGAGCGAAACGGCCTTGAGCAAACGCCTCGCCGATAAAGCGGTGATGGAACGGGAAATCCGGGAGGCGGACGCGCGGCGGGAACAGCTTGAATCGCTCGTCAACGATCTCAAGGAACAGGTTGCGGCATTCGAAAAGAAGGCCCGGGAATATGAGCAGCGGGCCAATACGGCCGAGCAGCGTGCTTTTGTCATGTCGATCGTCCGTGTCGGCGCGCAGATGATTTCAAGCGCAATTCCCGCCATCGCCATGGTGGCGGGCGGTCCCGCCTCCATGCTGGCCTCGTCGGTTGGCGGCGCGCTTTCGGGACAGTCCAAGGCCGGGCAGGATGCCGACGGGCAGGGGCAGGGCGGCGGCTCCCGCACCCCGTCCGGCGGCGGAAGCAAGGCCGATGCGGCCGCCAAGCAGAGCGAGCTTTCCGAAAAGAAAGCCGAGCTTCGCAAGAGCGAGGAAAAACGCGACGCTTTGAAGGGGGACGTCAAGTCGCTTGAGGACGCCAAGGCGAAGCTTGCGGAGGACGCGGAGAGCGCGGATCCCAAATCGAGCAAGGCCGTCGAGCTTGCCGAACTCGACAAACGTCTGACCGCCCGCGCAGCGGAGCTGAAAGCGCAGGAGGAAAAGGTCGCCACGCAGCAAACCCTGATTTCCAGCCTGCAGGCCTCGCTCGATGCCTTAACCCAGGGGCTGGGCAAGCTCACCGAAGAGCAGCAGCAGCAGGCGTCGAGCCTGCGCGAAATCCAGATGCAGATGATCGACAAGGCGGAGGCCTATGAGAAGGAACGCCGTACCCAGGCGGCCGAACTCATCAGGATCAACGCCCTCCTGAAGGGAAAGCAGGCCGAGGATGACAAGATCAAGCTTGCGGTGCAATCGCTCAATGTCAGCATTTCGGCGCTGAAACGCATGAAGGAAATCGTTGAAGAAATCGCCTTCTTCTTCAAGGGCTTCGCCGATTTCATGCAGGCGGTTGCAGATGATGCCCAGCATCAGATCACCGGCATCGAAAATGTCGCCGGGCAGGAGACGCTGCGAAAGAACCGCTTCGCGCAGCTCATCCGCTCCGCCGACGAGTTCTTCGTCAGGCAAACGGCCCAGTGGCACGCGGTGCTGATCGTCTCCGACCGTTTCAACCGCAGCTTTGCCGAAGGATGGTCGAAGCTGAACAAGTTGCAGGGCGGATATATCGACAGTGCCAATCTGCCGGCCTATCTGGCGGGTGTCGCGGAAAAGCTCACCGCCATCGTCGCCGAACGCGAGGCCGCTGCGGACGCAAAAATCGCGTCGTTGCAGGCCTATCGTCAGGATCTGGGCAAGACCGCCTGATCCCGTGGGAGCCTGCCGCTCCTGTCCCGGCCCGGCAGGAAGCGTTTCCATGGTCCCGGCCGAACACGTCCCCTCGGGCATGGGATCATGGGCAATGTCCTGCCGGGCGCAGATGCCGGCAGGACGGCCGCCGAAACTTCGACATTCACCAAATCAACGACAGGCATCCGGCCGCCATCGAAGCGCCCCATGCCACGTCGTTTTCAGAAAGGAGAAGACCATGCCGACAGTCAACAACCCTCCCATTTTGGTGCCTCAGGACACCCCCGCCTGGTGCTTTGCCGCCGTCGAGCAGATGGTGCGGGCCTATTACGGGCTTCCCGCGGCCACCCAATACGAGATTGCAAGGCGCAACACCGAAGCGCTTGCGACCGTCGATCCGCAGGTTCAGGAACGCTGGGAGCTGGCGCAGGTTCTGGATCAATCCGCCGGCATCAATGAACAGGGCGGCGCTAATGCGAACAGCAACGTCGTCAAGCTGGTTTCCAGCCAGTGGAACGCCTTCGATCACACCACGACGGGCGGCCACTTCGTCAATGGCCTGACGGCCGATATCGTCAGACACGAGATCGATAACAACCGCGTCTTCGTGATCGGAACGGAGTACCACTATTACCTCGTCTACGGCTACACCGTGAACGGCAAGGATCTCGAACTTCATATCCTCGATCCATGGCCGGCCGGGCGGGGTGGAGCCAGAACCCGCATCGGCCTGCAGGAATTTCTGGGCATGCCGGCCCGCGTCGCCATCGCCTTCGGTTAAGCCGGCAAGCCGACCATATTCCCCTCGATTGCCGGAGATATCCGGCACCCAATCAACCCACAGATCCCACCATGCGATCCCGCACGTCTACGTCCGGGACCAGGTGGCTCATGTCCAAAAAAGGAGACACACATGCCAATTCTCAGCAATTTCGTGGTCAAGCATATCCGGCCCTTTGGTGAAGCGGGCTATGATGCTTTCGGCAATGCGCAGACCATCGAATTCCTCTCGAGCCTCGGGCTCAGCACGGGGGATATCGCCAATATCTTCGCCGCATGGCGCCTGGCGGCCCTGGCCGATCCCGTCGGTGAGAGCAATCTTCTCGTTGCGGCAGCGAATGCGCTGGCGCAGGCCCGATGGGAGTACCTGTATGAGACCCAGATGAGCACGGTGCTTTTCCTCGACGATGTTCAGCTCGAATCCCTCAGCCATCTCGAGCCCGGGGCGAACCGCAACTTTTCGTGGCGATCCCCGACCCCCATTGCCGCCGCGGTGACTATTCACAACGGCAGTAACAGGCATCACATCATCTGGGAGGCAACGGGCTTTTCCGGCGGCACGGATGAAAATGGCTGGATTTCGCACTTCGCCGACCTGTTGCCGACCGAGCGATAGGCCCTTCGCCGGATAATCGCCAAACGACGCCGGAACGTTATCGCAACGTTCCGGCGTCAACGCCGTCAGTCCCTTCATATGCCTGTCATAATGGTATCTGATACCGAAACCGTCTTGAGGCTGATATGTGTTGACGACTAGCCGTTGCACGCAGGGAGTTCTTTGGTGAAATCGTCAACGCGAAGCATGGAGACCGAAGTGCACGGCCAGAGACACGGCACGCCCGGTGAGGTTTTCGCGGCCTTCCTGAAGCTTGGCGTCACCTCCTTCGGCGGCCCCATCGCCCATCTCGGTTATTTTCGAGATGAACTGGTCGTGCGGCGCAAATGGATCGACGAGGCCGGTTATGCCGATCTCGTGGCGCTCTGCCAGTTTCTTCCCGGCCCGGCCTCCAGTCAGGTGGGGTTTGCGCTCGGGCTGCTGCGGGCAGGGCCGCTCGGCGCGCTGGCGGCCTGGACGGCGTTTACCCTGCCATCCGCCATTCTCCTCTTTTTCTTCGCCATGGTCGCCGCCTCCATCGAAGGGCCAGTCGGCACCGGCCTCCTGCATGGGCTGAAAATCGTCGCCGTCGCCGTCGTGGCGCAGGCGGTCTGGGGCATGGCGAAAAGCCTTGCGCCGGATCGTGAGCGGGCCAGCATCGCGCTTGCCGGCATCGTCTGCGTCGTGTTTGTCGCCGGCGCCTTCGGGCAGATCCTGGCGCTTGCCGTTGGCGCGCTCGCCGGGCTTGTCTTCTGCCGCGCCGATGCCGCGCGGCAGGCCACCCATCTCGCCTTCCGGGTGCCGAAAAGCGCCGGATACATTGCGCTCGCCACCTTTGCCCTGCTTCTTGGCCTCCTGCCGCTGCTTGCAGCGGTCGCGGCGTCACAGGGCCTCTCCTTGTTCGATGCCTTTTATCGCGCCGGCGCGCTCGTTTTTGGCGGCGGCCATGTGGTGCTGCCGCTGCTGCAATCGGAAGTCGTCGCCACCGGGTGGGTCACGGAGGATGCCTTCATCGCCGGTTATGGCGCAACGCAGGCCGTGCCCGGTCCGCTCTTCACTTTCGCCGCCTATCTCGGTGCGGTGGTGGGGCCGCAGCCCAACGGCGTTGCAGGTGCGGCGATCGCCCTTGTCGCGATCTTCCTGCCCGGCATGTTGCTGCTCGTCGGCGCGCTGCCCTTCTGGGAAGGGTTCCGCAAACACCTTGTGGCGCAGGCCGCCATGCGCGGTGCAAATGCCGCCGTCGTCGGCATTCTGGGCGCGGCACTTTATGATCCGGTCTGGACAAGTGCCATCTTCACCCCGAAGGATTTCACCCTGGCGCTCACTGGCTTCATCCTGTTGACGATCTGGAAAACCCCGCCATGGGCCGTGGTGGTCCTCTGCGCGGCCGGCGGCGTTCTGCTCGCCCTGGCATAAGCCTTATCCCGCAGCGCCGATGCTGTCGAACATCCAGTCGGAAAAGGCCTGCATGGCGGGTGTCGGCGGTTTCGATTGCAGCCGGGTCAGCCAATAGCTCCCGAGCGAAATGGTGACTGGAAAGGGCTGGATGATTGCGCCGGAGGCCAGATGTCGCGAAAACATCGATGGCGGCGCCAGCGCCACCCCCAACCCCTGCACGGCGGCCTCCATCATGCCCAGAGACGTATCGAAAACAATGCCGGCATTCACCTGCGCCGCGGGCGTCACGCCGGCCGCTGCAAACCAGTTGCTCCATTCATCGGCCCGGTAGCTGCGCAGCAGCGTCGCTTCCATCAGATCAGTGGGCGTTTTCAGCGTCTCCGCCAGTTTCGGCGTGCAGAGTGGGGAGAGAGGCGCCTCGAATAAACGAAAGGCATCCGTGCCATGCCAGGACCCCTGGCCGAAACGAATGGCGAAATCCAGCCCTTCAGCGGCCATATCCACCCGGTTATTATTGGTGGAAACCCTGACATCGATGAAGGGGTGCTGCTTCTGAAAGGCATTCAGGCGGGGCAGCAGCCAGCCCACCGCAAAGGTTCCCACGACACCCAGAAACAGCAATTCGCGCACCTGCCCGGCCTCGATCCGGTCGAGCGTCGTCGCCATCTGGTCGAAGGAACTGGTCACCGTCGGCAGCAGGGCCTCGCCTTCGGCGGTAATCTTCAGCCCCCGCGGAAGCCGCTGAAAAAGCGAAACGCCAAGCCGCTTTTCCAGCCCTTTCACCTGCTGGCTCACAGCCGCCTGCGTCACACACAATTCGATTGCCGCGCGGGTGAAACTCAGGTGCCGCGCCGATGCCTCAAAAGCCCGCAAGCCGTTCAGGGGAAGAAATTGCCGAACCATTCAAGACCTAGATTTTCTTGTGTCTCCTCCGAGATATCATGATTTGTTCGTGCAATGTAGCCCGGTTAAACGTCTTTCGCTGGGGACGGCCCACGGGCTGAAAATCCACCCAAGGTTTTGGAGAACGCGAAAGATGAAACTTAATCGCAGACACGTCGCACTGGCCGCATTGCTCTCGACGAGCCTGTTCACGCAGACCTTCGCCGCAGATGATGCGAAGCTGAAGGCGATAACGGATGCCGCGATCAAACCGGTCATGGAGAAAAACGGCATTCCGGGCCTTGCCGTTGGTATCAGTGTCGATGGTGAAACCCACATCTTCACCTATGGCGTCATGTCCAAAAGCTCGGGCCAGCCGGTGACGGCGCAGACGCTTTTCGAACTCGGCTCCATCTCCAAGACTTTCACGGTCACCCTCAGCACCTATGCCGAGATGAATGGCCAGCTTTCGCTCTCCGGCAAGGCGGAAGATTATCTTCCCTCCATGAAGGGCAAGCCCTTCGGCGATGTCACGCTGATGCAACTCGGCACCCACACCGCCGGCGGTTTTCCGTTGCAGGTGCCGGATAACGTCAAGACGGAACAGCAGTTGCTGACCTATCTCAAGGCCTGGAAACCCTCATACAAGCCCGGAACACACAGAACCTACGCCAATCCCAGTATCGGAATGCTCGGATACATCACCGCAAAGGCCATGGGGCAAAGCTTCGATGACGCCATGAAAGATACACTGTTCCCCGCGCTGGGCTTGAAGAACACCTTCACCGTGGTGCCCGAGGCAAAGATGGCCGATTACGCGCAGGGCTATAAACGAACCGGCGAGCCCGCCCGCGTGACACCGGCCGTTCTCTCCTCGGAAGCCTACGGCGTCAGATCGACAGCGGAGGACATGATACGCTTCGTCAATGCGAATATGGGACTGGAAAAGCTGGACGGAAAAATCCAGCAGGCGCTCACCAATACCCATACGGGATATTTCAGCGTCGGCGCCATGACGCAGGACATGGTCTGGGAGCAATATGCCCATCCTGCACCGCTGAAGACATTGCGAGAGCTGAATTCCGGCGCCCTGCTCAAGACCGTCCCGGTCTCTGAAATTTCACCGCCCATGAAACCGCGTCAGGATGTCTTCATCAACAAGACCGGCTCCACCAATGGTTTTGGCGCTTACGTGGCGTTTATACCAAAGCAGAAATTGGGCATCGTCATTCTGGCCAATAAAAACTATCCCAATGAGGAGCGGGTTTCCGCGGCATATGAGATTCTGACGGCGCTCGAAAAGGTGGAATAGGAAGCAGCATTTCGGTGCTCCTCCTTCCGGCGCGGGAAGTCACTGTCCCCGCGCCGTTTGCATCGGCCACCGGCGTCTGCGTCGATACCGCAGACGCCGAAACTGCTGTACGTTCTCTATACGTGGATTGAATGCGTTATCTGTGGGCGCAGTAAAGTACTGTTGGGGAAAGGCTGAGTGATTGAACGAGCGCGCTGACGACTTCGGTATCTATCACGTCGCCTGAAATAACGATCTCAATGGTAATCGTCTGATCAAGCGAGTTGATGCGCCGTGCAAGCGATTTAACCGATAGCTGGTGATCTCCGATTTGCGCCATCAGGCGCGCCCGGACCTCGGCCTCGTTTTCGGTAGCCGTGCGAACCTCGATCGTATGCTGTTGTGCTGCGACCGGACCATGCGGGACGACCCTTGCAACCAGCCGCACCAATTTGGGAGACGTAATATTGATCAGCAAGATCAGGAGCGTAGCTTCGGCCGCCTCGAACAACTCTCCGTAGCCGGCTAAAACACCGATCGCTCCGGTTGCCCAGACGGTTGCCGAGGTGCTGAGTCCGCGGATGTTATGCCCGTCGCGCATGATCAAGCCGGCACCGAGAAAACCTATTCCCGTGACGACCTGGCCACCCATTCTGATGTCTTCGTTGACGTTGAGTATTGCAGGCAACGCGCAATAGGCTGCGGCGCCAAAGGCGACAAGTGCATGTGTCGTCAGCCCGGTCATGCCTTGTCGCCATTGTCGCTCGAGACCGATTATCGTTCCGAACACAACGGCTGCAATCAGGCGAACCGAAATGGACAACGTGTCATGGAGCCAAGGGATGAGGTCATTGATCAACTGCGCCACCCGCTGATTTTTTTACACGTTACAAGTCTAAACTCCAGATCTTCCGAATGCGTCCAGCATAGAAACACTTATGAAATTGAAGAAGTCGACCCCAAGATTTCATGAATTACATTGGGTGCTGCAGCATTCTTGCAGTACCGATCAGTGTTGAGGCACAGTGTCTGAAAAGCATGCAGGAAGTTGGAAGTCCGGCGCACTTGCGGAGGGATGGGGCATGTTGACACTTCTGCTAAGCCTTCGATACGTCATGGCCCTTGCGTCTGTCGGCGTGATTGCAGCCTCTTTGCTTATGTTTTGGGAAGGTTTGTCGGCCATCGGCAAGGCCTTCATCCAGGTTCGGACGAACCCTGATCAGGTCATTGTCGCAGCGGTATTGCAGGGCGTCGACAAATTGCTCTTCGCGGTTGTTCTCGTCATTTTCGGCTGTGCAATTACGGTCGGTTTCGTTGTCAGTGCAACCGCGAACTGGAGAGCGCAACTCCCTCGCTGGATGATGATAGAAGGTGTCGCCGAACTCAAGAATCTCTTTTTTCAGATGATCATTCTCTATCTCGTGGTGCATTTCGTGACGCTGGTCGCGGAACTGGAGGAGATGCCCGATTGGAATGCACTGGTGTTGCCGGTTTCCATCCTTCTCCTCGCGGCTGCCATGAAGATCATCGCGACCACACACGGCTCTTCGCGCCATGTAGCGGAGACCAGCGACCTCAACCGTTCTCCTGCGGGAGACGACTAACTCACTACTTCTTGTAGTTGTGTCATATTTTTTTTGCGTTACAGCTAGTATCCGGTAGATGAAATTGTGAGTGGATGCAGTTCTAAGTACCTGCATTCTTTAGTTTTAAACGTGCATCTGCGGCTTACCGCAATAACTCTATAGCCAAGATCGATAGTCGGCAGTTTCCTGTCAGCTAAAGATGGAGTGTGAGTTGAATGCGCCAGCGTAACTTCATCAATATACCAAGATTGAGATGGCTGTGTGCAGCCCTGTTATTCTCGGCGATTTCTTTCGATCTCAACGCGCAGCCACTTCAGAGCGTAAAGGTTGTTCCAGTACTATTGATGAATGTCTCTCCAAAGTATGAATTCGTTGGCCGGGTAGAAGCGGCGAATTCGGTGGACATCCTCGCGCGGGTGCCGGGATTTATCCAGCAACGAACGTTTCAGGAAGGGCAGATGGTCACTGTTGGCCAGCCCTTGTATGTGATCGAGCAGGACGGCTATCAACTGGCGCTGGACGATGCGCAGGCTACGCGGGACGCCGCGCAATCCAGCCTCGTGAACGCCGAACAAAGCCTTAGCCGGAACCTTTCACTCGCCAGAGGCAGCGTTTCCCAGGCGGTTCTCGAGCAAAGTCAGGCCGCACGCGATTCCGCAGCCGCCAGCCGTCGTTCTGCCGATGTGAAGGTCAGCCAAGCCAGGCTGAACCTCAGCTACACAAAAATCTCCTCTCCGATCCAGGGGAGAATAGGTGTTTCGCACGTTTCCGTTGGCAGCTTCGTGGCCAACGCCACGACCGTGCTTGCCCGCGTGGTCCAGATGGACCCAATTCGGGTGGTTTTTTCGATAAGTGATCGCTCCATCCTCGACCTGCGCGCCGCCGCCGGCGGAGTTTCCAAGGAAGAACTTGCCAGGCACTTCAAGACCAGCCTGCGTTTGTCCAATGGCCAGATTTACATTCAGACGGGCGAGATCGAGTTCCTCGACAATCAGGTTGATATGCAGACCGGCACGCTTGCCGTACGGGCGTTGTTTGCCAATCCGGATGCTTTGCTCGTACCCAACCAGTTCGTGACTGTTGTTGTGACCGAGGGAGCGCCCGTGATGAAACCGGTGGTTCCGCAGGAAGTCGTACAGCAGGATCAAGAGGGAAAATATGTGCTCGTTGCCGGTGCAGGGGATCGCGCGGAATTGCACCGCATCAAGGCTGACAGCGAAATATCCGGCAACTGGATCGTGGAGGAAGGTCTCGTCGGCGGCGAGCGGCTTATTACGGGCAACATCCAGAGTGTTGCCGAGGGCATGCAGCTTAAAGTGATGCCCGGCGACACCGGCGGCACGGGAACAAAACCATGATCGGCCCCGGAAGCTTCATCCGGCTTCCCCGCTTTGCGATGGTGATCGCGATCGTCATGGTGATTGCCGGCGCCCTGGCGATGACGCAGATTCCGGTTACGCAATTTCCGCCGATCACACCTCCTGAGATACAGGTTTCTGCAAGCTATCCTGGCGCCAACGCCAATGTCATGGCGGAGAGCGTGGGCGCGCTGATCGAGGAGCAGGTGAACGGCGTTGAAGGCATGCTCTACATGTCTTCATCCAGCACCAACAACGGCACCTATTCGCTCACCGTTACATTCGCCGTCGGGACGGATCCCGAAATTGCGCAGATCAACGTGCAAAACAGGGTGGCGACGGCGACGCCGCGTTTGCCGGCGGTCGTTTCGCAAACCGGCGTCACGGTCAGAAGCCGATCCTCAAGCATGTTGATGGGGGTCGCGGTTTATTCGCCGAAAGGCACCAAGGATGCGCTCTTTGTCAGCAATTATGCCTCTATCAACATCAGGGATGCGTTGGCCCGCATTTCGGGTGTTGGCGATGCCGGCGTCTTTGGCCCCGCCTACAGCATGCGTATCTGGATGAACCCCGACCGCATGGAGGCGCTGGGTGTTACCGCGGCTGATCTCGGCGCTGTAATTCAAGCCCAGAACGCCCAGGCATCCGCTGGCCAGATTGGCTCGCCGCCAATCTCGGACGGACAACAGTTGCAGCTCACCATACTTGCAAAGGGCAGGCTGAGCGACCCCTCGGAATTCGGCAACATCGTTGTCCGCACCAACAGCGACGGTGCGATCGTGAGATTGCGTGACGTGGCGAGGGTCGAGCTTGGTGCTCAGTCCTATGACACCGTATCGACTTTCAATGGAAGGCCGAGCGCGACGATTGTTCTTTATCAATCGGCCGATGCCAATGCCCTGTCGGTCTCTCAGGCCGCGAGAGCCGAACTGGAGCGCTTGCAGCAGCAGTTCCCTGAAGACATCGCTTATACCGTTGTCTTCGACACAACGAGCTTTCTCAACGCGACGATCCAGGAAATCATCATAACCCTTGCCATAACATTCGTTCTGGTGGTCGCGGTTGTCTATGTTTTCCTGCAGGATTGGCGGGCCACAATCCTCCCGACGCTCACGATCCCGGTTTCGTTGATCGGCGCTTTTACCGTTCTCTATTTCATTGGCTACTCTGCAAACACGATCACGTTGTTCGCAATGGTTCTGGCGATCAGCCTTGTCGTGGATGACGCGATCATCGTTGCGGAAAATGCGCAGCGCGTCATGCAGGAAGAAGGACTGTCGATTACCGACGCGACACTCAGGACAATGGAACAGGTTACGGGTCCGATCATCGCAACGACGCTTGTGCTTGCTGCATTGTTTGTTCCCGTGTCCTTTCTGCCGGGAATAACCGGACAGCTCTATCGGCAGTTTGCCGTCACGATACTGGTGACGATCAGCTTTTCGACGATCAACGCCCTCACTCTCAGCCCCGCGCTGTGTGCCATGCTGCTGAAGCCGCCGCCGGCGAAGCGGGCGAAAGTCTTTGAAAAATTCAATTCTTCATTGGGCTGGATCAGGGATTTCTACATTCGGATGCTCCTTGCGCTGTCGACGCGTTTTGTCGTGTCGATCCTGGTCATCCTTGGAATTTTCGCCGGGACCTATGCACTGGCGCGTGTGCTGCCGACGGGCTTCATCCCTTCGGAGGATCAGGGCTATCTTTTCACAAATGTCCAGCTCCCGAATGCCGCGGCGATCGGGCGCACGGAACAGACCGTGGCGCAGGTTCAGACAATTCTGCGCAACACGCCCGGCGTTGAAAACGTCATCGGCATTTCAGGCATGAGCCTCATTGGAGGAGGTGGATCGAACGCCGGGATGGTGATCGCTGCGCTGAAGCCGTGGAGCGAGCGTGGCCCGGACGAAAGCGCCGACGCCATCCTGCGGAAACTCAGAGGCGACTTCACGGTATTTTCCAACGCCTCCGTCGTCGCTTTCAATCCGCCCGCCATACCCGGGCTGGGCACCACCGGCGGGTTCGATTTCCGGCTCCAGGCGCGCAACGGGCAGCAGCCAGCCGAACTTGGCCAGGTCATGCGCGGCCTTATCGGCAAGGCAAATCAGAGCCCCGATCTTGCTGGTGTGTTCAGCACATTCTCGGCGGATTCGCCGCAATTGTTCATGGATATCGACCGAAACCGGGCGGAACTCTATGGCGTATCGCCGGCGGCCATTTTCAGTGCCGCGCAGGCGCAACTCGGCTCCGCCTATATCGATGATTTCAATCTTTCCTCCCGTGTCTTTCAGGTGCGGTTGCAAAACGACACTCAATTCCGCTCCCGTGTCGAGGACATCCAGCGTCTCAGAGTGCGGTCTTCAAACGGTGCGCTCGTTCCGATACAGGCCGTAGCGTCTGTTTCCACGATATACGGCCCCAGCTCGATCAACCGGTACAATCTTTTTCCCGCGGCCGCGATCAACGGCCAGCCGGGTCCGGGCGTAAGCACGGGAGAAGCGCTGGTCGCGATGGAGAATGTCGCCGCTGAGGCGCTTCCTGTGGGATTTGGTTTCGAATGGACCGGGCTGGCGTTGCAGGAACGGCAGGCCGGCGCGCAAACCGCTGTCCTCCTCATCATGGGCGTTGTTTTCACCTACCTGTTCCTCGTTGCCCAATATGAGAGCTGGTCGGTGCCGTTAGCCGTCATATTTTCCGTAGTTGCTGCTGCCGCCGGCGCGCTGTGCAGTCTCCTGATTACGGGTGTGGATCTGAATGTCTATGCCCAGATCGGACTGGTTCTCCTGATAGGGCTTGCCGCCAAAAATGCAATTCTGATTGTCGAATTTGCCAAGGACCGGCGGGAGGCGGGCCTTGAGATTACCGAGGCTGCCCGGCTGGCGACATTCCAGCGTTTCCGCCCCGTTTTCATGACGGCGATGGCGTCCGTGCTCGGCGTGCTTCCACTGGTTTTTGCAACGGGGGCAGGTGCGGCAAGCCGGCAGGCGATCGGGGTCTCCATCTTTGGTGGTCTGCTGGTCGGCACTTTGGTCGGAATTCTGATCATTCCACTTCTATACGTCCTCGTTCAGACCACGCGGGAAAGGATCAAGTCGTCCTGGTCTGGCAGGCACGCGCAACCCCGGCAACCGATGGCAGGCGAGGGGGAATGAACCATGTCCGGAAAAGATGACGCAAAGCTGTCGGTGGTAACGTTGACGGGCATGGTCGTCGGCTCCATGGTCGGCGCCGGGATATTTTCGCTGCCGCAGGCATTCGGCAAGGCGACCGGACCGTTTGGCGCGATTATCGCCTGGACCATCGCCGGAATTGGCATGCTCATGGTGGCGTTCGTTTTCCAAGCCCTGGCACAGCGGCGCCCCGACCTGGATGCGGGCATCTTCATGTATGCGAAGGAAGGCTTTGGAGATTATCTCGGCTTTCTCTCGGCGCTTGGCTACTGGGCAGCGGCTCTTCTCGGAAACGTGACCTATTTCATTCTGGTGAAATCGACGCTCGGTCTGTTTTTTCCAGCCTTTGGGGATGGCAACACGTTGATTGCGGTTGCGACATCGTCCGTATTGCTGTGGGTGTTTCACAGCCTGATCCTGAGAGGTATCCGGCAGGCGGCGGCGCTCAATACCGTGGTGACAATTGCCAAGCTCCTGCCAATCTTCGCGTTTCTCCTGCTGGTCCTGATGGCGTTTGATTGGGAGACCTTTCGGGAGAATTTCTGGGGCGCCAGCGAGGCCGGACTGGGGCCACTTGCGAGTCAGGTCAGAAATACGATGCTGGTCACGGTTTTCGTATTTGTCGGGATAGAGGGTGCCAGCGTTTATTCGAGATACGCTCGAAAGCGCGCCGATGTTGGAACGGCCACGGTCACCGGCTTTCTGTTTGTTCTTGCTCTGATGCTGGCCGTCACGCTGCTCTCATATGGGATCATGCCCAAGGAAGAGCTTGCGCGGTTGCGCAATCCGTCAATGGCTGGGGTGCTGGCAGCGGCCACGGGACCGTGGGGAGCGGTCTTCGTCAGTATCGGTCTCGTCATATCCGTCGCTGGCGCTTATATCGCCTGGGTGCTTCTGGCGGCGGAAATCCTCTATTCCGCAGCGACAAACAAGACCATGCCGAAGTTTCTCGCCAGGGAAAACAGGTCTGGCGTTCCGGCCAATGCGCTCTGGCTGACGAACATCATTGTCCAGGTGTTTCTGATCGTCTCGATGTTTTCGAACTATGCGTTCATGCTCGCCGTCGCGATGACGAGCTCCATGATCCTTGTGCCGTACCTGCTTGTCGCGGCATTCGGCGTGAAAACGAACTTGCAGCGCAATGGCGCGCTGATCGAAGGCAAGCTCAATCGGACTGAAACGATACAGTCACTCGTCGCACTGATCTACACCGCCGGACTTATCTATGCGGCCGGAGTGAAATATCTCCTCCTGACAACCTTGATCTATGCTCCCGGTACTTTGCTTTTCTTCATGGCGAGGACTGAGCAAAGTATTAATATATTTAACCGTCTGGAGTGGATTATCTTTACAATTCTGGGCGTCGGGTTTTGTGTGGTCGTTTTCAGTATTATGAGCGGTTATCTGGTTATTTAGTTTTTGCGATTGGCATCGAGGTTGTTGCTCGCTTTTGTGAGCTTGGAGCGGAATTTATACTTTAATGGGAGAGGTATGTTTATGGCAACGTCGCAACAGAAACTCACGTTATTTTCGCTGACGGCAATGGTTGTCGGCTCCATGGTAGGGGCGGGTATTTTCAACCTTCCGGGCCGCTTCGGATCTGCCACGGGACCCTTTGGCGCGATAATCGCCTGGGTTATCGCGGGGACAGGCATGTATATGCTCGCGCGCGTCTTCCAGGCTCTCGCGGAGAAGAAGCCGGATATAGATTCAGGTGTTTTCGCCTATGCCAAGGAAGGTTTTGGAAACTACATGGGTTTCCTTTCCGCCTTCGGTTATTGGCTCGGCAGTTGCCTTGGCAACGTTTTTTACTGGGTTCTGATCGGCTCGACTCTCGGTCGCTTTTTTCCGTCAGTCTTCGGGGACGGAAGCAGCGCGACGGCAATCATCGTATCGCTCGTCGGCATATGGGCGTTTCATTTCATGATTTTGCGCGGCGTGGAGCAGGCGGCTTTCGTCAATACGATCGTCACCATTGCCAAGATCGTTCCGATCCTGGTCTTCATTGTGGCGTTGATCATATTCTTCAACTACACGCAGTTTTCCGAAAACTTTTTCGGTGGCGCCGACATGCCCGCAAAGTCGCTTGTCTCACAGGTGCGGGATACGATGCTCATCACCGTTTTCGTGTTCCTCGGCATCGAAGGGGCAAGCGTCTATTCCCGCTTCGCCCAGAAACGATCTGACGTCGGCTCTGCCACGATACTCGGTTTCGTTGGCGTTACGGGCCTCATGGTCGCCGTAACATTGCTGCCCTATGCGGTTTTGCCCCAATCCGCCATTGCGGCGGTTCAACAGCCATCCATAGCCAGTGTTCTCGAAGCGGTCGTTGGGCATTGGGGTGCCGTGTTCATATCCATCGGTGTCCTGATTTCGGTTCTCGGCGCGTATCTGGCGTGGTCTCTCATTTGTGCTGAAGTGCTTTTTGCCGCAGCCAAGTCGCAGGACATGCCGAAATTGTTTGCAGCGCAGAATGGCAACAGGGTGCCCGCAAATGCGCTCTGGTTGACCAATATCGTTGTCTCGCTTTTCGTCATTTCAACCTACTGGTCGCGAGACGCATTCAACTTCATGCTGGACATGACAAGTGTGACGGCGCTCTTGCCCTATCTTCTCGTTGCCGGTTACGGCGTGCTGGTGGCGCGCCGGGGTGAGGGTTATGAGACCACACCGGAACAAAGGGGGCGCGATCAGTTCTTCGCCTGGGTTGCGGTCGTCTACACGCTCTTCATGTTTGCCGCAGCCGGTTTGAAATATGTCCTGCTTGTCGCAGTGCTGTTCGTGCCGGGCACCATTCTCTACTTCTGGGCACGGCGCGAACAGAAACTCACATTGTTCACACCGGCCGAACTCATCGTGTTCGCAGTGACGATTATCGGAGGTCTGGTTGGGGCCTACGGATTGCTTACAGGTCTCATCACACCCTAAACTGAGAGGCGAAGGTCATGACACAAACAACACCTTTTGGCGTTCATTCCGAAGTTGGGCAACTGCGCAAGGTCATGGTCTGCGCGCCCGGGCGAGCGCACCAGCGACTGACACCAAGCAATTGTGACGCGCTTCTCTTTGACGATGTCCTGTGGGTGGATAACGCCAAGCGCGATCATTTCGACTTCATGACGAAAATGCGGGATCGCGGAATCGAGGTCCTGGAGATGCACAATCTTCTGGCGCAAACAGTAGCCATACCGGAAGCCAGGACCTGGATTCTCGATCAACAGGTCGTGCCCAACCAGATCGGGCTGGGTCTTCTCAATGAGGTCAGGTCCTATCTCGAAGGATTGGGAGATCGGGAACTCGCCGAAACGCTGATCGGCGGCTTGTCGACCTTTGAGTTTCCGGACAGTATCGGGGGAGAGCAACTCGCTCTGATCCGCGACGCAGCGGGGGTCAATGAATATCTCCTGCCACCTTTGCCGAATACGCTCTACACGCGGGACACGACATGCTGGATTTATGGCGGCGTGACCCTCAACTCGCTGTATTGGCCGGCGCGTCATGAGGAGACGATCCTCACCACGGCCATCTACAAGTTTCATCCGGACTTTGCGGGCAAGGTCAACGTCTGGTGGGGCGACCCGACCAGGGACTGGGGCCTTGCGACGCTGGAAGGCGGTGACGTGATGCCGATCGGCAAAGGCAATGTCCTGATCGGCATGAGCGAACGAACGTCCCGCCAGGCCATCAGCCAGGTCGCGGCCGCCTTGTTCGAGAAGGGAGCGGCGGAACGGGTGATTGTCGCGGCCATGCCCAAGCTGCGCGCAGCCATGCATCTCGATACGGTCTTCACCTTCGCCGACCGTGACTGCGTCCTGCTCTATCCGGATATCGTCAACGGCATCGAGGCATTTTCTTTCCGCCCGAACGGCAATGGAGGGGTCGAGCTGCACAAGGACAAGGGTAGTTTTGTTGAGACCGTCAGGGATTCCCTCGGCCTGAAAAAGATGCGCGTCGTGGAGACCGGCGGCAACGACTATATGCGCGAGCGAACCCAATGGGACAGCGGCGCGAACCTCGTCTGTGCCTCACCCGGCGTTGTTTATGCCTATGACCGAAACACCTATACCAATACCCTGCTTCGCAAGGAGGGCATCGAGGTCATTACGATCACGGGCGCGGAGCTTGGGCGCGGCCGCGGCGGCGGCCATTGCATGACGTGCCCGATTGTCCGCGATGCCGTTGACTATTGAAGTATTCACGAAACCGAAGGGAGCGCGCACCTGACACGCGCGCTCCCTGTCTTGCCGTAACGGGATGCCGCTACAGGCAGCCCCCTGTTGAGGAGATCACGCCTCATGCAAAGTTTCGGACGGAAATATAGCCATCTGGTCCATAATTCGAGCTGCGGCTGCTTCAATCCTTCGCTGCAGGCCGTTTCGCGTCGGCTGGAATCCCTGTCGAGACGGGGATTCCTGGCGGGTCTTGGAGCCGCCGCGCTTTCGACCGGAATGCCGAAGCTCTCCGCTGCCCAGGAAGCCCAGTCGAAAACCGTATTCCGCGAGGTGCGTCTTTTCGACGGTAAATCAGGCACGGTGCAAACGGGTGTGCAGGTTCTTGTAGAACACGGGAAAATCACCGCTGTTGACCCGGCCAATAATCCGGTACCCGCAGACGCGACCGTCATAAACTGCCGCAATGGTGTTCTGCTGCCGGGTTTGATCGATGCTCACTGGCATACGATTTTTGCGGCCGTTCCCCTTAATATTCTCTTGGCGGGAGACCCCGGTATCATTTTTGCTGCCTCGACTGCCGAAGCCGAGCGGACGCTCATGCGCGGCTTCACAACGGTGCGCGATCTTGGAGGACCTGTATTTTCATTCAAGCAGGCCGTGGACGGAGGGATGATACCCGGGCCACGCATATTCCCTTGCGGGGCGATGATAACGACGTCAGGTGGTCACGGCGATTTACGTTTGCCGACGGAAATTCCGAGAGATGGAGGGCGGTTGAGCTCAAGCGAGCTGATGGGGGCAGCAGCAATTGTCGATAGCATAGGCGAGATGAGATTGCGTGTTCGGGAGCAATTGCTTCAGGGAGCATCGCAGATCAAGATCGTCGGAAGCGGGGGCGTGTCGTCTCCGCGAAGTCCGCTCGACATGACGACATTCAGTGAGGAAGAGCTGCGGGCAGCCGTCGAGGTGGCGCGGGACTGGAACACCTATGTCGCAACCCATGCCTATACACCTCGCGCGGTGCAACGGGCGCTGGCAGCGGGTGTCACGTGTATCGAACACGCCCATCTGATCGATGAGGAAACGGCGGGAATGATCGCCGACAAGGGGGCGTGGCTCAGCATGCAGCCCTTCCTGACGATGGAGGACGCGGCATCGCAGAGCGGGCCGGGTCTGGAGCGTATCCAGCAACTCTTCGCCGGCACGCCCAGAATCTATGAGTTTGCTAAGAAGTACGGGATCAAGACGGCCTGGGGGTCGGATGTCCTGTTTTCGCCACAGCTCGGTCCGCGCCAGAATTTCATGCTGACGCATCTGCGTCACTGGTACACGAATGCAGAAACCCTGCAGATGGCGACATCAGGTAATGCGGAATTGCTGGCACTTTCCAGTTTCCGCAATCCCTATCCCGGCAAGCTCGGTGTGATCGAAGCCGATGCACTGGCGGATATTATTGTCGTTGACGGGAATCCGATCGATGACATCAGCCTCATGGAAAATCCTCAGAAAAATCTTTCCGTCATCATGAAGGATGGCCGTATCCATAAAAACATTCTTTGAAGTCAATCCATCCGGGCTCTACGGCGGCCGCCGAAGGCCAGCTTTAGCGCTTTGGGCCACGAGACAAGCGAGCACGCCCGATTTGGCAGCTGTCAGGAGCGGAAAATGCCGGAAGCACCTCGCAGACCGATGACAGGTATGCTCGTTTCCGGGATTCTCGTTTTGGCTCTCCTGTTCTCAGCGCAAGCGGTTTTTGCGCCCTTATTCTTCGCTCTCTTCATCATCGCCATCGTGTGGCCCTGTCAGGTTGCCTTGCAGACAAGGCTTCCGCGTCTTCTGGCGCTGCTGATTACGTTGGTCATCACGATCGGCTTCATCGTCGCACTCGGCTCGTCGCTAGCCTGGGGGTTAGGCAGGCTCGGCCAGTGGCTGTTCATGAACGCCGACCGCCTGCAAGCCGCTTATTCGGCGGTCGTGGATTGGCTGGAACAGCATGGCATAGCCATAGCCGGGCCGATTGGCGATTGGTTCGATGTCACCAGACTGCTGTCGGTTCTGCAGAGCACGGCGGGGCGCCTGAACAGCTTCGGCGGGTTTACGCTGCTGGTGCTGATCTTCGTCATGCTGGGGCTTCTGGAGGTCGAGGATTTCGCCGGTCGCTTGGGGTTGCCGGCTGCGCAGCCTCACGGCCAGATCATCCTTGCGGCGAGCCGCATCATTGCAATGAAATTTCGCCGTTTCATGCTTGTGCGCACCTTCGCCAGCATTCTCACGGGATTGCTGGTATGGCTGCTGTCCATCGGCGCGGGATTGGAACTGGCTGCGGCCTGGGGCGTCATCGCGTTTGCCTTTAACTACATTCCGTTTCTGGGGCCGTTGGTGGCGACGACCCTGCCGACCCTCTTCGCCATTGCCCAGTTCGATAGCTGGCAGCCTGCATTGCTTATATTTGCGAGCCTCAACCTCATACAGTTCGTCATCGGCAGTTACCTCGAACCGAGGCTGGCGGGGGCATCACTGGCCATATCGCCTTTTGCGGTCATCTTTTCGGTATTCTTCTGGAGTTTCATGTGGGGGCTGGCCGGAGCCTTCATCGGGGTTCCGATATTGATCACATTCATCGTTTTCTGTTCGATGGTCGCCTCCACCACGTGGATCGCCACCATCCTTTCAGACAGCGAAACTGCAAGCTCAGATGGGTAGGAGCGGCAAGATGCGTACACTGAACACGATTACATTGCTTCTTATCGTTATTGGCGGGCTTGACTGGCTTCTCATCGGCCTGTTCCAGTTCGATCCCATAGGGCTTCTGTTGGGAGGCCCCGGCGCCATCCTTGCGCGTATCGTCTACGCGTTGATCGGAGTTTCCGCGCTCTGGCAACTCCTTCCGCTCTTCGGTGCGGTGACTCGCCGCGACGCCGAAGCCAGGATAAAGCGCAGCAATGTCCACCGGCCATAGATGATGCAACCTGCCTAGGGGCAGCATCTTCCACACCATGAAATGGATTTTCCGGCGGCACAGAATGTCGTTGTGAAAGTCTGGGCGCAGGACGACCAGGATCATCAGCGGCTATAGCCTGATTTCGTCCTATGACCGACGGCGTTGAAACCGTCCGGCCACCCAGACATATCTGCTCCGCCGGACATTCCATACCCATCTTCCCTCAATCCATCGATAGCCCTTTCGTGGAGGAGGAGTGGGTTCTTCCCGTTTCGGCGGTGGCGGCGGGCGCCTGCCCACGGGAGTACGAGGCCCCACCGTTTCCGAGGATGCTGCCCCCGGCGCCAGTATCAAGGCTCCAATGAGCTGAAGAAACAATCTCCGATGTCTTTCCATTTCACTCACCTCTCGCGTTATTACATTGGACCGGCGGATCGACCTGGCAATGCCGGATGGTTGTCTTCTCCCAGAAGTTCGGCGGCCTCCCTGAGAATACGTTCATCCTCGGAGTTGGCGGGCGCGACGGAAAGCGTGCCCGTTCCCACCGTTCCCGCCGTCAGGGCCTTCAAGGGGATCCGGGGCAGCATGGTCGCCAGTGTAACGAATCTGTCGTGTCTGATCCTCGTCGGCGCCCTCACATCGCTAATATCGATGATCTGGAGATTGCGTTCTTCAGCCAGGGCGACGGTGCGGGGATCATCGATATCGAGCGCCCCGGCTTTGGCTGATGCACCTGAAAGCCATCGTGATGTCGCGAGAGCGAGGTCGTCCCTTGTGGACAATACGATGATTGGTTTTTTCAGGTTGCCGACGACTTTCAGCTGCTTGCGGAAGATATCGATGTCGATATCAGGCGCGGCAAGTATCACCTGGTCGATCTGGCCAAGGGAAAGCCTTTTTGACTGAAGCCGCAGTTGCCGCAATGTCTCGACGGTCAACCAACTGCCCATGCTGTGTGCCAGAATTTTCGTCTCGACTTTTCTGGTGCCGAGATCGTCCAGGGTTTGCACGAGCTCGTCACGCGAGAAATTGCTTGAATCCCTGTCAGCGAGATAGCTCGAGAAACTTCCCCGGGATGGCCACGCAAACAATATTGGTGTGCTTTTGGCGTCGGCGTCGGCCGATATCTGGACGAGCCGGAACAGGCTTTCCTGGAAATTGTTGTTGTAGCCGTGAACGAAGACCAAGGCAGAACGCCCGGCAGCAGCCATATCGACGAATTTCTCATGAGAGATAACGTTGCTTTCGATCACCGCAAAGGAGGACGCGGCATCAGGCGTCCCGCGTGGCCATTCGATCGTTCCCGGTCTGTGTCCCGGTGGAACCGAAACGACCATGCGGAGATAGGTCGGATATTGCGCTCTCTCGCTGGAGAAGCCGTTATTGCCCAATTTATCCGGTTCACGCGTCGTTACGACCAGAATTGTCTGCTGCGTCGCGCCTCCTGCCGGCTGCACCACCTGCAAACTCGCCTGGCCTGGCCGCGCACAAGAGGCCTGGAGAAGACAGGCAGAAACACTCAGCAAAAGGCACAACGCCTTAAGGGTGGGTACCCTTGGTTTCTCCAACATGGCGAGATTAAAACATACCCCGAGGATATTGGTAAATAGGGATAATATCACGCTGCAGGCGATCATCATCGGCCGAATCCTTGGAGCGCTTGCTGCAGGAGACTCCCGGCGCCATTGCCGCGGTGTCCGCTTCAGGCCAGGGCCAGAATTCGGGCCGGGCCGCCCGTTCCGCCGCGGTGTGCCGGTGCGCCGACGATTATGGTTGCTCCCTTGACCGGCAGCGCCTCGAGGTTGTTCAGCCCTTCGATGCCGTAGCGTCCTGCCGGCAGCCAGGAATTGTGAACCGCAAAATCTGCGGAGTCGCCCGGATCCAGCGAAAGCGTGTCGACGCCAATGGCGACGGTGTCGAGCTTGAGCAGAAGATCGGTCGCCGATTTGCCGAACCCGGGGAAGGCGAATTTTCCGGCGTCGTCATTGCGGAAAGAGGGGCTCTTCACTTTGGTTGCCCAGCCGGAGCGCAGAGCCACGATTGCACCTGCCGGGATGTCGCCATTCGCAGATATCCAGCGTTCGATATCCTCGGCTTCAACGGTGGAGTTGGCATCCTCTTTGGCGCGGTCGGTGATGTCGACGATGACAAGCGGCGCGACAAGTTTCTGCGGCTCCAGCTGGTCGACGCTCGCGCCATCCGCGCTGAAGTGGAAAGGCGCATCGATATGGGTGCCGGTATGTTCGTAGATGGTGAGTTTGTGGAGCTGATAGCCGTCCCTGGCGATCTCCGCCGCCCACTCATATTCTATGCCCGGTTTGCCATCGAATGTGGGAAATGAGGAATCATAGGTGTGGGTGAGATCAATGACCTGCCGGGGCGATTGCGCCAGCACAGGGGCCGCCAGGCTGCCCGCCGTCATGGCCGTTAAACCGGCCGCGGCGCCCTTGAACAGCAGGCGTCGTGACAGCATGTTCCGTTTTACGTTCTCGATCACGCAGTTGTTGCACATGCCTCAGTCCCTCCATTGAGAAATCCCTGTTCTCAAGCGTAGCGCAAAGGTGGAGTGACGCAAGGCAGGACAATCCCTGATTTTTGACCCGTGTTCGGTTGCAGGTTTCGGCAAGCCGCCGCCCACCCGATTGCCGCAGGCAATTGTCTCACCTGCGGCCTCGGAATAGGCAGGGATCAATCGGGACGCTGCAGCAAGGCGAGAGCGACCGTGGATGCAGCCAGGATTGCGGTCAGGGCCAAGGGAGCGGTGGCGCCGTAGGAGTCGACGATGTAGCCGCCGAAAACCGCACCGATGCTGATGGCCACCTGAAAGGAAACGACCATCAGGCTGCCTGCCGCCTCCAGAGCATCGGGAGCACCGCGGGAAAGATTGGTCGGCAGCACCACGGGGGCCATGCCGAAGGCAAGGCCCCAGAGGGCGACGAGAGCAAATGCGGCGCCGGTATGAACACCCCAGACAACGAGGGCGATTGTCGCAAATGCCATCAGCGCGGCGGTGACGACGAGTGCGAGGCGGATACTGGTGTCGGCCATTCGGCCGCCCGCGACATTGCCGATCACGGAGGCGACGCCAAACCCGAGCAGGGCGAGTGCAATCGGCTTCGTCCCAAGCTGCGTCACCTGTTCGAGGAACGGCCGGACATAGACCGAGCCGGCGAAATGGCCCGTCATGAGCAGCAGGATTGCAAGCATCCCCAGTTGAATGCTACGCCGCCGCGTCAGCCGCAGAACATCGGAAAGACTGTTGCTTGTACTTGCCGGCAGCGACGGCAGGCTGAGCACCTGCAACAACATGGCAATGACGGCAAGTCCCGCCGTCATCGACATGGCGATGCGCCATCCCAGCCAGTCGCTGATCAGGGCGCCCATCGAAGGAGCGGCGATGGTGGCGAGCGAAACGCCGAGGGTGACGATAGCCATGCCGCGCCCGGTTGAATTTGCGCCGACAAGTCGCGCCACAACGGCAACCGACAGCGCCCAGAAACCGCTGAGCGCAATACCCAGCCCCGCCCGGCCCAACAGCAACAGCCAGAAATCGGCGGCAACCGATGCCAGAACATTGGAGGCGATAGCCAGCGCGCTAAGACCGACAAGCACGGTCTTGCGGTTCAGCTTGCCGATCAGAACATTGCTCAACAGGGCTGTCACTGCGCCCACGGAGGCGGTGGCGGTGACGACCTGCCCGGCTGTGCCTTCGGTGATGCCAAGATCGCGCGCCATGGGCGTCAACAGGCCCGCCGGCAGGAACTCGGCCGATACCAGCGCAAAGCTGGTCGCCGCCATGGAAAGAACAGCGAACCAGGTCGCGGCCGTCCATGCGGGTTGTTCGGTGGTTTCCAGGGGGATAGCTACCCCATCAAACTGCGATGTTGTGTCCGTCATGACGTCTCTCCTTGAGTTGAGAGAGTTTTAGACGGTTTTTCCCGGATGATATGTATCTAAAAATCCGAATTTCATGCCTATTCCTCCGAAATTTGTGCATCGCACAACATTCGGTCACGCCATTGGCATGAAGCGGATGCCATTGCGCACGGCGGAGACGTGCCTGAATGCTGGCACGATGAAAACATGGTCCCGTCAGTGGTGGATGCGATCTAGGAAGCTCCTGATCAGGGGAATGACTTCCGCCAGATTTGTCTCGAGGAGCCAGTGTCCTCCGTCCAGCAGATGAAGCTCGGCATCCGGCAGATCGCGGAGATAGGCGCGGGCGGAGCGCTCGGGCATGTAGTGATCCTGCGGTCCCCAGATGATGACGGTCGGCGGCCGACAGGTTTGCAGGTAGCGGCGGTGGATCGGAAACCAGTCGCGATTTGCCTTCAGGTCGGACAGCAGTTCTGTGGCGATGTCCTTCCTCCTTTCGGTCACAAGGCTCCAGTGCAATTGCCAGAGGTCGGGAGGAATGAGTGCGGTAAGCTCTGGCCGGACATTATTCAGAAACTCGTCACGAAAATTCTCTTCGGTGACGGCATCGCGAAATGCGGCGCGCATCCGGTCTGCAGGCAGCGACCAGAACTTTTCGATATCGGCATATTTCGGCCCCAGCGCGTCTTCATAGGGAATATCGCCATTCTGGATGATCTGTCCCACGATGCGGTCCGGCTTCATGATGGCAAGCCTTGCGCCGATGGGAGAGCCAAAGTCGTGCAGGTAGAGAACAAAACGGTCGAGACCCAGGGCTTCAACAAAGGCATTTAGCCAGGCGGCATAACCGTCAAAGCTATAGGAAAAGGTTTCGGGATTGCCGCTATAGCCGAATCCCGGAAAATCCGGTGCGATCAGTCGCCATCTGTCGGCCAATCTGGGCATGAGGTTTCGGAACTCGAAGGATGAGCAGGGGTAGCCGTGCGGCAGCAGAATGACCGGCGCATCCTGCGAGCCAGCCTCCCTGTAGAAAGTCTCTATTCCGGCAACGGAGATTTTGCGATGTGTGACGCGCGTGTCCATTGAACTGCTCCCTCAGGGATAAGAGTGCAGAGCGGGACGAATGGTTCCCTTATCCGTGCATGGGCCGAACGTCTTCGGTCCTCAATCTCAGAAAAATGCGACTGTTGTTCGTCACACGGCTCGGCTAAAACCTTTAAAGAAACGGACGTGTATCGGGCTGGAGACAAGAAATGGCGTTGCAGCACTCGAAACTGCTGAAGGCCGCAATTGTGGCGTGGATGGTCTGCGCATCCGGCGCCCATGCGCAGGAACCGGCGAGTGGATTGACCTGGACCAGGGATCCCGCCAGCCGTTGCGAATTCGTTTCACCAGTGTCGCTAACGGTGGGTCCTACATATTGGACCGGCGCATGCCCGGGGAACAAGGCGTCCGGCCTCGGCATGCTTCGCCGTCGCGATGGTGACAAGACCGGTCCCGCTTTTTATGGCCGAATGCAGGCGGGCGTGCCGGTGATCGGCGTTATCGATGATGAAGGTTATCGCGTTGGCGCGTTCAGCAAGGGCGACATCGGCAGCGACGCGCAACAGCAACCGCAGGTCGGGCTGGACGCCTTTCGCCTCGCGGCCGAAGCTGCGCGGGAAGTGGCCGGGCGTTATGCCCGGGATGGCAATGCGGCCTCGGCGCGGCATTACGAAGCCGTTGCAAAGCAACTGGAGGATCAGGTCGAATGATGATGGGCCGTCATAGGGCGAAGCGTGCCGGCATCGCATTGGCGCTGATAGGGTTTGCTGCGCCGTCATTTGCGCAGCAACCGTCACTTCCAGACGACGTCAGCGCTTTCGTCAGCCGCCGCGACGGCTGTGATCATTTCCGTGGCGAGGAAGCCACTGATCGTGATCGCCGTGCCCAAATAGAAGAAGCACTGAGCCGGCTGTGCCGCGGAAGCGATGCCGATTTGGCCCGCCTCAAACGGCAGTATAGCGGGAACAAGGCTGTCATGACGATTCTCGAGCGCTATGAGCCCGATATTGAAGGTGACGGTGCTGCCGAGTGAGGCGAAAACATTCATCGCAAAACCAAAGGCGTGAAGCAACGCGGCCTGAATGTGCTACATGAACCGCAGACGCAGCCATTTTGGAGAGGATTGCCATGTCGAATTCTTCCCGGGACCTGATTATCGCCGCCGCACTCATTGTCGGTGGCCTTGTGGCTTTTTTCTCTTTCTCTATCTCACCGGGCATGATCCCGATGAAACCCCGCTGGGCCTGATGGAATGGATCATCGCCGGCGCTCTGCTCGGACCGGGATTTGGCTATCTGCTGAAGTGGAGAAAAAACCGAGGTCGATAGCCCGGCGTCTTCGGCCGACCGCAAACCGTTCCGGAACGGCAACCTTTCAAACCGTCATCCGTTTATGCATCCATGACCGATGCTGACGCAAAACCCAAACCAGTCGATGGCACCGGCCACAACGGTGCAGAGAATGTTCATGCCAACCACGCCCCTGATGATCCCCTCCCGCCGGAAGAAATGGAACCTGCTTCGGGGTTGACCCCGCAGCAGGCCGAAGAGGCGCGCAAGAGATATCTCCTGAAGCGCTTCTGGATCAGCGCCCGGGGTTTCTGGAGCCGACGTGGGGATGGGCTGGCCTGGCCGTTCTCCATCGGGCTTCTCGCTATGATCGGCGTAAATGTCGGTTTCCAATATGGCATCAACGTCTGGAATCGCGGAATTTTCGATGCGATTGAAAAACGGGATGCATCGACGGTCTACTTCCTTGCTTCCATATTTCCGCCGCTGGTTCTCGGAAGCGTTTTCATTGTGACCTCGCAGGTTTACGTCAGAATGCGCATTCAGCGGCGCTGGCGGTCGTGGCTCACCAAGGTGCTTGTCTCGCGATGGATTGCAAATGGCCGCTATTACCAGCTCAACCTGATCGACGGCGACCATCAAAACCCCGAGGCGAGGCTGTCGGAAGATATGCGGATCGCCACCGAAGCGCCGGTGGATTTCGTAGCGGGCGTCATTGCCGCCTTCGTGTCAGCGTCCACCTTTATCGTCGTTCTATGGACGATTGGCGGTGCGCTGACGCTGCCCATCGGCGGGGTATCGGTCACGATACCCGGTTTTCTGGTGATTGCGGCGGTGATCTATGCGCTCATCACATCGAGTTCCATCGCGTTGATCGGCCGGAACTTCGTCAGGGTCTCCGAGGTCAAGAACCAGCTGGAGGCGGAATTCCGTTATACGCTGACTCGCGTTAGGGAAAACGGGGAGAGCATCGCCCTGCTTGGCGGCGAAGAGGAGGAGCGAAGCGACCTCGACAGGAGGTTCCGCAATGTCCGGCAGCAGTGGAAGCAGATGGCGCAGCAATATATGCGCACCACCGTCGTGTCGCATGGATCGATGTTGATTGCGCCCGTTGTTCCGCTTCTTCTCTGCGCGCCCAAATTTCTCGATGGAAGCATGTCCCTCGGCCAGGTCATGCAGGCGGCATCCGCTTTCACCATCGTTCAATCCGCTTTCGGCTGGCTGGTCGACAACTATCCCCGGCTGGCGGACTGGAATGCCTGTGCACGCCGCGTTGCCTCCCTGATGATGTCGCTTGACGGGCTGGAGCGGGCCGAACAGAGCGACAAGCTCGGCCGGATCGTGCGCGGTGAAACCGAAGGCGAAACGATGCTCAGCCTCAAGGATGTCTCGGTGTCGCTCGGCGACGGCACCGCCGTCGTCAAGGAGACCGATGTCGAGATCGGGCGGGGAGAAAGAGTGCTCGTCGCAGGCGAATCCGGATCCGGCAAAAGCACGCTCGTTCGGGCAATTGCGGGCCTGTGGCCATGGGGCGGGGGCAGCGTCAGTTTTCGCGCCGGCAGCCGGCTTTTCATGTTGCCGCAGCGGCCATATGTTCCCTCCGGCACCCTTCGCCGGGCGGTCTGCTATCCGCAGGCGGCCGAGAGCTGGACCTTCGAAGAGATAGGGGAGGCCCTCGACAAGGTTGGTCTCGGCCATCTCAAAGACAAGGTGGAAGAGGAAGCGCCGTGGGACCAGACGCTGTCTGGCGGTGAAAAACAGCGGCTGACCTTTGCCCGCCTGTTGCTGAACCACCCGGATATCATCGTCATGGACGAGGCGACCGCGGCTCTCGACGAAAAAAGCCAGGACATGATGATGCAGACGGTGATCGACGAATTGCCCGACGCCACCATCGTCAGCGTGGCGCATCGTGCCGAGCTGGAGGCCTTCCACAGCCGAAAGATCACCTTGGAACGCCGGGAAGGCGGAGCAAAGCTGGTCAGCGATATCCACCTCATTCCCCGTAAGGCCCGACCCGGCTTCCTGCTACGGCGCATGGTCAAACGCAGGTGAGAGGTCCGTCAGTCGCTCCAGCCGTCGTGAGTGCTCGGTCTACACAGCCCCGAAATTCTAACGCTAACGAATATCGCCCTTTCCGGTGTTTGGGTTTTGTCCGGCGTCACCCGTAAGAACGATGGACGACAATTCGGTGAAGTCATAAAATGGCGGGCAGAGGAGGCAACGATATACTCTTGGGGAGGAAACAATGCCTATCTTCATGGACCGGCACGAGCTTGCCGGCGTTTCAGCGGCGGATATCGCCGCAGCCCATCTTAAAGATCTCAACATTCAGGATCGGTACGGCGTCAGGTTTTTGACCTACTGGTTCGATGAAAGGCGCGGCACGGCGTTTTGCCTTATGGATGCCCCGGACGCGGAAACCGCGCAGTGCGTGCATCGCGAAGCGCACGGATTCGTCGCCAGCGAAGTGGTGGAAGTCGCCCTGTCGGCGGTGGAAGCGTTTCTCGGGCGAATACAGGATCCGGTGGCGCCTGTGGCGGCCTCGAAAAATATGGACGCCGGCCACCGTGCGATCCTTTTCACGGACATTGTCGGTTCAACCGAAATGACGGCCCGCCTCGGCGATCGTATGGCGGCGGAACTCATCCGGGCGCATGATGCTCTCGTGCGCGGTTGTCTGGGGCGGCGCTCGGGACGGGAAGTCAAGCACACCGGCGATGGCATAATGGCGGTGTTCTCCTCCACGCCGTTTGCCGTGGATTGCGCCATCGATATCCAGCGCGAGTTCCATCGTTACAACAGCGACAGGGGCGAGCCCATCCACATCCGCATCGGTCTGGATTGCGGGGAACCAATCGAAGACAGCAATGATTTCTTCGGCACGACCGTGCAATTGGCCGCAAGACTTTGTGCAGCCGCCGGGAGCGATCAGATCCTGATTTCGGACAAGACCTTCCAGGAATATGGCGGCGCCGATGTCCTCGTGCATGGCGATCGTTACAGGCTGAAAGGCTTTGCCGAACCGGTCCTCGCCTATAGTTGCGAGTGGCTGCATTAGCTACGGCCTGTGTCGCGACCGAATGGATCGCCCCTTAGCGCCATATCTCGGTCAGGCCCCGGAGGCTCCGTGCACAGGGTCTGTCGCAGGTTTTGGCAGGGATCTAATCCGCTCGAGCATTTCATCGCTGGGCGCGGAAGTCTGAATATCGGCCTTTTGCCCCGGCGGATAAGCACCCACCACTTGAAAATCCGCAGAAGCACTCAGCTTCATATGGCCGGTTCCGGCGGGCAGGATCAGGCAATCGCCCTGTGTGACCTCCAGAATTTTTCCCTCGGGCCCGCCGATCTGCAAAGTCGCCTCGCCACGTCCCACGCCCAGAACCTCATGCGCGCCGCTGTGGTAATGGTGGTAGTCGAACACGCCATTGCGCCAGATGCCGCTCCATTTGTTGCGGGAAAACATTGCCTCGAAATCCGGGGAGTCCGAGTCCGGGCCAACGTTTCGATAAATGATGACGGCAAAGGTCTGATTGTTGGGAACCTGCCCGCCGGGGCCGAAAGTGAGTTGCTCGGTTTTCATGTTGATGCTCCTCATGTTCTGCCCGCAGGGGAGGCGGACTTCTCGGACATTCAGGTCATAATCTCATGAGAATACCAGTTCCGGCGGTCTCAAGCTCGAAAAACCGGGCTTGAGACCTTTGCCGGAGGAGTGGCCGGTTTATTCGGCCGTCGCCTGAATATCGACCTTGTCGAGAAGCCCCATCGGATTGTCGGAGGCGGCAACCAGATCAAAAATGCCGAGGCCGTTTGCGCCCGTGGATTTGACCGTTACCGTCAGGGTCCCGGGTTTGCTGATGAACTGGACGAGCGCTTCCACGGCGTTCTGCAGCTTCGGCTGTTCAGCCGCCAGCTGCGGCAGCATCATGCTCGCCACCAGTGTGAGGGTGGCGCGTACCTGATCTTCCGTCATGTCGTTCTGCAGGGCATAAAGCTTGATCGCCTTGGCCATCAAACCTTCGTCCTTGATCGTGAGCTTCACTTCGCGGCCGGCAAGCCCGAAGAGCGCCGCCTGCGCGCGATTGACGTCAAAAGAGAAGAACTCTTCGGTAAAGCCGCTTACCAGACCGGCAAAATTGACGCTGCCGAAATCCTTGCTGCTAAGCGAGATATCACGGATCACGAGGTTGCTGTTCGGTTCGTCCCAGCCGGCGGCAAGGCCATAAGAGAAGGCCAGCGTTTCGAGACCCAGTTTGCGGGCTTCAACGAAAACCTCCTCCGTCGAGTCCGCCGGGATCGGAAGCGTCAGCTCGTCCTGCCTGATCTCGATATCGGTCGGAATGCCGTTGAAGGGCTTGGTCAACCCCATCTCGAAATTCTTGAGTGAGAATTTGATACGTTCCGGCGTTCCGGCCGCTTCTTCTTCCGTCTCCTCCTCCGGCTTTTCCGGCGCGGCCATATCGACGTTGATGCCGCCGACGCGCACCCGGCCAAGTTCCGGTATCAGGCGATTGAACTGAAAGGTCTCCATCTGCGTCTCGTCGAGCGCGATGATCTCGGAGATTCCCTTGAGCGTCGAACTCCAGTCAAAGCCCTTGAGGCTTGCTTCCGCGACTTCGATCGTGCCGTCGCCATCGCCGATAGACATGCCATTCATGCCGAAGTCCAGCTTGCGGCTGTCCATCTGCATGTCGATGCGGTCGATGGTGGCCTTGACCCTTTTGCCGGCCGCCCCTTCCTTTTCATCCGGCGCATCGACCTTGAAGCCGATGAGCTGCATGTTGCTCTTGCCGATCATGTCGAGAATGGACACGACCTTTGCGAAAAGCGCCTGGCGCGCCTCCGGTGAAAGCTCGTCGGGATCTTGGGTGGTCGTCAGCGTTTTGAGGGTTTCCAGCAGCGGCTCGGACGGCATGCGGGCGGTAAAGCCGTCGCTGCGGATTTCATCGTAGCTGAAATGACCGTCTCCGTCAGAGAAGGAAACCGCCTTGACGGAGAGCGGGCCGTAGAGCGGTTTCGCTTCCTTGTCTTGCGGGCCGGCCTTCTCCGTATAGAGCCGGGCGAGATAAGCGACGTCGATGTCCTGGCCGGCGATCGCGCCGGTCGATACGACCATATGCTTGTCCTTCATCGCGCCGTCGCTGTCGGGAAGCTGCATCTTGATGTCGTAGCTGCCATTGTCGATCGAATAGCTGGCAACGCGGCCGCCGGCGATCTCGGAGAGGGCCAGATTCCTGTAAACGGTCTTCTGCTCGGTGGTCGCGACCGACTGGGTAAACGTCACCTCCGGCGTGGAGATGCGCGCGGCCGCGAAGCGCTCGATGCGGCGGGCGAGGGAGCCGCCGTTTCCTTCCGCCTGTCCGGGTTTTTCAAAGGCGGCGTTCTCGATGCGCGCCTGCGCCATCGAAATCTTTCCGGTCGGCACATCGATGTCGATGGTGTTCATGTCAATCGCGCCGTCCAGAAACGGAAGTTTCGGACGTCCGTCGATAGCCGCGATCTTGATATTCCTGCCGTCTTCAAGCGCCAGCGTCAGATCGCGAACATGAATTTTCCCGAGAAAATCGACCTCGATGGACGTGGCCGTCGCACCGCTACGGGCAACCAGCTCCTTCACCTTCGCTTCGTAGAAGGTCTTGCCGCCAACGACGCCCGCAGCGGCGACGGCAATAATCGCAACCGCCGCCCAAAGCGCCCTGCGCCGACCCTTGCCGGTCTGGATGTTTTCCTGTTCCACGAAGTTGGTCCTCTCTAACGAACTGATATTGACCGCCTTTTAAGCACGCAAAAGTTGCTTAGCAAGTGGTCGTTGCCGGCTTAATCAAGGCGTGAAAAATCGCGGGGCGGAGGCGGTGTTGCAGCAGTCGTTCGCCGTCCGGCTGAAGCTACCGCCAGAACATCAGCGCCATGCCGGCCACGACAAGTGCAGCACCCGCCCATGCGCCGGGCGCCGGCAGCTCCCGTGTCCTCAGCCACAGCAGCGGCAGGATGATGACAGGCGTCGTTGCCGAGAGTGTCGAGACAATGCCGACCTTGCCGCCGGAAAGGGCAAAGAGAAGCAGCGTCATGCCGAAAGCCAGGGCGATGATGCCCGTGAGAGCCGTCTGCAGGAACAGGCTTCCGGTCAGCCTGCCTCTTGGCTTGACAGCCTCGGTGGGCAGCATCGTCAGCGCCGTCAGACAAAGAGCGGCCACCCCGACGCGCAGCATGGAGGCGGCAAGAGGATCGACCCCGGTCGCCATCACGGGCCTTGCAATCAGCGAGCCGACCGCCTGGCTGAGCGCGGCAAGAAGGCCGAAAAGCACGCCGAGCCAGAGCGGCCCCTTCACGCTTTCCCATTCGTGCAGCTGCGCCTTGCGTTTGCCGAAGAGGATCGCCAGCAGCACGCCGCCCAGCGTCAGGCCTATGCCGGCAATGGCGCTGGCGGGAAGCTGCTCGCCAAGCACCGCCCATCCCAGCAGCGCGGCGATCGGAGCATTCAGCGCAAACAGGATTCCAGAGCGACGCGGCCCCAGCCGGTTGAGGCAGGTGAAGAGAAGCGTGTCGCCAACGAAAATACCGATGAAACCGGAAAGGAGAAGCGAAGACAGCGCCTCCGGCTGAAGCTCCCGCCAGCTGCCCGAGGCGAACACATAGACCCCCAGCAGAGCGGCGACAAAAAGCTGCCGCGTCCTGTTGAAGGCCAGCGCTCCAAGCCGCCCCGCCGGGCCGGCCGAAAGAAGCCCGGTCATCGCCCAGCAGGTCGCGGCGCCCACGGCAGCCAGTTCATAGATCGGCATGTTTTCCCCGTCGATTCGCCGCCTGCTTCCGGCCGCGGACACTATCCCTGCCTGCACCCATCGCAGATTCCGGGTTTGCCCGCCATACCATAAGCATCGCCATCAACGGCACGAACCGGCATATGGCCCACCGCCCGTGCCGGGCAAGCCGCCGCATCCGCTCGCAACAAATGCGCCGCACCCGTTCAGTTGCCCATCCCCGATGTCAGCATACACCGGCATCAAGTCTGCGAACGGGCAGTTCATTCACCGCGCGTCACGCGCCATTGATGATATTGCAGATACCCTCGCGGATGACGTTCTTGTCCGCGATCTGTCCTGCCTGAATGTTGAAGACAGCATCGATCCGCACAGCGGCGCCTTTCTGCCGGGCCACGACCCGCAGCGTCTGAATTCTGCCGCTGCCGCTGGTCTCCTGGTGCGCATCGATGGAAGACAGCGCCTTGTTGATCTGGATGCCGGAAAAACCTTCCGCCGCCACGGCCTGAGCCAGCTTTTGAAGCACGGCAGGCGCTTTCGCCTTGGGCAGTTCCTGCCAGGATTTATAAGAGACGGCCGTCACCATCGGTACGCCTGAGACCGTGAAGTTCTTCTCGCAGGATGCCGCGAGGACGGGGCTTGAAAAGGCGATCATGCCAAGAGCTGCTATGACATATTTCATTTCGAATAATCCAATCGTTGGTGAAGGCTGAAAGCTGCCGGTTGCATTAGAATGTCGACCGTTTTCCTCTGTAGGTGGCTGGAGGTGGAAGCGCTTCATGGGCTTGCGCCAGCGTCTCAAGCCATGTCGCCAGGCCAGCGGGAACCTCCTCGTTGCCCGCTTCCAGCGCCTCAATCCATGAAAGTTCGCATTGCAGGGCGGACGCAATATTGATCGGCGTCCAGCGGATCACCCGCAGGCATTGATTAAAGCGTTCTGGTGACATGATGATTTGATGTTTTCCCCGTCATTTTCTTGGCGAAGCTCACTCAGGTGGCTGCGAGAGTCAATCTTTTTTGCAACTTTGGATAGCTTGTTTCTGGCCCGACAGTTGCATCCGCCGCCCGTTGCCGAACGCCATCTGCGGGAAGGGGAAGGCTCGGCTGTCCAAACGAAATGGCTGGTCGATGCATCCGCATTTTATCAAGGGGATCATGCCCGCCGAGAAAACTTAGTCTATCTGCTAAGTTTCTCCTTGCCCTATCGCGATGAAACATGATAGTTAGCAACATGACTAAGCATCATCAGGACCTTTCATTGATCTTCCAGGCTCTGGCCGATCCGACGCGACGGGCGATTCTGGCGCGCCTCGGCGGCGGGCCGGCGCCGGTCATGGAATTGTCCGCGCCCACGGGGCTGCGTCTGCCCACGGTCATGCGGCATCTTTCCGTGCTGGAGGAGGCGGGGCTGATCGTCACGTCCAAGGATGGGCGGGTGCGCACCTGCGCCATCGTGCCGGAAGCGCTGGAGCCGGTAAGCACATGGCTCGATGAGCAGCGGGCCGTGTGGGAGAGCCGGCTTGACCGGCTGGAGGCATTTGCAATGCAGGCCATGAAGGAGGATTCAGAATGACAACGAAACCGGATCAAAAAAGCGCACACGCTGAACCGCATCAACCGCAAGACCGTTTTGCAACGCTCAGCTTCGAACGGGAAATTGCCGTTCCGTTATCGGCTCTCTGGCAGGTCTGGCTGTCACCCGCCGCTCGGGCGGTGTGGGCCTCTCCCTCGCCCTCGGTCACCGTGGAATTCCTGGAGGCGGACAGCAGGCTGGGCGGTCGCGAAGTGTCGCTCTGCAAGGTCGCCGGCCAGCCGGATATTCGCTGTGAATGCGGCTGGCTGGAGCTGCAGCCAACCCGCCGCAGCGTGAATTACGAGGTGGTCTCATCCGGCGGCGTAACCCAGTCGGCAGCGCTGGTCACTGCCGATTTTCAGGCCGCGGAAGAGCGTAGCCGCTTGACCGTAACGGTGCAGCTTTCCTCACTGGCCGAGGATATGCGCGATGGCTATCAACAAGGTTTCAGCGCCGGTCTCAACAATCTGGCCAGCGTGGCCGGGCGAACCATGGTGCTGGAGCGAACGATAAAGGTGCCGCGAAACATTGTCTGGAAAGCCTGGATGAACGAAAAGACGCTGCCGCAATGGTGGGGCCCTGAAGGCTTTTCCTGCCGCACGAAGAGGATTGATCTGCGGACCGGCGGGGAATGGGTTTTTGACATGATCGGCCCTGACGGCACAGTCTTCCCGAACCATCATCGTTATGTCGAGGTCCGGCCCGAAGAGCGGATCGCCTATACGCTGCTATGGGGCGAAAACGGGCCGAAACATGCCGATGCCTGGGCCTCCTTCGAGGATCAGGATGGCGCGACGAAAGTTGTGCTGGGCATGGTGTTCAGCACGGAAGCCGAGTTCCAGCAAGCGAAGGGTTTCGGCGCCGTGGAGCTGGGTCAGCAAACGCTGGGGAAACTGGAACGCTTCGCCAAGGCGCTATAGATGCGCTGTGCCGTCAGCTCCATGTGCGGAGGTCTCGATACTGGCTCCTGTCCAGACCGGCATTAATCTTCAAAGCCGCTCTGCGCGTGCGAGATCGTCTTGCAGGTTCCGCTGTCTTTCTCGCCAACCATGCGCTTATCACGAATGACTGAACCCTTGGCGATATCGATCTCCCATGCCACCGAGCCTTCATTCAGGCTCGCTTTACCGCCGGCAAAGGTGCCTTTCTCCATTCTCTGACTTCCAGAAGCCGGGACATAAACTCCAAATGCCCCGGCGGCTTCGTCGAGAGCGAAATTGAACACCTGAGGAGTTCCTTTGGAACCTGCGAATTCACAGCTGAGATATGTTGGTGCGGCAAAAGCAATAGAGCCTGAAAAAAGCAGGGCAGCAGCGGCAAATCCGCTTCCTGTGATGAATTTCAAGTCTTGATCCTCATTCGTGTTTTCTCGTTAAACTAGAAATATTTCGCCCCGTTGGCAAAGTAAACGATATGGCGATTTAATTCACGTGGCGCTCATGATTGGCTAGGGAGCAGGAGCAGTCGTAACGCTGTGATGAATATTGACAATATATGCTACGCTTTTCATAATCGAGGAGACCGAAAGGAAAACGCCATGGCGTCAGGAAGCATTCACGTCAAAGTCAGCGGAGCATTGCAAGACCATATCCAGCAGCAGATTGGTGATGACGGTCTTTATGAGAATGCGAGCGAATATATTCGAGCGCTTATTCGGCGTGACCTGCAAACCCGCGACGAGGCATGGGATGCCTTGCAAAAGGAACTGTCTCCTGCAATGCGCGCGGATGACAGCGAGTTTGTAGCTGTCTCTGCTGATGATGTAATCGGCCGAAACAAGCGTCGCTAGTTATGGCAGCTTATCGCTTTTATGCGCCTGCCGACGCCGCACAGGATAAAATCTGGCGTGACACCGTGGGTACTTGGGGTGAAGCGCAGGCTGAGACCTATATACGTGGCCTGCACGCGCATTTGCAGCGCCTTTGCGACAACCATCTGCTTTGGCGGCGTCTGCCCCAAAGACTTGCCGTTCCCGGTGACATCGAGCGTGAGGCTTATTTTACCCGTTATGAGCACCATTACCTGTTTTTCCGAAAGCTTGATAACGGCGACCTTGGCGTGATGAGTATCCTGCATGAGCGGATGGATATAGCCGTGCGCTTGCGAGAAGATCTCACGGCGCTCGACGCTAGGGGTTATCGGCTTTAACGGCTTATCCAACGGAAGCTGGAGCTGAAATTAACGCTCATGAAGTGAAAGCTCTTGCAGATTTGGCAACTGCAAGGTGATATTGTCGCCAGCAAGCGGCGTGCGGAAACATTAAAGTCTAAAAATGACTGAAGATACCTCATCTGACATCCGGGAACTGGTTGCTTCCATACTGGAAGAGAACGACCCACAGTTTTCAAAGCAGGTCCCTAAAGACGAGCTATCTGCGATATACGAGAGTGAGCTTCTATCGTTTTCGACTGAGGCCCAACAGTTCGTCCGACGTATCGAAAACGCAGAGTCGTTGCAGAAAGCCTGCATCGAATACTACGAGCGCTACTGGAAGAAGTTTCGTGCTGTATTGGGAAACTTAGGACCTGAGTTCGCTTCTGTGCTGATGCGGCAACCCGACATAGAAGCGATACGAGCAATTCCTGACAAAACTGGCCTCGTAAGACGGACCTTTGGTCATGAGGAACTTCTTCCGATATACGGGAATCTCCTCTTCAAGTTCGTGATATCGAACCATCTCGCGAAATCAGTGGCTTATGCAAATTTCGCGCCGCGGCTGTTAAGCCCGGTGCTTCATCACTACACCAAGGGTGAGACTGTCGAGCGAGTTTGGATCACTCTTGGTTTCGGTCCGCCGATAGACCAGAAGTCCACCGTTGTATCGAAACAAGTGATCGTAGACGCCTTCCACAAGCTCGTTACCTATCTTGGCACGAACAAGTCAGAGAATGATGCAATAGCGTTTATTTTGAAAAAATATATTCCGACTGTTGATATCGCCAGCAAGGACGTCATCGACATCGTCTGTGGTGACTCAAAGATGATGCTCCAAGAGTTCTGCCATTCTGCTGGATTGAGAGTGCCTCACTATCGGATCGAACGGGTTGGGGGACCAGACCACGCTGCCATAATGAGCTGTATTGCGTCCACCGATGGTCTAGAATCTTCTGCCGTGGAAGGTGGGTCGAAACTCGAGGTATCCGCGCGCGCAGCAGCAGATCTCCTTGAGAAGGTAGCCACGTCGAGAAGCCATAGGCCACGTCTCCAGCAGTTGATCCGAGATAAGTACTTTAGGAGAAGGAAGTACGGGCAGAATCTCGTGAGATTGTCTCCATCGATAGTCGCTAGTGCGGAGAAGCTCAGGGAGTCGCTTCGCTTCGGTCAAAGTGTCGAGGGCCTAGTGGCATCCTTCACGTTGAGGAGCGATCTCGTGCCAGGCGAAAGTTTCAGAGACAACGAACGAGATTCGTTCTTCGGGTCTCAGCTTGAAGCGTTTATCACAGTGCGTCCTCATACTGATCGGTTCACACAGCGAACAATCGTTAAAGAAGCTGTGGTTCCGGTCATCGAGCGGTTTCACGCACAGGTCGGGAATTCACGGAATCCGTTGAGCGATGCACAGAGGCGGGATATCGTGCAGAGCGTTATCTATTCTGAGTATCGCGAATGCGGCCTTGAAAAAGCGGCTTTGCTATTTGAAAAATTTTTCGAGCGGCGCTCGACACACGTTCAGATTGACGCGACTTTTCTTGAGTTCGATCCAGGCCTGTCGTTCACGACCATGCTGCTGGAGAGCATGCATAAGCGACCCGACCTCGAATCTCACGTTTCATACCGCCTACTGACTGACAAGCGTCAAAGTCATGCCCCGATTTTCGAGTGTTCGATTGAGTATGCTGGTCACATTACCAAGGGAGTTGCAGGCACGAAAATCAAGGCGCGCAACAAAGCATCCTATGAGATGCTGAAGACGCTAGCCGGGGCCTGTTAGCGATGTCAGACTATAGCTCTGCCTACCATTATCTTTCTAACGTCCGCTTGGAGCCGCCGCTTGAGCTGCGGACTTTCACTGGAGGCGGTAAGGTATTGACGTCATTCATTAATTCTCTGAGGAATCGTATCTTGATTTGCGGAACTGGCGCAATCTCCGCAGCCACTGATCGTCACTGGCTACAGTCGAGCCTTTTCGCTCGCGCGAATATAGAGGCCTGCGCACTGTTCGTCGCCTTCTCGGAAGATGTGAATCCGAGCAAACCGGATGTAAATACGCTTAAGAGAGCTGAAAAATATCTCTTCTCGACGAAAATGTTTGGTGCTGGCCAGAGCGTTCATATAAACGACTGCCTTCGGATCATCTACAAGAAGGACGAAAGTCTTCAAGCAACATACGACGTGCTTTGTGAAGCCGTTCATCCGAACTGGCTTGGCGTTTTGAAACTAGATATTGCCGCCGACGAGAATATTGAAACACACGTTCGTGACGTCATAGTACAATCGGTAAACGCCTGTGGCAAACTGGTCATCGAGGCTGTTAGATGTCATTTCGACGTGATTGAGGCCGAAAGCTAGGACACTTATAAACGCGGCCCCTGCTCGTTCGCAGCTATTTTACTTCCGCATCGAGCCAGAAGTGGGCATGAATGATGCCGAAGTAAAAATTTGTTTTGTTTTGCTCTTGTGGTTTCGATCTACGCATTTCGGCGTAAAGACCCCATTTCCCAGTGGGTTCGAGCTTTTATCCCTTTTGCCCTTGTCTCTAGCCTGTTGGGAGGGGCTTTTTTCCCTTATATGTTTATCCCCCTCTGTTTACCTGACTTTATACTACTCCTGTTCTGCGATGAACCGGTAAGGGCTCCGGTTTTGCGCTGAACCAGCGCCGGTTGTGGGAGAAGACGTCGCTCTCATATTTCGGAATCTGACTGAGAAAATCTTTAGCAGTGAACGAAGGAGAGATGGACTGGGTTTGTGGTGGGCCTTCTATTTCTCTGAAGATCATTGGCTGAAGGGCTGGCTTTGCAGGCATAAATCGCTGAAGCGGGGCACTGATAAGTGTCTTTATTTTCCCAGGTGGCAATTTTCAGTGCCCCGTTGCAATGCCCATCGAGCTGAAAGGCGGATGGGAAAAGAGATGAAGTTCATAACACGGTTGCAACTGCGTCGCGTGATAGGAAAGGTGTGTTCAAATGGGTCTCTATGAAATGTACGTTCTTGCAGCTCGTGCAGATACAGCCCTGATGAGGCGAAGGGTGGCGAAGATTATGAATCGTCGGCGCAAGAAGCAATATTTACACAACCAGAAGAGGAATTCGGATTTAGAGACCGAGATGAAGAGGGAGCACACCTTCGACCTGGGAGGATTCCATAAACATATATTTATATAGATATATATACGGAAACATATAAAATATATGCTGCATTGAATTGTATAGGGATATTTGAAGGCGGATGAAAATCCGTGGCCAGAATCTTGCTTTTACGGCCTGCAATTTGCGGATTGCGGGACGATAACGTGTAAATATATGATTTTTATGTTGAAATTGCCGATCTTGCTGGGGAATGATTATGCGTGGAAACTATATGAGTGATATGGAATTGACTGGAGCGGAGATTAGATTTGAGCGGCGATCGATCATAATAACAATATCATGATATTGTTATTATGATCGATCGCCGCTCAAATCTAATCTCCGCTCCAGTCAATTCCATATCACTCATATAGTTTCCACGCATAATCATTCCCCAGCAAGATCGGCAATTTCAACATAAAAATCATATATTTACACGTTATCGTCCGCAATCCGCAAATTGCAGGCCGTAAAAGCAAGATTCTGGCCACGGATTTTCATCCGCCTTCAAATATCCTATACAATTCAATGCGGCATATATTTTATATGTTTC